>JAQTMK010000009.1 GCA_028714375.1 Candidatus Nanoarchaeia archaeon | reverse complement strand
ACTTCTTGGAGTTCTAACTCTTGTTAATATCTCTCCTTCTGCTTCTTCATCAAAATTTCTTGGATGGTTTGGTTTCATTTTTATTTGGAGGATTTAAGGGCTTTATAAACATTTGTTTTTAGAGAAAATCGACAGTTATTTCCATTTGGTCCCAAGTTGGATATTCCTCAACTATAGCGGGAACAAGATTTAGTTTTTTTAATTTATTTGATAACATTTCAACTATTTTCTTGCTTGTCAATAATCTTAGTTTCACTTCATCAATGTCCAATGAGGATTCTGGAATTTTTAGTTCTCTGATTAATTTTGATTTTATAATTTCCAACTCTTTCAGAATGTTTTGCTTTTCATTGTCTGAGATATTTTGAATTTTATTATAATAACCGAAACTTGGTTTTAAAGATTCAAGATAAATTGAGCCTCTGATCAAAGTTCCATCAATTGTTAGTTTGTCATATTTTTTCTTTATATTCTTAGCTCTTTTCATAATCCTTTTTGCCAACTGAACACTATCTTTTAGTTTAGAAGTACAAAAATACATGCTTATTCTGTCTCCATATTTTTTTAATAATTCTAAAGCAAGCTCTTCAGAACCAAGAACAGCATAAGAAAGTTCATCTTTTGCTTTGAAACCCAAATCAGACAGAGAGTTTGTTTCTAGATCTGAAATTTCCAGTTCATTTATATTTATGAAATCCAACTTTAGATTAATTACATATTCAATTAATTTTTCTGTTTGTTTTTGTTTTCCAGGGATGGATGGAATCTCAATCCCTGTACTCCAATCGAAATTTTTTAACAAAGAAATTTTTTTCCAGTTCTTATCATCATCCAAATCTGGATGAAGTCTTATTTCATCAAGTCCTGCTTCATGTAATTTCTTAAGATTATTTTCATCTATTGATTCAGGCATTGTGTAGAGATGAATATGGAATCTTTTTCCAAATTCTTTTTTTAACATTTTTATATAATTGATTGTCCTCTCTAGTTTTAGTAACGGATCTCCCCCGGTAATTCCTGCACCTTCTGCATCACAGAGTTTAGCTTCCTTCAGAATATCTTCATCGTTTTTGATTCTCCATTCGTTTGCAAAGATAACATCTTTATTCTTTTTTTCTTCTGACAAAGGACAGTAATAGCAATTTTTACTGCATAACCCTGTTACAAATAAAACTAATTTAGAACCTTTTACACACAGCAGGCATCCTTTTGCAGGACATCCAGTTTTATATGAGAAATATTTTGTTTTTTCTGTCATTCTTCTAGAGGTTGCTCTTTTAATCTTATTAAAATTGTGGAGCGGTATAATTCTTTTCCTGTCTGCTTATGTCTTGAATGCAATGCTCTTGAGGATTTTATCTCTGCATTTTTGTAGTGAAGTTTTAACTTTTTTGCCAGAATATTTCTTGCAAATCTCTGAGAGGTTAGATAAATGTCATACCCATATTTACTTTCAAGTTCTTTTGAAATAAAAACATCTTTTCTTTCTGAAACTCTTTTTCTTACAAAATCCAGGATATCCTGATTTTTTGGTCTGATCTGAATTATTGCCTCGTAATAATTAGGATTATTCTGAATTTTAGCATAAGATGATGTGGGGGACGCCATTTATTCTCAATAAATCTTCTTCTTTAACTATTTTGTGTTTTAACAATACATTAATAGTTTCATTTCCAATCAAATTTGCTGAATTACATGATTCCAAACAATCCAGAAGTTCTTTCTCTGAAACTTTTTTTCCTTTATAGAATTTTTCTGAAACATTAATCTCTATGTTTCTGTCTTTTATTGTTTTTCCTATCAGACTTTCATCTGCTGCAGCTAGAACTATTTTTTTAAGATCTTCCTGGATTATTTCATGAAATTTTAGATATATCATATTTTTGATTTTACTGGGTGTTTTGCACCACATGCAGCACATTTTAGTACCCAAACCGGGCCTTCTTTTATTAATTTTGTGTCTGGTTTTCCACATTCCTTGCATAAAACAAAGGTTTTTGTAAATTGTTCTATCTTTTCATTTATCATACCTGAATTTATCTTTCTTCCTAAAACTAATCTTTTTCCTGCGTCCAAAACTGCCGGTGTTGCCAGTTCTCTTTGCAGGTATTTTATCAGATAACTTGAATCCCTGTTTAAGATATCGCATATGGATGAGAAATTATTGATTATTGTTTTATTCCCTTCTACATGTCCTGTTGCTTTAGGAATCTCAAATCTTTCTCCACTAGTTTTTGTTTCTGGGAGTTCTTTCTTTGCCTTCTTTAGTAATTCTTCATAATCCATATTCTTGGTGCTTAAGCTAGGTTTAAAAATGTTTTGGAAAGATTTAAATATCAGATTAATGAGACTTAGTTGTCTTAAATTTGTGTTTTCAAAAGAGGTCTAAAAGTTAGAACCCTATCTCTAAATCTAAAACCCATGGAAAACCATGGAGAAAGGAAAAAAATGAAACTTAATTTTGAAAACGTTGTTGAAGCGTACAGAACAAACTCAGATTTTAATTCTTTTGAAGAAATGCTTCGTTTGAATTCTTTTTTTAAAGGGCTGGTTATGTTTCCTTTTTTTCGGGAGATTGTTCAAGATCTTAAAAATTTTAAAAGAAAGAGGATAATCTTTAAAAGAAAGAGGATAATCGTTGATGTTACATTTATGGTGAATACTGTTTACGCAAATTTTAAAGATTTTAAGAATGAAGATCGACTCGAATCGAAAGGTTATCAGCTTTGTAAAAAGATTGATCGTACGCCATTACGTATACAAATATTGGACCTTAAGAAATTTATTGTAATGATGGAACTGCTGATAAATGCCAAATAACCAGTTTGGTTCCTCTTCGGAGGAACTTTTTTTATTTACTATGTATATATTAGTATAGTCCCGCTAGGATTCGAACCTGGGTTTCAAGGCCCAGAACCTCACGTGCTTGGCCGCTACACTACGGGACTATAGAAAAAATTCAACCTATTATCTTTATAAATGTTGGTTTTGGCTGAAATAGCTCCCCTTCT
>JAQTMK010000008.1 GCA_028714375.1 Candidatus Nanoarchaeia archaeon | reverse complement strand
AATTTTTTGATAGAGTTGCGCATATTTTTGTTCAAACAAATTGTTCCATAAAATTTAAAGATTCAATTTCAAGGCAAGATTATGAAGCTCAATTATTAGCTTCGATGGCGTTAGGGCGTGCAAAATACTCAGGGCAATTATCTTCGCATATAAGTGAAAGGAGGAGAAAATGAAAATGATGGAAGATAAGAAAGTAAGTAATCAAAGTACTCAGGAAAACTTTAATTTATCAACAATTGAAGAAGATTTGAATAATTTATTTGCTGTATCTGAAGGATTAAAAAATTTTGTCAATAATACAATGAATAATTTAATATTTGGAGGCGCAGAAGTATTACAAGCAAAACCAGAAGCAACGAGAGAAAAAGAAAGGAATAGATTTAAAGAAATAGTTTTTAAAATTGAAGATATTAGAAGAAACTTAAATGTAGTTGATGCAGACATTAATGCATTATCGGACTTAGCTAAAAAGTAAAATCTCGAGTAAAAATTTAATTGCGTTATTTGTTTTTCAAGCAACACAGAGATAAAATGGAAGAAGAAAAATACCCAGATCCAATCCCTATGACGG
This sequence comes from Candidatus Nanoarchaeia archaeon, assembly GCA_028714375.1. Classification (GTDB taxonomy): domain Archaea; phylum Nanobdellota; class Nanobdellia; order SCGC-AAA011-G17; family JACPNG01; genus JAQTMY01. The sequence goes on along the minus strand of JAQTMK010000008.1, from coordinate 3,168 downwards.
AAAAAGATATCAGCGATTTTAAATTTCATAATCGAGGGAAGGAAGTATTCGGGCCATATGAAGGGGTTTTCTCAACTAAGTCAAAAGGAATAACAAAAGATTATTCCAATTCTCCAAACATTTTTTCTGCAATTTCAAAATCTGCAAAAGGCGTTGAAAAGAAAGAAATTCATATTATCCGACGAGGAATTGAAAAAAAGTATAATCCTTGTGTTATTGGGATATTTGGTAAAAAATAGAAATATTTAAAAATGGCATATGCCATATAGTCATTATGGATATTAAGAAAAAAAGGGTAACAAGAAAAATAACCAGGGAAACATGTGAAACTAATTGCCCTAAATGTGGAAATAAAATTACCGGAACTTCTGAAAAAACATTAAAAAATAATCTCAAAATTCATCTTGCATTCTGCGGGAGGAAAAAATGAATTACAAAAAAATAATGGAAAGATTAGAAGAAGAATATATCTCTGCAGGAAAAGAATATAGAACTACCTACAACGAAATAGAAGAATTAATAGCAAAACATAATTCTTTAGGATTTTTTAAGAAAAAAGAAAAAGGGGAAATATATTCACAAATAAAGAAACTTGAAAAAGAATTAGACAATCAATTTTTCAAATTTACTAATTTGGCGGGTGTTATTAATTTATTAAAAGAAATGCAAGTTGAAGAATTAAAAAAGAAAAAGGAACATTTGGTTTCTAAAAAGAAAAAATGACAGAAGAAATAATTGATAAAATAAAAAAGATTTATGATGAAACTCATAAGGATGTCGCTCTTAGTTCGTCAGAAGCAGTTAGTCAAAGAATGACTTTTTTTAATAAAATAGAGGAGTTGACAGAAGAAATTTGCAAAAAGTGTGGGAGAACAGAAGATAGTCATCCTGTATTTGGAACAAAGAAAGAAGGAAGATTTATTACTGGCTTTTTGATTTGTGATAAATTCACATCTAAAAAAGAGGATAATCATAGTCAAGTGAAGAAAGAAGTGGAAGGACTGAAAAATGCTCCTGTTGAAACTTCTTGCCTTGACACTTCCTCTAACGAGGGAGAAAATTCATCGGAGCAGACAAAAGTCCACCATTGTGGTGAAAATCTGAATCCTTTGAATTTTGAACAAGATATTGAAAAAGAAATTTTAGAAAAAATTCCATTACCAGACAAAATAGGAATAAGAGAATCTAATGGTAAAAAAGTAGTTTGGCTTATTAGAGGAAAGAAAGAGAATTATAAAATTGCATTTGAGAACGGAGACGCTGTTGAAGTTTATTCTAAAAATCATTTAATAAAAGCAATAAAAGAAACTGCCGATAAAAAAGATGTTGATGAATTAGAATTTTTAGAAGAACAAATAAAACAAACAGAAGAAGAAGATGCAGTTCAAGATAAAGATGCTTTTAAGGTTTCACAAACTAATTTATTTGATAATTTAAGAAATAGGGTGAATGAATTAAAGAAAAATCTTCTAAAAGAGGATGAGGTGAAACATGAGAAATAAAGTTAAATTCGGATACGAAATTGGAACAGGAGAAGTTGTAGAAATTCCTCAATCGCACACAGTTATTACAGGATTAACAAATGAATCAGGAAAAACAACAGCTCTTATCGGAATAGGAAAAAGAAGCGGACTAAAGATTATTATTTTCAAAACTAAAATTGGAGAGAAAGCAATTTCAGAAGGAACAATAATTCCTCCTTTCTATAAAGAAAGTTTTGATTGGGAATACGCAGCAGAATTACTTGAAGCTTCGAGAAAAGAAAAATTAAAATTTGAAAGAAGTTGGATTATAAAATATTCAAAAGGCGCGAATAATCTTCTTGAATTTAAAAGAAATATTGATAATGCATTATCCGAGGGGAAATTGAGGGAATTGGATAAATCTGTTTTAGTTACGCTTCAAGCATACTTAGACAAAATTCTTCCTGAATTGCAATACGCACCATTATCTCACACACTCGACATAAAAGATGGAATTAATATTATGGATTTAGAAAGATTTAAGGAAGAAACACAGGGAATAATTATCAAGAGTGTTTTGGAAGAAGTTCTAAAAAGAGAAAAAAATGTTATGATATTTATTCCTGAATGCTGGAAATATTTGCCAGAGAAATTAGGAAATCCAGTCAAGCGACCTGCTGAAGAATTTATCAGACAAGGCGCAACAAATAATAATTTTCTTGTCTTAGACAGCCAAGATATAACTGGTGTTTCAAAATCAATCCTTAAACAAGTAAGCAATTGGATACTCGGTTATCAAAGAGAGAAAAATGAAATTGAAAGAACATTGGATCAAATTCCACTTCCTTCAAAATCAAAACCAAAAAGTGAAGATATTGCTACCCTTAAATTAGGAGAGTTTTTTGTTGCAACAAGTGAAGGTGTAAAAAAATGTTACGCGCAGCCAGTTTGGTTAGATGATAAAAGGGCGAAAGATATTTCTCTCGGAAAATTAAAAGTTGAAGAAATAGAACAACCAACACATCTTGCACCATATGAAATATCAAATTCGGTACCTGAAAAACAAGTACAAACTAACAATTCGGTACCTGAAAATAAAAAATTAAATGAATTGAGAGAAGATTTTATAGTCTTCAAAAATGATATGTTCACAAAATTCCAACAAATTAATGAAACAATTTCTACAATTTATCAAGAAATTTATAAAATAAAAAATGAAAAACCAAATATCAGCGAAGATGAAATTGTAATACGTGTTCTTCAGAAGATTCCAATTAATAAGTCAAACTCAAATCCAGTTATAGATGAAGAAGAATTAATAAGAAAAATTATTGAGAAGAATTTGGTTTTTCCAAGTTCTGGAAAAGTTTATGAAATTGCTCCTTTGGAAAAAATTAAAAAGGATTTCTTAAACGAAGCAAAAGAAAAAATATTATCAGACATTTCAACATTAAGTGATGACGCAAAGAGAATGTTAAAATATCTCGAGTCAAAAGGAAAAGGTGCAAAAACAAATGAATTAGTTACTATGTGTTATTTAATGAAAGACGGAGGAAGCCAAAGAACCAAAGTTGCAAATGCAGGAAAAGAATTGGAAAATGCTGAAGTTCTAAAAAAAGATACAGCTGGATTTTACAGGGCAGTTCTAAAAGATAGAATAACGCTATTGATAGGAAATCATGAAGCCACACCCCAAGAAATTGAA
>JAQTMK010000007.1 GCA_028714375.1 Candidatus Nanoarchaeia archaeon | reverse complement strand
ATTCTCATAAAATTAGAATATATATATTATTATATAAAGATAACGCTTATTTTTTAGCACTCACAAACCAGTCCCAAACCGGCGGTTTCCCGGGAAAACAGATAGATTCGCCCAAATCGTTTAAGGGCCATGAATAAAGCACCCTGGACAGTAAAATGTACTTAAAACCAGCATCTTTTAGCCTTAATTTTAACTCAAAATCATAGTAAAATTTCTGTGAATTTTCACCTTCTGTGTATATTCCTTTGATAAAATCATAGTTCCTTTTCTCAATAATTCTCTTAGCTCTCTTCAATGCCCTCTTTTCATCATCATATTTTTTGAGCTGCTCTTCAAATATCAAAAATCCCTGATATAAAATTGAGTCCATTGCAGGAAAAATTCCATAAAACAATCCATCTTTTTTCAAACAATCATTAATCGAATTTAGTGCTTTCTTAATATCCCTTATATCAGGCATTAAAACAGAGTTGACTGTAACAATTACATCAAAACTTTCTTTGAATTCAGACAATTCTCTCATGTCTCTTACATAAAATTCAACATTTTCCTTTGAAACATGTTTTTTTGCTACCTCAATCATTGCTGGTGAAAAATCCATTGCAATAACTTTCTTGAATTTGGTGGCTAAGATATCCAGAATTTCTCCTCTTCCGCACCCAATGTCAGCGATGATTTTATCTTTTGCGTTTTCTATCTTGTCTAATTCTCTAAGTAAAGGATTTTTTACTCCCTCTCTCAGGGGGCTGCTAATCTCATCATGATAATTTTCTGCGTATTTATCCCAAGCATCTGGTTCCATTTTTTAAATTATAAATAATAATCATATAAAAAAGTATCGATATTACAATTTAAGATAAGACTGTCTCTTCTCTTCATCAAACTTCTCAATAGAATATCTTAACATAGTCCTTGGCATTTTCTTGTATTGTATTTTTAAAAAATTCTCGAGGGTGTCTTGATTTCTTTTTCCAACCTCTCTCAGCATCCAGCCCACTGCCTTGTGTATTAAGTCATGTTTGTCATCAATTAGCATCTCAGAAATTTTGATTGTATCTTTGAAATCATTTTTTCTGATAAATGATGCAGTAGATACTATTGCTATTCTTTTCTCCCATAAATGATTTGACTTCGCCAAGTCATACAAAATCTTTCTATTCTTGTCTGTAAGATAATCACCAACTATATTTGGGGCAGACAAATCCACCAAATCCCAGTTGTTAATGTTCTTGGTATTTTTCAGGTAAAAATCAAATATTTCTTTTTTGTTTTCAGATTTTTTATATTTAATTATAAGAATCAGCAAAGCAACCAATCTCTCTTCATGAATTTTACTCTCCAGTAATTTCTGAACATCTTTTAAATTTAAATCAGAATATTTCTTCGCTAATTTTCTTTGGTCAGGAACTTTAATGCCTAAAAAAATATCTCCTTCCCCATACTGCCCTTTTCCAGTCTTAAAAAAACCAGATAAAAGTTTAGCTTTATCTAAATCCTTTAAGTTTTCTAAATCTTTTTTTAAATCATTAAACATAAACTAAACTTATAATTAATAGTTAATAAACATTACCAAAAACCTTTTATATTGAAACATTAAAACAATCTCATGCCAATAAAAATTGATTATAAAAAATGCTGCTGGAAAAATGGAAAATGTTCTAGCTGCGGATGCGGTGGAGCCTGCAATGGATGCGTAGAGGTATGTCCTGTTAATGCATTGAAAAGAGGAAAGAAAGTTGAATACAAAGAATCAGAATGTATTAGCTGTGGTGCATGTGTAAGTGCATGCAAACATGATGCAATAGAATTAATTTAGGTAATAATTGGTTTTCTTTTAGCAAAACCTAAAACACAACCGCAATGAGGACATATAAACATAACTTCTTTTTTAAGAAAGGCCATCCCTTTCCCATCTCTCTTTAACTTATCCAGATCAACTTCTTTCTTACAAAAAGTGCATATTGTCATCTTAATTGATTTTCAATCTGCAGTAAGGACAGTCTGAAGGAACTTTGGTAGTGGGATTATAATTAAATTCAAAATTACATTTAGGGCATTTATACCTTACCTTGTCCCCGTTGGCAATTGAGGCATTTATCTGTTTAAATCTTGTTGGATCCTGATATGAATGACTTCTTGGTTTAACTTCTTCTGTGTTTGTAGCAACGGTTTTAGAAATTCCAAGTTCATCCCAGATTGGTTTTTTAGGTTCTTCTTTTTTTACTTCTGGGACCTCTTTTCTTTTGTCGAATTCTTCGTGAACCTTTTCTCTGTCTCTTCTGTCCTTGATACAAGAAGGACAAACCATTCTTTTAAATATATGATCAAGAACAAATTCGCTTGCCATAGCAAACCTTCCACACTGACTGCACTTGATTCTTACATCATTTGTTGCCATAGAAATAAAAAATAATTATCCTATATTTAAATTTATTTCACTAACAGTTAATTAACAAATAGAAAATAGAAAAAAAAGAACTATCTATCAAACATTCTATTAGAACTTTCATCAAGTATTATCTGAGCGCCTCTGTTACTCATAGGTTCAACTGCTTTCTTACCACAGTAAGGGCAGACCTCAACATTTGCAGATCTTTTTCTCCTAAAATTATATCTGCATGAATTACAAACATACTCAAGATATGGATCAACTACTTTTTTTGGTTCCTCTTTCTTCTCAACCTTTGGTTTTAAGACTGGAACTTCCTCAAATTCTTTTTTCTTTTTGCCAAACAACATTTTTACCTCCTTTGTTAATCCCCCTTTTCGTAATTTATCAGATTTTCTTAATTTATAAATCTATTTCACTGAAACTAAATTCAAGGAAAACAATCAAAATATTTAAATAGATAATAATCAGATAAAATCCTAAGAAGAGGTGCAAAAGTGGTTAGAAAAAATTCTCAAAAAAAACCAAACAAACAAACTAAAGCCAAAAACCCAAATAATCTCAAAATAATTCTGTTTATTGGGGTATTAATAATCTTGTTGGTTATCTTATCCATAGTAATAGGAAAAGATCTTACAGGATATGCAGCAAAAGCAAAAATAACTTACATAAACTGCTCTGAAACCGATAGCGGCAAAAACATATATGTTGCCGGCAGTCTAACTGCCCAGGATAATCAGGGGAATATTACAGATTATACAGATTCCTGCCAGAATAAGATAGTTAAGAAAAAAACTAAAAACGGAACCATAGAAACAACAATTGTTGGAGTATTGGAAAGTTATTGTAATAAAAAAGTTCCAGTTCAAACCTGGTACCAATGTAAATCCGGAGTTTGTGAAAACGGAGCATGTACAAGATTATGTTCAGATACAGATGCTAAATCAGAAATCCCAAATGGATATAACATAAACATAACTGGGACCATGACCTTCCAGAATCAGGTTAAGGTAGATGCATGTAATCCTAAAAAAGCAAATGTTCTTCATGAATGGTATTGTGATTTAAAGAATGATGTATCAAAGCAGCAACCAGTAAAATGTAGTCTTGGTTGTAAGGATGGAGCCTGTGTTCAGCCCTATACTCCTCCCGCACCATGTAAAGAAACAGACAATGGTAAAGATACAACACTTAAAGGAGTATTAACCTATGAAACAAAAGATTACACAGATATTTGTGCCAATGAATATGCAATAAGTATTCCTAAATCAGGAAAATTAAAGATTACTTATCTAGGTTCAAGCGCCTCTTTAGTATCCGGGTTCTTTATGGATTCAGATACAGAACCAATAGAAATCTTTAAAGAAAACAAAAAATTAGCTCAAAACACTGTATGGGAAACCACCTACAAACAGGGAGACAAATTAAACTTCTTCATAAGAGTTTATGGAAATCCTTGGGGCATTGGAACCTATGACCATTATGCAATTGGACAATTAGATCCATGGACAAACAAATCCTATGCAATTATTACACAGATTTCAGATGTGAAATGGAAAATTGGATTTGAAGATTTACCTGGAAATTATCAGATGCACGGTAAGGGTGCTATTTTACATTCTGATTGGGATTTCAACGATGAAGTTGTTGAAATAGAATTAATTGCACCTGATGGTGGATGGGTAGATGAAAACCCTGAAGCATGTACAGGAACAAAAACAGCAACAAGTGTTCTTGAATATTATTGCGAAAATCAGACAAAGAAATGTGAATTCATTGAATGTCCATTAGGATGTCAGGATGGAGCATGTAAACAACCAGTAGAAACCTGTTCAGATTCTGACGGAAAGAAAAACTTTGACACAATCGGAACTTGTACAGATTCAACAGGAACTTATAACGATGGATGTTCAACCAACTACATACAGAAAGATTATTACTGTGAAAGTGATAAGTGTACAATTAGTACAAAATCTTGTCCAGCTGGATCTGTATGTAACGACGGCAAGTGTGAATATGTTCCAACAACATGTGATGCAACAGCTTACACTTACAAAGTCGGAGACAGTTATTATCTTGCTTTGGATCTTGTAGGGACTTGTAATGAAGACATAGTAGTAGGATACAGTGAATGTAAATGTCCTACCAACATTGTAGATACTCTTGGTGGAACACAGTATGATGGATATTGTACAGAAGATGCATCAGTATCCAGCCAGTCACATCTAGGGTGTCATCTGTGTGTAAGTAAAGCAATGACATTTACAGCAGGAAACTATGCTGCAAGAAAAGCATTTGATTTTGCATCTTGTGGAACATCTCAGATAGACTTAATGGACAGGACATCTACAGTTGGACTTAAGTTCAC
>JAQTMK010000006.1:5590-6932 GCA_028714375.1 Candidatus Nanoarchaeia archaeon | reverse complement strand
TGCAGGAAAAGAATTGGAAAATGCTGAAGTTCTAAAAAAAGATACAGCTGGATTTTACAGGGCAGTTCTAAAAGATAGAATAACGCTATTGATAGGAAATCATGAAGCCACACCCCAAGAAATTGAAGACCTTTACAATCATATTTTGATGGAGCTTCTAAAATGAATAAAAAAATTATTGAGATTGAAGTAGAACCAATAGAAATTGGGAAGATGACATTTTTAAAAAATTTGAAAGGAAAAAAAGATTTTTTCTCTGCTGAACTCACGGTTAGAATAATGAACATAGATGATTTTAATATCTTATGCGATAACTTCTTCAAAGCTGAAACAAAATTATTAAAGGAATATAAAAAATGCTGCAAAATAAAAATTGAAAAATATTCCAAGAAAAGTGAAAGGAGGAGAAGATGATAAAAAATATAGTTGCAGTTTCAGTTAAGAAACTCGAAGAAGGAAGCATTGGATTTTTATGCGACGATTCTGATAAATGGTACAACATAAATGGTGAAGTAGATCATTTGCAACAATTACTTCAGACAACTATCAAAAAAGGAAACACAATTGAATTCGATTTTGATAATTTCACGAACAAAGTTTCAAATATAAGGTACGTAAATTTTTCAGAACCTACAAAAAAAGAATTCAAAAAGCCGACAAAAGATGAGATGAATAATCTTGATGATTTGCTTGATTCTGCGCATAAGAAAGGATTAATCTCAATTGAAACTGAATTAATTCACGCAGATTATGAAAAGAAAACAGCTGTATTCAAAGCAGTTGTAAAAGGCTGGGTGATTGATGGAGATAAAAAGTTCATCGGAATATTCACAGCTCACGGAGATGCAACAGTTGATAACGTTCAGAATGAAATTGCAAAGTCCTGGATAAGAATGGCAGAAACAAGAGCAATAGTTCGAGCATTAAGATGGTATACAAATAATGCTGCATGTTCGGAAGAAGAACTTCCTGAAGAAATTGAAAATGTAGATGTTAAAAAGGAATTGCTTAAAATAATGCAGTCAGAAGATCAGAAACATTTTGAAATTGCTAAACTTCCCGCTTTGTTAAAAACTTCCGTCGACGAAGTCAATAAGGTTGTACTTGAATTGCTAAATGACGGAACAATATATGAACCAACTGCTGGATTCATTGCATACTTAGGATAAAATTATTTTATTTTTTATTTTTTTATCCTTTCATACTCATGAAACAAAATTTAGAAAAAGTTATAAAATTTGAACCACTAATAGACAAAGACGGACAATTTATTCCTTACTGCGATTTTGAATTTCACAGAGGAATTTTAAAAGACAATCGCAAGTGCGAAAGAAACAATTGT
>JAQTMK010000006.1:0-5490 GCA_028714375.1 Candidatus Nanoarchaeia archaeon | reverse complement strand
ATGACTGAAGAAACAAAATTTATATGGAAGGAAATTCCATTTATAGAATGTGAAGAAAATATTTTATTAAAACTTTTTAGAGAAAATCCTGAAAGTTTTATACATACTGGAAAATAAAATGGCAATAAAAGAAAAAGACCAAACAAAAGTAATTCAAGGAAAAAAGAATAGAGCAAGTGGCGCAGCATTCGAGTTAAAAGTTAGAAAAGATTTAGAATCAAAAGGTTGGAATGTTAGTAAATGGCAGAATAATGTTGAATTTGTAATTGAAGAACCAGGGGTAAAAAATCAATACAAAGAAAAATGGGAATTTAGAACAGGAAAATTAATTCCAGCAAAAAGAAAATATAACCCATTCAATAAAGCATTTTCAATAGGAACAGGATTCCCAGATTTTATTTGTTATAGTCATTTTAATTCTCAGATAAAAGATGTAACTTGTAAAGAGTATAAAGATGAATTAGAAAAATATTCAAAAGAATTGAAATTATATAATCATGACTATGGATATGAAGTAATCGGAGTAGAAGTAAAAAGTAATGGTTATCTTGATAAAGAAGAACGAAAAAAATGTAAATGGTTAATTGAAAATAATAAATTCAGTAAAATACTTATTGCAAAAAAATCAAAGGAAAAGGGAGGCATAATTTATACAGAATTCAAATGCGATTAGTTCTTTTTAAAAAAGCAAGATATTTCCTTGAGAATAAGCAAGTTAAGATAACCAGCGAATCAACTTTTTCAATTTCTTTTGAAGTTTCAAAATATCATGTAGTTGGAAAATATCAAAATCATCAATTGATTTGGTTATGCGATTGTCGGGCCGACGCAAACGGAGATTTATGTTCTCATAAAATTGCAGCACAAGTTTATTTATGTATGAATTGTCATTCTCTTCAGGAGCCCATTAAAATAATACAGAATAAGGGTTCTGGTGAATCTGAGGAGATTATCGAAGGGTTACCTTATACCTTCGGTCTTACTCATCTAACAGAAAAGCAGAAGCAAGTTTTAAGAGAGATGGTTAACTTTCGCTGCCAGGATTGTCATAAACACCAGGACGAAGTTGGAACGTTAGAAATTCATCGAATGATCCGCGGAGTCGACGGTGGATTATATATCCCTCAAAATTGTAAAGTTCTTTGTAAGGAGTGCCACGATAAATATGACTATTAAAAAAGAGATAGAATTTTTCTTAAAAGATGTTGAACTAAAATTGAAAGAAAGTAAAAATAGAACCAGAAAGATAAATGTTGAAATAAATGATTTGGTAAAAAGAGTAGAAAAAACGAATAAAGAATTATGGGGGTTGTTATGAAAAAAGGTGTTTGCCCGGACTGCGCGGAGGAAGGAGATTATTCAATAAAATTTTTAACAAAACATTCTACAAATCCAAACGGACATCATCTTCCGCCATTTATAAGAATTTGTCGAAGACATCACGATAAAAGACACGGAATGGCCGCACCAAAAAACATAAATAAAAAATATCAACCAGGAACAAAAAGATGCCACATGAAAAAAAAATGATAACCGAATTAACAGCCAAAGATTGCTTGAGATTTGCAACAGCCACAAATAAAAATTGGGAAGAATTTAGATATAAACCGACAAAATTTGTAGATGATAAGATATGGGCAATTCAAGAACCAGGATTGATCATGAAAATTGTAGATTATGTTTTAAATAATAATTCAGATATTTTGACTTCTAAAAATCCAAATGCATACAACGTAATAATCGGCAAGATAAATGAATTAAGCAATAAAAGAATATCTCCAAATTTGATAAAATATGCATTAGAATTAAGAGGAATTAAATGGAAGAAAAAGAAAAAATAACCGAAGAACCGCCTGTTGAATTGAATGTACATACAGTTTGTTATTGGTCCGAACATTGGAAAAAATTAGTTATCGAATGTGGAGAAACAGCAAAAGGATCTAAAGCGAAAAAATTTATTGAAAATAATTGCATTGAATACATAAAGAAAGAAGATTCTGAAACAGGAAAAGGATATTACATTTGCAAACCAATTCCGGATTACAATAAAACTACGCACAGGATCACAAATTCCGTCGACGGAAGTTTTGAATGCTCTTGTCAGGAATATCAAACTTACAAGCGTCCATGTTCACACATTCTCGCACTTTATTTGCAGCTTAAAATATGGAATTGGAATAAAAAGAAAAAAGATAATACCAGCACAGAATTAATTTAATGAAAAAATCTAAAAACTGCAAAGTTCTTAATTTATTATGACTAAAACTGGTGCTGTTGAAAACCTGGGTGAAGATGCTCAAAAACAGGCCATAGAATTAAGTGTTAGTGGATTAACCTCTCAAACTATTGCAGATAAATTAAACGAACAATTCAATTCAAATATCACTTCTGAAGAAGTAAAAAATTTTCTTAAAAGAAAAAATAAAGCAACATCAATTATGTTAAAGCAGGATAAAAATTTTCAAAATAAATTGGCGCAAGCTTACTTCGATACAGTCAAACAATTAAGAGATCTAAATTCTGAAATGTGGAAAGTATTTTATGAAATGAGAAAGGATCCAGAATTTTTGTCTAAAACAGTAATCTGTCCTCACTGCGATAAAAAATTAACAGTTCAATTAAAAACATATTCCAGTTTATTAAAGACAGCAGACGTTCTCTTAAATCAGATTAAGCATGTTGATGCTATCCTGGGTAAAATGCAAAAAAAATCGTTGAATATAACTTACAATTATGTTGATCTCTCAAAAAAGATTGGATTAGTTATGCCCGACTTGCTCGCTCAAATGGAAAAAAGAGGAGTTGTTAGAATTAACAAAAAAAGATTAAAATTATATTCAGGGGGTAAAAATAAAAAAATGGAATTTGAAGAAAAGGAAAATGAAGAAGAAGATGAATTCAGCGAAGAAGATTTAGATGAAGAAGAAGATTAAAAAAATTAAAAAAAAGAAAACAATCCTTTCACGATAATAAGGATTGAAAATATTACACTTAGTGTTCCAAAATCAGCAATTAAAATTAAAACACCAGCAAGAATATCCATAACACCCATAATTTTACAAATCATAATTCTTCCAAAATACCTCTATTGTTTTCCATACTTTGTTTAACAGGAATATCATCAGCATAACTTCCCCAATCTACGCCGTCGGGAATTTCTCCATTATGAATCATCTCTGCGACAGCATTAACAACTTCAAGGTATCTTTTTCCTAATGCTTCTGTAATTTGCTTCTGCTCTTTCAACCAACTAATAGCCATTCTTCTATCTTCTTCGGTAAACTTTGAATGAATTTTCTCGCTTTCTTTTTTTAATTGAGAATAACCATACTCTTTCATAGAAGGTTCAAGTTCTCTCCCTCTGCTCGTAACAACAATCATTTTTTTCCTAACCAAATCAGGTTCTATTTCATATTTTATGTAATCTTCACCCTTCATCAATTGAAGCCCGATTGTTCTCAATCCGACAGGTTTCTCCGATTTTTTAAGAATATCAAGATATTTTTCTTGGTAATCTGAAAGTCCTGAATAAAGATTTATTTTCTTTAATCTGAAAACTTTTCTTAAATTCATTTCATTAATTTCCCCATACATCTTTATCATTTCAAGAAGATTATTTATTATTCTGAAATTGCTCGTGAAATTAAGAAGATAATCCACAACATATTTATCACAACCTTTTTTAATTAAAACTTCTTTCATTTTTTCAGGAGATAATTCTTCAAACTCAATCATCTGAAATCTATCAAGAAGTGGTTTCGGTAATTTTTCAGGTTCAGTTGTTGTTCCAACAAACATTATATTTTTTAATTTAATTCTTTTTCCTTCTGAATAAATCTCTCCATCCTGGATTGCAGGATAAATTATTTCAGCAACCTTTTCAGGAAGATTATGAATTTCATCAATTAAAGCAATAGCATTTTCCTTCGCATTAATCAGCATTTTCAAAATCTTTTTAGTTCCCTGCGTTCCTGTTAAATAAATAAATGGACGATTAGTTTCAACGGCGAACATCTGTGCTGTCGCTGTCTTTCCTGTTCCAGCAGAGCCGTAAAGAAGAATATTTATTTTTCCACTTTTAATTCTGGAAAGAATTAGATTTATTGCGTCTTTAACATTTTCTTCATAAACCATATCATTAAACTTTGGAAAATTAATTATTTCTCCAACGGGTTCAACAACTTCATCAGGTTTAGTTCTCACTACTCTTTTTTGAAAAATTCCATTCAAATAAAAGTCAGTTATATCACTCGCCATTTTTTATTGATTTAAATACAATCATTCTTATTTTTCCATTCGCAGTTTCTTCCATTCCTTTTACTTCAATAAGACAACTTCCTGTTTTGTCAATTTCATTTTTAACTAAATTAGAATTCAATCCCGAAATTTGACAAGCCAAACCTTCACTACTTTCAATTCTAATCCCAGCAGGATTAATTTCATAAGAAATTGCAGTAATATCTTTTGTAATTTCTTTCTTTATTTTAATCCAATTCCAACTTCTTTTATCTGAATAAGTGCTAATTGGATTTTTAATAACAATCCCTTCCCAATTCTCTTGCTTTGCTGTTTCCCAGAGATTTATCAAATCCGTAGTATATTTTACTAACTCAATTGAATTCGTTTGAAATATCAAGCCGTTTAGTGTTTTCACTCTTTCAATTAATGACTTCTGTTTAAAATCTTCTCCATTTAAATTAAGGATATCAAAAATATGAAAGACAGCAGGATATTTGTTAATCAGAATTTTAGATTTCAATTTATTTTCAGTATGAACCCGACTCGCAGTTTTATCAAAATCAATACACGCAATCTCTCCGTCCAATATCCCTTTGAAACCTTTTAGTCCTTCAACAATTTCAGGAAATTTAGAAGTGTAGTCGCTTCCACTTCTGCCGATTAATTTAATCTGTTCGTCGCAGTAAGCAAAACATCTCACACCATCTAATTTTCTATTCCCAAACCATTTCAGATGATATTTTTCAACATCATTAATTTTTCCTGTTTCACACAACATCATTTTTCCTCTTTGAGTACCTGAATTTTAACAGGATACCCGTATTTTATTTTAAGTGCTTCTTTTAATTTTTTTGAATAATTTTCAATATCTTTTTCGGCAAGTTCTAAATCTCTTTTTCTATTATCTAATTTTCTTTGTTCGTGCTGTTTAATTTTTTCAGCATTCATTTCTTCTCTAACTACTTCAATATTTTCTCGTGGAATTCCATCTTCAACGATATCATTTATTATCCATTCAAGAGCATTCTTTTCTTTTTCTTCAAGAGATAGTTTTTGTAGTCCGTGCTTTTCACGAATGCTATCGCAATTCCAACCACTACTATGCGTTCCACCCAAACAAGTTTCAATCCCCATTTCACGACGATTATCACTAATGAAAAAATCTTTTTCATCTTCGTCGCTTAAACCATATTCAATTTTAACGATAATCTTTTTGCTTTCAGTTTTGGGTTCAGAAGGAATTTTAACACC
>JAQTMK010000005.1 GCA_028714375.1 Candidatus Nanoarchaeia archaeon | reverse complement strand
AGGAAGGTTAAAAAGAACCTTGTGGGTCAGAGAAGGTAACATTGTTTTAGTCGAAAAATGGGAATATGGGGGTGACGAGAAGGGAGACATAGTTTACAAATATCGTCCAAATCAGATTGATTGGTTAAAGAAAAAGGGTTTCCTTGATAAATTATCAGATATAGAAGAATTCTAAAATGTACCACGAAGTTATAAAAGTACCTAAGGAGAGAATCGCGGTTTTAATAGGAAAAAAAGGTTCTGTCAGAAAAAAGATAGAAGAAATATTTAATGTTAAATTAACAATAAATTCCGAAGAAGGTTTGGTTAAGATTGAGTCTGATGACAGTCTTAGTCTTTTTGAATCTGTTCCTGCAATAAAAGCAATTGCTAGGGGATTTAATCCAAAAGTAATTGAGAAATTAAAATCTGAAGAATTTTTCTTGGAAATTTTGAATATAGAAGATTATGTTGGAAAGTCTAAGAAAGCAGTAATCAGAATAAAGGCAAGATTAATAGGAACTGACGGAAAAGCAAGAAAAGAGTTGGAACTAATGACTAATACTAACATAAGTGTTTATGGAAAAACCGTATCAATTTTAGGGAAGTATGATAATGTTAAACTTGCAAAAGAGGGAGTAGAAGAGTTGTTAAAAGGTGCTCCGCATTCAAATGCCTATAGGTATGTGATTAATAAGAAGAAGAAAGATGCTGAACGAAATAATTTCTGATATCAAAAGGGAAAAGTCTTATTCCAATGTTTCAAATAAAATAATAAGAAACTTGAGTAATAAAATTTTAGTTCCAATAGTGGAATCTTATCTGAAAGAAAATAAACCAAACCTAGATTCAAAAAGAGAATATCTTAAAACAATAAAGGAAATAAGAAAAAATCTTGAAATGGTTTATGGGATTTATAATCCGGAAATAAAAAAGAGATATTTATTGTTAAAACAATTAAAAAAAGATCCAACTAACGAAGAAATTTATGGGAAAATCCTGTCAACACATATTTCTTCAAAAGAAAGACTAGAAGATTATGAAAAAATTTACAAAGAAATCTTTGAAATAACAGGAAAACCCAAAAAAATCTTAGATTTAGCCTCAGGGATAAATCCAGTCTCTCTTCCTTTTATGCATTTAGATAATATAACTTACATTGCAGTGGAACTAAACCCAGAGGATATAAAGTTCCTGAAAGAATATTTCAGCATTGTTTCAGGCATTTACAATCTTAAAACAGAAATTATACAAAAAAACCTGATAGAAAAGAACAGTTTCCCAGAGTCCGATGTTTGTTTTATATTCAAAGCCTTGGATAATTTAGAGACATTAAGACAGGGAGTAACAAGATATTTGCTGAAATCAATACCAACAAAATACTTTGTAATAAGCTTCCCAACCAAAACATTATACAGAAAAAATCTTAATATAAAGAGGCTGGCATGGTTCAATAAGCTGGTAAAACAACCAGTCAAAATAAAAACTGGTAATGAAATATTTTATATAGTAAAAAAAGAAAACATTTATTAAGGGTTCAAATATTCATAAGTTCTGGATGGTAGAAAATACAAAAAAAGAAATAATAACTGCTGTAGAGCTTGCAAAAAAACAAAGAGAGATATCTGTATCAGAATTTTTTACTAAAAACAGGCATTTGTTGGGTTTTGATAATCCAAGAAAAGCATTGCTAACAACAATAAAGGAAGCAGTAGATAATTCTTTGGATGCATGTGAAGAAGCAAAAATTCTACCAGATATTTATGTGGAAGTTACCCAAAAGGCAGAAGATCGGTTCTTGGTTATTGTTCAGGATAATGGTCCTGGAATTGTAAAGGAACAAATCCCAAAAATATTTGCTAAATTGTTATATGGATCAAAATTCCACACTATGAAGCAGTCAAGAGGACAACAAGGGATTGGAATCAGTGCAGCAGGCATGTATGGTCAGTTAACAACCGGTAAACCAATAAGGATTACCTCAAGAATTTCTCCAAAAAAACCAACACATTATTATGAGCTTAACATCAATACCCAAAAAAACGAGCCAGATATAATCAAAGAAACAGAGATTGAATGGTTAACAGAACATGGAACAAAAATAGAAATTGAATTAGAGGCAAAATATCAAAAAGGAAAGCAAAGTGTAGATGAATATCTAAAACAGACTGCGATTGCAAATCCCCATATAAAAGTTGCTTATAAAAATCCAGAAGGACAGGTAATAGAATTCCCAAGAGCAACAAAAGAACTTCCTGTAGAACCAAAAGAAATCAAACCTCATCCACACGGGATTGAATTGGGTATTTTAATTAAAATGCTGAGGATGACAAAATCAAAAAATCTTGGCTCATTCTTAACATCTGATTTTTCAAGAGTCTCACCAGCAGTTGCAAAATTAATTTGCGACAAGGCAAAAGTTGATATTAAATCCAAACCAGAAAGAATACCAACTCAGGAAGCAGATAATTTACTAAAAGCAATCAGGGAAACAAAAATAATGGCCCCTCAGACAAACTGTCTATCTCCAATAGGAGAAGATTTGATTATTAAAGGCCTTAAAAAAGAGATTAATGCTGAATTTTACGCAGCAACAACAAGACCTCCTTCTGTTTACAGAGGAAATCCATTCCAGATAGAAGTTGGATTAGCATACGGTGGAGAAGCTCAGACAACTCCAGACGATGAAAAAGATGATCTAATCAGGGTGATAAGGTTCGCAAACAGGGTTCCATTGTTATATCAGCAGGGAGCCTGTGCAACAAACAAGGCAATTGTAACAACTGCATGGAAAAATTATGGTTTATCACAATCAAGAGGAGCACTTCCATCAGGCCCAGTAATTTTGATGATACATATGGTGTCTGTATGGGTTCCATTTACCTCAGAATCTAAAGAAGCAATCGCCCACTATCCTGAAATCTTAAAAGAGATGAAACTGGCATTGCAGGAAGTTGGAAGAAAACTTGCAGGCCATATAAGAAAAACAGTAAAAGCAATACAGCAGACTGAAAGAATAAATTTATTTGAAAAATACATTCCAGAACTGGCAACCGCAATTGCTCAGTTATCAGAAACAGACAAGAAAACAATCCAGACGAATTTGGATGCAACCTTGCACAAAAACTTAAAGGAGTTAATTAAAAATGGAGAAAGCCAAAGCTGAATTAAGGCAACTTGGGAAAAAAATAGAAATACAAACCAGTAAAAAACAGAATCCTACACTGATTTTCCCACTTAGAGGTCTTTCAAATATTGAGTTTGATAAGAAAAGTTCAACTTTAAAATTGGGAGACAAAACTGCAAGCAGGTCTTTCTTTAATGTAGCACATTCAAAAAAATTTCTTCAGACATTAGATGCTGCAAGAATAAGTCATAATTTATTGAAAGAAAAAAAGCATGCTTCACTTAGAGATGTGTTTTATCAGATGAAGAGGACCATCACTGGAACAAAAACAAACATTGTTGATGACCAGACCGAGAGTGATGCAGTTATTGAAGATTTGGAATTAATTACGGGCTGCTCAAGAGAACAGTTAAACATTAATGCAAATAAGAACGGATCTGTAGCAGGCAATGTTATCGTAGAAGACAAAGGGGACATTATTGACTGGTCAAAGATGGGTTCTGGTGGATGGAGTATTCCAAGTAATGTTGAAGAAATAAAATTCAAAAAAGTTCAGGCTAAATATGTTTTATACATGGAGAAAGCAGCTGTATGGGAAAGGCTTCATGAAGATAAGTTTTGGGAAAAACAAAACTGTTTGATTATGTCTTCTCAGGGACAGACAACAAGAGGAGTAAGAAGATTGCTTCAGAGATTGTATGAAGAACACAAGCTTCCAATTTATGTTTTAACAGATTTAGACCCATGGGGATTTTACATTTATTCTGTTATCAAATATGGTTCAATTTCTCTGGCTCACATGTCTGAACAACTAACAATTCCAGGTGTTAAATTCTTAGGTATAACTGTAGATGACATAAAAAAATATAATCTTGAACCAAATCTGATTAAATTTAAAGACGTTGATATAAAAAGAATTGATCAGATAAAAGATTATGATTGGTTCAAAGACAATAAAGACTGGCAACGTCAGCTTAATGAATTAAAAAAATTAAAAGCCAAAGCAGAGATTCAGGCATTGAGTGCAAGAGGCATCTCATTTATATCTGAAAAATACCTTCCTGAAAAAATTAAGAACAAGGAATTCATAGATTAGAACCTTTTTTAGATTACTATCTGCAGGCTTTAGAAACCTTTTTAAACAACTTCTTAGTGTTTTAAACATATGTCCCGATAGCTCAGTCGGTAGAGCACACGACTGTTAATCGTGGGGTCGCAGGTTCAAGTCCTGCTCGGGACGCTTTTTAAATACACCGAGCCCGTGGCTTAGCCTGGCTATAGCACTCGACTGATAATCGAGAGGTCCCGCGTTCGAATCGCGGCGGGCTCAGATTTAATATTTTCTGAATCTATAAGCACACCCTTCAGGTCTCCTGACTCCAAAAGTAGGAAACTCCCTGCAAGGACCTGGTTTTTTATCAAATCCGTTTACAGAATGAATTGTACATTTATTTTTAACAAGATGTGGACATTTTAATTCTAAACTAAACCTAACTTCTTTTTTACTCAACCATGTAACTTTAGAACATTTGATATTTGTATATCCTCTTCTTTTGTAAAGATTAATCTCAGATTCTTTTACTTTTTTTGCAGCAGTTCTCTTATCTAATCCAGGCTTTACTTCTTTTTCAACTTCTAAAGATAGTTCTCTGCAGCACTGCCCACATAATTTACATTCTCCAATCCTTTTGTATTTTGCCATTTTCGAAAAACTTCAAAGAAATCTGTTTATAAATCTTACTGAACCTTTGCTCCTGTTTCAATATCTTTTTCTGGTGTAATCAAAACAACATTACCGTCTTTAACTGCAGCCAATAACATTCCCTCACTTTTTATTCCTCTTAACATTGCAGGCTCTAAATTAGTAAAAACAATTATTTTTTTCCCAATTAATTCATCTGGATCATAGTGTCCTTTTATCCCAGCAACAATCTGTCTTTCCTCATCTCCAATTTGAACTTTCAAAACAAGTAATTTATTTGCATTTGGGTGTTCGCTTGCTTCTTTTATTTCAGCCACTCTGAAATCCAGTTGTTGCCAATCTTGAAAGCTTATCATTTTATTCAACCCTGTTAAACAGATTATCTCCCTTATTTGTTTTAATCCCGCTTTTTAATAAATTTATCTTCGTATCTTTGTAATTTCCTAGTTTAACCCCCAATTTATCATTTATTTTTTCAGAAGTCTCAGGAATGAAAGGATTGACTAAGATTGAAATGATTCTTATTGAATCCAAGGCAGAATAAATCACATCACTAAGTTCTTTTGAATTTTCCTTAGCTAAAACCCATGGCTTTTTCTCATCAATGAATTTGTTACATTCATTTATGTATCTCCATATTTCAGATAAAGCTGAATGTAATTCTAACTTTTCAAAATGTTCTTCAAATTTACTTAAATCAAATTTAATTAAGTTTACTCCCTTAGGGATTTTCTCGTCAAAGTATTTTTCAGTCATACCAAGACTTCTGCTCACTAAATTTCCCAATCCATTTGCCAATTCAGAATTTATTCTTTCAATTAATGCTTTTTCAGAAAAATCTCCATCTTCTCCAAATGGAATATCTCTGATTAAGACATATCTTAGAGTATCAGCTCCATATTTCTCAACCAACTCAACTGGATCAATAACATTGCCTAAACTCTTGCTTATTTTTTGTCCATCTACTGTTAAATATCCATGAACAACAATTTGTTTTGGTATTTTGATTTCAGCAGACATTAACATAGTTGGCCAGATAACTGAATGGAACCAGTTAATTCCTTTTCCGATTAAATGAACGTCCGCAGGCCAGAATTTTTTAAACAATTTTCCATTAGGATAATCTAATGCAGAAACATAATTTATCAGAGCATCAAACCAGACGTAGATTGAATAATCTTTGTCATTTGGTAATTCAATCCCCCAGTCTGTTCCTTTTCTGCTCACGCATAAATCTTTTAGTCCTTCTTCTTTTACTCTGTTGTACATTTCTTTTCTTCTGTAGTCGGGAAAAACAAATCCTGGTTTCTCTAAAAGTTTTAGCATTTCTTTTTCATATTTGGACATTTTAAAGAAATAATTTTCTTCTTTCACATATTTTGGTTCTTTATTATGCTCAGGACATTTTCCGTCAACTAATTCTTTTTCTGTGATAAATGCCTCACATCCCTGACAATAAAGTCCTTCATAAGTTCCTTTATAGATATCTCCTTTATTCAAGACTTTTTCAAAAATATTTTGGGAAATTTTAATATGTTTTTCTTCAGTTGTTCTTATAAAATAATCATTGCTTAAATTTAATTTTTTGCATAATTCAATAAAATATCTCACATTTCTATCAACAAATCTTTGGATATCATCCCCTTGCTCTTTTGCAGCCTGTGCATTTTTCTGTGCATTTTCATCAGTACCAGTAAGATAAAATACTTCATTACCATTAAGACGATTCCACCTTGCAAGAACATCAGCTATAACTTTCTCATAAGCATGACCTATATGTGGTTTTGCATTTACATAATCAATAGCAGTAGTAATATAGTATTTTCCCATGGATTTAGCTATTGGTTTTATTTATTTAAAACTTTCCTAATCTATCAAAGAATTCTTATCTGAAAAGTTTTGTCTGATAAAATCAGCCATAATAAAGTTTCCAGCCAGATTATAAGCTTTCAAAGCAGCCCTGAATAATCCTTCCTTAAGTAAAATATCTCCAAGATGATTTATTCTGGTTTTATCTCCAACCAATTCCAAAGCCTTGTAAGCATATTCAAATTTACCTTCTTTAATCCACTTTTCTCCTAGCCCTGTTAACAAATCGTCTCTTGCAGCAGTCTTGAAAACCTCGATTGCAAAGTCAAACTTTTCCCTTTCTAAACAAAAATAACCAACTTTTACCAATTTTTCTTTGTCACCAACGTACTGTATAGCTTTAACTGCATCTCCAAGCCTTCCTGCTTCCAAACATCTATCAGAAATCTTATTTAATCCTTCTCTGTCATCAATTGCTTTTAGAATATCCACAGCGCTTCCAAACAAGCCAATGTCTTCATAGTTTTTGGCAATGTCTTTTAGTCTCTGATGATTTTTAGTTATTAAAAATAGTTTAACTGCTTCAGGCAGTCTTCCTTTCAGTAAGTGCTCTTCTCCAACAGCATTAAGGATTTCATTCCTCATATCATCACTAAACATACTTAAATCTAAATTATCCACTCCTTTTTCCATCAAAGCCGGAACAATTTTTCTGAATTGAGAGATATTAGACTGTTTAATCTTAAAATCATCTTTAACCAAGTCAGGAACATAACCTTCCAGATTCTTAATCTGATCCTGTCTAGAACCCATTTCCTCTTTTTTTGCTGCAATCTCTTTTTTTATTGGATTGAAATCAATTTCCATATGCTAATCTCAGCGAATTTTTATTTATATACTTAATTATAGTATTAGATATATTTCTGAGTATAATGCTCAAATTATGACTTTATAGAAGTATCTTATGATTAATCTCCAATAACAAATAAAGATATGCTCCGGCCGGGATTCGAACCCGGGTTATAGGATCGAGAATCCCATGTGATTGACCAACTACACTACCGGAGCAGTAAAATCCTTTATTGCATTATATTTATAAAGCTTATTTATTAACAAGTTTTATGGAAAACAAAGTAAAGGAACTCCTAAAAAAATTAACAAATAAAAAAAACATCTATTTAGTAAAAAGAGGGAATGATGCGATAAAGCAATTAACAAGAATATACAAAGACAAAATATTTCTCATTCCAGATCAGGGTGGTTGGATTACTTACTATCAATATCCAAAACATTTTATTTACTACAAAACTGATTATGGTTTATTAAAAGAAGATATAAAATTTGATAAAGAAAAATATGTCTTATTAATAAATTCAAATCCTGGATATTTTGCTTTACAAAACATGAGTAAAATAAATTTTAAGGGACTAATAATCAACGACGCTTCAGGCTCAATCGGATATCCTCAGTCAAAAAAAGGAGACATTGTTTTTGGAAGTTTTGGTGAGGGAAAAATAATTAACTTAAACTATGGCGGTTTTATTGCAACAGATTTAAACTTGGAGATAAAAGAAGAATTCCAGAAAGATAAATTAGATCAGCTCTATGAAAAATTAAAAAAAATTAAAGAAAGGATAGAATATTTAGAAAAAATAAATAAAAAAGTAAAAGAAGATTTAAAAAAATATGATATAATCCATAAAAAAATCAAAGGCATTAATGTAATAGTAAGATTTAAGAATGAAAAAAACAAGGAAGAAATAGAAAAATACTGCAAAAAAAATAAATATGACTTCACCTTATGTCCAAGATACATAAGAGTAAAGGATAATGCAGTTTCAATTGAAATAAAAAGGCTGTAAAAATGTTAAAAGAACCAGAATCAATGGATGATTGTGTTTATTTCACAAACAGAATATTGGAAGATGGAAAAGGCTCTATTAAATGTTGGGTTCTGAGAAATAAATGTCCTAAGTGTGGAAAAGGGATAATGGCTAAACCAAAAGATCCTAAAACTGGTCATTTTAAGATAAGGTCTGAAGAATATGTGTGTCCTGAATGCAAATACACAGTAAACAAGGACGAATATGGAGAAACCTTGATGGCAAGTATAAAATATGTTTGTCCTAAATGTTCTCATTCTGGAGAAATTGAAGTTCCTTTCAAAAGAAAATCTGTTTCTCGTCTAAATGAAGAAAAAGGTAAAAAAGAAACTGTAAAAGCTCTGCCTTTTGAGTGTGCTAAATGCAAGAATAAAATGTTAGTTACTCAGAAGATGAAGTAATTCTACTTGTATATACTTAAGATATAAAAAGAAACTCCGCATATAATAAATTGGAGCTTCGAATAAAAAGAATCACCTAAGCAATGGGGTGGGCTAGAGATGGATATGGAAATGCCTGAGGAGTACCCCCACGACAATCAAGATTCCGCATAGGTACATACAAATGGAGATTATCCATCCGCAGATCTCAATTAATGTATCTAGATTATCATATCTCATTTTTTACCCCTCCCTTTTCCATTAGTTTAGCAAAAGGTTTTCTACATTTCCTACACACGCCTGGCGCACCCATCTTCTTTCGGGCTACACCGTGAAACTCCTTGCAAATACAATACAATAAATTCGATGTTTTTGTTGTTTTTTCTGTAACTTTCATTAGTCTTTTCCTCTTCAATTAAAGAAAACCCCTCTAGATTCTTTCAAATCAACCTGCGATGAGGGGTTAAAGTTAATCCTAAGCAGGATTAGGAAAAAATATCTTATTCGGCAACGGCAACGAAAGCAGCCGTTACCTCGGACAAGGCAGTCGCTACCTTCTTTGCAGAAGGAGGACAGGCTCCAGAGCATGCGAGGTTATCCTCTGCACAACGGATATTTTCCGCTATGTAGATTTTGCCATCGCTGCAACGGATGGTGATTTCACACAAGAATTTTTCATTTTCTTGCGTAAAATCACTCCACTTTGAACACTCAAAATGGAGTTCTCTTCCGTGCCAACAGACAGAGGAGTAGGTACTGCAGCAATGCGCCACAGTCCCCTCGCAGTTGCATTCCTTTGACAGGTATAATCCATCAAGGATGGATTTCACATCCTCGACGGATTTTTCCGTTTTAAGATGGTAAGTCATCTTTTCGATGACTTCACCACCTTTTTTCCGGTAACGAACTGGAACCGGAACCGGCTCATCATACTCTAAATAATCCCCCTGCCTTTTAGCAAGGATATTCAGAGCCTGCTTAACAAGCAAACGCTCATAAGCAGTCAAAGGTCGGTCGACCGGGACTCCGTTCTGCTCTTCGCAGACGAAGAATGCAGGACTGCCCCAACCAGTAAGAGTCATACCTTCACACTGATTAGGACAGTATAATCCTTCCATGTCATTATCCTCTGACATAGAAGACGGCCAAGTCGCACAAATGCGATAGTACCCTGCAGGAATGGAGTCTCGTCTTTCCCAATACCACTCTGTTTCGTCCGTCTGACTCCAGAGAGACGTGTTCTTCAAAATGTTTGCGAAGATAGCCTGTTTTTTGTTAATCTTAGCCATTATTGGCTCCTTTTCTCTGCCATCGCTACAGACACACCAGATAACTTGCGATGGGTTAAAACTTGCTGGCTCAAGTTAAGAATTAGAGATATTCCGGTTCTTCCATGACTTTTAGTTTTCTCTAAGACATAATATCTAAGAGAAATAAAATCCACGACGGGTTTTTACAAGTCGGAAGACCCGAAAAATTTATAGAAATACTTAATAAAAACAAGTATATAAATGTTACTATTCAGAAGTAATTAACTTTTAGCAGCTAATCTGATATCTTCCCCAGTAACTGTTTTTCTTTTAGAATGAGCAGCCAATTTAACTGCCATTTCACCTATTTTTTCAGCATAGTCTTCAAGTATGTTTCTTAGCTCTTCTTTGGCAGAATTACTCACTCTTGGAGCATTTGCTTTAATTTTTAGCAGATTTTCCATAGCTGCTAGCGGTAAAATATTGTTTTTCATATAAACTCCCCCTTTTTTGCTTTTATTCTAAAAAAGAAGCCTTATTTTTAAAGATTTCCAAGAAATTATTCCAACCACAACATTTATAAACCCATAAATTTCCAAAAAACTTACCCTACTGAAATTAAGTAAACAAGCGTGTTTACAGAATAATTAGCCGCTGATTCTAGAGGCGAACCAGGCATACGTCTTAAGCCTGAATCCCGAGAAGGGAAACTAAATAAAAAACTAAAATGGGAAAGAGACATAGACCTAGAAGAGGAAGCCTACAGTTCTGGCCAAGAGCAAGAGCTGCAAGACCATTCGCTAAGATTAGAAACTGGTCCCATGATCTGAAAGATATTAAATTATTAGGTTTTGCCGGATATAAAACTGGTATGACTCATGTTCTAAGACAGGAAACAAATCCTAAATCACATCAAAAAGATATGAAAGTACAGGAAGCAATAACTATTATCGAATGTCCACCAATAAAACCATTGGCAATAAGATTTTATCAAAAAACAGCTGATGGCTCAAAAGTTCTTTCTCAAATTCTATCAAAAAAAATTAACAAAGAAGTTTCAAGATCAATCGTACTTCCTAAAAAATCATCTGAACCATCTTCATTTGATGATTTAAGGTTGGTTGTTTATACTCAGCCACATCTAACTGGAATCGGAAAGAAAAAACCAGAAATATTTGAATTAGGAATTTCCGGGGAAGATAAATTAAAAAAATTAGAGTTTGCAAAATCAATGCTGGAAAAAGACATCATAAATATTACAGATGTATTTAAAGAAGCTCAGTATGTTGATGTTCACAGCGTCACAAAAGGAAAAGGTTTCCAGGGAACTGTAAAAAGATACGGAGTTCCAATCAGACAGCATAAATCTGAAAAAACAAAGAGAGGTATTGGAAACTTGGGTTCATGGACACCAAAAAGAGTACAGTATTCTGTTCCACAGGCAGGAAAAATGGGATTCCATCTAAGAACCGAATACAATAAAAAAATATACAAAATTAATTCTAAACCTGAAGAAATAAATCCAAAAGGTGGGTTTGTAAACTATGGTTTGATAAAAAATCCATACGTTTTAGTTAAAGGATCTTTCCCAGGTCCAAGAAAAAGATTGATTCTATTCACAGACACAATGAGATTAAACAAAAAATCAACACATCCAATTGATCTTACCTATATTAGTCAGGAGAGCAAACAATGAAGGCTTCAATTTTAGATTTACAGGGTAAAAAAACAAAGGAAATAAATTTGCCTAAACAGTTTGAAGAAGAAATAAGACCTGACATAATTAAGAGAGCAGTTTTGGTTATTCAAGCAAACAAAAGACAGCCATATGGTTCAGATCCACAGGCTGGACAAAAATATGTAGCAAAACTGTCAAGAAGAAGAAGGGATTACAAAGGAGCTTATGGTCACGGAATTTCAAGAGCACCAAGAAAGATATTAACAAGAAGAGGTACACAGTTCTTCTGGGTTGGTGCAAAATCACCTCACACAGTTGGGGGTAGAAGAGCTCATCCACCAAAAGTGGAAAAAATCTGGAAATTAAATATTAATGTAACTGAAAGAAGAAAAGCAATAAGGTCTGCTTTGGCAGCAACAGTTCATAAGGATTTTGTCAAGACAAGAGGACATAAATTCTTTGATGTTCCTTTGGTTGTTGATTCAAAAATAGAATCTTTGGAAAAAACAAAAGATATTATTGATATTTTAAAAAAAATAGGACTTGAAAAAGAACTTCAGAGAGTTCAGATTAAAAAAATAAGGGCCGGAGTTGGAAAAACAAGAGGAAATCCATACAAGAAAAAAGTTGGTCCATTGATTGTTATTTCAGATAAATGTAAATTGGAAAAAGCATCAGGTAACTTGCAGGGATTTGATATTGTAAGAGTTTCACAATTAAATGCAGAATTGCTTGCACCAGGTGCAGTTCCAGGAAGATTAACCATATTCACAGATAAAGCAATTGAAAGATTGGAAAAAGAAAATTTGTTCATGAATAAAAGGAGACAAAAATGAACATAATCAAATATCCTTTAACAACAGAAAAATCAATCAGATTGATGGAGTCAGAAAACAAACTGACTTTCATAGTTGATTTGAAAGCATCAAAGGATGATATTAAAAACGAAGTTGAAAAAATATTCAAAGTAAAAGTAACTGGAGTTTCAACAACAATTTTGCCTGGGGCAAAGAAAAAAGCTTATGTTACTTTGTCATTGGAAAATCCGGCTATCGATATAGCAACACAATTAGGTTTAATGTAAAATGGGAAAGAGACTTATTCAGCAAAGACGTGGAAGAGGAACTTTTACCTATAAGGCACACTCTCACAGATCTAAGGGTAAAATAGATAACCAGCCACTGATAAACACAAATGAAACCCAGATGATTGGAAAAATAACTGATTTAATACACTGTGCTCAGCATTCTGGTCCATTGGCTGAAATTCAATATTCAAACAAACAGACAGCATTGATTGCTGCTCCAAAAGATATCAAAGTTGGACAGGAAATTGTATTTGGAGAAAAAGCTCCTGTAGCTACAGGAAACACATTGGCATTAAAAGACATTCCTGAAGGAACTCCAATCTGTAACATCGAATCATGTCCTGGTCACATTTCATTCTGTAGAGCTTCAGGGTCTGCTGCAAGAATAGTTGCAAAATTCCCTGATAAGATTGTTATTGAGCTTCCATCAAAAAAGCAGAAAAAATTAAGTCCTGAATGTAAAGCAACAATTGGAACTGTAGCAGGTTCAGGAAGAACAGAAAAACCATTTGTAAAAGCTGGTAAAAAACATCATTTGATGAGAGCAAAAGGAAAATTATATCCAAGAACATCAGGAATAAAAATGAACGCTGTTGATCACCCATTCGGATCTGGAAGAGGAAAGAATATTGGTAAACCAAAGAACGCACCTAGATTCGCACCTGCAGGAAGAAACGTAGGTTTAATAAGGGCAAGAAGAACAGGTAGGAAAAGATAAAAATGGCAAAGGAAATGAAGTTCAGAGGAAAAAGTATTGAAGAGCTTAACAAGCTTAGGCCAGAAGAATTGCTTAATTTAATCAACTCAAGACAGAGAAGAAGTCTTAAACGTGGAACTAATGATGAAGAAAAAAAATTATTAAAAAAATTAAAAGAACAAAAAGAAGGTAAAAGAAAAAAACCAGTTAAAACACATTTGAGAAAAATGATAGTTGTTCCTGAAATGGTTGGGGCAACAGTTCATGTTCATCAGGGTAAAACATTCGAGCCAGTAATGATAAATGAATATATGATTGGTCATTATCTTGCAGAATTCACATTAACAAGAAAGAAAGTAGCACATTCAGCTGCAGGTGTTGGAGCTACAAAATCAAGTAAGTCAGCCTCAGTGAAATAAAAATGATAGATAAAGAGCATCAGGCAATTGCAAAAGGAAGAGACCTTTCAGTCTCAACAAAGAACTGCATAGAAATATGCAATCAGATTAGAAATAAATCTACAAAAAGGGCAAAAACAATTTTGCAGGAAGCAATTGACAAAAAGATTCCAATACCATTTTTAAGATTCAATAAAAACAAAGGACACAAAACCGGTCCATTGTATTCAGGTGCATTCCCACAGGATGCATCAAAAGAAATCCTTAATTTGATAAAATCAGCAGAAAAAAATGCTCAGAATCAGGGATTAAATGAAGAAAATTTGTATATTAAATTAATAATGGCTAACAGAGCATCACAGCCATTCAGATACGGAAGACAAAAAAGAAGAAAAGCAAAAAGAACTCATGTTGATATTATTTTAGAAGAAAAAGAAGTAACAAAGAAA
Source organism: Candidatus Nanoarchaeia archaeon (assembly GCA_028714375.1). GTDB lineage: Archaea > Nanobdellota > Nanobdellia > SCGC-AAA011-G17 > JACPNG01 > JAQTMY01. The sequence goes on along the minus strand of JAQTMK010000005.1, from coordinate 39,313 downwards.
AAGGAAGAGAAAAAATGATTGAAAGAAAATTCATTGCAAGAAAAATAAAAGTACAGGAAGTTGAGAAATTCATAATTCAGCAACTTGAAACATCCTCAAACAACAGGATTGAAATAAAAAGAACTCCCTTGGGAGAAAAAATAATTGTTTACACTTCACGTCCTGGTTTAATAGTAGGAAGAAAAGGAGAAAACATCAAGAGATTAACACAAATACTTAAAACAAAATACAATATGGAAAATCCACAGATAGAAATTGGAGAAATCAAAGTACCTTATTTGGATCCAAACACAGTTTTGGATGAAATAATTTCTTCATTCGAGAGATTTGGTCCAAAAAGATTCAAGTATTTGGGTTATGATTCATTGAGTAAGATCCTCGGAGCAGGTGCACTTGGTGCAGAAATTGTAATTGGTGGAGTAGGTATCCCAGGGGAGAGAGCAAAAACCTGGAGATTCTTCGCTGGTTATTTGAAAAAATCCGGAGACGTATCAGATTCACAGGTATTAAGATCACAGGGAAGAGCAAACTTGAAAAGAGGAACAATTGGAATCAAAGTTAGTATCCTTCCACCAGATTTGAAACTTCCAGATAAAATTAAAATTTTAAAACCTGAAGAAATTCGTGTTGAAGAGGTAAAGGAAGAAGTAAAACCAAAAAAAGTTAAGGAAACAAAACCAAGAGCTAAAAGAGAAAAGAAAGTAAAGGAGATTAAGGAACCAGAAAATGGCACTGATAAAGAAGAGCGAACTCAAAAGAATGAGTAAAGAACAGATGGAGAAAAAGATCGAGGATCTTCAAAAAGATTTGCTTAAAATAAACTCTCAGAGAGCTACAAAAACAACCTTGGAAAATCCTGGAAGAGTAAAACAAATCAGGAAAACAATCGCAAGACTATTCACAATTAGTAATCAAAAACCAACGGAGGTAAAAGGAAAGACATGAGTGGGATATGCCCTAAATGTGGCCTACCAAATGATCTTTGTGTATGTGAGACCATAGCCAAAGAAGACCAACAGATACAAGTCATCCTCGAAAAAAGAAAATTCGGGAAGATGGTAACGCTTGTAAAAGGTCTTGATAAAAGGTCCATAGACATGAACGATCTAACAAAAAAGCTCAAATCAACTCTTGCCTGTGGCGGAACATTAAAAGATAACGTCATAGAGCTTCAGGGGAATCATCTCCTAAGAGCAAAAAAAGAGCTAATAAAGTTAGGCTTTGCCGAAAGCTCAATAAAATGAGTCTGAAGGACATACTAAAAAAGGAGCTAATCGGATTGGAGATTGAAGTAACCGCTTCAAACAACAAATCACTGATTGGCAAAAGTGGAAAAATAATAGACGAAACAAAGCAAACAATAACAATACAAAGCAAAAACAAAAAAATCAAACTCATAAAATCACAGATTAAAATGAAAACAAAATACAACAATCAAACAGTTGAAATCGACGGGAATTTGTTAGTTAACAGACCTGAAGACAGGATAAAGAAAATAAGGAGTTTAAAAAATGAATAAAATTGGATTAAATGTAAAGATTCCGGAAAAAGAATGTACTGACAAGCATTGTCCATTCCACAATCCAATAAGTGTAAGGGGAAGAATCTTAACTGGAACAGTAATCAGAGAACCGCTTCACAAGACTGTTACAATCGAAATTCCAAGATTAAACTACTTATACAAATATGAAAGGTATGAAAAAAGAATTTCAAGATTAAAAGTCCATAAACCAGATTGCATTGATGTTAAAATTGGAGATCAGGTAAGAGTCATGGAAGCTAAGCCAATAAGTAAAACTAAAAATTTCATAATCATCGAGGTGCTAAAATGAAAGCGATGACCTCCCATGTTGTAAGAGCAATACAGACCGGAACAAAGGTCGATGTATGTGATAATTCAGGAGCTAAAGTAGTTAAAGTATTCAACGTAAGAAGATTCACCTCCACAAAAGGTTGCATGCCTAAGGGCGGAGTTGGGGATTTCGTAATGGGATCAGTTGTAAGTGGACGTCCTGACATGAGAAAAAAAGTTGTATTCGGAGTTTTGGTAAGACAAAAGAAAGAATATAAGAGAGCAGACGGAACAAGAATCAAATTTGAAGACAACGCAATGATTGTGTTTAAAGATGATAAAGGAAACCCAAAAGGAACAATATTCAAGGGTCCTATTGCAAAAGAAGCAGTAGAAAGATGGCCAACATTGGCAAAAATAGCGAGCATGGTAGTTTAAAATGAAAGAATGGTCTAACGATTGGAAAGCAAGTAAAAATCCTAGAAAGCAGCGTAAATATACTTACAACGCTCCACTTCATATTAAGAAAAATTTTGTTTCAGTAAATCTTTCAAAAGATTTGAGACAAAAACATAAAACAAGAAACATTCAGGTTAAAAAAGGAGACTCAGTAATAGTTTTAAGAGGACAATTCAAGAAAAAAACTGGAAAGATATCAAGAGTAGACTTAAGGAGAACAAAAGTTTACATCGAAGGGATTGAAACAGTAAAACATGATGGTAAAAAAGTTGGATTTCCATTCGCACCTTCAAACTTACAAATCAAAGAATTAAATTTGGAAGATAGAAAAAGATTAAAACATTTAAAAGGAGACAAAGAAAATGCCAAATCAAAGACACCTCAAAAGGCTTAATGCGCCTAGAACCTGGACCTTGAAAAGAAAGGAAAACAAATACATAGCTAAACCTAGAGCTGGTCCACACAAGATTGAGGGATGTTTAACATTAGGATTCTTAGTTAAAGAAGTACTAAAATATGCAAAAACATCAAGAGAAGTCAAAAAAATAGTTAATGCTAACAAGATATTGATTGATAAAAAACCAAGAAAGGATTTGAATTTCCCGGTTGGTTTGATGGATATTATAGAAGTTCCAGAGACAAAAGAACATTTCAAGATATTGATTGATGACAAGGGAAGATTGACCCTTCACAAAATAACAAAAGAAGAATCAAACCAGAAAACATGTAAGATAATTGGTAAGACCTGTCTGAAAAAGAAAAAAATTCAGCTAAATCTTTATGATGGAAAAAACATCATCCTTGACAAAGATGCTTACAGCGTTGGAGATTCAGTAATAATTGATTTAGAAAAAAATAAAGTTATCAAACATTTAAAACTTGAAAAAGGAGCATCAGTTTTATTGATTGGTGGTTCTTATTTGGGACAAGTCGGAATCTTAGAAGAGATCCAGGAACAGGAAGGAAATCTTCCAACAAAAATCATTCTTACATTGGATAAGGATAAGATAGAAACAAGAAAGGAGTTTGTTTTTGTAATAGACAAACATAAAAAATGAAAGAAATAAGGATTGAAAAGATAACATTGAATATTGGAACCGGTGAGCCAGGAATTAAACTAGAAAATGCTGGACATTTACTTAAAAAAATAACCGGAAAAAAACCAATTGAATGTAAAAGCCAGAAAAGAATCCCAACTTGGGGATTGCGTCCTGGATTGGCAATAGCAACAAAAGTAACAATAAGAAAAGCACCAGCAGTTGAATTAGTAAAGAAACTATTCAAAGCAGTTGATAATAAAATCTCAGCTAAAAAATTCGATGATAAAGGAAACTTTTCATTCGGAGTTCCGGAATATATTGAAATTCCAGGAATAGAATACGATCCAAAAATAGGAATAATTGGACTGGAAGTTGCAGTAACCTTGGAAAGACCTGGATACAGAGTAAAAAAACGTAAGATAAAACCAGGAAAGATTTCAAAGAAACATATGATCACAAAAGAAGAAGCAATAAACTTCGTAAAAGAAAAATTAGGAGTTGAAGTAATATGACCACAAAAGATTTCAAGAAAGTGTTTAAACAACTCAAAGCAAAACCTGAAAAATTAGCTAAGTACATTAAACACAACTCTCCAAAGAAAAGAGAGTTTGGAAAATCAACTAAAAAATGCAGGTTGTGTGGATCAGATAAAGGACCAGTCACACAGTATGGAATAAATTACTGCAGAAGATGTTTCAGACTTAATGCTAAAAAATTAGGATTTAAAAAATACTATTAGGAGAACAAAAAAATGTTAAATGACCCATTGGCAAACACCCTTTGCAAGATAAACAATGCAGAAAAGGTTGGTAAGACATCATGTCAGTCCAAGCCTAGTTCAAAAGTAATTACTGGTGTATTAAAATTACTAAAAGAACACAAATACATTGAAGAGTTCAAGGTTATAGAAGATAACAAAGGTGGGATCATAGAAGTAAAGCTAAACGGGAACATAAACAAGACCGGAGCAATCAAACCAAGATTCTCATTAAAAACAACTGAGTTCAACAAATTTGAAAAAAGATACCTTCCTGCAAAGGATTTTGGAATATTAATTATTTCAACTCCTAAAGGACTATTGACTCACCATCAGGCAAAAGAAAAAAATATGGGGGGAAAATTAATCGCATATTGCTACTAAAATGATACCTGAAATTAAAGGCGATGTGAAAATTCCAGAAGGAATTGAAGTTTTCATAGAAGGTTCTCTCATAAAAGTAAAAGGACCAAAAGGAGAACTTGAAAAAGTCTTTGACTATCCAGGAATCTCAATAGAAAAGAAAGAAAATAAAATATTATTAAACGCAAAGAATGCAACCAAAAGAGAGAAAAGAATGATTGGTACATTCAAGTCACATATTTCAAATATGATCAAAGGAGTAAATGAAAGTTATGAATATCATTTAAAGGTTTGTTCAAGTCATTTCCCAGTCAGCGTAGCTGTTGATAAAGATTTGGTATTAATTAAAAACTTCCTTGGAGAAAAAGTTCCAAGAAAATCAAAGATAGCAAAAGGCGTTGAAGTAAAGGTTAACGGAGACCAGATTGTAATAACAGGAAATGACCGGGAAAAAACCGGACAGACTGCTGCAAACATTGAACAGGCATGCAGAATTAAAAAAAGAGATAGAAGAGTATTCCAGGATGGAATATACATAACAATGAAAGCAGGTAAAAAAATATGAATAAAGTAGAAATGATCAAAAAAGTCAGGAAGTACAAATTCCTTAAACAGGATGCTCATAAATTGGACAAGTTAAAGAAAAACTGGAGAAAACCAAAAGGACTTGATTCCAAGATGAGACGTAACCTGAGAAGTTACAGAAGACTTGTAAGAATTGGTTATGGTTCTCCTGAAGAAATTAAGGGATTAAACAGGCAGGGAATACAGGAAATCAAGGTAAATAACATCCATGATCTTGACAAAATCAAACCAGATCAGTTAATCATAATCAGTTCAACACTTGGATTAAGAAAAAAAATAGAGTTAGTTAAAAAAATCCAGGAAAGAAAATTAAAGGTTGCAAACTTAAAGGATATTCAGGAATTTATCAAAAAATCTGAAGAAAAAATAAAGAAAAAGTCAGATGAAAGAAAAAGTAAAATAGAAAAAAGAGCAAAATCAAAAGAAGATTTAAAGAAAAAAGCAGAAAAGAAAAAAGAATCAAAAGAAGAAAAGACTCAGGAAGAAAAACTTGAGGAAGAAAAGAAAAAAACTTTAGAGAAACCAAAAGTTGGTAAGGGAGAAAACCTATGAGATTCGGACCACAGAAAAGAATAGCTGCAAGAGTTTTGGGAGTTGGAAGAAACAAGGTAAAATTCAATCAGGATAGATTGGAAGATATTAAGGAAGCTTTGACTAAAGCAGACATTCGTGGTTTAGTAAAAGAAAAAGCAGTTTACAAAAGCGGAAAGAACTCACAATCAAGATCAAAAGCAAGAAAAAGATTGCTTCAGAAAAAGAAAGGCAGACAACATGGTCATGGATCAAGAGAAGGAAGAATTGGTGGAAGAATAAATAAAAAAAGAGTCTGGATGAACAAAGTAAGATCTCAAAGAAAGATTATTAAAGGGGTAAAAGAAAAAAACCAAATTAAAAATGAGGATTACAAACAATTATATTCAAAGATTAAGGGTGGATTTTTCAGAAGTAAAAGACACCTTATTATGTATATGGAGGAAAAGAATCTTTTAAAGAAAAATGACACAACTAAAAAGAAGAAAACTGAATAAGACCAATTATCATAAAAGGTTGAAATCACTTAAATCAGAACAGATAAGAGTTGTAATTAGAAAATCCTCTAAAAACTTGATGATTCAGTTCATAAAATACGATGATGTTGGAGATCACGTATTACTTACATTAACAACAAGGGAATTGATAAAGCTAGGATACAAAGGTTCAAGATCAAATACCCCTGCATCATACTTGCTTGGATTGCTTGCAGGAAAAAAAGCTCAGGAAAAGGAAATTTCCAGCGGTATATTTGATATTGGAATGTACAATCCAATAAACAAATCAAAATTATTTGCAGCTTTGAAAGGACTTGTTGATTCAGGATTCGAAGTTCCTCACAGTGAAGAGGCATTCCCATCTGAAGACAGAATTTCAGGAAAACATATTTCAAAATACATTAAAGAAGCAAAAGGTGTACAGTTCGGAAAATATAAAAAAGAAAACTTGACACCAGAACAGTTTGAAAAAAATATTCAAGAGGTTAAAAAGAAAATACTAGGAAAATGAAAAGAAAAACCAAAGAAGAAATTAATGAATTAAACGCTCAAACAAGAAAGACTTCATTAGAAGGATGGAATCCAAGAACCGATATAGGTAGAAAAGTAAAAGCACAGAAGATTACCGACATCGACGAAATATTGGATAAAGGATTAAAAATCTTGGAGCCTGAAATAGTTGATACTTTACTTCCAAATCTTGAATCTGATTTGATTGAATTTGGACAATCCAAAGGTAAGTTCGGAGGAGGAAAAAGATCTATCTGGAGACAAACCCAGAAAAAAACCAAAGAAGGAAACAAACCTAAATTTGGAGCACTAGCTGTAGTTGGTAACAAAGACGGTTATGTTGGAATTGGAAGAGGAAAATCCAAAGAAACAGTGCCAGCAAGGGAAAAAGCAGTAAGACAAGCAAAATTAAATATCATAAAAATCAAACGTGGATGTGGTTCATGGGAATGTAGTTGTAAAACCCCCCATTCAGTTCCTTTCACAGTTGAAGGAAAATCTGGTAGTGCAAAAATCATACTTATGCCTGCCCCAAAAGGTGCAGATCTTAAGGTAGAAAAAGAATGTCAGAAAGTTTTAAGACTTGCAGGTTTCAAGGATGTATATTCAAAAACATTTGGACAGACAAGAACAAAACTAAACTTGATGGATGCATTGATTGTTGCTTTAAAGCAATTAAACACCAAAAAAGTAAGTCCTGAATTCAAAAAGAAATCAGGTATGACAGAAGGTAAAAATGAATAAGAGAATAGCAATCATAAGGATTAGAAGCGGACTTAAAGCAAAAGAGCAAGTAGAAGATACTATGAAGATGCTTCGTCTGTACAAAGTTAACACTTGTGTTGTTGTTCCTAATACTCCAAACATGGTCGGAATGATAGAAAAAATAAAAGACTATGTCACCTGGGGAGAGATTGATGATAAAACTATGAAACAATTATTGGTAAAGAGAGGGAAACTTCCTGGAAACAAACCAATAACTGAAGAATATATCAAGGAAAAAACAAAGATGTCTTCAGATGATTTCGTAAAAGCATTCATGGATTTCAAAAAAGAGTTAAAGGAAATCGCAGGAATAAAAACATTTTTCAGATTAAACCCTCCTGCAAAAGGGTTTGACAGAAATGGGATTAAAAAAACTTTTGTGCAGGGCGGAGTCTTAGGCTACAGAAAAGATCAGATAAATGAATTATTAATGAGGATGATATGATAAACAGAACAAAAAAACACAGGAAAAGTTATGGTAGAAGAACTCATTTCCACGGAGCTGCTAAGAAATGGAGAGGAGCAGGTAACAGAGGTGGAAGAGGTATGGCTGGAACTGGAAAAAGAGCAGACCAGAAAAAACCATCTGTGTTTAAGGAATTCGGAACAAAATACTTTGGAAGATTCGGATTTGTAGTTCCAAACAAAAAAGATATTACATTCATAAACATTTCAGAAATTGAAAGAATGGATAAAAAGGAAATAAATTTAACTGAGATGGGCTATGATAAATTATTGGGTAAAGGTGAACTTACCAAAAAAGTAATAATTACTGTTAACTTAGCATCTGAAAAGGCAATTCAAAAAGTAGAGAAACATGGAGGAAAAGTAATTCTTCCAGAAAAAATAATCACAGAGGAACCTGTAGAAGAATAAGATGTCATTCATTGATAATTTAATAGCAGCATTCCCAGAAGTAAAAAAACCTGAAGGAAGGTTGACATTTAAGGAAAAATTAAAGTGGACTGCTATTTGTCTTATAGCATTTTTTGTTCTTTCAGCAATACCATTATTTGGATTGGGTGCAAACCAGTTGTCTCAGTTTGAGCAGTTATCTATAATTTTAGGTGCTAGTTTTGGTTCAATTATGTCCTTGGGTATTGGTCCAATCGTTACAGCATCCATTGTACTGCAATTGTTAAAAGGTTCAGGATTGTGGAAAGCAGATACCTCAACAAAAGAAGGAAGAGCAAGATTCCAGGGTATACAAAAATTATTGTCAATCTTTTTCATATTTTTTGAAGCATTGATTTATGTTTTAATGGGAGGATTAGCTCCTAGTCCAGCATTAGCACCTTCACAATTTGTTTTGATGCAGATATTATTAGTTGCACAGTTGTGTATAGGTGGAATATTAGTATTGTTTATGGATGACTTATTACAGAAGTGGGGACTTGGTTCAGGAATAAGTTTATTCATTGCAGCAGGAGTAGCATCTCAGATATTTGTAAGAGCATTTTCTCCTTTGTCTACTGCAGGAACCTGGGCATTTGGTTCAGGTCAAGCACCAGTAGGTCAAGTCTGGGTATTCCTTAACTCATTGATTTCAGGGAACCCAATGGGAGCAGGATTGGCATTAAGTGCAATACTTGCAACAATAATTGTATTTGTAATTTCAGTATATGGTCAGGCAATGAAAGTAGAAATTCCATTGTCATTCGGAAGAATAAGAGGGCATGGAATAAGATGGCCATTACATTTCTTATATACTTCAAATATCCCGGTTATTTTAGTCGCTGCCTTGATGGCAAACATGCAGTTATGGGCCGGACTTTTGGAAAAATGGGGACATCCAATATTAGGAACATTTTCAGGAAGTCAGCCAGTAACAGGATTTGTTGCATGGATAAATTCACCAAACTTGGTTCAGGGAGTGTTTGATGCATTCAACACCGGTGCTTTCGAGTGGAGTTTATTGGCCCATGCAGCAACATATGGTTTATTCATGATAGGCGGTTCAATATTATTTTCAATTTTCTGGGTTCAGACATCTGGAATGGATGCAAGATCGCAGGCAGATCAGATTATGAATTCAGGATTACAGATTCCAGGATTTAGAAGAGATCCAAGAGTAATAGAACAATTATTAAAAAGATATATCTTCCCATTGACAATAATGGGTGGAGCAACAATAGGATTCCTGGCATCAGCTGCAGACTTATTGGGTGCACTAAGCAGAGGAACCGGAATATTGCTTACAGTTATGATATTATACAGAATGTATGAAGACATTGCAAAACAGCACATGATGGATATGAATCCTGCAATGAGAAAAATAATGGGTGGTAAATAAATGCTTGATAGCTTTTTCAATGCTATATTCGGAAAATTAATTCAATGGAATCCGCTGGGTGGGTTGATAGTATTATGTTTTATATTAACCCTGATAATCACAATCATATACAAATACACTTCAAATCAAAAAGCGATGAAGGAGCTGAAAGACAAGCTAAAAGAGCATCAGCTTGAAATGAAAAAGTTTAAAAATGATACTCAAAAACTAATGGAGATACAAAAGCAGGCAATGGATGTAAACATGAAGTACATGCTTCATAGTTTCAAGCCAATGCTGTTCACATTCATCCCGATTATAATAATGTTCGGATGGTTAAGAAATGTCTATGAAGTAACACCAATAAGCTTCATAGGAATCACAAGCTGGTTATGGATATATATTATCTTTTCCATGATCTTCAGTCTTGGATTAAGAAAAATCATGAGGTTAGTATAAAATGAGAAAAATAAAAATAAGGGTTAAAACTGCAAAAGGAGTAAGGGTTAAGATAAGAAGAGTAAAACCTAGAGAACCTAGATGTAGCGTTTGTAAGCAAAAACTAAAAGGAACTATAAATGCAAAAACATCTAAACAGGCAAACACAGCAAAAACTAAAAAAAGACCTTCAAGATTATATGGAGGAGTTTTATGCGCAAGATGCTCAAGAGAAAAAATAAAAAGAGATGTAAGGAGTAAAAATGTTTGAAGTCGGAAGATTATGTGTCAAGATTGCCGGAAGAGATGCAGGTCACTACTGTATTATTGTTGATGTTGTTAACGACAAAATGGTCTTGGTAGACGGCAATGTAAGAAGAAAAAAATGTAATATTAAACATCTTGAACCTATTGATATGGTCACCAAGATAAAAAAAGGAGCTTCAACTTCAGAAGTTAAAAAAGCTTTGACAGAGATAGGGATTCCAATAAAAGAAAGGGAAGTAAAAAGAAAAACCAAGAAAAATACTTCTAAACCATTGAAACAAAGAAAAACCTCTGTTAAAAAACCTAAAGCTGCTAAAAAATGAGCGAAGAAATAAATCTTCAACAAATAAGTTACCAGATTCAGCAGCTGCAACAACAGCTCCAGATAATTGAACAGCAGTTTATTGAACTTTCTATATTAAAGGATGCTTTGGATGAAATAAAAAATTCAGATAAAAAAGACTCTCTGATTCCAATCGGCCCAGGGGTTTTTGTAAAGGGAAAATTAGAAGATAAATCAAAGGTAATAATGAACATTGGTTCTGATATTTTTATGGAAAAAAACATTGATGAAGCAAAAGAGCTTATTGAAAAACAGTTAAAAGAAACAAAAGAAGTTGCTCTTGAACTTGAGGACGAGTTAAACCATCAGTTATCTCACATTCAGGGCATAGAATAAATCTACTATTCTGCAGAACAAAAATAATTATAAAGAAACCAACCAAGTTAATCCTATGGATCCAATACTTGCATACTATTCTAGGAGAGATATTCAGAAAAAAATAGTTGCTCAGGCTAAAAACAAGGAAGTAGGAGTCCAGTATTCAACAAACGGTTTTGGAAAAAGACCTGACATGTTGATGTACGAATCCGATGTATCCGAATTGGCAAGAAACGGAGCTACTTCATTTCATATTTCAGAAGAAACTTGGAGCAACCCATTAGATCTAAAACCAGGTATGAATCAAAAACAGTTAGACTCTTTAAGGATTGGATGGGACTGTATTTTGGATGTTGACACTAAGTTTATTGAATACTCTAAATTATGTGGTTCTTTTTTGATGGACGCAATAAAGTTTCATGATATAAAAAATGTTTATTCCAAGTTTTCAGGTGGTTCTGGTTTTCATATTGGGATTTCATCAAAATCTTTTCCAGAATCTGTTGATGATAAACCAACAAAGATATTATTTCCTGAAGGTATTCGTGCAATTTCAGAATATCTTAAAAGCATGATAAGAAAACCTTTGTCAGAATCAATCTTAAGCATAAACACCTTGGAAGAAATAAAAACCTCAACTGGAAAAACAGAAAAAGAATTGATAAAAGAAAACAAATTTGATCCTTTTGAAGTTATTGGTATTGATTCTGTCTTGATATCCCCAAGACATTTGTATAGGTGTGCTTATTCTATAAATGAAAAAACAAATTTAGTCAGTATTCCTGTTGATAATCCAAAAAATTTCAAAATAAAAAACGCTCAGATAAAAAACATTGACCCCGAAGTAGGATTCATCTCAAGTTTTGAGCCTGGTGAAGCCAAATCATTGATTATCCAGGCAATGGAATTCAAGTACAGCCAGAAAGAATACAAAACAAAAATGCTTCAGCCAGTAAATCAGGAAATAAAGGAAATAAAAGAATTTGAAATTCCAAAAATAGCAATAAAGGAAGATTATTTCCCTCCCTGTATCAAGCAGATGCTTAAAGGGATTCCAAAAGACGGAAGAAAAAGAGCTGTCTTTGTTTTGATTAATTTCTTAAAACAGATGGGCTGGTCCTTGGATGAAATAGAAAAAAGATTGTTGGAATGGAATGAATCAAACTATGAACCTTTAAGAGAAGGTTATATCAGGAGTCAGATTACCTGGCAGAGAAAAACAAATCAGAACATTATGCCTCCAAACTGCAGCAATGAAGCTTACTACAAAGACCTGGGTGTTAATTGTGATGATCCTTTGTGCAGAAGAGTAAAAAATCCTGTTAATTATGTATTTATTAAAATTAAAAAATAAATTAATATTTTGCAATAACATCATTGATAATTTTTGAAATATCATCTAATTCATTTTTAAATTTGGAGTCTAAACTATTTCCACTTGTAACCAGATTATAAAACTTAGAGATTGAGTCTGACAAAGACTTAAGTTTTGCTACAATATCTAAACCTTCAGGATAGATATTATTAAACTTCTTTGATTTTTTTAAACTATCTATAAATCGTAGAATATGCAATCTTTCAAATCCTGGAGGGGGGTCTACCAACTGGTCTAGTTTATAAGGATTTGATGGATCCGGACTCATAAACTCTATAGCATACTTAAGCAACCCGCTTAAATCTTCAATTTTTTCCATCCCAAATTGGTTTAGTTTTTCTTCCTCAATCCCTTTCCTAAAACAAGAGTAAATAGTATCCAGGTAGGATCTTACACTATTTTCAGAATTTAATGGAAATGGAAGATCAGTACATCCCATAAGGCTTACAAATACTTTAAAGCTTATAAACATTTATATAGAAAACTATATCTTTCCCATCTTCTTGAACAGTTTAGCCTGCTCCTTGCTTAAAGAACCAATCTTTTTGGAAGTTTTGGTTTTTATTTCCTCAACTTTTTGTTCCCATTTTGGTTCCTGCAATTGAACATTGTTTTTAACATCAGTTAGTTTGTCAAATAATGCCTTTTCCTGTTTGCTTAATTCTTTAATCTGTCGGGAAGTCTGATTCTTGACTTTTTCAGCATTAACCTGCCACAAAGGTTTTCCAATTCTGTACTCTTCCTTGCTAAACTCAAGAATATTTTCTTTTATGCTTTTCTTAACGTCTTCCAATTTTTTCTTCTCAAAAGAACTTAATCTGTTGACAATGTCCTCTTCCTGTTTTCTTAATTCTCCAATGTTCTTGGAATTAATTTTAACAATAGGTTTCTGAATCTCAGCTCTGATAACATCCATTCTTCTTTTTTCATAATCATCTATTCTTGCAAGTAAATGCTTAATATAATCTTTCTTTGCATCTACCTGTGTCCTGTTAAATTTATTTAATAATTTCTGTCTCTCCAATAATAGTTCGTTGACTTTTGCTTTGTTTTCAGTAAACTTTGGGACATCATCATAAACAATCTGTAGATTCTCGCTCAGCCCGTATTTTTCAGTAAAATTATCATAGTGAAGATGTCTTTTTTTATGGAAATGCAGTAAAGCCCTTATATCATTGATTAATTCTCTTTCTCTCAGTTTTAATTCAATAGAACCTTCCTTTGAAATAGCCTCAATATGTTCTTTAATATTTTTTATTTTTCCTAAAACCGGATTCTCAGGAGTCAAAACAGGCAGTTCAATCTCCCTCTTCTTAACTTCGTGGGCTCTTCTTCTAAATAATTTCTTAGATAGTTTATGAACTTCAGGCTTAGAAACCTCTTTAAATGTAAATAATTTGTTTTTATGTTCTTCAGGAATCTTAACTTTAATTTCTTTAATCTTTTTGTTTATACTTTTATGGTCAAATAATTCATTGTTTTCTTTAGATTTAACAAGCAATGTATGAACATCTTTGTCTATTTTGGTTTCAGCATGTTTGAACTTATTGTCTAAATTCTTTTTGAAAGAATCCACATTCTCGGTAACCTTTGCTTTCCATCCTAAAACACTTTTTCTTAAATGTTTAAATGTATCATGGCTGTGTCTGATAATTTCTTTTTCAGGTTCTTTGTGTATTATTTTTTGGGTCTCTAAGATGCCCTGTATTTTTTCAGTAACCTCTGCCATCTCCCTGCTTTCTTCATCTAATTTTGCTCTTTCAACATCACCATACAGTTCAATCAAAGCACCAGCAACTTTCTGCTCTTCTCCTGTATTTAATTTATAATAAATCCCTAACGTCTTATTGTAGATCCTGTTTGCCTCTCTCCAGTCTTTTCTTGCAACATTTCTTCCTTTTCTTATTAATTTTTCAACCAAGTCCCGGTTTTTCTGCTGCTCTCTTTTTTCCATATAATCTTTGACATCGTGATACCAGCTAAAAGGATTAAACTTGCTGTGTTTTCTTGTAACCTGAATGTTAATCCCATCAACCTTAAAATCAAAAACAGTGGATTTCTCTTTATTGGATTTAAGCAGATTTTTAAAAGAAAATTTAAGTTTTGTAAATCCTTTAATATCAATTTTGTTGAATAAACTTACTTTAACTTCCTCTTTTTTAGGTTTCTCTATTTTTTCTGTTCCGACTAACTTACTAAACCTCAAAACAAGTTCATTAAGATTATCTCTATTTACTGCTTTACCGCTGTATTTTAAATCTGTAATATCCTGGATTAAAGAAACAAACTTTTTCCCTTTCTTCTCTAAAATAGGTTCTATTTCTTCAAATGTAAATTGTTTATTAAGTTTATAATTAAAAGCCAAGTAATCTTTAACCAAACCGTTAAACTGATTAAATGCTTCCTTAACTTCAAGTTTCCCGCATTTTGCTTTAAAATCTTCGATCTCTTTCCTGAAGTCTAACCCTAATCCAAGTTCTGTCTTTGTATCTTCTTTTTTCTTGCTGAATAGTCTTATTTCTTTGCCTTTAAGACTAGGTAGTTTAATCTTCCCAAACATCTTAAAAACAAATCTAAAAAATAAGAATAACATAACAATAGCCAATATAATTAAAGGTGATAAAAACAACAAAGAATAACTTTTTCCTCCAATCATAACCTCCTGCGCACTAACTAAAGATAAATTTAATAGAAATATTATAAATACCTCTTTTCTCATAATAAAAAAATAAATACCTTAGTATTAAAACTTTTTGTTTAATTTTCTTAGATATCTCTTGATTAACTGAACCTCATAATTTGACAAATGCTCTTCATTTAGTTTTCTGTACAAAAACAATATTTCCTGTTTTAGATTTCCCCTAATATTGAATTTCTTTAAGCTGTTTTCCATTTCATATGGTGTTGCAAATCTGTTTAATCCAAATTTTTCAATGAAAACATCTTCAATGACTTTTTTCGTATCTTCCCCTGTCCTGATTTCACCTAATTTTTTCTCTAAACTTTTTTTCCTTGTGACTAATCTGTGTTTTGTGCTTCTTAACAAAGTAAATAACCTATCTCTGTAAAGTATTAATCCTCCGGCCAAAATAATTCCCAGCCCAATCAAAATCATATTTAGATAATTTGGTCTTAATGCACTTTCATCAACCTTAGCTTCATCATCAAACAAAGCAATAGTTAGTTTAGGTTTAGTCTGGTTTTCAAAAGCAACCATCAATAAGGCTTCATCATTGACATTTACCAATAATTCATCTTCTTTTAGCTCAGAAGTAATTTTTTCTATTTCAGTTCTTCTTATGCTTTTCAGCAAAATCTCATCAACAAGATTTCCTTCAAACACTTTTTCAACTTCTTTATATGTTATTAACTCAGGATATTCTTCTATTATTGCTTCTGTTAAATTCTCAAGCAAAGTATAATCTTCTTTTTGCTCCTTCTTTTCATAAACCATACTTTCATTTGTGGAAAATATTATTGTTTCAACACCAGTAAATCCTGCTTTCCCTCTGATTAAAGCAATTCCATCTTTGTCGATGGTTACAGTTGCCTGGTTTGTTGTGATATTGTAATAATATGCTGGAGCATAACCTAAATATTGTTTCAGATCAATCTCCTGTTTTTCTGTTGTTGAATGGAATCTTATTACTAATCTGTCTGTAGCTCCATAAACCATAGAACTGATTAATAAAATAAAAATTAAGCTAAAAACCCACCTCTTCATAATATCATACAAGAGCTTTGTCTTAAATATCTTTTGATTGGAAACATTTAAATACTACATATCCAATATGCATATATAAACAAATATACACTAAAGTATTACGGAGTATGTAGTTAATGAAAGAGAGGATAACAGTTACTTTAGACAAAGAACTTCTAAATTGGTTAGATGAAAATATCGAAAAAAAAATCTTCGCAAATAGAAGTCACGGTATAGAATTCTTAATAAAACAACAGCTTATAGAGGTGAAAAAGAAGTGAACGGAATAAACCAGATTAACTACAAAAGAAAAAATTATGGTTTAATAATCACCTCAATAATTATTGTAGCAGCTTTAATCTTTGGCTACTTTGATGCATTTGAATATATTGGAAACATAGTCGGTCCAATAGAATTTGATTTAAATGAAACCTGGACTCCTGAAACAGGAATAGTTAGATTTAGTCTAAACAGCTACGTAAAAGATACTCCCTTAAATGAAGTCATAAAAGACAATAAGATAATAATTAACTTAGAAGAGTATAATATCTCAGAAGCAGGTGATGCCTACATAGATATTCTGATATCCGGAACAATAGTAGACAGCAAGAAAATAGTAATAACACAGGAAGATCTCGCACTACCTTCAGAACAAACAGTAGAAACTCCAGAAGAAACAATTTCAATAAATGAAACAACAGAAGAAATCAACATAACAATACCAGAAGAATCAAATTCAACTTTGGAAATTGAAATTCCAGAAATAATTGAAACTCCGAACATTACAGAAGAAAATATAACAATACCAGAAGAACTAACTCTAAAACAAAAAGGTAAATCCTTGGATAAAGTATTGACAAAAACAGACAAAGGCTATGACCTAACGCTAAAACCTTCAGAAGAAACAATAACAGCCTCAGAACTAAACAAGGAAACAGAAATAAGAATCAAAGGAATAAAAAACAAAGATGTAACAAGCTTCCTCGATAAAGTAGATGATACCAGATTCACAACTGATGTATTTGCTTTATCAAAAACAGAAATAGAGGAAGCAACTTTAACACTGCCAAAATATGGACAGGTAAATTTAATTTTAAAATGTCCAGAATTCAACCCCGAGTCAGGTTACTGCCCATCATGGATAAGGACAAACATTCCATTCACCGATAATGGAAACTCAATAACATTCAATGTAGATTCATTTTCAGGCTATGTGGGTAGTAATCTGATATTATTAAACATAAAATCTTATCCTCAGGTTGGAGATAACTGGGAAGTTAATTTTGAAACAATAGGTACTGCAGATTTGACAATTGAAGCAGTGGACGGAACATCCTTTGGAGAAGATTTGGAATTCATAAATTTATACTGTGGATCTAATGTAATAACCTCCTCATTAACAGACGGAAAAATATTTGTTCCAGGTTATTCATGTTCAGAAGATTCAAAAGAAGTTTCAAGAGTAATTTCTACAGGACAGCACGTATTGCTTATAACATTTGGTTCAGAATCAGCAAAAGCATACAACTATGCTTCAGATTTCCCTCAGATATTAAATATCCACGGTAAACTTACAGATTCAGCTGGAGTAAACGTAGATACAGAAACAACAATGACATTTAGAATTTATAATACATATTCCGGAGGAGCAGGATTATGGGAAGAAACATTAGCAGTTCCAGTTTCAAACGGAATTTATTCCATAACTCTTGGTCATCAGGCTCCTGTCAATCTAACTTTTGATACCTCAACTTATTTGGGAATTACAGTTGCTGGAGATTCAGAAATGGCTCCAAGAATTAATTTAACATCAAGCCCCTATGCATTTGTGGCAGACCATGCTTATAATTTATCATGTACAGATTGTGTAGATTGGAATTCAGAAATAGAAAATATTCCAGATTGGTTAAGTGGAGGGAGTGCAGAAACATTAAACTCAAGTGCATGGAATAGAAGTGACTCTGGAATTGTAACTTTAGCAAATCCAACAGATAAAGTAGGAATCGGCAATGAAGTTCCAACCCATGACTTAAATGTTGAAGGTGATACAAACCTAACTGGAAATTTATATTTAGATGCTTTCGAAACTTGTACACTGAAAACAGTAGCCGGAACTTTGGTGTGTGGAGAAGATAACAATACTGCAGCTTCAGGAGATCTTACAAATGTAGCATTTGTGAATAATACTCAAACATTCACTCTTAATCAAACCATTGAAGCAGATTTAAATCTTACAGGAGTTTTATATCTTGATTCCTTTGCAACTTGTACATTAAAAACTGTTGCAGGTGCCTTAACTTGTGGTACTGATAACACTGGAGCCGGAGATGATTTAACTAATGTTGCTTTCCTAAATAACAGCCAGCAATTCACTTCAGACACCAGATTTAGCAAGTCTCCAGTATTCCAAAATCTAACTTCATGTGATACAATTGATACTGATTCAGACGGTAATCTTGCTTGTGGAACTGATTCAGGTTCAACATTTGATGATACTGCAATCAACACAACTATCGAAGGAGTGAATAATACAATCGTTCCAAGTGCAGATTTAAATTCAAGTTATTTAAGAGTTGGACAAAATGAAACAAATCCATTTGATGATACTGCAATAAATACAACAATCTCAGGAGTAAACAGTACAATAGTTCCAAGCATAGACTTAAATGCAAGTTATCTTCTAATTGGAGAAAATGCTACAAGTGGGGTGTTTGATGACACAGCAGTAAATAGTTCAATTACAAGTGTGAATGATACTTTAGTTCTTGCTATTGCAGCACAAGCCGCTGATAATACAACCATAAATACCTTAGTTTCAAATAATAATGCATCACTAACTGATATAATTACAAAAGTAGTTCCAAGTTCAGATATTAATGCATCCTACCCAACATTAAAGGGGGATAATACGTTCACATTAAGTCCAGTGTTTGCAAATCTAACAAGCTGTGATACAATTGATACTGATGCTAGTGGTAATCTTGCTTGTGGGGATGATGCCTCAAGTGCTGGAGGAATGGTCTATACTAATCTTGCGATGATTAATGAGAGCAATGAATTTATAGAAAACCAAACAATCAATGCAGGTCTTAATATAACAGGGCTTCTATATTTGGATGCTTTCGAAACTTGTACATTAAAAACAGTTGCTGGAACTTTAAGTTGTGGTTCAGATTTAAACACAGATGACCTAACAAATATAGCATTTGTGAATAATACTCAAACATTCACTCTTAATCAAACCATTGAAGCAGATTTAAATCTTACAGGAGTTTTATATCTTGATTCCTTTGCAACTTGTACATTAAAAACTGTTGCAGGTGCCTTAACTTGTGGTACTGATAGTGATACTGGAGCAAATCTTCCTGAAAATGCAATAAATACTACCCATATTATTGATGGAACAATAACAAATGTGGATATAAGTAATTCAGCAGCAATAGATCCTTCTAAAATAGTAAACGGAACTTTTGGTTCTACAGATGACTATGTATTCCCTGCAAATTTGAATGTAACAAATAATCTTACTGCTGAAGGGATTACCATAAAGACTAATGATAAAATTTACCTTGGTGATGAAGGGGATGCGATGATTTACTTTGATGGGACTGACTTAATATTTAAGGTAAATTAAGATGAAAATAAATAAGAAATTTGTAATTATCCTAGGATTTGTTATATTGTTAACTCTAAAATTCAGCACTGCAGGTTATGAATTTAATTCAACATTAGGTGTTGGTTATACATCTCAACCACAAACAGCAATTTACAACTCAAGTTATGTTGCAATACTTGTTGCAGGAGAAGCTAATGGATACTATGTTTATGTTTATGATATCAATGGAACAATGATAACTGGTGCAACTTACTTGGGATATAAATCTGCAGCCAGTGAAATAAAAAATAATCAAATTAGTGGAGTCTGGGTCAACGAAACCTGTTTCTCAGGAAGCTTATTTGATGCGGGCGCTAATGATAAAACTGCTTTCTATAGAGATATGTGGGGAAATCAATACAGGGCAGATATAGATATAGATACAAACGCTGCAGGTCCTTCATCATCAACAGGTTATGTCTCAACTAAAAATAATTTATTTTACACTTGGGTAGATTCTGATGACAGGATCGGTTATGCAATGACAAAAACCATAGATGGTGGTGCAGTAGCTGGAAACATCAGTATAGGTACTGTCGAATCTTTTAATGATCAAGGAAGAGATGTTGTCGATGTGGATTGTGGATTAATGGATGACGGAGATTATTGCGCAGTTGCAACCTACCAAAATTATGCAAGAGATGTAATAACCTATTTCAAAAATGCTTCTATTGTTGGTACAGCATCGATAACTCACAGTACAAATGCTGGTAACGCTTCATTCCCATATGGTTCAGCAAGAGTTGCAGTAATAAATTCTACCACTGCTGTGACTCTTTGGTATGATGGAAATAATGAAAGTTATTACAATCTGCAAGCTTATAATGAAGTCGGCACATCCTTAGTTACCCTGGCTTTCGAATCAACTCCATCGATAAAAGCTATAAACAGTACCTATTATTATAACTTAGATATAGCAAGAATAAACGACACCATGTTTATTGTCACAGTAGATAACACTGCTTATGTTTATGATGATCAATTAAAAAGTTTGTATAATTACACCCTTTCCTCAGATCCTTCAATACAAATGGTTAGCATTGGTGGAAGAAACTTAAGAAAGGATACGTTAGAATACAGTGCTTTATGTGAAGCACAAGGCAGAGAAAATCCAATAGTGATAACATTCTATAACGCAACCACTGCTTGGTTCCAGCCATATTTGGTTGGTTCAGATACTCTTACAGAATGGGATGGGCTTTGTATTTCAACAAAATATATAACAAATCTCCTAAACTCAACAGGAGTTTTAAGCTACGAATCTTCTCAAGGTACTTTTACAGATACATATTATAATGATACAGATCAAGCTATAAAATTAAATCCTGGCGGCGTATCCGGAACATACCTGTCAAATGTATTGGATACAAAAACAACTGCAAACTGGTCAAATTTCTCATGGCTTAATGAATCTTCTTGGGCAGAGGAAGTAATTGTAAATATAACTTTTTTTATTCATACTTGTGATGATTCCTCATGTACTGGAGAAACCACATGGAATATTGCTTGTATAGAATCTCCCTGTGATTTGCAGGAATTGATTCCTTATTCAAGATATCTCCAGTATAAACTTGAAATGAGCACGAATGATAGTGTTTATTCTCCTCTAATTTATCAGGTAAATATTAGTTATATAAATCAGTATACTCCAACAATCCCTGATTTAAATTTAGTTCAAAATGAAACTTCCCTCCCAAGAACTGCATTGTATGATCAGGTATATCTCAATTGGAGCAATTCAACAGATGAAAATGGAGACTTAATAAATTATTATCTTGAAGTTGCAAGTGATTCTGCATTTTCTTCGATAGTATTTACAAATAGTTCAATAGAAGAATCAACAAACACAACCACTGACTACCTGATCCCTATTGCAAATTCCATGACTACAGATGCATATTATTTCTGGAGAGTTTTAGCTACAGATGGAATCTCAAATTCATCCTGGTCAGAAACAAGAGCATTTAACTTTTCATCTATAGTAACCATGACTGGAGAGAGTGTTTCCTTTCAACCATCGGTAAAAGTACTAACAAATAGCTCATTCGTATATGTATGGTGTGACCCAGCAGATTTCACTAAAAAATACATTGTCTATGATACTAACGGAACAGTAATTAGAACAACCACCTCTGTCTCTGAAGTTGGAGAAGAAGGTTGTGGTGAAAATGTTCCAACCCAAGTAGTTGATGTTTCAGTTATAAATTCCACAGCATTCCTTATAATATATTCTGATCATATAGGACTAAAAAAGACTTTTGCAAAACTAATGGATATATACGGCTCAACCATAACTAAATTTGACATAGATGATGTATCTGGTCTTCCAAGTGACGCAAATAGTACTGCAGTTAGTATTGTAGCGTTAAATGAAACTGTTTTTGCAGCTTCTTGGTATGATAGTTATGATGGTCTCAGATATTTTAATGTAATGGATATTTATAATACAAATATTTCAGAAAATCAGACTGTAAATAATATATTATATGGTTATTTAGCCGCAGGATTAAAGGGAGAATTTGGCGAGGATATATTTGTACAAACTACTTCTGCGACTACAGCTGTTGCAAAATTATATTATTCGAATGGTTCACAAAGGGGAGCAACAATAACTATAGACACTGATACTGGTACAAATGGTTATCCTGCAACAGTCACAGTCTTGAATGAATCTTCATTCATAGTTGCATGGCACGACGATATGGATAATGAAGCTTACTATGCCCAGTATGATAGGGATGGAAACGCATTAACCACTAATTATTCTTTATCCACCGATGGTTCGTTAGAAGTTTCCGCACCTCGTGCCCCTTATATTGCAGCAATAAATGAAACCAGTTTTGGTGTTGGATTTAATTATGGTTCTTCTGGACAGACCTACATAAAGACTTATGCAGAAAGTTATTCTGCAACACCCACCTACAACAATCTCCTTTTCACCGGAACTTCTACAGCAAGAATCACAGTCGGTGGTGATGAAAGAGCAACTTCAACAGGATTTTGTGAGCCCGATGCATTTGTAGTTGTATGGTCAGACACAACACCAGAATGGGATTTAGTAAAATTAGACGGAACTTCCTGGAATGGTTATTGTGCTCCAGAAACTGCAGATGCCTGTGCCCCCCCAAGTTCAGATTGGATTCTAAACCAAACCTGTCATTGGGTATCACAATCTTATGACTTTGAATACAATTTATTAGTTCAGGATGCAGGAAAGTTATATTTAACAAGTTCTTCATTCAATTTCACAAGTTCAAACCAAAACATAACAATCCAAAAAGGAGGTGAAATAAGATTAAACGAAACCTCACAGATTGGATAATATTAATTATAATTTTAGCAAGTTTTGTAGGATCAACAAACACAGGTTCAGCTAATTATAATTCCAACACAACAATAATTTCAGCAGGAGGATCAAATACCTCAACTGTAAACTATGAAACAAACATAATAACCGGAACTATAACTGGAAATACTTCAACTGTAAACTATGAAACCTCGTTAGGATTTTTCTTTGCACAATCCTCTGAAAATTCCCCATCAATAACAGCAAACACAACAATCCCAGCAACGATTGCAAGAAATGATGATTTTTATCTGAGTGCAACAGTTTCAGATGCAGATAATAATCTTCTAGAAGTAAACATGTCTATTGTATTTCCAAACGGAACTGCAGTAGTTGACAATATTAATGTAACTTTCGACGGAATAACCTGGAATTCATCAACAATAAAAGCAGATATAGCAGGAACTTACATATGGAACATAACTGCAAGAGATACAACAAACTTAATTGATTTTGAATCAGGATCATTTTCAACAGGAAATAATGCACCTTTGCCAGTAGACTTACATCTTCCAGAAAACGGAGCTGAATTGGTAAACAAAACAGTCACATTTGAATGGTCTAACACAACAGATGCAGACGGAGATGCAATAACCTATTTCATACAGGTAGATGAAGTATCTTCAGATTTCCAGAGTCCAATAATAAATGTAACAAATATAGCAGAAACTGCAAATACAACAAAATATACTTCAACATTTGAATTAGATGTGGATACAAATTATACATGGAGAGTTACAGGATTTGACGGAACAGATTATGGTAATTGGTCAGAAAACAGGACATTCATAATTCCTTCGCAGGTAATTTTATCTTTACCGGTTTCTTCAACTGACTTTGGTAATTTAAACGTGGGAGAAAAAGATAACACAACAGATGATTCTCCAGTTCCATTATTGATAAGGAATGATGGTAATGTTCTGACCGAAGTTAATATTTCTTTGGGAGAAGGCTCAACAGGGTTATGGACATCAAAACCCTCGCCAACAGATTACTTCCGATATAAGATAGATAATAAAACTGGGGAAGAAGATTCATTCAATTGGTCTGCATCGCAGATTGACTGGAATCAGATTCCTCTTTCAAATGAAACTTCAATATCTCAGTTAAATTATTCAGAATCAA
This sequence comes from Candidatus Nanoarchaeia archaeon, assembly GCA_028714375.1. Classification (GTDB taxonomy): domain Archaea; phylum Nanobdellota; class Nanobdellia; order SCGC-AAA011-G17; family JACPNG01; genus JAQTMY01. Next base: position 15,172 of record JAQTMK010000005.1, on the reverse strand, counting down.
ATGATGAAGCAGAAATTGATTTCCTTGTAGAAGTTCCATTAGATGAACCTTCTGGAGATAAAATCGCATATATTGTCTTTACGGGATGGATTTCAGGATGAAAACAATAACAAAAATAATAATTGTGAATCTGATTTTATTAATTATAGTTTTAACAGTCTTGTTCCCTCTCCCAAAAACTCCAAAAAATAATGAAGTGATATTTGATAGAAAACCTGAATTCAGATGGATTGGAATTCCAATGACTTACACGATTCTTATAGACAATAATCCAGAGTTTACCTCTCCAATAAAAAAACAGGTTTACTGTTGCGAATACATTCCAGAGGAAAATCTTCCATTTGAAAATTTATACTGGAAAGTAAAAGGAGTTTTTCCATCAATAATAACCCAGTTCAGAATAGAAAGCGAGATAGCATTAAAATTAAAACAAGAGCAGGAAAACTATACCGTAACCAACGACGGTAATTCAAAGCTCAATGTTTCTATAGAACAATCATCAAAAAATAAGATATCAGTAACCGGTCAGGCAATTCTGGATTTGGATGAATCACTGACATTAAACAAAAACACACGGGTAAAAGCTGAACAATATGAATAAGAATAATTTAACAAAATTTGTATTGGTTTTGTTAGTTTTAATTATATTTCTGTCTGTTCAGGTAAAAGCAATAGGGATAACTCCAGGTAAAGTTTCAGTAGACTTTGAAGCAAACAAAAAAGAAACCTTTAATTTCAAAGTTCTAAACAATGAAAAAAAAGACATGCAGGTTGTTCTATATGTTGAAAAATCAGACCTAAGCAGTATGATAACCATGTATAATTCTCTGGTTGAATTATCTTCATCAGAAGAATCAAAGGATTTTAAGTTTGATTTGACTCTCCCAGAAAACATTGAAGAACCTGGAACACATCAATTAAAGATTATAGCTTTGGAGATTCCCTCAACCTCACAGGGAGAATCATTCGTAGGAGCAACAGCAGCAGTCGCTTTGGTTGTAGAAATTAAAGTTCCTTATCCTGGAAAATATGCAAAAATAAGTTTGGATGTTTCAGACGCTCAGGCTGGCGATTATGTAAACTTTGTAGTTCCTATTTCAAATTTCGGAACAGAAAAAATAAATCAGGCAAAAGCAACTATAGATATTTTGGGTCCAACAAATGAAAAAATAACCACAATAACAACAAATGAAATTTCCATAGAATCAAAAGATAAAAAAGAAGTTACAGCACAATGGAAAGCAGATGCAAATCCCGGAGCCTATCACGCTGTTGCAACCCTAACCTATGATGGAAATTATGCAAGAGCAGAAAAAACATTTTATATAGGAAACTTACTCATAGAGATTATAGATATTGAATCAAAAAATTTCCAATTAGGGCAGGTAGCAAAGTTTACAGTAACAGCAGAAAGTAAATGGAATGACAGAATAAACGATGTTAATGCCCAGGTAATAATCACCGACGAAGAAGGAACCGAAGCCGGAAACTTCAAAAGTGCAAATGTTAATTTTGAACCTTTGTCAAAACAGGAATTGTTAGCATATTGGGATACAGAATTTGTAAAAGAAGGAACCTATGATGCAAAAATAATCCTAAATTACCAAAGTAAAACAACAGAAAAAAATATGAAGGCTTATATTACTTTGGGGTCAATCAGATTTTCAAATATGGCAACAGGTCAAGCAGTTTCTTCAAAAGGACTAGGAACAAATACGATCTTAACAGTTTTGGTAATTATCTTAATTATAATTAACGTAAGTTGGTTTATCTACATTAAAAGAAGGAATAAATTACAGAAAACTATATAAACAAAAAATAAAACTTAGTAAATAAAAATGGAAAAAGAAAAAAGAGGGATTTCAAAAAATCAATTGGCAGTTATTTTAGTGGTAATTATTATTATTTCTTCTGTAGGAACATTCATGGCCCTAAAAAACCATGATAATGTAAAAACATTTAACCAGATTGAACCAACTCCAACTGGAAAAGTTGGTATGCATGTGAATCCTGTATCCAAAGAAGATATAAAAGAGGGAGAAAATGAAGGAAGCATCAAATAAACTATTAATGACTTTAGCAGTATTTGCAGTAACAATCTCTTTAGTTGGAATCTATACGAGTTTCACTTCAGAAAAGATTTCTCTAATCACCGGAGGAGCAACCGGAAGTGTTAATATTTCTATAAATTCGAGTTTAGGAATAACCATGATTAGTTCAGATATAAATTTCACAACTTCAAACCCCGGAGATTCAAGAACTTCCTACGAACAGGACGATCTGGAAGGAGAATCTTGCTCTGCAGATTATTTATGCGGATTTAACATAACCAATGATGGTTCAGTTTTAATGAATATTACCATACAGGAAACTGAAAATTTGTTTGATTCAGCAAGTTTTGTAAACACAAAACACTTATTATACAACACAACACATGAAGAGCTAGGATATGCTGCTGCAGCCCCAGGCAGTGGATGTTCTGTAGGTTATCCCGGAGGATTTGGAGAAGGTTATTGGAGAGCTCTCCCAAGAGCATCAGCAGAAGTTGCAGTTTGTGCTCTAAACTTCACAGATGGTTCAGATGCAGTAAGAGTAGATTTAAATGTAACAGTACCAACAGATGAGCCGCCAGGACAAAAATTAGGAACAATTACTTTCCTAGCATCAGAGGCTTAAGAAAAGTTTTATAAAGATTCTAAAATTATTCCTAAATATGAAAAGAGGGTTGTTGACATTTGCTTTAATTATATTATCTGTCTCAGCATCAGCAATAATAATTCAACCCCCAAAGATAGAGATTAATTTTCAGCCAAATCAGGAAAGCTATTGTACTTTTTCAGCACTAAATAATGCGGACTCTTCCAAAGAATTTACTCTGGAAGCAAGGGGTTATCTTAATCAATCAATAGTTTTAGAGGATAATATCTTATTAGAACCACAAAAATGGACAGACATTTCATGTAAGATACTCCCAATTTCTGAGATACCTCCAGGAACTCATGAAAGTTCTATAGTAATGATTGAATCCCAGGGCTCTAGTGGAGTAGTCGGAGCTGTAGGCGGTGTTGAATTAAAAATCTATACCTATTTCCCTTACCCAGGAAAATACATTGATGGAAATATTATAGTCGATAATTCAGAAATAAATAAACAAATTCCAGTAAGTGTTAAGGTAATAAATCGTGGAAGAGAAGTAATTAATAACCTTGAAGCAGAAATCTCAATTAAATCAAACAATGAAGAAGTTGCAAAATTAAAGATTCCCTCTACATCGTTAAATCTTTTGGAAGAAAAAACTCTCACAACATACTGGCAGACTTCTGACCCTGGAGAATACAGTGCAGATGCGAGGGTTTATTTTGACCAGAATCACATAAATTTTGAAAAGAAATTTAAAGTAGGAGCTCCAATAATAGAGATCCAGGATATTTTATCAGACGAACTCAAGCAAGATACAATCTCAAAAGTGGAGGTTAAATTAAAAAGTTTCTGGAATGCTCCAATAGAAAATACTTATGTGGAATTACTTATTAAAAAAGATTCAGAATATATTTCCCAATCAAAAAGCTCACAAACAACCTTTGGTCCATGGGAAGAAAAAATAATAGAAGTCTATTTTGACACAACAGATTATGAACCAAAAATCTATCCTGGAAAGGTTATAGTTTACTATGAAGGAAAACAGGCAGAAAAAGAAGTTATGTTGGAAGTTACAAAACCAAAATTAAATTTAATCACAATTTCATTGATAATCATAATAGTCTTGTTAATCTCATTGCTAATATTCTCATTAATAAAAAAGAAACATGAAAAAAAATAATTTAATACCATTAATAGTTATTGTTGTTCCTGTAACCATTTTAGTTATGACTATTTTGTATAATACCTATGTGGTTCTGGATGTGGAAATCATCCCGATAGAAGTAAATGTGAATGATAATCTTGGATTTAATCTTGACAGTTCAGCCCTTATATTTGGAACAATCCCTCCTGGAAATCTCGGTTCAAGAAGTATTGTTGTAAGCAACTTAAAATACTCGTCTTCAAATGTGAACATAAAAGTAAAAGGTGAACTAAAAAATTGGATATATGTTTCCGAAAACAATTTTAATCTTAATAAAGAAGAATCAAAAGAATTAGAATTTAAATTATTAATCCCTAAAGATGCAGAAAAAAGAATTTATAATTCTGAATTAAGAATAATAACTACTAGATTCTAGAAAGTTATATAAACTTGAATCCTTAAATTATAAATAAAAATGAGGTTAAATCAGAATAGAACTTTAATTTTTATATATATTACTATAATCCTAACTACAGCATTATCAGTTATAACCCTTATCAATGAGAGCCCTTATTTTTTCCAGCAGATTACAGGAAAACCAGTTGGAATTGTTGGGATATGTATATCTGAAGTGCCTATTTTTTCAAACATTGAAAACCAAACCGGTAATGTAGATATAGCTTTTTATTATGATATTAACGCCACAGCATCAGCCACCTCAGTTTTAGAATTCTCTGACAATTCATCCATATTCAATATAGATGCTTCAACAGGAGAAATCTCTTTCACTCCTGCGTCTGCAGATCAGGGATATCATTGGATTACAGTTTGGGTGAACAATACAGTCTGTGATACAAATAACTCTTATGTTTCCGCAGAGTTTACATTAAATATCTCAGCTGGCGCCCCGGTTTTAGATCCGATAGGGGATTTGACAGCTAATGAAGATGAAGAGTTTTATTTAGAATTAAATGCAACAGATCCGAATAGCGAAGCATTAACATTTGCTTCAGATTCCACAATATTTACAATAAGTTCAACAGGCATAATTAACTTCACACCAACAAATTCAGAGGTTGGTTCATATAACATAACTATAAACGTAACAAACGTTGCAGGATTATATGATTGGGAAGCAATAAATTTCACAGTCTTAAATGTCAATGATGCCCCAATTCTGGATATAATCCCAAATTTCACTGTAGAAAATTCCAAAGAACTTTACGAAGATCAGGCCTTTGAATATGATGTAAATGCTACAGATCCTGAAGGAGATACAGTTTACTTCTATGATAACTCATCTATGTTTGTCATAAATGAGAATGATGGATTTATCAGATTTACCCCAACTCAGGAAGATGTTGGAAACTATTCAATAGAGATTTATGCTGTAGATGGTTCTCTTCTGGATTCTCAGGTGGTTTTATTTGAGATTATAGAAGTAAATGAAGCTCCAGTCTTGGATGCAATAGGAGCAAAGACTGTAGAGATAAATTCCAGTTTAGAATTTAAGGTTTATGCAATTGATGAAGAAGAAGATTATCCATTAACGTTCTCGAGTGATAACCCAATATTAAATCTAACTGCAATAAATAATACTGCAGCCTCAGTAAGTCATACCTATTCAGAAAATGGAACTTATACAATTAATATTTCTGTAAATGATTCAACCGGATTAGTGGATTCAGAAGTAATAAGTTTGGCAATAACCAACATAAATCATGCTCCTGTTATTGATGACTACTCCCCAATTTCCCTAACCCAAAGTATGGATGAAGGTTCATCTAAAACATTTAATATAACTTATTCTGATGAAGATGGAAATATACCCTCAGTCCAATGGTATCTGGATAATTCTGTCCAAACAGGAGAAATAAATGATGCGTATACATATTCTCCAAATTACAATTCTCAGGGAATTCATACCATCATGGCCATGATAAGTGATGGTTTGTTAACTGCAAACACTACCTGGACAGTAACAGTAAACGATGTTGTTGTAACCCCTTCAAGCGGGGGAGGGGGAGGTGGAGGCGGTGGAGGAACAGGCGGAGCAAAATGTGGAGAGCAGTGGAGTTGCAGCGATTGGTCTCCATGCCAGAACGCAGGTCTATATCTGCAGCAAAATTACTATAAAGGATTCCAGTTAAGAAGATGTGTTGATCTGAAAAACTGTGGAAGTGCATTTGACAAACCAAGAGAAGAACAGGAATGTGCATATGTTCCATTTGAAACCTGTTTTGATAACATCAAAAACCAGAATGAAATACTCCCTGACTGCGGAGGAATTTGTAAGGCTTGCCCAACCTGTGATGATGGGACTTTAAACCAAAAAGAGCAGGAAGTGGATTGTGGTGGTCCATGTAAACCTTGTTTACTCCCTCAAAAACCAACAACATTCTGTGGAGATGGAAAAATATTTTTTATAGAAATCTTCACCTGCCCAGGAGACACCTGGTTTATTTGGATAATCTTGATTGCATTAGTGCTTGCAATAATCTATACAACAAAACACAAGAAAAAACCAGTTGAAATATCTTCAGCCAGAAAACAATCTGAAAAAGAAAGATATGAAAGAATAAAAGAGTTATACCATATTGCCAGAGTCTCAGCACATCAAAAGAATTACACAAAAGCAAAAATAACCTGTGATAGAATTGAAATGATATACAGTGGCATAAGTCCCGGTACCAGATTTAAAAGAAAATCCCTAAGATTAATAAAAAGACTTAACAGAATCCTGAATCGACTATTCAAAAAAGTTTAGAAATATTTAAAAACCTACTTTTTCTGTATTTATTAAGCGTTGTACTACAAAAAGAGGGGATTAATGGTTCATAAAAGATATGTAAAAAAAGATGGTAAAATCTATGGTCCTTATTTATATAAGTCAGTCAGAGACCAAGATGGAAAAGTAAAAAATATTTATCTTGGTGAAGCAAAAGAAGAATCAAAACATGTAGTACAAATACATCCCGAGGTTTGGTTTATTATTCTCTTATTTCTCACAGGAATCTTCTTCATAGGCAATTATACTGGATTCTCAACAGCAGAAAATTCAATTGAAATTGAATCCGTAAAACCAATGCTTTATAGTTTTGACGAGACTAACATTGTCTTAGAACCTCAGAAAAAAGATATTTCAGGAAGTAGTACAACTAATGAAAAAATAGAAATTCATGGAATAAAAGAAATCCCCTATAATCTAAAAGTAAAACTAACAGAACCTGATTCAGATATAATTAAAACTGAAGTTCTGGCATTAAATAAAGAGATAGAATTTGATAATGCAACTTTAAGATTGAAAGCTTATGATAAAATTAATTCAATCTATCACTGCCCAGATTATGATTTTGAAAATTCTGTGTGTGAAGAATGGATTGAAACCAATATCCCATTCACAACAAACGGGAATTACATTGAATTTGAAGTTTCTGGGTTTACTGCTTATGGAGGAGGCCTCCCATTCACTTCAAATTTAACAATCTGGGATTCTTCAGATCCTGAAAATGATACTCTAACCTTATATTCTGGAACCAATGTATCTTTCTTTGCAAACTATACAAACTCTACAGGGGAATTAAGCATAAACTTTACAGATTCCAAGTGTGAGATTAGTTTTAATTTGACTGGAACTTACAGTGATCCTCTGCCCATAGACTTTAATAATGTCTCAGGATTATATGAGTACAACAAATCATTTGACACAAAAGGAAGTTACCTATTTAATATAAGCTGTGCAGATTCAGTCTACTCAGGCATAGAAACCAATGATACATTCACCATCTCGAACACAGCTCCCACAATAATTCAGGATGCAGGGGGGCTAATACAACCAGGTTGGGAATGTTATGAAGATCAGATTTGTACCTATAACTTTTCCACAAACGTAACCGATCCAGATACAAATGATAACTTAAACTATACTTATGCAGCCGGAACAACTTTAAGTTGCTTTGATATGGATTTCCAAACCGGAGTTATGAACCTAACTTGTACGATAGAAACCCAAACAGGAAGTGTAAACACAATCTTAATTACTTCAGATTCAGACTCAGCATCAGATTCAGCAACTATAAATATAACCGTCTATCCTGTTAACGATACTCCAATATTTACAAATGTTCCAGCCCAATCTTTAACCGAAGATACAGCCTATAGTTATACTCTTTCAGGTTCAGATGAAGAAAGTGATCCATATAGTTTTGATGATAACACAACCCTCTTCGATATAAACACTGCAACAGGAGCAATTTCATTCACTCCAACAAACACAGAAGTAGGAGAACATTGGATAAATCTAAGTATTAATGATTCTTTAGGTTCTTATTCTCAAATTGTTAATTTCACAGTCTATAATGTTAATGATGCACCAGTCTTAGATTCTCTTTGTGACAACCAAACCCTTACTGAAGACATTGTATTTAATTGTACTGTAAACGCGACAGATGCAGATGGAGATACCCTAACATTCAGTCTGAATGAAACATTTGCAACAATAAATTCTACAGGATATATAAATATAACTCCAACAGATTACGAAGTAGGGGAACATTGGATAAATCTTACAGTTAGTGATGGTTCGCTCATTGATTCTGCAATAATTAATTGGAGCATTGCGAATGTAAATGATATTCCAGTAATCACAACAGGAGAAAATGTTTCAGGTTATGAAAATGTGACATGGTATTATGATTTCAATGCAACAGACGGAGATTTGGATATCCCTGGAACTACTGAAGTATTAACTTGGATAGCAAATGAAACTTTCATTAACATAAATTCTTTAACAGGAATCGCACAATTTACTCCAAGTGTAACAAACATAGGAGAAAACTGGATTAATATAACCGTTAATGATACAGTTGGTATTCAGGATTCAATAATAATAAACTTAACCGTATATTCTAACAACATTCCAATATTTACTCCAACCTTGGAATTCAACCTAACCGAAGACCAAAACTTTTATTATAATTTCACAGATAATGCAACAGATCCAGATAGTGATTTGTTATATTTCTATACTAACAACTCTTTGTTTAACATAAGCGAAACAAACGGAGATTTGGATATAACTCCTAATGATTCTTATATTGGGGAAAATTGGGTAAATATTTCTATGAAAGATGCTCCGGGGTATTATGTTTCAGCGATTGTTAATTTCACAGTCTATAATGTTGATGATACTCCGGCAATAACTACAAGAAGTAATAAGAGCCTGAGTGAGGATGATCTGTGGTATTACCAATTTAATGCAACAGATGAAGATTTGGAAATTCCCTCCACTTGGGAAGTTTTAACCTGGGAAGATAATTTCTCATTCTTTGAGATAGATACTTCTACAGGGGTTATATCCTTCACAGCTACGAATGATTCATTTGAAGGAGACCATTTCATCAATGTAACAGTAAGAGATACTACTGGTTTAACAGATGAATGGATTTTTAACCTTAGTATCACAAGAGTCAATGACTATCCAAATATAACCTCCACAGATCAGATAGCTGGAAGGCAGGATACGACCTTTGAATATACAGTAAATGCAACTGATGAAGAAGATTCTCCAGAAGGACAGAACGGTTCTTTGACTTTCAGCACAAATTCCACCTGGGCAAATTTCATAATAAATGACACAACCGGTGTTATCAATTTCACACCAAACTCAAGTCAGGTAGGAGAAGAACTTGTTAACATAACTGTCAATGATACATTTGGTTTGCAGGATTCAGACATATTTGTTATTAATATTTCCGATGTAAATGACCCAATAACTGCAACCTTAGGAACCCCTTCAGGAAATGCAGCAAACATAGTTGAAAATAACTCACAAGCATTTACAATTTATGTAAATGATCCAGATACTGGCCAGACATTATATTATTATTGGTACGTTGATGATGATTTAAATACTACCTCAATCAGCACTACTCAGTCAAATATATTTACTTATTATGCAAACTACACAGATGAAGGAGAGCACAACATAACGGTAATTGCATCAGACCTAACTTATGATGCTTCATGGTACTGGAATTTAACAGTAAATAATACTAATGCTCCTCCAGAGTTCTTTGCAAATATTTCAAATATCTCATTTAACCAGGATACTACCTATACTCTTTTAGACTTAGACGATTACTTTGTAGATTATGATTTCGGAGATGTAAGATATAATCAGACCTTAAATTGGACATTTATCCAGATGAATGAAACTGAAGAAATAAAAAATACAACCGATATCACAATAACTGTAGACAATGTGACAAATCTTGTAACATTCACCCCCGCATCAAGCTGGACCGGGTATGAAATCATGGAGATAATCTTAAATGACTCAGAATATGAAGTTACCGGAAATAATTTCAGTGTTAATGTAACCTCAGCAGAATTACCAACAGTAACAGTTCCAGGTACTGGTGGCGGTGGCGGTGGCGGTGGAGCAGCAAGATACACAACTATCGATATATTACATCCTGGAGATGTTTCCTTATTCCTAGGAGAGAAAATAATAACTCCAATAAAAGTAAGAAACTCGGGTAATGTTGCTTTAACTGGAATACAATTAGTTGCAAAAGCCTCAACAGACGATATAACCTTAAATCTAAATAAAGATTCAATTCCATCCTTAGCTATTGGTCAGGAAGTTGATGTTGATTTAGAAATAATTACTGATAAAAACACCCAAGAAGGAAAAAGGGATATAACTGTCAGCGCAATAGTAACCAGTCCTTCAGTTACTGACTCAATTAAATTCTTTGTAAATCTTTTGGAGTTTGGTATAGAAGACAAACAACTGGTAAAAGAAAAGCTGGTTTATCTTAAAGATATGTTAAATGAAAATCCAGAATGTTTGGAGTTGCAGGAATATATCAACAAAGCAGATGTAGAAATGGCAACAGGAAGATTTTCCCAGGCAATGGAATTAACAAGACAGGGGATACAAGGGTGTAAGGATTTAGTTGCAACTTTAAATAAAGAAGAAAAACAGGTTCCAAAAGGATTTTCCTTATCCGGAGAAAATATTCCATTGTTTTTAATTGAAATAGTTGCTTTATTGTTCACTTTATTTATAATTTATAAAATCTACAAGAGGAAGAGACAAAAAACATGACTCAGGACATAATAGTTGGAAGATCTGAAACAGAAACAAAAAAATTAGGAAGAGAAGCCACAATATTTTTGGGAAAACAATATGTAAAAATGGGACAGGTAACTTCTCTTGCAAATAATATTTATATGGATGTTAATTCTTCTCACGTAGTCCTTGTTTCTGGAAAAAGAGGTTCTGGAAAAAGTTTTACTCTTGGAGTCATAGCCGAAGAAATCTCAAACTTGCCTAAAGAAGTAAAGGAAAGATTATCAGTTTTGATATTTGACACAATGGGAATTTTCTGGACCATGAAATACCCAAACCAAAAAGAAGAAGATTTATTAAAAAAATGGGAGATTGCTCCAAAAGAATTAAACGTAGACATCTACACACCAAAAGGTTATTTCAATGAGTATAGACAAAAAGGAATACCAACTGACTTTTCTTTTTCATTAAAGCCATCTGAATTAAATGCTGGAGATTGGTGTGGGGTTTTTGCTATAGACATTAATTCCCCTATCGGTGTTTTAATTGAAAGAGCTATTGAAGAACTTAAAGAAACTAAAAAAGAATATGCAATTGAAAACATAATTTCAAAAATTCAGTCTGACAAACGTTCAGAACAGACTGTAAGAGATGCAACTGAAAATAGATTTAGAGCAGTTTCAACATGGGGATTATTTGCTCAGGAAAGCCTTCCTATAAAACAGATAATTGGAAAAGGAAAAGTTTCTATCATAGATATTTCCTGTTACAAAGAAGGAGCAGGGAGCTGGAATGTAAAATCATTGGTCATTGGATTAATATCAAAAAAACTTCTTGAAGGAAGAATGACTGCAAGAAAAGAAGAAGAATTGGAAGATATCCAAACCCGGTCTAAATTATTTGAAGAAGAAAATAAATTAGAGATGCCTTTGGTTTGGGTTTTGATTGATGAAGCACATGAGTTCTTGCCAAAAAATGGTTCAACTCCTGCAACCGAAGCTTTAGTCCAGTTACTAAGAGAAGGTAGGCAGCCAGGAATCTCAATGGTATTAGCTACACAGCAACCAGGAGAAATCCACAGAGATGTTATAACCCAGTCAGATATTGTTATTAGTCACAGACTTACTGCCAAACCAGATATTGAAGCTTTAAATTCAATGATGCAGTCTTACTTGGTTACTGATTTGCAAAAAAGTCTTAATAATTTACCAAGACTTGCTGGATCTGCAATTTTACTCGATGATAACTCAGAAAGACTGTATCCATTCAGGGTACGTCCAAGATTTACCTGGCATGGTGGAGAAGCACCTCATGCGATTTTACCTAAAAAAGAATTTAGCTTTTGAGGAATAAAAATTATGAAAATAGGTTATAGTTCAAGATGGCTTTTTCTAGCAGATAAAGAAATTAATATTTTTGAAGAAATAAAATGGGCTCACTCCATAGGATTTAAAATATTTGGATTGAATCTGGATAGAAAAGAAAATAGGTTGATTTCAACTTCTAAACTAAAAAAACTTAGATTGCTTGCCAATAAACTAAAAATGCAAATAGTTGTAAGAAGTCCCCATCATTTAAACACGAGCCTTGATGATAAAAAGATTATTGAACAAATTAAGAAAAACATTACCATTGCTAAAACAGTTGGTTCTGACAGATTGATGATTCATGCAGGACACATACTTCCTGAATTAGAATTAGACTATAAAAAATCAAAAATGTATAAAGGAATAAAACGAACAGAGCTTAATATTCCAAAAAAGCAGGTAGAAAAACAGTTTAATCAGCTAATTCTGAACTTAAAACAGGCCGTTAAAATTGCAAAAGAAGAAAATATTAAAATTGCCTTAGAAAATAATGGAGAGTATTATCAATTTGGCTCAAATTTAAAAGAATATTTGAAAATACTAAATCAAGTTAACGGACTTAAAGCATCTATAAGCACAGGCCATGCCAACATTTCTGGAAATAATGTTGATAAATATATATCAAAATGTAAAAATTCGATCATTAATCTTGATCTACATGATAACTCGGGGAAAAAAGATGAACATCTCCCTATTGGTGAAGGGAATATTAATTTTAAGAAAATATTTTCCAAATTAAAGAGTAAGAGAAACATGACTGCTCTCATAGATACTTATTCTAATGACTTAGTCGAGAAAGCTATCTCAAACTTGAAAAAGATTACAAAATAATTATTTTTTCTTCTTTCTTCTAGTCCCAGTCTTAGAAAGTTTAATTAATTTTTTAACTTTAGAACTCTTATTTTTATTACTTGCATTTCTTCCTTTAATTTTTTTCTTTCTCAAAATCTTTTTCTTAAACTTTAACTTAAACATTTTAATATAAGCTGGAACTGGACTCGGAGAAAGAGTGCCTTAAACAGATACCAAAATCAATCTTAACCTATTGGTTGTTTTAAAGGTTATCTCATTCGCACCATAAGGAAGCTTAACAGATACAGGTTTCGTATGATGAGTTATAGTCCAGTCATCATATTAATAGCTGAGCACCTGACAGAGGCTTATATGGGTACATCCTTTTCAGGACAACCGAATTGTCCACCAGCTATTAAATTTGTATACTCAAGAATATATATTATTATCTAACCACCTATCAGAGAAAACGAAAATCGAAAAATTTAAATAAAGTTCTGTCAGATTAAGGATATGTTACGTAAAGATTGGATGCTAGGTTTTCTTGGATTTCTTGGAATTAAAGGAATAATTGCTCTTGTTAATCAGAATTATCTGGAAGCAGTTTGGTTATTATGGTTTGTATGGTTTATTTATTTTATACCTAAAAAATCTAAATAACTTTCTCAAATCTAAAATCTACACAGATTCTGTAAATTCTAGGACCATAATCCCCGCATTTTACAATTCTTAGAACTTTTCCTTTTGCTTTTTTCTTTATTTTTTCAACAGCTTTGTCAAAACTTCCTTCTTCCTGAAAATCATAGAAATGTAAAATACCATTTTTCTTTAGATGTTTCAAAGCTAAAACCAAATAAGAAGCAGCATCAGTTGGATGTGGCATTAATACTCTGTCAAACTTCTTTAACTTAGGCAATATTTTCCTGACATCGCCTTTATACAAAAAAACATTCTTAACTTTGTTTAATTTAACATTTTCTTCTGCATATTTATGTGCAGTTGGATTTATTTCAATACCATAAATCTCCCTAGCTTTTGAATTTTTAGCTATTGTTAGAACAAATGGTGCTATACCACTAAATAACACGAGAACACTCTCACCTTTCTTAACTAAATTAGCAATTCTTAATCTTTCACTTCCAGTTCTTGGAGAAAAATAACATTTCTCAACATCAAGTCTTAAAGTAACTCCGTTTTCCTTATAGTTTGTTTCTTTTGTTTTTTCTCCTGCAATTATCCTTACTTTTTTGGTTCTAAACTTTCCTGAATGTTTTTCAGTTTTGATTGCAACAGTCTTTATTTGATTATTGGTTTTAATCAGAGCATCCCCAATTAATTTTTCTTTTTTCTTTAATTCTTTAGGAAATTCAGAAAAAATAGCAACATTACCTATTTGGTCAAAAGCTCTTGGAACTAAACTAAATTCTTTCTTGGATAATTTGCTTTTTAGAGATTCTTTAAGATTCATTTTCCAAATTCAAACAGTCCTTTCTGTCCTTTATCTTTGTTCCCAGATAATTTTCCTAAAACACTATCAACCCTTTCTTCACTGAATTCATGTTTATCAACTAGTATCTTTTTAATTTTTTCAGAATCAGGTTCAACCCACTTAATCTGATAATTTTTCATTATAGGCATTGACTTGAAAACAGCATATATTTCTTTCCAGTTAAAGTCAGCCTTAACCTCTTTAAATATATCATCAAAGTTTTTATACTGTTTAACTAATTTCAAAGCAGTCTTAGGACCAATGCCTCTGACTCCGCCTTTATTGTAATCGGTTCCAGTCAAAATAGCCAAGGCAAGTAATTGATCCTGGTTGATGTCTAAAGAACTTAAAACTTCCTTAAGCTCAATCATTTCAGGATAAACATTGACATAACCCCCGCCTTTAAGTTTTTTCTTGGTAGCAGAAGTTAAGTTATAAATTAATCTTGGAGCTCCATAAACCAGACAATCATAATCAGAGCTTGAAACTCCGTAAACATCGCCTTTCTCAGCCATAAAACTTGCCTGAGCTTCAGCTTCAGAAGGTGCTTGTATAATTGGCAATCCAAATGATTTTATTAATTCCTTTGCATCTTCAGTCATTTCTTTTGTAATACGTACAGCCTGTCTTGAATATTTATACATCCCTTCTATGTCTTCTTC
>JAQTMK010000004.1 GCA_028714375.1 Candidatus Nanoarchaeia archaeon | reverse complement strand
CAGTATAGGCTTCAGGTCTGTTTTCTTCAATGTATTTTATTGGATGCACTCCTCCGTCTGCAATTATTATTTCTAATCTTACAAGTCCAACTCCGTCAACATCGTTGGCAGCAGCTTTTTTTGCAAAGTCAGGCATATCAACAATGGTCTTGATTTTTATTTTTGTTTTTACTTTTTCATAATGTTCTTCTTTGTGTTTTATGTCTAATATTCCTTGATAAACAGTTCCTGATGTTCCGTCAACAGTTATCATATCCCCGTCTTTTAGTATGTGGGTTGCCTTTTCAGTGCCTACAACACAGGGGATTCCCATTTCTCTTGATACAATTGCTGCATGGGCTGTGGCTCCACCCTCATCGGTTACAATACCAACAGCTCT
The DNA here is from genome assembly GCA_028714375.1 of Candidatus Nanoarchaeia archaeon. Classification (GTDB taxonomy): domain Archaea; phylum Nanobdellota; class Nanobdellia; order SCGC-AAA011-G17; family JACPNG01; genus JAQTMY01. Next base: position 71,414 of record JAQTMK010000004.1, on the reverse strand, counting down.
CTTCATAGCAGGAACATAGTCAGGAGTTGTCATTACAGCAACCAAGATATCTCCTTTCTCAACCTTGTCTAAATGATCAGGATCTTTCACAATCTTAACATGTCCAGAAGCAACACCAGGAGAAGCAGCCAATCCTTTTAATATTTCTTTTCCGCCTTTGATCTCAACTTTTTCTTCCTGTCTCTCAACTTTTTTTAATGTTGTTATTGGTCTTGACTGGACAATATAAACCTGTCCACCCTCTATTGCATACTCAATGTCCTGTGGTTTCTGATAATGTTTTTCAATTATTTTTGCATATTCTCCAAGTTGTTTTATTTCATGCTCGCCTAAAATCTGTTTGTATCTCTGATCTGCAGGGACACTCCTTTTTACAGTCTGTTTTAGATTAATATCTGTTTTAAACATCCATTCCTGCCTGTTCATTTTTTTGGAAATAACTTTTAAAAATTGTTTTTCCAGAATATACTGGTCTGGCTGGATTGATCCTGAAACAATTGCCTCTCCAAGACCATAACATGCCTCTATCATTATTTCATCTGGATGACTATTTAATGGATTAACTGTGAATATTACTCCTGATTTTTGTGATTGAATTTGTTTTTGTATAAGAACTGAGATTAAAACTTTCTCATGTGGGAAATTATTTTTTATCCTGTAATATATTGCCCTAGCAGTAAATAATGAAGCCCAGCACTTTTTGACTGCATCCAGAACCTGATATTTTCCTCTGATGTTTAAGAAAGTAGCCTGCTGTCCTGCAAAACTTGCCTCTGGTAAATCTTCTGCAGTCGCAGAACTTCTTATTGCAACCAAGGGGGGTTCTCGTCCTGCTCTGAAAATATCTAAATTTTTGTTTGCCAAGCTATCAAATAATTCTTTGTTGCTATCAATATACTCATAAGCTTTGATTATTTCTTTCTGCATGTCTTCAGGTATTTTTGAATCAACAATTAATTTTTGGACTTCATTTGCCCTTGCCTGCAGTTCTGTGTTGTTTTCTGTATCCAAATCTTTTAGTACAGCATAAATTTTGTTTGTGATTTTATTATAGTCAATAAATCTCTTGTAAGCCTGTGCAGAAATAGCAAATCCGTTTGGTACAGGAAGATCCATTCCAAACATCTCACCTAAATTGGCACCCTTACCGCCAGCGATAGAAATATCTCCTGCTTTCAAATCTTTAAACCAAACAATCTCTTGCATATCAACCTCTTTTTAGATTAAAATTGATTAGAGATATATAAATGTTTTTATCCTCCAGCACCCACATATTCTTATCACAGTTTTATTTTTCTAAAAAAATTCAGAAAGTTTCCCATCTATTGATTTTTTGGGTTTAAAACATCTGTCAAAACCAAATTCAAAAACATCCTGCCACAGCCCCTCTTCTCTTATCGCATCTTCTGATTTAATATACCCTTTGTATCTTTCAGTCTGCTCTCTTGTAGGTATTAAAAAAGGACTTGCTGAAATCGGAACAATATTATTTCCCTTATTAAAACAATCTTCAGCAACAAGGAGATAAGCGGCAATTTCATGCTCACAGAATACCTTGGGTGATCCTCTTTTAAAATTAAAATTGTATAAAGATTCATAACAAACATGTTCAGAATCAAGGAATAAGGAATAATGTACCTATTTTTATTGTTGTTTTTAACCGGAAAATGGGTTAATCTTATCTCATATATTTTGTCTTCACTCCTGGATTTTATATTTACGATGGCAACACCACCATAAACTAAAACCTCATCATTGTTTTCAAATAATTCAATCTTAGGATCAATGTCTCTTGGAGTATCACAAAAAATCTTGACTCCCTGCATAATATTGTCTAAGGGCACTTTCCTTTTCCTTTTGTCTGACCATGCAACAGGATAAAAAGAATATCCAGAATAGGTTTCTGATTTAGCACTTTTTATTGCTTCTTCTATATAATGTTTGGGTAATTGGGTAATCTCAGATTGATTACTAAATTTAATTAATCTGATTTCAGGACCATGACTCTTAAACTTTTTTAGAGATTTGTAATTTACTTTTGCCATTAAAAATCAAAAAAGAACTAACTTAAATAATTTCCCCTTTACATGGCAATCTTGGGATAGCAGCCTTTAGAGCTTCTTTTGCAACTTTTTCATATTTTTTATCAGTATAAACAGTGAATATTTTTTGTCTCTTCTTTACTCTTGCAGCAGTACCTGTAGGTTTACCGAATGCAAGGCTCATTCCAGTACTCAATCTGTCTGCTCCAGCTCCGGTTAAGATTTTCTTTTCCCTTAAGATCTGGTGTGGATAAACTCTTAGTTTAAAATGAAAATTACTTGGACCAATGTCTTTTGTTAATCTTCTTACAATTATAACTCTTGCAGATTCTAATGCATTATGTCTTATCTGTATTTCCTCTTTGCTTATTAAATTAAATTCAGCATTGAATTTGTCCTGCATATTTCCAATATCAAACTTAACAATTTTATTCTGGGCAAAACCTTTGATGAAAGCTTTCTTTTTATATTTGCTTTTTCTTGTATATGGTCTCGTTACATTACTATAACACTTTCCTTTTCTTAGTCCCATCTTAGATAACCTCTACCTTTGTAGTTAGTGATTGTCCTGGTAATCCTTTTTCAAATAAAACCCTTAATGCTCCTTTGTTTCCGTGAGCAGATCTTATTTCTCCTTTTATTTCTTTTCCTTTAGGGCTTTTCCATACGACTTTCTTCCCAACTAATTTTTCAGCTTTTTCTTTGCTGTTTACAGTTTTGATAGATATAATCATTTGATTGTTTTCTTGGGTATGCCTGCCCATCCTATAACTGTTAATAATAGCTTCCATTTTCTATGTTTTTGTATAAAATCCATTTAAAAGCTTTTCTAATATATATGTATATATCTAAAGAATAAAAAAAGACCAGGATTACTCCTGGCGTTCCAATTATTTAAGAGCAATTAAACGATTGTTGAGTACGATAACCAACTCTTTGATCTTTTTTCTTCTTATTATTCTTATTATGGAGTCAAGTACCCAGTCTGTTGTTGGAAGAATAAATGCTGGCTCCTTTCCAGTTTCGATTATGGTTCTAGTGTTTACTGCCTCAGGATTTATTCCAAATACAAGTGGATTACCCTCCCTATCTATTGACACAAAAGGATATCTAAAAGAAAGTTCTTTCTTAGTACCATCATTCCCAGAGTTTACTTTTGGTTTTCTCATAGTTTAGGTTCCCCTTCATTTCCAAGATTTTGAATTTTTTTCTCTATCCTCCTAAATTCTTTATCCGCCCAAGTTTGATGAAATATTTGATATCCTTCCCATATCTTTCCGATCTTTTCCTTTAAGTTATTTAAAACTGCAGGAGCCATAGGGTTTACCATTCTTATGCATTGGAGATAAAATTCGATTGCATTCTCCATCTCCCTCACTTCAACATCAGAGTAGGAACATTTTTCAGGAGTTAAAAGGTCTAGAATTGGCAAACAAAAATCTAAAATCTCTTGATCAGTCGGGGTTCCTTCAGTTTTAATCTGTCGGGTATTTACAATTATAAAAGAGTAAGGGAGATAGTTCGAATTTGTTTCATCTTGAACTATCTTTTTATAATTCCCCCACACCATAGGAAGTCCAGTTTGATCTACAGAAGCAAAATAAAAACCCCTTGGTGGTGTCACATTCCTTCTATCTACTGGAGGAATCCAATAATCAAAAGAGTTGCTAATCTCCTTTACTAAGTTTATTTCTCCCATAATCGTCTCCTCTCTTTTTAATTTAAATTGATTGTTTTATAATTTTTACCAAAAACGCCATCTCCTACGAGATTCTTTTTGTCTTCTTAGACGTTTAGACCCTTTCTTGCCACCACCTCTTGCTTCTTTCTTATCATGTTCTTTTTCTTCTTTCAGTTTTTTCCTTTCTTTTTTATTCATAAAGACTCCTTTTTAATTTTTTTATTTATTTTTTCCAATTCTTCTTCAGCTCTTCTTTTTTTAGTTTGTAGTTCTTCTTTTTCTCTTATATTTTGACATTTCCCACAGATTAAAGAGATCCCATTACCAGATTCATCGCGGTCTCCCTCATACCACTCCCCCCTATCATACCAATTTTCCCTTGGGGTCTTTAGGTTTCCATCTATGTTTCGAACATTTTCCGCTTCAAACTCAAAATATGATTTTCCACATCCTGCACAATAGACTCGAACTTTGTTTTTCTCAAATTTTCTATCTGTACCCATAATTTTCTCCTTTCTTTTTAATCTTCCAGGGTCTTCCGTTCAAAACAAAAAACAAGAAATAGTTCTAACTAAGAACTTTTTAAAAGGAAAACCCTTATAATTTTTAATACAATTCAAACCAAGAAATTAAATTTATAAAGATTTAGCTAATAATTAATAGATTTTATTTATCAAGTTGAACGCTCTTCACGAAGTTTCTCATAAGTTTTCAATCCCTGATTTTCTAAAAGTTCTTCGGTTGGGAATACTACCTCTGCTCCCAAAATTAGTTTAGATTCAAGAAATTTACTCCCTAAAAAACGACTCACATAATACTTCTCATTTTTTACTTTATTTAAAAATTCTTCAAGTTCTATTTTCTCAAGACCAACAAAAGAGTTATATATTCTGTAGATTTTAAACAATTCAACAGCTACACTTTCCATACTTGCAGAACCCATTGAAGAAGGGACCTGAGAGGTTGGTGCAGTATAAATAGCATATCTTCTATTTAAGTCTCTCATATTATCATTTGTAAAAACAAGACTAAATCCAGGTAAAAAATGAATATGACTCCCATTCTCATCATGCCACCCATTCTTCCGATAGCCTTCTACTAAATCTGAAAATTCTTTATTAAACATAAATCTTTAATTTAGATATTTCTATTTAAGATTTATGGTGATACAATATTAATAATTCACCATAATCTCTACATCTTTTCCAAACAGGGTTTTCAGGTCACTGAATATGCTTTCCTGTATGAATACGCTTGCAGGGATCTTGGCAGTCTTGATGTATTCCTCAAACTCTTCCAAAGAACTCTTATTGATATTTCTAAGCTTGCCGCCAATGATGTCAGCCTTGTTAATCTCATCTCTTTTCTCAATATTGTCAATTATGAAAGCAACTTTGTCAAACAATAAAACTTCTCCGATTAAGTCTCCGTGCTTGAACCTTATTGTTATTTTGTCCAGTTCATAAGATTTCTTTCTTTCAATATGTTCAACTAAAGTTTTAATATATTCATTTGACTCTCTTAATGTCTTGGCAATTTCCTGTTTCATAACATCGCTGTTTTCTTTTTTAGAATCAAAATCCTTCTTGACTCTTATGACGTCTTTAAGTATTCTTATGAATTTCTCAGGGAAAATTCCTTTGTCAACAAAAACCCTTTTGAAATCAACTTCTAATTTATTGATATTTGGTTTAACTCCCTCTAATTCCAAAACATCCTGTGTAATATGTATGCAGGTATCATAATTGTTGTTTAATTTTTCTTTGTTTGATTTTTTCTCAATCTGTGCAAATAGTTTCTGTATTCTTTTCAGATAATCTTCTGTGTCTTTAAGCAATTCATCAATTTCTTTTCCGGAAACTTCCTTTATTCTTCCATGTTCTAAATCTTTGTAGTATTTTCTTATTTTTTCAAGAATATCAACGTATTTTTTCTCAAGTAATTTTTCTTTCTTTACGAAAATCTCATCCATTAATCTTACTGTTTCTTTTGGTGTTGTTGGAGGAATTCCATAAAGCATAAGTGCAGCCTGTCCAGGATTTAATGTTGCATAGAACAAATCTTCACCTAATATGCTCATCATTTTTGCTTTTGTTCTTTCTACAAGTCTTTCACCTATCTCCATGTTCATTTCAATAGCTTCCAGACTTGGTTTGATCTTACCCATGTTTAATAATAATCTCCAGGGCAAGAATACTCCTCTGTCATACAATGGAACACCATCTCTCAATAAGGTAAATATCACCGGGTTAGCATCTCTTACAGATTCCCAGAAATCAGTTAGTATGTAGGTTTGGACATGGAAGCTTGCATCTATTCCTGATATTTTTGAAGCGCTGAAGCCCATGTTCTGGATGATAGCTCTTAATTTTGTTTTTAATTCTGCACGTGGCATTCTTTTTACATCAGTATCATCAATAACAATGAAGATATCAATATCATTTGAGTTTGCATCGCCTCTGAATAATGAACCAGCAGCAACATAACTTAATACATATCTTTCAAATTTCTCAACAGTCATTGCTTTGTGTATCTCTGCTGTTTTTAATGCTCCCAAAATTCCTTTATCATAAAATATTATAGACATTCCGATTGCTTTTAATATGTCAAACTTTGAATCAAAGCATGATTCTTTCAAGCCAGACAATAAAAGTGGAATAGGATTTAGTTTTTTATTCACGCTTGTTGCCATCTCTTTTGTTATGTTTGTTAATTTGTCTCCAAGTTCCTCTTTGGACATTTTTTTGCTGTCAGAATCATCAATAAGAATTAAAATATTAATCAGTTCATGCTCTTTTTTTTCTGCTTCTAGTTTTAAATATTCCTCGTTTCTCAGTTCTTCAGGAAGTTTTGGTGGAAGTATGCTCATTCCAAGGATGTATTTGTCAAATTTTTTCAGGACTTCTTTCTTGAATTTTTCAATGTCTTTCTTTGAATCTTCAAGTTTAGCCGCAAAAGAATCCTTAGGATGTTTTTCTTTCATCATATCTTCCATATTATCTATTTTTTGAGCTAATCTATATAAATGTTTTGGTTACTCTGAAAACCTTTAAATATCCCTGCCCCATTTCTCTTTTATGGAATTTTATGTAGAGACTACAGACTACACCGGAAGCAGCTCAGCCTTGTTGATGGTCTTAAATCATTTTAATAAATTAGAATTGACAAGAGAGAATGAATTCCAGATATGGAGAAAAACTGCTTTGCTTCCAGTAAGAGCATCTTCAATTTATGGCTTGGCTCTTTATGCAAAAGAACTCGGATTAGACCCTAAGATTTATGTTGAAAACAAGGAATATGAATATCCAAATTACAGATTTAAGAGCTATACACTTAAAGAAATAAATCACGCAAAGTTTACTTCAAATCTAATCTTAAAAGAAGCAGAACAAAAAGGAATAAAGATTTATGAGAAAAAAATAACCCTTGATGATATTAAAAAATTCTTAAAGGAAGATAGGATACTTCTTGTAAGAATGAATGTTGGTGTTTTTAGGGATCACAAGGCACAGTCAAATTTTGTTGTTGTCTATGGTTATGGGGATAAAAAATTCCTGATAATGGATCCAAAGGTTGGAAAAAAACTTATTCCAGAAGATCAGTTCAAGGAATCTTTTGAAACCGTAGTTACTAAATGTAAGAGAGACAATCGTGCTATTGTTTTTTGATAGAAACCTTTTTAAACTATTTTTAGGTTTCCTATATCAAGGGCCCATGATCTAGTGGCTATGATGTCACCCTTACAAGGTGAATGTCCCCGGTTCGAGTCCGGGTGGGCCCACTACTTATTTTTTTTGAATATATTTAAATAATAAAGAACTCCAGCCAGACTTTCCAAATTACTCTTAAAACTGACCCCACCCATTTCTCCACCTCTGACAAAAGAATCAACTTTTTCTTTTATATGTTCTTTACAGATCTCATACTTCTCTTTAGTCTTTATTTGGTCTAATCTTCCATCTGAACTTAACCGCTTGATTTCATGGGCAATATCATCAAAATAATTTTCTCTCCAGATCTTGCTGTCGTTTAATCCAAAAAGTTTATGTTTTCCCGGAAAACCTAAGGCGTTACAAACTAAAATAGCTCCTTCAAGTCCTTCAATAAATTTTTCATTATCATTTATGTCCAGATAATTGTCTTTTATGCTGGAATAATAATCTAGTTTTTGATATATTTCTTTTCTGATTTTAAACAATTCCTCTTTTTCCATAGATTAAAAAATAATTATGTCTATTTAAATAAAATTAAACTAAGAAATATATTTAGGACTATCTGGCTGCGTCAGCCTGTCTCTCCAACTCAAATTTCTTTGAAATTGCATAAGACTTGTTATCAAGATTGTAAGCCGAAATTATTTCTTCAGCCAATCCGGTAGCAATACTCATCTTTTTCCTGAATGTTTTTTGATATGATCCCTGTGTTATTGTTCTTAAAGCAAAGTCAACTCTTCTCTGAGGAGACATTTCAACAGCCTGAGGATATCTTGCTCCACCGTACTCTATTGTTGTAATCTCATCCCTTGGAGCAGCATTTTCAATAGCTTTGATTAAAACTTCAACTGGGTTTTTATTTAATTTTTTTTCAACCATTTCTAAAGCTTTCTGTACTGTGTTATAGACATGAAGACCTTTTCCTGTGAAATTACCGGATCTCATTCTGTGGGTTTTTCCCCTGTGACCAGTATTCATTAATTTGTTTGTTAATCTTTCAACAATATGATATTTTGATTTCCAGAACTGTATGTTGCTGTTTCTTCCAAATGTTCTTGGAACTAAGATAGGTTGCAGGTTAATATATTGTCTCAATCCTGGATCAGCAACTGAAATATTACTTGTATCCCATTTGTCAAATAATTTAATCATCTTCTACCCTTCTCTATCTTACCTCTTACTAATGCATTTAAGCTTTGATCATTAACTTTTATAACCTGCCATCTTATAGCTGGTAAATCTCCTTTTGATCTTCCTTTTGTTCCACCAATAGGTTCAATGACAACTTCGTCGTGCTCGTTGATTATTTTTATAGCTCCGGTTCTTGGTGCAAACGCAGTTACCTGTCTTCCGTTTTTAACTAATTGTACCCTAACACATTTTCTAAGAGCTGAGTTTGGCTGCTTTGCAGTTACCTGTCTTTTTTCAAGTACAATTGCTTTGGCCTGAGGTGATCCTTTCAATGGGTCTGCTCTTTCTTTTAGTCTTAACATTCTGTTTTTGTAAAGTCTTTCTTTCCATCTCATCCTCTTCCTTCTATCTAAAAGTTTTTTTCCAGATCCTAATCCTCTACCTTTGTTTGCCATTTTTAAACAACTTTAATTTGTATATCCTTGAAATATTTAGAGGCAATTTCCTGTATTTTTATCAGGTTTCGCCTGTTTTTACCAAGCAGATTGGCCTTTCCAGCCATGTCTTTTACCTCAATGAAAATTGTGCCATTTTCGTCTTTATAAACTTTACCTTTTACAGGTTTTATTAGATTTTCAATAAAAATTTCTGGTGATTTGTTAAATTCAATTACCTTTATTTGTTTGTGTAATAAGTTTGAAACTCTTTTTATGTTTGATCCTGCTTTTCCTATTGCTTTTCCAATTTCACCTTCGTCAGTTATGAAAACTAAGAGATCATTTTCAAGATAACAGTCTTTAATCTTTGCTTTTGTGGATTTCTCCATAATATTTATGTAATTTATCTCTTCAATACCGTATCTCATTTTAGAATTTAACAGCTTAAAACACTGACAGTGAATGGTTTTTTACAAGCAATTCCCAGCTCCTTATTGTCAATATCAAGATAAATTATTTCAGCTTTGTTTATTTTTGCCAAAGCTTCAATATCTTTCTTAACTTCTTCCTTGCAATTGCTTGCCAGGAAAACGTGTTTAACTTTGTTCTGTCTTAATTTTTTTATTGTAACCTGACTTCCAAGGGTTAGGTTTTCACTTTTTATTGCTTCTTGTAGATTTTTCATTTTCAACTTCTCCTGCCATCTTTACAACCAGTCCTGGTAATCCTGTTCCAAGTGGTACTGGCTGGTTTAAGATAACATTCTCAATTACAGAATTAAGAGTATCAATTTCTCCGACTAAAGATGCATCAATTATGTGTTTGATTGGTGTTTCGAAACTTGCTCTAGCCAGGACAGATTCTTTTTCTCCTGTAATTCCAGATCTTGTTATACCTTTTATTTCACCTGTAGCACACATTATGTCTGCGATGAACATTATGTGTCTTATGTCAACATCTAAACCCTGATTTTGAATGACTTTCTGTGCTTCTTCAATTATGTTATTTCTTGCAACTTCAATTCCAAATACATCATGCATCTCAAACATATTGTTTGATTTTGTTCTTGTCTCATCAACTTCAGGTATCTTGATTACTTCTTTTAAATTAGATCCAGCAGTTAAAATAACAAATTCATTTCCCTGCATTACAGGCAATACCTGTGTAACTCCGGGAATTCCCCTTACGAAAACGTCTTTTGCTTTTTCTTTTAGTTTGTAAACATCTTTTAATTCTTCAGAATTTGGTTTCAGTACAATTGAATCTCCCTTGTTTACTAGTTTGACATTTACTCCTTTTAGTCCTTTGTTAAGTGCTTCAACAATCTCATCTTCTTTTATTTTAAGATCCCTTATATTTTTCTTGTTTAATTCACACTCAACCTGTAAGTTCAAAACATTGATTGAAAATGAGGATACAACTTCCCTGAATTTTGTTTCTTTTATTAAAGCAGCAACTTTCTTCACAGTGGCCTGGTTATCAGAATATTTCTTGTCCAAAAATACTTCCATCGCAGGTGTTGATACAGTTTTTCTTGCATCAAATAATTCAATAAGTCTAGGTAATCCTAGTGTAACCTGCACTTCTGCAACTCCAGCAAAATGGAATACATTTAATGTCATCTGTGTACCTGGCTCTCCAAAACTCTCAGCAGTTATTACACCGATGCTTTCTCCGGGTGCAATTTTTGCATTATTATATTCTTTTTCTAGCTTGTCAAGTATTTTTTTCTCTTGGTCTTTGGTTAGTTTCATATCTTTTGTTAATTTAAGATATTTATCCAGTAATGGTGCAGGTATTTTTTCTTTATAGTTCTCAATCATTTTCCTACTACCTCTTTGATTATTTTCTTTACATCAATTGAACCATTAACACTTCTTGAGACATCTACTCCGTCGTCTCCGTAGTTAAATTGTACAATCATCCTGTTTGCATCTCTTACAGTGTTATCATACTCTATCTTCATGTCCTGTAATGCATTTGCAAGTCTTCTGTATAAGTATCCTGATTTAGGTGTTCTTAATGCTACATCCATTAATGAGTCTCTTCCTGTCATAGCGTGGAAGAAATATTCTCTTGCATCAATTCCCTGTTTGAATCCCTTGTCAATAAATCCTTTTGATAATGGAGTTAGTTCTCCTCTCTTGAATAATGATAATGTTCTTCCTTCGTATCCTATCTCAATTCTTTTTCCTCTAAGAGCCTGCTGTCCAACACATGCAGCCATCTGTGCAATGTTAAGCATATTACCTCTTGCTCCTGACTTTGCCATTATCACAGTTGGGTTTTCCTGACTTAATGATTCAGACAGGAAGTCTCCTATCTTGTTTCTTACTTTGTTTAATACCTGCAGGATTAATGCTTCCAAAGTTTCTTCCAAAGTCTTACTTGGAAGTGCCTCTAATTGTTTGTTATTATACTGTGTGATTAAATCTTCAGCTTCTTTTTTAGCGTCGCTTAGTGCTCTGTTTACTTTTGCTTTTATGTCAGCAGTCATATCAGTGTCAGATAAGCTTGTTGTAAATCCTCTGATAGCCAAAGCTTTTATTCCTAATCTGAAAATATCAGCCATTAATTTTAATGTTACATCCTCTCCGTAATGTGAATGCAGACTTCTTATTAACTCTCCTTTTTCTTCTCCAATTGTTTTTTCATCAATATGTCCTTCAATCAACTGTCCTGATTTTACTTTTATTGGAGTTTTTTCTTTTGTCTCGCTTATGAACTCAAAGTCTTTTGGCAATATAGCAGAGAAAATTTCTTTACCTGTTACAGTTTCCTTGAATTTAGGTATTTCTTCAAGACCAATTGATAACAATAAACTTACAGCCTGCTCTTTGTTCATAACCATAGATTTTGTTAATAGATAATTTCCTGTAATTGAATCTTCCAATGATCCTATGATGTTTGTTCCGTTCTTTGGAGTTATAATCTGTGTCTGTACCTGCATTAAAATATCTGCTTCTGCTCTTGCTTCCTCAGTCTGAGGTACATGCAGGTTCATCTCGTCTCCATCGAAATCAGCTGCATAAGGACTACATACAGCAGGGTTCAGTCTGAATGATTTGTATGGGAGTATTTTTACTCTGTGTCCCATTATGTTCATTCTGTGAAGTGAAGGCTGCCTGTTGAATATTACAATGTCCCTGTCAATCAGATGTCTTTCAACAACATATCCGTTGTCTAATTCCTCTAATAAAGTATCCTGTGTTTCAGGTGTGATTTTTTTCTTTTTTCCGTCAGGTCTTATTACATAATTTGCTCCAGGATATTTTAATGGACCATTTTTCAAAAATACTTTAAGCCATTCTTTGTTCCAGTCAGTAACTCTTTCAGGGACAGTCAATTCCATAGCAACTTCATAAGGAACTCCCAATTCATTGAATCTTATTTCTGGATCAGGAGAGATTACAGTTCTTGCAGAGAAGTTAACTCTTTTTCCGGCTAAGTTGTATCTGAATCTTCCTTCTTTGCTTTTAATTCTCTCAGTCAATGTTTTTAATGGTTGTCCGCTTCTGTGTCTTGCAGGTGGAATCTGTGTTAGTGTGTTGTCAAAGTAAGTTGTGATATGATACTGCAATAAATCCCATAAATCCTCAACAATGATTTCTGGAGCTCCGGCATTTATGTTCTCAAACAATCTCTGGTTTATTCTTACAATATCACTTAATTTGTGTGTTAAGTCATCCTCTGATCTTTCTCCTGATTCCAATGTGATTGATGGCCTCATTGTTACAGGTGGGATCTGTAATACAGTTAATATGAACCAGCTTGGATGTGCAAATCTTGGGTTGTATCCCAGCCCTTCCAAATCTTTTTCTGTTATTTTTTCAAATCTTGTTTTTATCTGGATTGGATTTAGTTTTTTGTCTCCCTCAAGGAAATTAGTAGGAGGTTCTAATTTGTAATTAGATTGTTTTGCAGCACAGTGAGGACATTTCTTGACAGCTTTTAATTTTGCAAGAACAGCTTTCATCCTTCTTCTTCTTGCTTCGCTTCCTCTTGTCTTTTCAATCATCTCAAATGTTTTTACATTGTTTTCAATATCTTCATCGGAAATCAAAATTCTTCCACACTCATTACAGAATGCTCTTAACATTTCAAGAATCTGCTTGTTGAATTTGACATGGATTATTGGTCTTGCTAATTCAATATAACCAAAATGACCGTGACATTCTTTTAGTTTTTGTCCGCATGTTCTACATCTGATTCCAGGGTCTATAACTCCCATTCTTGAATCCATTAAACCACCGTCTACTGGATATCCTTCTTTATCATACAGTTCAGCTGTAACAACTTTTACAGAGGCCATTTTTTTAACCTCTTTAGGACTAAGTAAACCAAATACAATACTGTCAACTTTTTTATATACGCTGCTTAACATTTTAATCTAGGTATTTACTCTTTAATTTTAGCTTTGGATAAAATCCAAGTGATTTTAATTCGTCTAATAATAATTTGAAAGCATAACTTAATTCAATGGTTGTAATTTCAACATTGTTTCCGCATCTCTGGCAGAACTTCTTTCCCTTGTAGTCATCTGAAACAGCAAATAATCCGCAGCTTTCACATACATGTAGTCTTGTTTTGTCTGAATCAAACCTTTCCTTAAGCAATAGAGATGCACCATGTGCTACAAAACAGTCTTTCTCCATCTCTCCAAGTCTCATTCCTCCACCCTTTGCTCTACCTTCAATTGGCTGTCTTGTTAATAGCTGGATTCTTCCTGATGCTCTTGCATGTAATTTGTTTGCTACCATATACTTTAGTTTCATGTAATACTGGTTTCCAACAAAGATTGTTGCTTCATATTCTTCACCGGTAATTCCATTGTATAATTTTTCAGTTCCGTTTTCCTTGAAACCCAAACTCAATAATTCTTTTCTCAAATCTTCTTCTTTTTCACCTGCGAAGGTGGTAGCGTCAATTGTTCTTCCTGATAAAGCTCCGACTTTTCCGCCAAGTAATTCCATTAAATGTGAAATACTCATTCTTGATGGTACTGAATGTGGTGAGAATATAATGTCTGGAATCAAACCAGATGCAGTGAATGGCATGTCTGTTGAAGGAACAATAGCACCTATGACTCCTTTCTGTCCGTGTCTTGTTGCAAACTTGTCTCCAACTTCCGGTATTCTCTGGTCTCTTACTTTTACAACAACTAATTTGTTTCCTTCTTCGTTTTCAGTAATTATGATATTGTCAACAACACCTCTTTCACCGTGTCTTATTGTTGTGGATGCTTCCCTTCTTGTATTAGCAGCCAATGTGAATTCTTCCATATCACCCAAGAATCTTGGTGGACTTGTTTTTCCTATCAAGACCTGTTCCATGTCAACTTTTGCTTCAGGATAAATAATACCGTCGTCTTCAAGATGTCTGTAATCTTCTTCGCTTCTGTATCCTTTTACATCCTTGTCAGGAACTCCTATTTCATCAACTAAACCACCCTGATATCTTAATTCTTCACTTGAGTATGGTCTGAAGAAAGTTGATCTTGCAAGTCCTCTTTCTATGCTTGCTTTGTTAATTATCAGTGAGTCCTGCATGTTGTATCCGTGATAGCTCATAAGTGCAACAACAACGTTTTGTCCTGATGGATGCTCGTTGTATTTTGAAACATCATGCATAAATGATCTTACAATTGGTGCCTGAGGATAATGCAGTATGTTAACATCAGTGTCAATCCTTAAGTGATAGTTAGCCAGATATAATCCCAATGATTGCTTCTGTGTTTTTTGTCCTCTGTTAAGTCTTGAGGACTGTACAAAGTTTGAGAATGGAACTAATGAAGTTGTTAATCCTAAAATTACAATTGGATCAATTTCTAGGTGGGTATGTTCTTTTGTTATGTCTTCTTCTTTTAATGCAACATAAATATTTTCTTCTTCAGCAGCGTCTATGTATTCAATTATTCCCTGTTTTAATAAATCACTCCATTTAAGCTCATTCTTTTTTAATTTTTCATAATGATCGTCTGTTAATAATGATTTTCCGTTTTCAACTACTATCAAAGGTCTTCTTGCTCTTCCTTTTGAAGAATCCAGATAAATTTCATTTGATTTTTCATCGTAGTAAATATTCATTGTGGCTGGAAGTTTTCCTCCCCTTCTTTCAGCTTTTACATTCTCCATGAATGTCTTGGCATTAGCCACTTCCCCGATATATTTTTCATTTAAAAATACGTCAATCATTTTGCAGCCTCTAATCCTAATCCTTCTAATGTTTTCTTTATTTTTTCTTCCTGTGTATCAGCCTGTGTGATTCTTGATAACAATGCAAGGTTTTTTCTTAAACCGATTGGGGTTCCCTCAGGAGTTTCAATTGCGCATAATCTCCCCCAATGTGTTGGATGCAAAGCTCTTGCCTCAAAGTTTTCCTGTGTTGAACTCAATAATGAAGCAATTCTCATAAGGTGGCTTACAGATGACAGGTAATTGTCTCTTATAATATTCTGGCTTACTCCTTTTCTTCCGCCAACCCATGAACCAGTAGCCAAAGCACTCTGTATTCTTGATGTTAGTAATTTGTCTCTTATGATGTTTTTTACAGTTGAGAATTTTCCCCTCTTTACAAGTCTTTGGTAGTTGTATAAAATATCTCCAACCAAGATCCTCATGTTTACTCTGAACAGATCAGCAAGTAATTCTCCAGGTAGCTTTAATCTCTTGTTTGTATAATGGTCTTTGTCCTGTGGATGTAATCCTTCTTTTGAAACCATGAAGAATTTTTTAATTAGTTTACATAAAGTATAAGCTTTTACCAGCCTGCTTTTTTCAGTTATTCCAAGATGAGGCAGTAAATATTTATCCAAATGCTCTCTTGCTTTTTCAACCTTGATTTCAGTTTCCTGGATTATACCCATTCTTTTTCCTAAAAATTCTAACGCATCATTTTGTGTTCTTATTTCCATAGCGTCGAATAGGTTTATGAAAATATCATCGTATTCTTTTTCTTTTGAAATAAAGCTTGTAATGTCCTGATCTTTTACCAAACCAAGTGCTTTTATCACAGGAATAACAGGAACTCTTCTGAATCTTGTGAATGTTAAATATATCATACCGTCTTTTGTCTGCTCAATTGTGTGTGGGATCCTGTATGCTCCCTGCTCTGAGAATATTTTTGCTGAAAACTTGCTTGGTCCAGTCTTGTTGTGCTGTATGAATAATTTGTTTGATGCTAAATCTTCTACAGTAATCAAAACTCTTTCATTACCGTTGATTATGAAATAACCACCCTCTTCGATTGGATCTTCTCCTTTTTTGATTAATTCTTCTCTTCCCATTCCGTCCAGATGGCAGTATTTTGATTTTACCATTACAGGCACTCTTCCTATTTCAGTTGTGAATGTTTCTCTCTGCATTCCGTCTATGTATGTTGAAACCTGAAGCATTACTGGTGCAGAATAAGTAAGCATTCTTAATCTTGCTTCATAAGGATAAACATCTCTCTTGCTTCCGTCAGCTTCTGTTATTGTTGGTTTTGTTATCCATACTTTTTCAAACTTGATTTTGAAGTCTTCCATGTTTTCTGGAATTATTGTAGGAACAATTTCCCCGACTTCCTCGATAATTTGCTGTAGTTCAAAATCAATGAAGTGATTGAATGATTCTATGTTTGACTGAATAAATGAATTCTCTTCAAAATATTTTTGTATCAGAAAATGTCCTTTATTCATCTTAATCTATAACCACCCTGTAATATATTGCTTCTTTTGTTGTCTCGCTTTTTCTTATGATTTTTATAATGTCGCCTTTCTTAAGATCCATCTCAGCGATGGCAGGATCTTCTCTAAGAATTCTTGGTAATTGTTTTTTAGAAATATTATATTTTGAAAGTAATTCTTCGATTTCCTTCTCATCCATTTTTATGTGTTTTGGGGTCAACACATGTTTTGTATAATCAATGTTTTTTGTTTCGACCATTTTCTTTATTATATACGGACCGGACGGGATTTGAACCCGCGACCCCTGCATTAAAAGTGCAGTGCTCTGGTGCCAGGCTGAGCTACCGGTCCATTAAACCGCCCTGGCCGGGATTCGAACCCGGGTTCCCGCCGTGACAGGGCGGGGTGATAGACCGGCTACACTACCAGGGCATACCTGGATATATCATGATTTTTGGAGCATAGTTATATCTAATCACCTATTATCTAATAAAAAAATGAACTGTCATCACTTGATAAAATCACTAAGCTGGCCAACATAGGGGTTTTGTAAAATTTTCCCTTTATAAAGGTTTCGCTTCTTGAGGATAACTCCCTGCCCCCAGACTCGAACTAGGAACCTCACGGGATCAGCTGACTATTCTTCATTCAAGGTTGATACCTAGTCAGATAGTGAATTTATCTACAGCCGTGCGCTCTACCATTGAGCTAGGCAGGGATAGAATTTAGCACCAGATTTTGTTTATAAAATTATCTATTTAAAAATAAAAAAGAAAAATTAAGAGTAGGTAATTTTTTTGCTCTTAACTTTTATGTGTTTATTCCTGAACTTGTAAGTTACTGCAGCTTCAGGTAACACTAGTCTTCCTACAACTTTGAATGCAGGCTCAACTCTGTATGTGATTATTCTTTCTTCATGCTTTCTTAATTTATCTAATCTCCAGTTGATTTTTATTCCTACATTACCTTTCTGTATTCTTTCAGGAGCCAAGGTTGCATAATCTCCTCTGATTGGTTTTAACAATCTTGGTAAATAATCTAAAATTTCTACGTCTTTCAAATCTGGTCCTCTGTTTTTGATGTGCAGTAAAACTTTTAATTCAGATATTCCACCTTCGTTTCTTACTCTGAATATTTCCTTTCTTATTGCAACTTTCTTTCCAAAGAAGTAGATTCCTAAAACTCCTAGTAAAATTAAAACTAAAATTGTGATGCATGCTCCTCTGTAGTCTGTCTTTACTTCAACCTCATATTTTTCTCCTGGTTCTAAACCAAATTCCCAGGAATATCCTTTTGAGTCTTTTTCTGTTGGCTTTATCGAATATATTGTGAATATTTTTGTGAACCAGTCAGCTTCATAATAAAATCCTTCCTGCTCTTCAACATTACCTTCGTTAATTTTTATGAAGTTTGTTTTGTCATACAAGAATCCCGATTCCCTGAATGTATCTTCTTTCACGTATGGATTCTGCACAACTTCAACAAGTTTTGAATAAAATCCCCTTAGATTTCCTTTGTAGTAAGCTTTTATTTCTACTGTGTAAATTCCTTTTGGTGTGTTTGGATTGATATCCAATATTATTTCTTTTTCCAGAGGATTCTTGTACATTAAATTTGCATCGAAATCCTTTTCTTCAAATAAATTTCCTCCAAGTTCAATCCTAACATCTTCCAAAACTAAATTAACGTTAGGCTCTAACTCTAAATTAAATTTGAAATTTCTTTTTGCAATTATCTCGTCTGGAAAATCAGTGTTTATTGAAACTATTTTTTCAGGCTCATAAACTTTTACCTGAACTTCTTCCGTGCCTTTTAGTTCAAGATTCTTTAAAGATTTTATTTTTAGTGAAAATGGATAAGTTATTCCCGGAATTGTATCATTGCTTATTCTTGCAATAATATCAACTCTTTTTGAATCTCCATCACCCACATTTATTTTTTCAGGATATGCTCTTATGTATTCAAACACATCGTCAAATGGTTTTGATGAAAACTCATGAGGTATTACTAAAAAATTATTCTCATCAGCATTGTTGATTATGTCAACTCTGACCAAGACTTCTTCCCCCGGAATTACCTTTGGATTGTCTATAGTATAGGTTATGTCTATATCATCAGCAAAAACAAAACTGGTTAATAAAATAAATACAAGGATTGGAATAATTTTTCTCATAGTTCACCTCTATTACTTTAGAAATCATTCATGAATATTTAAATATTGTCTTTTCAGACTAAAACTAAGTAATATATTAATTAAAAAGTAGTAAAAATAATAAAGTTTATAAATATTTAAATTAGGATATTCATATGAAAAATTTGGATCTAATCCAATTATTGAAGGATAATGAAACAGATTTGGAAAGAATAAGGCATTTTTATATTCCTAAGATTCTTCCAAAAAAAGGAGAGGATAGAAAACTCTTGATTACCGGATATAATATCTACTTAGATACACAAAAATACCCGAAAGGTGGACTATTTTTAAATTATTTACATTCAGATCTAAAGAATCAAGATAGACACTACCTAGAATTGATTCAAAAATTTAAAGAAGAAGGATTTAGTCTAGATGAAAGAGTAAATATAAATCATAGATTAATTGACAATCAGAACATAGCAACCAAGCGCGATGCATATTATAAGACAATACCCGAATTTGAAGATCCGGAAGAGATGAGATATTTTAATGAAGACGGGGAAGAAATTTCCAAAGAGTTAGCTAAAAAAGAAGGAAAAGTCGCTGTTGGAGAATCTCTTCAATATGATCTACTGATCCAACTTAAAGATGAAAATGAGCTAAACCAAGTTACTGGCCTTTTCATAAAGTATGCAAATGAGTTTTTATTAAATTCAGAAGGAGATTTCATACAAGATCAGGATGGTTTATATATTTCAAACAAAGATGCAATATTTAATGCATGGAAAATCCCCCTCCTAATCCACACAGATACAAGGGATATCAAGATCAATCTGACTAGAGGATTTACAGATGTGAACCAATTTAATATCTCAGAATATATAGGAAAACAACCTGTAACACTAAGTACACTTATTAAAAAAAGACAGAAAGATTTTGAGGAATTTCTTAGATCTAATAATAAGCAATTTATACGTCAAAGGAAGTATGTATCTAAATTGTTTATAAAGGAATATGTTGACAAGGAAGCTTAAAACGTAAAATATTTATATAGTGGAGTATTAATAAAATGAGTATGAAAGCTGATTTAGTAGGAAAGGTAGATAGAGAATTCCCAAGGGTTAATCTTCCTGAAAAGAACTATCTTGCTTGGACTCATCCAGATAATATCTTATATTGTATTAATATTCTAGAAAAATGTTCTAAATTTTATAATAAAGATGAATTAGTCCTTGGGTACATGAAAGGGATTGTTAATGGTGGGAATAATTTTGGCCCTTATGTTATTCTCCCTAAACATAGGGCAGATATAAAAAAAGAACAAACCCGTTCATTCGGATACATCACTATCAATCAGCTAAAAGATCAGTGCAAAAAAGATAAAAATTGCGAACTAAAATTAGCTTATTCCAATTAAATTATCTCAGTATCTTTGCTGTCTTTCCTGTCAGATCTATTACAGTTGAAGGGTTGTTGTTTAATGTTCCTTCATCTATTATTATATCCACGTTTTTAAGTATTTTTTTGGGTATTTCCTTTACTGAATTTATTGGCTTTTTGCCAGAAATATTGACGCTAGTTGTTATGAAAGGAACCTTAGCTTCCTGCACCAATACACTGAATATATGGTTAGGTATTCTTACCCCCAAGGTGTTGCTCTTAAGGTTTACATTTTCAGCTACAATGCCCTTTTTGTTCATTTTAACAACAAAAGTGAATGGTCCTGGCAGTTTGTCTATGTAGCTTTTATTTGCCTTAAAATTGTCAAAAATCCACTTTTTAGAGGGGGCTATGACAGAAAAAGGCTTGTTTTCCCTTTCTTTTATCCCCCTTATCTTTGAAACCGCTTCCCTGTCTAAAGCATTGCATCCAAGGCCGTAAATAGTGTCTGTAGGATATATGAAAATCTTGCCTTCCCTGATATCTTTTACGATTCGGTTCTTTTTTATATTGTTAATAGCTATGATTTCCATAACGTAATTAAACTCAGGAAGTTTATAAATTTCTCTATGGAAATAAAAAAATTTTTATATTGTGGAATCCTTATAAATACCATGGAAAAGGGACATACTCCAAAAAGCTTAGTAATTGATCAGAATTATTTGGAAAAACTAACTAAAAAATGGGATATTCAAGTTACTTCTGATTTAAAAGAAATAATTGATGGAATAGTCTACTTACGCCCTCCAGAAGGAAAGGAATTAAAACACTTGTATGAGGACGTTAGGTCATTTATTTGTGGGTTAGCAAGCGAGGGAGGATATATAATAAAAACCTCAAGTAATTGGGATAATCGGGTGGTGCCAAGATTATTAATTTATCCAGCAGGGAATCCAAAAACCGGGTTTTATTCTAAGGAAAGAGCCTATCTTGGAAAGCTCGTACCTTGCCAGCCTTAGTTTAATGTCGAAAAATGCTCAAAATTAGGTTTAGATTAAGATTACAAGTCACTTTCATAATACAATAGCCTGTAATTACTTTAAGATTAATACAACCGAAAACTTTATAAACTTCTATGTATCGTAGAAATTATCACCTCTTTTTCCCCAGCAGGCATTCTTCGGAATGCTTGCCAGGGTTTTAATAATATCTTCTGAAATAATTCTTATTAACCTATAATACTTATATATACTATAGAATTAAAAAAGAAGGAAGAACAAAAAGTCCTTCACTTCAAAAATTATTTAGATTAATGTGTTCAGGATGACTAATCTTCTTCTCCAATCCCATCACACCTGTCACATACAATTCTAACCTGGCGTCCACCTGCTCCTCGGCAACATCCACAAATTAGCGTTCCACGACCAAAACAAGAATTACAAGTTACCCACTGTCCATAGTACCACCATCCTCCGTTTCCCATACATCTCGCACAAATTAGATATCCGTTTCCTCTACAACAACTACAGGTTTCGTTAACAAGAACAAATCCGGTTCCCTTACACTTTGAACATATCTTCGGAGAATCATTTGTTTCAGAATTATCACATCCAACTGCTGTTTTTTTTACACTTGCTGCCCTTTCTGATCCGCTTCCATGCATTGGGTCGGAGAATGGATTACTTCTTAGGAAGTTGCAAACCTTTTCGATATCATAACCATAGTCACAGAGGAACTCTGCAGCATACTCATCTGCCTCTTCTTCTTTAATTCGTGGCCATTTAGAATAACTCCAGACTGTTCCCTGGTGGTATATATTTGGTCCATGACCCAACGCTTGATGCCCCCATTCATGAGCAAGTACAAAAGCTAGAATATCCTTTCCTTTTGAAAGTATGGAAATATCGATAACAATGACTCCTCCATAATTAGCTTGTCCCCATTGGAACGTCTGAGCATAGAAAACAGGAAATTGCATTCCCGAATGTTCTACAAGTTGTAAATAAATATTTTTAGCAGTCGCATTGTATTCAGGAAAAAATCTAAGTCCTTTAAAATAATCCTGCATCTCCCTTAGAGTATATTTCTGCTGCTCAGAAAGATTTTGAGAAAAAGCAAAAGAACAAAGAACAAAACAAATTAAAAAGGCAAATAATACCTTTTTCATATCAAGAACTCCATCCAAAAGGTTATTTCAGTCCTTCCAGACAACCTAAATTTTAGAACATAACTCTAACTAAGAAACACCTCTTAGTAACGCCTTTCAGGCCTGAAATTTAATAAAAAACTAACAATATCTAAATTTATAAAACTTCCTAAAAAATCTTACTGACATGATTCTCTTTTTTGAACCTTATTGTATTGTCCACAAAACTCTCAATTTTGGCTTCATGGCTTACAATTAATATCTGTTTTATCTTTAATTCATCTAAGACTAATTTCATTCTGTCTAACTGCTCAGATGAAAAACCATCTGTTGGCTCATCTAAAATGATCAAATCTTTTGTTTTTAGTTCAGAGACTAAGTTATTAATTACCTGATTTAATGCTAATCTGTAAGCCAAGGCAGCAGCAGTTTTTTCCCCACCAGATAAGAAACTATAATCAATATCATGTCCGTTCTGTAATATTTTTGGTGTAAATTCTTCATCCAAACTTATTGTAATATCTTCACTGTTCATCAAAATATTAAACCAGTCCCTGAATAAACTGTCAAAATCATAATGTACCTTCATCATGACTTGTTTTTCCATCAGGGTCATCATGTTAAGGAAAGATTCTTCAATCCATAGTTTAAGATTAGTCAGGTAATTTAATTTGTCTCTTTGTTTTTCTCTTTCAGTTATTTCTTTTGTTATTTTCTGGATGTTTATGTTTATTGAATTAATCTCAGTTTCAAATCTTACTTTTTCAATTTCAATCTTCCTAAACTTTTCTCTTAGAATTTCTAACTCTTCTCTTTCTTTGTTATACAATTCTTCCAAACCCTTGAAGTTTTTCAGCTTTTCATTTATTTCATTGTTTAATTCATTGAAAATTCCTATTTCTTTTTTTGTTAGTTCAATTTCGTTTTCTATTTTGCTTTTTTCTTTTATTTTTTCATCTAAGTTTTTCTTCTTGTATAAAACCAGTTCAGCTTTGTTTTGTTTTTCTTTAAGTTCTTCAAGTTCAGTATTTAGAACATCAATCTTGTTTTCAATACCGCTTTTTTTCCCTATTAATTCCTGTTTTTTTAGATTAAGTTTGTCTAGTTTTTCATATTCCTGCCTTTTTATCTTGTCTTTATGATCAGTTGTGACTTCCTGCTTGCATAGAGGGCATAGATCTAGTTCTTCAATGTCTTTCTTTAGTGTGTTTGACTGCTCTTCCTGAAGCAAGCATCTTGATATTTCATTCTTGATCATGTCTAATTCTTTTTGTTCTGTTTCCAGAACCTGTTTCTTAAAAACAATTGTTTTCCTTATTTCCTCCAAGTCATAAACAACAATGTCTTTGTTAAGATTTTCAATTTGTAAACTCAACTGCATTAATTTCTCAGAATTTTGTTTTCTTTTTTCTAAACTTGTGTTTATTCTTAGGTTATTTAATTCAAATTTCTTTTTCAGTTCGTTTTCTTCTCTTATCTTTTCTTCATAATTTTTTATAGAATTAGTTTTTGTTTTAAGATTTAAATTAAGTTCTTCATATTTTGGTATTATTATTTTTATGTTATTTTTTATCTGGTTCAGTTCTTTTTCATAATTGTTTTTCTGGTCTATTTTTTGGTTTAAATCAGAAATAAAACCAGCAATCTCTTTTTGTTTCTCTCTTATCTTTGTGGTAATTATTTTTGAGTTTTCCCCTATCTTTTTGTACTTGTCAATGCCAAAAACCTTTCTTAAAGTATCTAATCTTGCGTCTTTTTCACCTAAAAGAATCAATTTCATCTCTTCCTGCGGTGTGTAAACTGTATATCTGTAAATCAAAGATTTAGTTTTTGTTAAAAGTTCTTTTGGATAGTTTAGAATGTTTAATACATATTGTTTTAGTTCCTGTGCAGTCCCTTCTCTTTTAGCTCCTTCATGTATTATGTATCCTGATTCCTGTGAAACCCCCGCAGAAGTTCTTTTCAGGTTTCTTTTTATAATGTATTCTTTGTCTTCCACACTTAAAAATAATTCCACATAACCTTCATCTTCCCCTTTTCTTAAAAGTAAATCTCCGCTTAGCTCTCCTTTTCTTATTCCAAACAAGGCAAACTCTATTGCTAATAAAACTGAAGATTTACCAGAACCAATATCACCTGCCAATAATGTAGAACCTTCAGGAAATTCAATTTCTTCAATTAAGTAACTTCTTATGTTTCTTAATCTTACTTTGTTTATTATCATCTAAGGTTTTGTTTGTAAAGAGAATTTATAAGTATAGTTGTAAAGGAATATATTTTATGTTTTAATAGGCTGTGCTGTTCTTATTTTTCTGTAATGCAACACAAACCAAATTCCCCCAATCAGGGTAATTAAGGACAATATTATGAACATTGGCTCTTTGATTGATTGTATCCCATTTCCAATATACGCTAAACTTAAACTTCCGCTAATATGTCCTATAATCATTAAAGGTAGAAAAACTCTTGGATTTATTGCAGAGACTCCAGCAAGATAAGATATCTCATCATCTGGGAATAAAGGCAAGAAGTAAGCTAAAAACAATAATACTCTTCCTTTCTCAATAAAATGATCATATTTCTGCAAAGTTTCAGGTTTAACAACATGTTTTATTATTTTTCTTCCAAATATTCTTCCAAGATAAAATGCTATTGCAGTTCCGATTACTCTTCCAATCCAATTGTAGAGAAATCCATACCATGTTCCAAAAATATATCCTCCTGCGATTGAAACTGCATAATGGCTAAACGGAGTGATTATAACCTGAAGAATTTGAAGAATTATAAAAGCAACAGGAGCAAAAACCCCAAATTTAGTTACAAAATTCCTTATTACTTCCTGATTTCCAAAAAAATGTGAGGGAAAAATATAACCTAAAATTAATAGTAAGATTGGGATAAATGTTAATAGATACCAAATTATCTTGGTTTTTCTCATACCACTTTTAGATAAACTTAACTAATAAATCTTTTTATTTTAGAAATTAATATTTACGATTTTAGAACATCTCTTTCAGTTTTAACCCTTCAATAAAATTCTTAAAAATCCTAGCTTCAAAATCATAGACTTTTTCCCCTTCTTCCTTTTCTTCGTTTAAAACTTTCATCAGAACATCAATCAAATGCTTTTCGTTTTCAATCTCAATCTGTCCTAAATGCTCTTTTACAATGTTTTCTTCTATGTCTTCCACATTACCTTTTTTAATTTCCACTTCTTCAAAAGACTTTGTTTCTAGTTTGTTAGTATTTCTCAAAACAATGTAAGAATCTTTTAGTTTTTCATTAATTAGGTTAAAATCAATATCTGATACTTTTCCTGACTTTAAAGTTCCTTCAATTCTTAGCAAAACAATCTTGTCATTAAAATCATTTACCTTGTTTAATATTTCATCTGTTATTTGGTTCGGTATTTTATCATTTGCGTTAATATGATAGCTTAAAACCTCTTTAATTGGAATTTCTACTAACTCTGTGTTTAGGTTGTCATCTACTAAATAAAAAGAGCCGTTTCTGAATTCCTCAAGTTCTTTAAAATTGTTTGGGAATAAAGCTCCTGGAAAAACCAGTTTTCCTTTTCCGAAATTAGTTTCAAACCTGTAATGAATATGTCCTCCTGCATAATAATTGAAAGTTTTAGGTAATTCATTAGTATTCATGCAGTCTACTTTGTCTAAATCGCTTGGCTTAAACTCTTCCAGAGCTGTGTGAAACATGAATATTTTAAATCCTTTTTCTTCTTCTATGTCTTTAAAATCTAAGTTTTCATAGTCTTTTTTCTCTAAAGAGCCTTTTCTTCCTAACATTCCTGCTAGTTTTACTCCGGTCTTGTCTTCAGTTATTATTAGTTTGTTTTCTTTTACTTTGAATACGTTTTCTACTAAACCTGAGTTTTCTAATACGTCAAGCATTGTTTTTCCGGAATTTGAGAAGTCATGGCTTCCTGGTATTATGTATATGTCTATGTTGTGTTCTTTTGCTTTTCTTAGAATTCTTGCTGTTTCCTTGATTAGTTCTATTTGCGGTAAAGCTGTGTTAAATAAGTCTCCTGAAATTAGAATGAAAGCTGTGTGATTAGTTATGCATATATCTATTGCTTTTTCAAAGGATTTTAAGCCTAGATCCCTTAGGTTTTGTTCTCTCCAGCCTCCGATGTGGCAGTCTGCCAGATGTGCAAATTTCATTGAGTTTAGTTTGGAAAGAGTAATTTATAATGTTTGTTGGGGTGGAGGAGATATGTAGAAGATATGATAGAAAAGCATATATAGTAAAGAGATAATATTTAAGATTTATGAAAGTTAAAAAAATATTGGTCGGCGCAGGAATCGTCCAGATGGTGCTGGGGATAATTCTATTGATTATTCTGCTGGTATCTTCTAATGTTCAAATTATAACCTGGATTAGTACTGTATGCCTACTCCTTTTTGGATTAACAGAAACTATAATTGCAGCGGTTGGATCTAGCTAATATTAGTTTGATAAACGTTTATATCCAAACGTGCATAGCTATTATTTATAGTTCAAGATATTAAATAATAAATTCTAAATTGATCACTTATAAGGGATCACATAAAAATATAAATGGTAAAATTTCATTAATCTAATGAAAAAAGAGGAACCTCACAGATTTATTTGTGGAGATTGTTTAGAAGTAATGAAAAATTTTCCCTCAGATTCTGTAGATTTAATCTTCACAGATCCTCCCTATAACCAAAACATTCCTTACGTAAAAAAAGATTTTAAAGATAGAAAAAAACCAGAGGAGTATTTAGATTGGTTAAAAGAGAGACTAAAAGAAGTACATAGAATTCTAAAAGATACCGGATCTTTATATATTATGAATTATCCGGAATTAAATGCTCGAATTCTCCCATTCTTAGAAGATGAATTAGAAATGCATCTAAGAAGATGGATAGTTTGGCATTATCCAACAAATGTTGGACATTCTAAAAAAAATTGGACTAGGAGTCACAGATCTATTCTATTTTTAACAAAAGGAAAAGATTATACTTTTAATCGTAGCGAAATAATCCAACCATATAAAAATCCAGAAGTTAGTAAAGTAAGAATCAGATTGGAAAATGGATCAAAAGGGAGGGGAGCTTATGATACTTTAGACATTAAAGATCTATTAGAGTTATTTGAACTAAAAGGAAGACCAACAGATATTATAAAAAAGAATTTACTAAAGAATGTAAGGAAAGAAAGAAAAAAATGGCATGCCTGCCAACTCCCTCCTGAATTGATAGAAATTTTTATTAGAGTTAGTAGTAATCCTGGAAACTTAGTTTTAGATCCTTTTGCAGGAACATTTACAACATCGATGGTAGCAAAAAAACTAAATAGGAAGAGTATAGGGATAGATATTTCAAAGAAATATGTAAGATATGGGAAGAGTAGATTAAAAGAATAATAATTTTTAAATTATCTTAATTCTGCAGTTTTTAGGTAAGTTATCTGAATTCCATGAATCCTTTCTGATTTTTCATAATATTCTTTAACAAAATGTTGTCTTATCTCCAACTCAGGATTATCCTGATTAATTATCTGAAACTTTGATCTCCCAGATTTAATAGACTCTCTGATTGTTTTTTCAATAAATTCTCGAGATATAATATCCGCCAGAAAGGTTAAACAATCATTTTTATTTTGCCAATCTCCTTTTTTATATTTTTTTACTAAAGGATGATTTTGATAAATATAAACATAACCATCATCCTTGTAATCAGATATTTCTTGAGTTCCTTCGGATTTAACAAATTTCACTCCTTTAAAATTTATTCCCCCTGGGCTTATCACATTAATTTTTAATTCTGTTTCTTTATTTTTATAGAAAGCCTTAATCTTACCGCTCCTTTCTTCTGTTTCTCCAGGTTTTGACAATATCTCAAAGGGATATCTAATTACATTCTTTAGTTTGTATATTTCTAAATTTCTTGTTGTTGGAATCTCAAAATTTCCTGCACATTTTATTCCTTCATGGGAATTGTCCACTCTTATTTTTCTATCTTTTTCATCATATAATGATTGACTTATAACTAAATCAATTTTTTTTGTCGCTCCTTCATTAATAGTTACTTCTCCATTTTCCTTTGGAGCAAATTCAAACCCTTCCCTCGGATTAAATATCGGATTAGATATTAAAGAAATTCCAATTTTAGATGAGTGATAACCATCTAATCTAGCAATTATCTCATCCTCTGAATCTTTCTTTTCAGAATATACTTTTATAATTCTAACAATAAATTTTTCTCCATCTTTTTCTATAGCCGATTCATCTGTCTCTCCTTCTTTTATAATTATTTTTTTATTAGATGGTGAGATTATATCTAAGTTTTGATTTTTAGTTAATAAAGAAATTTCAATTCCTGATGAAATAATAGAACAATTTATGATTAAGAAAATGTTTTTTGGTTCGAATTCCATAACATCTGTATGGGGGGTTGCAAATTCAAATTTTTTGGGTTTTATTGGTAATTGGAAACTTTTTTTCCCCTTTCCAATTATATCCTGATATATTTTTTGCATTTCTTCTTGCATCCATGATTCTTTCTTAAAAACATAACTGGTTACTTCCCTCTGTTCATCTGCAATTTTAGCTACGATCTTATCAATTTCTTTTAGCAATTCTTCATTTAATGAATGATCACTAAGACCCTTTCTTTTTTCATCAACAAACAATTCCCCCTTTCTGACTAAAGGCTCAATAACCATTCTTATTTCTCCGAAGAAACTCCTCATTTCAGGGTATCTAGAATTTCCAAAACTAAAATCCAAGACTGTGTAATTTCCATAATAAAAATATAAACCCGCTTTTCCATAGGGTTTTCCAAACTCCAAAGGTTTATTTGACTTTTTGATTTCAATTAAAAAATGATAATCTCTATTTTGATATGGAAGAACAATATCTTTCTTTATTACTTCAAATTTTTTATCAATTTTAGGATGATCATATAATTTTGATAGAGTTAATTCTTCTTTTGTAGATGTATCTACACACACAATATCAAAATTATCTATTTGTACAAGTTTATACATCATATAATGATTTGCAAGATGTTTGCATATCGTATTAAACTTTTTATCTGGAAAGTATTCCGGTAGTCTCCCTTGAACAATTGTCCCATTTTCAGGTATACCAATTTTGATTCTATCTTCTTTCTTTATGATATAATTAATATGACCTTCACCTGTATCAAAATTAGAATATTTAGTACGTTCATTTAGTTTATCCTCTTTTATAGTTACCAAACGATTTTCTTCCATCGCCATCATCGCATCTTTCAATCCTATCCCTTTTTCAGCACTTGTAACTCCTTCTTTATCTTCTAAGGAAGTTTCTGCTCCATATGCAAGAGCTTTTTCTAATTTTTCACTATCCATGCCTTGTGCAAAATCTTTTACCTTTATGAATGGAGCTTTTCTTGGCCAACAAGAGAATTCTACTAATATTTTAAATGGGGGTTTTATATTCTCTTTTTTTTCTAGTTGAGTATAACTATCTGCACTATTTTTTATTAGTTCAATTATAATCCTTATAGGATCATTTTTAAAGGCTTCTTTTACAGTTCTTTCCCACCATTTCTCGGTTATAATACCCGGTTTTCTATTAAAAGATTTGCTTAAATCTAGCGTCATTATATTAACCTCTCCTTATTTTTACTTATAAAATTTAAAAAGTCTAAAGCCAATCTATCATCTAATATCTCCGCATAAGAAAGATATTTATAAAGATTTTTCTCTATATCTTTTTTATCTGCATATTTAAAAATGTTTAGAGCCTCTTTCACATCATCCTTATCAATATCCTTTTTTCCTCCATCAAAATACTTTTTAAATGCTTTAGTTTCCTTAAAGGAATCAATTGCTGTTCTTTCTTTTCTTCGAACTTTTTCTTGGTAGGTCTTAGGTAATTCTATTTCCTTATCTATTATTTTTTGAATTTCTTCGAGGTAATATTTTCCTTTATCAGAAACTTTATAACCACTCTGAGCATTTCCAATTATCCACCCTTTTGTCTTATAAGTGCAATGAAATAAACAATCGTGCACTCGCTTTGCATCTGGATATTCTTTAAAACCCACAAGCGAAAATCTAGATGGAAACATCTTAAATGCCGCCACCACAGTCTTATCAAAAGTTGGTTCAATTTTCATTCCTTCCAATATATCAATAACATAGACCATAAGCCGATCATTATCAATATTAATATCTTCTATTTTGAAAGCAGATTCGAATTTTCTTATTTTATCCTCGTCATTCATTTCACAAACTAAACTCCCTTTTAGATTTATTTTTACTAAATTCTAATTTTAATTTCTTCCATTCATCCTCTACTGTAGTTATAATCTTTCTCACCTGTTCTTCATTATAAGAATAATTAGATTTATTTGCACAATTTTTTAATAATCTCATTTTATCGAGAATTTCTTGAACTCTACGACTAGCAATCCTCTTAAATCTTTCTTCTTTTATAACCTTACGATCCATTTTTGTTTTTTGCTTATTAAACATCTTAATATTTAGATATATACTATTATTTAAATGTTTCTATTATGTATCACTACATTTTAAAAATGTAATCTATCTTAAAAATATGTTTTAGTTATATAATTCTTTCACTCCCCTCTTCCGTAACATAACCTTTAAATAAAACCAAAAATTAAAACTTTAAAATGAAACAAATACTAACTATAATCCTGATAGTTTTTCTTGTAGGAATCTCTTTCAATCAAATACAATATGATAAAGAAACAATTCCAGAACTAAACACAGTAATGAAACAGGGAAACTACAGAAACATAGGAGAACTAAGAGCAGAATACTCATACAGTTTAATGAATACTGAATATCCGGATAATCTGGAAACAGGGATGCTAAACAGCATGAATTTTGAATACGTAAAAGAATTCTACTTCTAAAAAACCGGAAGATTTTCCGTAAAAATACACACTAAAACCAGTAGTTAACACCTTGTTTACAACTGAGACTATTTGAACCATACGATAAAATCGTACAGTTAAAGATCATTTCAAAAACCAAGCCGGTTACAAAATGTAACCAACTGAAAATCATACCAAAATCGGAAAATTTCCGCCAATCAATTCTAAAGGATGGGTACAAATTGTACCTACCCTATCAAAACCTTTAAATACTAATGACTTTTATAAAGTTCATATGACACAAATAAAAATCAATTATCAATTTGAAGTTTTACTCGCTTTGTTAAAAAAAGATCTCCACGGAAGAGAACTAGCCAAAGAGCTAAAAACCTCGCTTACAAGAATACAGTTAATATTAAATGAATTAAGCCAGTATAATATCTTAGATTATAATAAAGAAGGCAAAAATCATATTTATTTCATTAAAAAGAATATTATTGCAAAAACTTTCATTCTAAGCGCTGAAAACTACAAACTTGCAAAACTTCTTTGCAAATACAATACCCTGGAGCCATTATTCAAAGAAATAACGCAAAAATATCCTAATCAAATGATTATTTTATTTGGAAGTTATGCAAAATTCAATCCAAAAGAAGACAGTGATATAGATATCTATATAGATTCAATAGATAAAAAAGTAAAAGAAACGATTAATAATATTAATGAGAAGATTAGCGTAAAATTTGGGGAATTTAACAAAGAAGATTTATTAATCCAAGAAATCATAAAAAACCACATAATCCTCCAGGGAGGAGAAAGGTTTTATGAAAAGCTTGGATTTTTTAAATAAACTAAAAGAAGAAGAGAAACTAGAACTTGTTGAATGTTCTGAACAGATGGCAATTTCCTATGAGAAGAAAGGGATTGAATGCAGAGAAGTTGCAATTCTGGCTTTTAATAATGATTATTTTGAGAGTGCAGTAACTCAGAGCTACTATTCCATGTATAACAATGTTTTATCACTCTTTTTCAAATGCGGGATAAAATGTGAAAATCATTCTGCTGCAGCAATACTTTTAAAAGATTTTTTTAATCAAAAAGAATTTCATTCTGTTTTTTCAAAAGCCAAGGTTGAAAGAATTGACAAACAATATTATATTACTCCTACTAAAAACAATCCTGCAACAAAAGAATCTGCCAAAGAGATGATTTCTATTGCAATGAAGTTTAATCCCCAGATAATTGCATTCAAAAATAATTTAAAACTTGAAGAAATCAAGAAAATACGGGAAAAAATTAAACAAATTGAAAAAAAATCAAATACCCTAAGTTGTCCGAAAAAATCGGACAGCTAAAAAATAAGCCTACTACAGATTGTAGTCAACTCAAAAATATGTAAACTAAAGTAAATATCTATAAACCAGAGTAAACATTATTTCAAAAACACTCTGTTTCCATTAGAACAACATTCACCTTAACTTATCCAACCAATTTTTTTATTAATACTCTGACCTCATCATCTGTTTCGGTTATTATTTCTGACTGTCTAAACACTTCTATTTGGAATTTATTGTTATTTTCCTTAGCAAGTTTTCTCAATCGTTCTATTGATCTTAATACCATATTTATCTCATACCCGTCATAATTATAGAAATATTCTCCTTTTGTGTATTTTTCTTCTATTGCTAACGGAACAAATACTAAAACATCTATGTCTGAATCTGGCCGGTTTTTTTCTTTAGCAACAGATCCGTACAATACTATGGCTTTGATATGTTTTAAAATCTGTTTATACCATTCTTCATGAACTAATATAGAATCAATAAATCCCTTAACGATTTTTATAGCCTCAGGCCTTGTTAATTTTTTCATCTTATAAGATTTTTATTTCAAAAACACTCTGTTTCCATTAGAACAAAAATGAACATTCTTTCCTTTCACATAACCCATCTCTTCAGCTAAATCTATCATGTGGTTTAACATAGCAGAATCACCGTGAGCAGGAATTATGTTCAAAGGTTTAATCATTTTAACCAAGTCACGTAAATCTTCACGTCCAGCATGTCCTGAAACATGTATGTCCTTAAAGATTCTAACCTTCTGGTTCTTAAGATTTCTTTCAAGATTTTTACGTGCTTCAATATTTGCAGGAACAGGTATTGTTTTATTGGAAAAAATAACATGATCCTCATAATCAAACCTAAACTGTAACTGGTTATTTGCAATACGTGTTAAAATAGCTCCAGTCTCACCCTGTCCGCCAGTACAGATTATCAAATACTTAGACTTACCTTCTTTCTGTATGTGTGTAAGTTTTTTCTTTACTTTATCACCATAACCCACAATCTCAGAATTAGAGCTAAAATTAACAATACCAAGGTTTTCAGCA
The DNA here is from genome assembly GCA_028714375.1 of Candidatus Nanoarchaeia archaeon. Taxonomy (GTDB): domain Archaea; phylum Nanobdellota; class Nanobdellia; order SCGC-AAA011-G17; family JACPNG01; genus JAQTMY01. The sequence goes on along the minus strand of JAQTMK010000004.1, from coordinate 37,813 downwards.
GAACCAATATACTTCATCATACTACGCCCAAGAATAACAACCTTTCTGTCTAACTTCTCTCCAAACTCTACCATGCTTTTTATACGTGCAATGTGTGAAGCAAAAGAAGTAGCAATTATTGCATTACCAGTATTCTCAGTTCCAAACATTACGTCTTTAAGCATCTCACGTGCAACTTTTTCACTAGGAGTCTTACGATCATCACCTGCATAAAGAGAATCTAAAATTAAAGCCTTAACAAAACCAGAATCACCAAGTTTTTTCAAACGATCAAAATCAGGTTTCTTTCCTATAACAGGATGGCTGTCTAATTTAAAATCATTTGCATAAATTATAATGCCTTCAGGAGTATGAATTGCAACCATTGCAGTCTGGGGTGTAGAATGTGTAACATTAATAAGTTCAATTTCAATATGTGCAGAAACTTTCTTGACAACACCGGGATTCATAGCAACCAAAGGATTTTTTATCCTCATCTTGTCATCATCCATCATGGTTTTTAAAACTTCAATAGTGTAAGGAGTCCCAAAAACCGAACAGTTATATTTTGGAGCTAAAAAAGGAACAGCACCAATATGGTCCAAGTGACAGTGTCCAAGAACAATTGCCTTAACATTATTTTTTATAGAATTCAAGATAGTGTCATCAGGAAAAACTCCGAGTTTAATTAATCCTTTTTCAGTTAAGTTTCTTCTGTCTCCGCCCTCTTCTTCAAAGGAAATTAATTTAGGAAGAAAAAAACCCATGTCAACTATGACAACTTCATCATTGTAACGGATAGCAGTCATGTTTTTTCCGACTTCATTATATCCGCCAATGGTAAAAATTTCAATCATTTTATTCTCTGTATAAGTGTTGTTTCTTTAATATTATCTTGAATAGATCTTCGATTATGTCTATACCTAAATATCCTGAAGCTAAACTGACTCTGTAGTCTCCTGATATTATTATAGAAGAAAATGCTCCCATTAATGCAGAAGCAATTAGTGTTAATATAAGATAAACCCAGTCTATTCTTTTCTTTCCTTTTTTTGTTTTAAGATATTTTAGTATTCCTATAAGAGATCTCACCAGACCCCCAAAAAAACCGAACATTCCCTGATAAACTAACATATCCATGCAATTATTTATCTTTTATAGTATAAAAAGTTTACAGTTATATATGTATATATGATAAAGACAAAAAAATACCAGGACCTATCCTGGTGTAAAATAAGTATCTTGCTTTTTTCAGAAGATTAAATATGCGCCTACTGCAAGGAGTCCAATAACCGCTGAACCAAGCAGAGCATCAAAAAGTTCTTCAGGAAGTATCTTAATCAGTTTTATCCTCAGAAATGATAATCCCCAAATTCCAAGCATCAAGAAAGCAGCAAAAGCAAGAACAATCCGATTCGAATCTATTGGTAACTGACTACAAATAATCGCTGAAACAATGGGCAAGAGAAAAGCTAATAGGCAAAGAGCAATTTTAAGTAATATTTTTTTCATTTTTCCTCCTTTCCTTAGTTTGAAGTTGATGTTTCTTTAATTTCTTATAATCTCCCACCATCACAACCATAAACCAGTCGAATGCAAGTATTGCTAGTGAGGGAATACTAACTCCCATACAAATCTTCTGAAAAAGACTATTGTCTTTACTGACAAAATATCCAATCGCTGCAAAAATTAAAAGCAGAGACAACCAGCCTATTAATTTATCCTTTAATTCTTCTTTCATCTTTTTCTCCTTTCATTCTCTTTTTTAATTGTTTTTTGATTAAGGACTACCGCAACAACCATTGCAATAATCCCAGCTACCCAACCTATCAAAAAGGCTGCCCACATTTTTTGGAACACACACATTCCAATTCCTGAAACCATTCCGAAAAGTGCTCCACCAAAAAAGAGTATACTTTTGATATCTTTACCTTCTAATTTCGGAAGAAACATCAAACCAATCAACACAGCTCTTTTTCTTTCTTTTACTTCAAAAATTCCAAGAAAATCTTCTCCCTCATATTTACTATTTCTTTCATCTACGTCTTTGTTTTTCTCTTTCTCACCCAATCTCTTCCTGAATTTTTTAGCAACATTCTTATTCTTGATTTCAAATTCATAAAGGCCATGGATATTTTCTCCCTCATCTTCTATAATCTTAAGTTTAAACTTAAGCCCACCATTACTATGGTTTAGTTCAAGAATCTTTAAAAGTCCGGTCTCACACTTTTTTGATAGTTTAGAAGATTGGACAGTATCATCCTGACAATAAACCAGGTCCTTCCTTTTGGATATAAGGTATTGAATATAAAAGATTAGCCATTTGAGTTTTCTCCTCCAATTAAAAAGAGAAGAGTTAACTTTCTTTTTTGGAGTAAAAACCATTTTTGAAATCCAGAAAAAAACTGCCACTAAACTCATGCAGATAGCTATCAAATACACACTCCTTTGAGTATCCATCTTTTCCTCCTTAAACTGAAAAACAATTTTTTAGGATACTTAAGATAGATTTCCACAGATCTGTAAAGAACATGGTATAGTAAAGAAAGAGCATCCCAACTGCACCAAATGCCCAAACCCAAAAGTAAGTATCTATCTTAAGTTTAAGCTTAGAGATAAGTGTATCATAATCCTCATTAAACTCAATCTTACTTCTCAAATTGGTTCCAAGCTCTGAGAGCCAAAAGAGTATTATTACTCCAAGAAACATCCAGCAGGCTAATGTTAATTGTAGGGTAATCTCTCCAGAATGTATATTGATTATCTCCATCTTGAGAATCAAAAGAAATGAAAACCACATCAGAAAATACATGATTGGAAAAGTAAAAAATGAACCAATGTAGAGTAAGGTTAATCGAATAGTTCCTTTTTTCATAATTTTTCTCACTTTCCGAGGTTTTCCCTTAGCTTTAGAATTCAAAACACAGAACTAACTAAAGGAAATCACCTCTAAATTTACATTAAAATTACAGTTAAAAATCAATGAAATTAATATTTAAACCTATCTATATGACAATTTCACTTAGTATCAAATAATGGTCAGATAAAAGAGGCTTCCTGTAAACTTCTTTCCTCAAAACCTTTGTTTTAAAATTGGAAAAGATTAAATCACATTTTAAGTTAATAGAATACAGACCGTTAAATAATTTATGGGTATATCTGTTATCCTTATTTAGGGTAGGAATGCTGACTTTTGAAATAAGTTTAAACAATGGAAACTTAACCTTATCATAATTCAGGTTAAAATCACCTGCAACTATTGTTGGGAATTCATCCAGATAGTTCTTTACTCTTTCCAGCTGGTTTTTTACAATATGTGACCTATGCAGTTTTCTTGAATGGAAAAAGTGTGTATTAACAACTTTTATTTTTTTCTTGTCTACTTCCATCTCAGATATTAATATTCCTTTACCAGAAAATATCTCACTTTTGTCAAATGGAATAAATCTTTTGAATTTTACTGGATATTTTGAGATTGTAACAAGCCCAGAGTCATTTACGTTGTCAAATCTGTTATGGGAAAAATGATAATTTTTAAGTTTCATCTTAAGATAGCAGATATCCTGTCCAAGCCAAACTTCATTTAAATTAATAAGATCAACATCGTTTTTTTGTATAAATTCAACCAAATCCTCAAGTCTTGTCTTCCTCCAGACAGAAAAAGGCCAGGGTAGTCCCCAGAAATTTAATTGCGCTACCTTGAATCTCATTTACTTTAGAAACAAATCTCTTTTTTTAAATATTACTCTTTTCAACCTTAACACCCTTGGGAGTATCTTTCAGAATATAACCCTTTTTGATAAAAATGTTTCTTATTTCATCAGCTTTTTTCCAGTCTTTGTTCTTCCTGGCAGTCTCTCTTTCTAATATTAATTTTTTATCCTTCTCGTTAAGTTCAACAGTTTTCTCTTCAAGGTCTTCCAATCCTAATCCTAAAACAGAATCAAAATCCATAACTAAATCATATTTTTCCCTGTCTCCCAACTCAGGATCATCAAGAACTTTCCATAAAACCGCCAAAGCTTTTGGAAGATTCAAATCATCATTAACAGATTCTTTGAATTTTATAGAGTAATCATTTTTGGTTTTGTGTGAATAACCAACATTCTTCCTTATCTCTAAGATTTTATTATTTAATCTTTCACGTGCATTTCTTGCAGAATCCAAAGCCTCAAAACTGAACATCAAAGGTTTTCTATAATGTGTATTCAAACAAAAATATCTGTAGTCAAGAGGATCATATCCTTTATTGATTAAAATCTGTAATGTTAAAAATTCACCTGAAGACTTGGACATCTTACCTTTGTCAGCAACTAAAAACTCACTGTGAATCCAGCATTTAACCCATGGTTTTTTTCCTGTAGCAGCTTCAGACTGTGCTATTTCATTTGTATGATGGACATTGATGTGATCAATTCCGCCAGTATGAATATCAAATTGGTTACCTAAATATTCAATTGACATTGCCGAACATTCAATATGCCATCCAGGATAACCAATGCCCCATGGACTTTCCCAAAGCATTTCCTGATTTTTGAATTTTGATTCAGTAAACCACAAAACAAAATCAAAAGGATTTTTCTTGTTTTTATCAACCTCAATCCTTGCACCAGCTTTCAGTTCATCCATTTTTAGTCTGGCAAGTTTTCCATAATCCTTAAACTTAGAAACATCAAAGTAAAGATTACCACCAGATAAATAAGTATAACCATTCTTCTCAATTTTTTTAATTAAATTAATAATTTCTTTTATGTGTTCAGTAGCTCTGCATGTAACGTCGGGTTTTAGGATGTTTAATTTAGCAGTGTCTTCAAAGAATCTATCTTCATAGAATCTTGCAATGTCATAGGCAGATTTTTTTTCTTTTTCAGCCTGTTTTTTTATCTTATCTTCACCAGAGTCAGCATCAGAACTTAAATGCCCCACATCAGTGACGTTCATCACATAATTGACTTTAAAATGATTATACCTGAACATTCTGTTGATTAAGTCATCTAAAATGTATTTTCTTAAGTTTCCTATATGGGCATAATTATAAACAGTAGGACCGCAGCCGTAAAAACCAACCTCGTCTTTTTTGATAGGCTTGAACAATTCCTTTTTTCTGGACATTGTGTTAAATAACTTAATTTCCATAAAACTATCTAAAGGTTGTTTTATTTAAAGTTTATTAAAATGGATCATAGGCAAAAGTTTATAAAAAATCCTTTTTTAAGAGGTTATGGAGAAAAGATGATAATTGAAAAAAAGATAATACCTAAATATTTCGAGAAAATCCTTAGTGGTAAAAAAACCTTTGAATTAAGACTTGCAGATTTTGAATGCAAAGAAGGAGATACTTTATTGTTAAGGGAATGGAATCCAGATAAAAAAGAGTATACAGGAAGAAAAATTGAAAAAAAAGTAACTTATGTATTAAAAACAAAGGAAATAAATTTTTTCCCAAAAGACGAAGTAGAGAAGTTTGGGTATCAAATTATTTCTTTTAAATAAGTTTATCTTTGACTGAATTTTCTGTGGAATCTTGGTCTTTGACCAGAACTTCTTTCAGAAAAATGCCTTTTTTCAGGAAATACCCTGTTGACTTCCTTCAAAAATGGTTTTTGCATCTTTTCAATTGAAAAAGAATAATCTCTTTTTACTCTTGAAAAATTATCATGGTCTTCAGGAGATAAAAGATTTACAACCTTCCCTTCTTCACCAGCTCTTGCTGTCCTTCCAATTCTGTGAACATAGTCATTGGGGTCTCTTGGAATATCATAATTGTAAACGTGTGAAACATTGTCAATATGCAGTCCTCTTGCAGCAACATCAGTGCATACCAAAACAGTTACTTTTGCTTTGTTAAACAGTTCAATTGTTCTTGTTCTTTTGTTCTGTGACAATCCGCCGTGGATTGCAATTGCATCCATCTTGTTTACTCTTAGGTTTTTCACAACAAAATCAGTTGTTCTTCTTGTGTTGCAGAAAACCATAACTAATCCTGATTTTTCATTCTGTAACAAATGCAATAATAAAGAAACTTTAAGATTTTTTGTTATGTCATAATATTCCTGTTTAAGTTTTGTAGGATCAACCATTTTTTCAGCAAAAACACTTACAGGGTTGTTCATGTATCTTCCTGCTAATTTTTTTATTGAAGACAAAATTGTAGCAGAAAAAAACAAAGTCTGTCTTTTTACAGGACATAGTTTAATAATTTTCTCAACATCTTCCATAAATCCCATATCAAGCATCCTGTCTGCTTCGTCTAAAACAAGCAATCTTATTTTTGAAAAATTAATTGTTCTTCTTTGGACATGATCTAGTAATCTTCCGGGTGTTGCAATAACAACATCGGCAGTATACAGATCCTTTATCTGTGGATTGATTGAAACTCCACCGTAAATTGCAATTATTTTTAGTGGTTTTTGGAATGAAAATTTAACCAAAGAGTCTTTTACCTGCTCAGCAAGTTCTCTTGTTGGTGTTAATATTAATGCCTGTAATCCTTGTTTTGGAACTACTTTGTCTATAACTCCGACTCCAAAAGCCAAGGTCTTTCCAGATCCTGTTGCAGACTCTCCAAGTATGTCTCTGCCGTCTAAAATGTATGGTATAGACTCTTCCTGAATCTGTGTTGGATGTGTAAATCCTAATTTTTTTACAGCCCCGACTAACTGGGGGTTTAATCCTATCTCTTCAAATGTTCTCATATTTTACTCCTTACAGCACTTCTTCAGAAAAAGCAAAATGTTAATTTAATAAGCAAGTGCTTTCTCATTTAGTAATACTTTTAATTTGTTCATTTTTGTCCCTTTATAAAGGTTTCTAAAACTCCATAACATCATTTAAGTTAATGTTTTCAAGCTGTCCTTCAACAATATATCTTACTTTATTTTTAGGTATTACAAAACTAAAAGGCTGAGCATGTCTAATCTCAATCACTTTTTTACCTTCATCCAAAAAAATAATATCCAGAGGAAAAAACACATAAAACATATCAACTAAAACTTTTTTCTCTTTTTTAAGATCAAATATTAAAATTTTACTCTTATTCAAACTAAATCTAAATCCCAAAAACTGAGAAAAACTGTTTCTTAACACTGTTCCTGTAATCTTCATAATCTATGTCCCTGTAATTTCTGCCTGCAACTCTGGCAATATGGTTTTCCACTTGCTTCTTTAATGCACATAGAACAGATTTTGTCTCCGCACCACATGCAGTTCTTTTCAGCTTCCCTATTATGGATTACGCATCTCATTTGAACACGATTGCTGCATAACCTACAGCATTATCATAATTTGTTAGATCACCTGAAGTATAATATCTTAATAAATTTCCCTTGTCACAATCTAAACCCTTAAATGCTTCAATGCCGGCTAAAATAGCACCAGCTCCGCAGATGGTAGCATTTGTTTTCTCTAAATGGTCTAAAAATTTTCTTGAATTTAAATCTGTGATAGCATTTATAGCATCAAGATCCATCTCATACATTCTTTTCTTTACATTATCCAAAAAAGGAATATAACCATAATGTTTTCCATAATGTGTAAAATCAGAGCTTACAATAACAACTGTGTTTTCATCAATCTCTCCTATGGCCCATCCTAATTTTTTGCATTTTTCATAATCAAATTCAGATATTAGAATAGGAACAATCCTTAAATCTTTTAATTTGTCTCTGCTTACATATTGTAAGAATGGTAATTGAACCTCAATACTGTGTTCGTTTACATGCGCTTGCTCATCGTTTTTCAAAAACTTGCACTTGCTCATTAATTCTTTTCCAAATCCAATATCGGTTTTTATTTTTCCAAAAGGAGTTTCAAAATCTTCCAAAGAAACAGAATAATTCTCACCTTTGTTCATGTGATTTATCCCGATTATAACATATCTTTTTGGGAATTTTGACTCAGCTATTTCCTTGTATGCCCATGCCTGGCAAAATCCTGAAAAAGAATAACCGGCATGAGGACTTATTATTCCTGCTATTTTTTCTTTTTTTCTTTCTGAAAATTCTCCAGGCCCTTTTTTGTCCATAAAACAGTTCTCAATCTGTTTGTTTAATCTATCAAAATCCTTCTCATAGAAAATACCATCAACCACCGGTTTTCTCATAGGTTATTGATGGTTTGCTAGTTTAAAATTATTTCTGTTCTATACCCTATTACTTCCCAAAAATAAAAAAGATTTAAAAACCCATAAAAAATAATAGTTACAATGGACAAGTCATTATTTTTCGCATCGAAAAGTTCGTTGAGGGCAAGGCTGTTAATCCTTGTCGGTATTGTTATAATTCTGTTAACTATTGGTACATTTTTCTATCATGAAGTGGAAGGATGGAGTTATATAGACTCATTTTATTTTTCAAGCATTTCCTTGGCAACAAGGGGTTATGGTGAAGTTCATCCAGAACACACAATATCAAAGATATTTACTGCAGCTTATCTTTTGATTGGGGTAGCATTTATTTTGTATATGATGTCTGGATTTATCGGTTATTTTGTACAGTATCAGGAACCGATTCTTCATAAAAAGGTGGTTTCTTTTAAAAATAGGGTCTCCCCTCCAAGAAAAAATAAATGGGTAGTGATAAAATCAAGAAAAACCGAGGAATTTGATCCAAATAATATAAGATAATTATCCGTGTCTTTTCGTTTTCTCTAAATGTATTAATTCTCTGAACATTGAAATCAGCATTATAATTAATCCCATCAGAGCTGCCCAGTTAAATGCTTCAAAGTAAAAAAATGTAAATATCATGATAAACAATCCGATAAAGAAAATAATCTCAAATATTTCTTCCATAAAGTAAATATAGATAATAAAGAATATATAAACCTTACTCTTCTCTTAAAACAAATATAGAAGCCAACAAGCAGATAGCTGTGAAAGGTAACAAAAATACTTTTACAATGTTGTAAACCAGATTAAAATCAATTCCAAACCCACCATAAGTTAAATTAAACAAATAAAATCCATCAATCAAAACACTTAATATAACCAAAAATACTCCAACCATAAACAGGTTATAAAACTCTTTTTCTTTCTCAAAGTTCTTGATCCTGACCATTAAATTAATGCTGAAAGCAAGCATTACCAAGATGAAAAATGCCAGTATTAATGAGATTAAGTCAATCATTTTTTCTCACCTTTCTTTCCGTTTTTCTTTGATAACATCCTGTATTTGGTTTCATAATCCTTTTTTTCCTGCCTGTATCTTCTTTTCTCATCCTCAAACTCATCTATCTCATCATCAAGTTTGTTCATTTTTTCCTTGTATTTTTCCTTAAGTTCTTTTGCCTCATTTTTCAGATCCTCAAGTCTTAACATTTCCATTCCAACTTTTTCAGTTTCTTTTTGTATTCTGGATTCATTTTTTTTGATTTCAGATTCTCTTTTATTAAGATCAGAATCTTTCTTAACTAACTCATTTTTCAAAGAATCAAGTTTTGTTTTATCATCTTTAAGTTCATTTTTAAGAGTCTCGATTTTTTTATTTACAATTTTAATTTCTTCTTCTTTGTCAAAAATCTTGTCTTCCATTTCAAGAAGTTTATCCTCCTTGTTCTTAAGCTTCTCTTCCCATTTGTCAAGACTCTCCTCTCTTTTGACTATTTTTTTATTCTTTGCATCATACAGCGCCTTAATATCTTCCAGATCAAATTCCCTGTCATCAATCTCTCTTTCTTTTTTCTTGACCTCATTTAATCTGCCTTTGATTTCTTTGTTTAATTCTTTAAAGTAAACATCCCTGTCATCCAAAACGCCTTCAAATTTGCTGAGATGAAGCTCTTTTTTATGTATATCTTTTTCTCTTCTGTCTAATTCTTTTATTTTAGGAACAAAAACCTCTCTTTCAATCTCGTCTTTAAGAGGATTCTCAAACTTGGAATCAACTACTTTTTCCAAGACTCTTATTCTTTCTCCTTTAAGTCCTCTGTAATAGTAGATAGACATAATAAATATTATCAAAGAAATTACAAACATGACAAGCAAATGTATCATTAAACCCAATCCGTTAACCCATAAGAATCTTAATGAAAATAAAACAGCAAGGAAAAACATAGCAGTAATTAAATTCTTGCTGGCAACCTTCCCTTTCTCTTTCAGGCTCAAAAAATAAACTAAAACTATCAGGAATAAAACAATGCTCAGGTAAACCTGGAATGTTCCAAAACTGTTAAAATCCATTTATTTTCCCTCTTTATATCAATAACCTAGAGGAATTTAGTATTTAAGGATTGTTTGACTTAAAATTCTATATTTAAAAATAGAAAATAAATTAATTATTCCCGAGTTTGCTTACCTTAACAAGCTGCTCATATATATTTTCAATCAAATCATAGTTTTTTGCTTCATCAAGGTCAACCCATGCACAATCCACAAGTTCTGAGTCATTTAATTTTATTTCTCCGTGTGAATAGTCTGCAAACAAACTTACTATCACTCCTGAAAACCCATTTGGTCTTAAAAGAACTAGACTTGAAACATAACCAATGTTTTTTATCTTTATACCGGTTTCCTCATATATTTCCCTCTCCAAAACTTTTTCAAAAATATTCAGCCAATGATCACTCGTATCTTTCTTGGTATTGATGAAATCGCTGTGGGTAAGTTTTCCGCCAGGAACGCACCACTTGCTTGGAAAAATTTTCTCATTAGGACTTCTCTTGCATATAAGGTATTTTCCTCCTTTTTTTATTATTCCTGTAACAGATATGTAATGCACTTTTTCTTTGACGTCTTCCATATAAAACACCCCCAAAAACTAACTTAAAACGCTAAATATTTAAATAATTCCTCAAATTTTATTGACTAATGAAATATCTGAAAAACCTTTCAAAGAAAGAAAGGGAAAAAATATTTGGATTGTTCCAGAAAAAAACAAAATTAAGATTCAGCGAGATAGAAAAAACATTAAAGATAAGATCAAATGCCCTTGCCTATCACCTTGAAGCAATGCAGAAACAGGAGCTGATAGAAAAGAAAAATGATTTTTATTATCTAACCAAGAACGCAGAAAAATATATACCTAACTTTTCTCATCTTGCAGAAAATAAATTAAGTCCTCTTCCCATTGTCCTAGTTTCAATAATAAATAAGGACAAGATACTTTTGATAAAAAGAACAAAAAGACCATATAAAACCTATTGGGCAATGATAGGAGGAAAAATTCTTTTAGATGAGTCTATTGAAGATGCATCATTAAGACTGGTAAGGGAAAAAACAAATTTAAATGGAAAGTTTAAGTCCATCAATGCAGTCCTTCACGAAAGGGTCCAGGAAAAAGGGATTATTAAGTATGGTTTTATATTATTTATGACAAAAATCTCAGTAGACCAGTTAAATTTCAAAGAAACACCAAGTGGAAAACTAAAGTGGTTTGATGCAAAAAAACTCAAAGGAAAAATTGTTCCATCTGATTCATGGTTGATAAACAATAAATTAAACTCAAAGATAAACATAGAAAATGTTATGATGGATGAGACTAACGGAAAAATTTCTAAATTTAAAATAAAAAAATCAGGCTTCTGAATAAGCCTGTCCGATAAGTGAATACATTATCACACCAACTATAAAGCTGGTAATTGCACCGCCAAGATAAGGAACAATGCTAAATACTAATCCAAATAACATTGAAACCACGATTGAAACAAACCATGCTCCAAAGTATTTTCCTGTAAATGCTTTCTTTAGTATTTTTCCTAACTTGAATGCAGATCCGAATTTATAGTCTGATGCAAATGCTACTATTGCGCTTGGAATTATATATGCTAACAATATTGCTACTAAAATAAATACTGCTAATCCAGCTCCCAATCCTGCAAAAAGATCAGGCGTTACAGTTCCTGTAAACCATACAGTAGCCAAATTCATTAATGTATTTCCAAAAACAAGAATCCCAACGATTACTAGGGGTATCATATATATTATTCCGATTATTAAAGTTAAGAATCCTCTTAAGAATAAATTCCCCCAATGATTCCATTCAGGCAACGCATATTCTGGTTTTCCTTTCTTAAGCATTGATCTGGCACATTCTAGCTGATAACCCATAACAAAGAAATTAATTATTGGCAATATGCTCAAAACAATACCTATAAGGAGTTTTTTAACATCTGTAAATGGTCTTTTAAGACCTTCAGTATAATTCACCATTCTTCTTCCCTCCTAAGGTTAATTAAATATATATAATAAAAGACTTATTTAAAGGTTTTGGAATAAATTTTGTTATTTAGAATATAAATAACTCTAAACCATAACCTTTATTAAATCACTAAATTTTACAAAAATTATGAAAAACCTGCTTGAAAAACTTGTTGCCTCAGCCCTAGTTGCAGGCTTTAGTGTGTCTCCTATGTTGGCCGACTCTAAAAAAGATAAAATAATTTTTGTTAATCAATATGGAACAATAAGCAGTTTTGATCAAGACAAGTTAGAATGGACAGGCAAAAATATCGGGGGAAGAGATCCGAATTGGAGTAAATCAAATTCATTATGTTATATTGGCTTGGATGGATATCTCGGAATTTTAGATACAGAAAGCAACATAGATATTAGTTTATTTGGTATTACTCCTTCTGTTGGTGTAAAAAACCCAAAATTCTCTCCAGATGGGAAAAAAATATTGTATGAGATCGGGGATAATCAACTGGGCCTTTTTAATGCAGACAACAAACAAAATAAAATTAACAAAATTTTGCCTACCAGCATTCTAGATTTTGGTCCAAAAAATGCTGATTGGATAGATTCTTCATCGTTTATATACAAAAAAAATGGCAATATTTCAATCTATAATATCTTAAATGATACTGAAAAAGAAATATTTAAGGATGTGAGTGTTATTAAACTGTCTCCTGATAAAACTAAGGTTGCTTATGGAAGTTTAACAGGAAAAGTACTAAAAGAAGGGGGAATAATATTACAAAAAGACTATAATAAAAAACTTGGAGAAGTAACTTATGGTATCTGTGATTTAAATGGAAAAAATAGAAAAAATATGCTAAACATAGAAGTTAGTATTAGTAAAAATAATTTTACTGCCGGTTCAATCATTGCATGGTCTCCAAATTCAAAAAAAGTTTTATTCGAACTTAGTGATACTTTTACAAGCCAAACTCATTTTAAATCTTCATTCTTTATTTATGATACAAAAACTAACAAAATTAGCCCGGTTGCTCAGAATAATCCAAAATATGGAATAGCTGATGTAGATTGGATAGATAATTCAAACATAGCATTTTCCCAAATGGAACTTTCCTCAAGAAAAAGGTTTATTTCTGTCCTTGATACAAAAGGGAATTATAAATATTCTTTCGATGGACACTCCTTGGATGTAAAACATAAGGAATAGATTTTCTACAATATAAATCCCCGACAACCGCACTTAAACCTTTTAAACAAAATTATGTAATTAAACTGAATGAAAGAAAAAGAAACTTTTCTCCATGATAAATACGACGTTTGTGGCGGAGCAAACTATAATGTTTCTATGATCTATGATGCTTCAACTCCAAAAGGAACCTGCCCTTTGTACAAAACTCTTTACACAAACTCCTGCACATTTGATTGTAAATACTGTAATTTAGCCAAAAATGCAAAAACAAGAAGAGATTCTTTTAGTCCAGAAGAACTAGCTAAAAGTTTTATGAACCTAGTTTACACAAAAAAAGTAGAAGGTTTATTTTTAAGTTCTTCAGTTTCAAATGATTCAGACAAAGTAACAGAAAAAATGATAGAATCTGTTAAGTTAATCAGGAATAAATATAACTACGAGGGATATGTTCATTTCAAGGTTCTTCCTGGAGTTAGTTATGATTTGATAAAACAGGCGTCAGAACTTGTTGAAAGGATGAGTGTTAATATTGAATCCACTTCAAAATCAAGATTAGATGATTTAAGTTCAAACAAAGATTATAATCTAGATTTAGTAAGAAGACAGTTTTATCTTAAAAAATTAAATGTTAATCAAACAACCCAGATGGTAATTGGTGCCTCAGATGAAACAGATTTGGAAGTTTTAAAAACAATTAAGTTTCAGAATGAAGAACTGAACCAAAAAAGAATTTATTTTTCTGCTTTCAAGCCAGTTAAAAATTCAGAACTGGAAAACAAAGAACCAACCCCCTTATACAGACAAAACAGATTGTATAATGTTGATTTTTTGATGAGAAAATATAATTTCAAGTTTGATGAATTCAAAAACATTTTAGTTGATGATATGCTACCAAACAAAGATCCAAAGTTTTTGATAGCTAAAAATTATTTTGACAAACCCATAGATATTAATGAAGCTTCTGAAGAAGAATTGTTAAGAGTTCCTGGAATTGGTCCTAAAATAACCCAAAACATAATCGAGATCAGAAAAAAAGAAAAATTAAACACAAAAAAAGATTTAATGAAAACCAGGATTATTCTCAAGAGAGCTATGCCTTTCCTAAAGATAAATGGATATTCTCAAATCAATTTGAATAAATATCTCTAAGATACTTATATATACTTTATAATCAAAAAAAAGAAGGAAGAACAAACTTCCTTCAATCAGTTAAAATCATCCTTCATTTACAATTCTCTACCACTTTTTTGATAAGTTCTACTCTTTCCTGCCAAGTTCCATGTTCAGGATCTGAAAAAGGGATAGTTATCGCAAAATTACATACCTTCTCTATGTCATATCCATACTTACACAGAAACCTTGCAGCATATGCATCAGCCTCTCGCTCCATTGCCAATATTTGCCCTGTATTATAATTAATATCTGCCTGACCGTTCTTCCTTACTAAAAAATGCCGTAAGACTTGATGCCCCACTTCATGAGCCATAACAAACGCGATTATATCTTTTTCTTTTGCAAGTACAGAAAAATCAATAAATATAAGTCCTAGCGAGATAGATTTTCCAAGTTCAAAAGTCTGGACATAAAGGACTGAAAAAGAAATTCCAGAGTATTCTTTAAGCTGATCAATTATTTTAGATATCTCAGAATTTCCAATGCTAAAAAAGAATCCTTTTCCCCAATCCTGCGTTTCTCTTGACAAGTAGGTTTTCTGTTCTGGAGTATACTCATCACGACAGGTCGCTGAGCAAAGAAGAAAACAGATTAAAATAAGGATAATAAACCTTTTCATAGATCCCTCCAAGAAAATAGTTATTTTAGTTCTTCCGGGCAAACCAGAATCAGGAACAAAGTTCCATCTAAGAGAACACCCCTTAGTAAATGCCTGAAAGGCCAAAAATTCAATAGAAAACTAACTCTAGTTTTATTTATAAATCTTTTCAAAACCTTTAAAAAGCTCTCTCCCTCTGCTTAAACCTATGAAAACCAGATCCCCAATAATAGCTTTTGTAGGTCATGTAGACCATGGAAAATCTTCTATTTTAGATAAGATTAGAGGAACAGCTATTGTTAAATGCGAAGCAGGGGGAATAACTCAATGTATTTCCTGCTCAAAAATAGATATGGATTTAATCAAAAAAATAACAGGAAAATTATTAGATAAATTAGGATTTAAGATTACAATTCCTGGTTTATTATTCTTAGACACTCCGGGTCACGCTGCATTCACAAACCTAAGAAAAAGAGGGGGAAACTTAGCAGACTTGGCAGTCTTAGTAATAGATATTAATGAAGGAATTAAACCTCAGACAAAAGAAGCAATTGAAATTCTGAAAGAATACAAAACACCTTTTGTTATAGCATTAAACAAGATTGATTTATATCAAGGGTGGGTTTCAAATCCAAATAAATCTTTGATAGAATCAATAAATTCGCAGAATGAAAAAACAAAAGCAAAAGTTGACCAAAGACTATATGAAATTTTGGGACAATTATATGAGTTAAATGTTAAGACAGAAAGATTTGACAGGATAACCGACTACACAAAACAGATGGCTTTGATTCCATGCTCAGCAAAAACCGGAGAAGGAATACCGGAAATCCTGATGATATTAACAGGTCTTGCACAAAGGTATTTGGAAGAACAACTAAGAATAGAAGTAACCGGTCCAGGTCATGGAACTATTATGGAAGTAACAGAGGAAAAAGGAGTTGGGACTACATTAGATGTTATTTTGTATGATGGAACAATAAAAATTAATGATCAGATAGTTATTGGGGGGCTGGAAAAACCAATTGCAACAAAAATAAAAGGACTTTTTCAGAAAGAAAAATCAAAATTAATTCCTGTCAAGGAAGCTCATGCAGCTATTGGAATAAAAATAAATGCTACAGATTTGGAAGGGGCTCTTTCAGGTATGCCAATAAAAGTAGTTGAAAAAGATTTGGAAAAAGCAAAAGAAGAAATTCAGAAAGAGGTTGAAGAAGTAATTTTGGATATTGATAATAAAGGTATAATTGTAAAGGCAGATTCACTTGGATCTCTGGAAGCACTAATCAGATTATTAAGGGAAAAAGGTTTCAAGATCAAACATGCTTCAATAGGAAATATTTCAAAAAAAGATTCTTCTGAAGCTCTGGCAGAGGAAGATCCGTTAAGTATAGTAGTCCTTGGTTTTAATGTTAAGGACGAATCAGATAAAAAAGTAAAAACAATCACAAACAATGTTATTTACAGACTGATAGAAGAATTTGAAAAATGGCGTGAAGAAGAACTTAAAAAAACAGAATCAAGAGTATTGGAAAAACTTGTAAGGCCAGCAAAATTATTATTTTTGCCACACTGTGTTTTCAGGCAAAGTCATCCAGCAGTTTTCGGTGTTGAAATTTTGGTTGGAAAAATAAAGGTTGGAACTCCACTTATGAAAGACGGAAAAGATATAGGTTCCATAAAAGAAATCCAGCTTGAAAGGGAAAACGTCAATGAAGCAGAAAAAGGCAAACAGGTAGCAATTGCTATCCCTGGGGCAACAATAGGAAGGCAAATCAACGAGGCTGATATTTTATTGTCCTCGATACCAGAGCCAGATTTTGTCCAATTAAAGAAATTGAAAAAGTATTTAAATAGAGAAGAAGTCGAAGTTTTGAGGGAAATAGCAGAAATTAAACGAAAAAACAACCCAGTATGGGGGGTATAACAATGGCAATATTTAAACTAACAATAAGCGATCCTAAAACAGGGAAAAGCTACAAGAAAGAACTAGAAACAACTGCATTCAAATCAAAGAAACTAGGAGAACAGGTTCCTGGAGATGATTTTGGATTAAAAGGTTATGAACTGGAAATTACAGGAGCATCAGATAGTTCTGGGTTCCCATCACTAAGAAATATTCATGGTATGGCAAGAAAAAAAGTACTTTTGACAAAAGGTACAGGCGTTCATATTGACAGAAAAGGAAACAAGGTAAGAAAAACCGTTGTTGGAAACCAAGTTTCCCTTAAATCAAGTCAGGTTAATCTAAAAATAACTAAGCATGGATCTGAAACTATAGAAAAATTATTTGGTATTGAACCAAAGGTTGAAGAGAAAGCTGAAAAAAATGAAGTATAAGGCCAAGTGCATAATTGTAAGCAGGACAAAAAGAGAGGTTAAGACAGACACTTTAGGCCGACCATGTAATATTGCTTTGTTTAATATCAATGATGCTCATAAGACAACAGAAGCTCCATTGAAAGTTCTTGACTTTAAAGGTATAGAAAAAGTTGTTGTTAAGGGTTTGAGAGTGGATTTCTTTTTGGCAGGTGCAGATCTCGTTATTAATAAATTAAAGAATTTGGATATTTCTCTTGAAGGAAAACAAAAAGAAAATTTGGTTGTCACAGTCAAACAGGAATAAAAACCTTTAAAAACCTCTAACAAAGTTATTTCTAATTATGTCCATAAAAGATTCGCAGCCAGAAATAAATATAGGTCTTATAGGTCATGTAGACCATGGTAAGACTACCCTAGTTTCAAGACTTTCAGGAAAATGGACAGACACTCATTCTGAAGAAATGAAGAGGGGAATTACAATTAGATTGGGTTATGCTGATGCTGTTTTTTACCAATGTCCAAAATGTAAAAATAAATTCTTGACAGTTCCAGAATGTCCAGACTGTAAATCAAAGTGCAAGGAACTCAGAAAAGTCTCTTTCATAGATGCTCCAGGACACGAAACACTTATGGCCACAATGTTGTCAGGTGCAGCAATAATGGACGCAGCATTACTACTAGTGGCAGCAAACGAAGAATGTCCTCAGCCTCAGACAAAAGAGCATTTAATAGCTCTTGGAATCATAGGTGTAAAAGATATCATAATCGTTCAGAATAAAATAGATTTGGTTCCAGAAGAGCAGGCATTAAAAAATTACAAACAGATCAAAGATTTCATAAAAGGAACAATAGCAGAAAACGCACCAATAATTCCAATTTCAGCACAGCATAATGTTAACATTGATGTTTTGATAAAAACAATACAGGAAAAATTTGAAACTCCTGAAAGAAATCCAAAAGAAATTCCTTTGATGTTTATAGCAAGATCATTTGACATAAACAGACCAGGAACCGGGATAAATTCCCTAACAGGAGGAGTTTTAGGCGGAGCATTGAAACAGGGAACATTAAAAATTAAAGATAAAATAGAAATAAGACCAGGTATTAAGAAAGAAAAATCTGGAAAAGTAACTTGGGAACCAATAACCACAGAGATAGAAGAAATAATCACCGGTGGAACAAAAGTTGATGAAGTTCATCCTGGCGGTTCAATCGGAGTTTCAACATTACTGGATCCCGGAATCGTAAAAGCAGATTCATTGACAGGACAGATGCTGGGCTTATTAGGAAAACTTCCTCCAGTCTGGAACCAACTAAGTTTTGAACCAAAATTATTGACGAGGGTAGTTGGTGCAAAAGATGAATTGGTTGTAGATCCGATAAAAAAAGGAGAGATGTTAATGTTAAATGTTAATTCTTCAGCTACAATAGGAATTGTACTAGAACTTTCAAATAAATTAATAAAATCAAATCTAAGAATTCCAGTTTGCGCTAACAAGGGAGACAGAGTAACAATCTCAAGACTTCTTGGAAACAGATGGCGTTTGATTGGCTACGGTGAGATAAAGTAGAAACTTTTATAAATCTAGTATTTATTATATTTAAGGGAATGAAAATAAATTTCCCAGAATATATTTATCTAAAAAGGAGGAGATGAAAAAATGTCAGGAAAAATCGGAGTGTGGGCATTTATCTTAGGTGTTATTTTATCCTTGATCATTGGAGTAATAACAGGATTTTCAGACACCAGTAGCTCACTTGGAGCCATTATTGCTATCATGGCAATATTAGGACTTGTCGTCGGTATACTAAATGTAACTGAAAAAGAGGCAACCAGCTTCATCATTGCAGCCATTGGACTTACATCTGGATCAATAGCACTTGCTAGTTTAGGCCCAGTATTACCAGGAACATTTGGTAAAATCGTAACAACCACATTTAGCATCTTTGGTGTTTTCGTTGCAGGTGCAGTATTCATACCAGCATTGAAAGCAATCTACAGAATTTCAAAAGACTAAATGTCTTTTTTCTTTTTTTTCTTTTAATCAACTTTACTTTCTAGATTATTGTTCCTAATAACTTTGTTTTTAATAAAAATTAAATTCATTTCTTTCCCATTAGAATATTCAGTAATTTTCCACTCAGCATCTTTCAGAGGATCAAAAGAATTAAGAGAATCATTTAATTTTAAAACAGCGTTCTTAAACAACATGCAACATTCACTATACAAACTTTCAGATTCTATATGAATATATGCATAACTAGTTACCATTAACCATCACTCTCGCAATAGTTGTAACTTTATCTTTTTCATTTAGTCTCATTAATCTTACACCCTGAGTATTTCTTCCGACAAGTGAAACACCAGTAACTTCAATTCTTATAATTATTCCATTCTTGCTAATCAAAATAATTTCATCTCCGTCCCTGACAGTCTTTATCCCAACAACATTACCGTTTCTAGGACTGGTTTGGATATTGATAACTCCTTTCCCACCCCTCTTAATTAATCTGTATTCAGAGATCAAAGTTCTTTTACCAAATCCATTCTCAGTAACAGTTAACAAAGCTCCTGATTCCAGGGCAACTTCCATTCCAACTACTTCATCGTTCTTGCTTAGTCTTATTCCTCTTACCCCGGTAGCTCCTCTTCCCATATCTCTTACATCTTTCTCATCAAATTTGACAGCGTTTCCTTTTTTGGTTGCAATTAAAAAGTGTAGATTACCAGGAGTTAATCTTACTTTTACAACTTCATCATCGTCTTTTAGATTGATTGCTTTTATTCCGCCCTTTCTTGGATTAGAATAATCTTTTAATGAAGTTTTCTTAAGCAAACCTTTTTTGGTTGCAAATAACAAATAATGTCCTTCATTAAATTCAATGATAGGTAAAATTGTGCTTATTCTTTCACCCTCATCCAGATTTAACAAGTTAACGATTGCTTTTCCCTTTGCATATCTTGAACCTTCAGGTAATTGGTATGCTTTTAGCCAGTATACCTTACCTTTGTTTGTAAAGAATAATAAATAATTGTGATTCGAAGTTACAAATAAATGCTCAACAATATCTTCTTCTTTAGTTGTAGTAGCAGTAACTCCTTTTCCTCCTCTTTTTTGTTTTCTGTATTCTTCAAGAGGAACCTGTTTTATATATCCAGTATAGGTAGCAGTAACAACTACGTCGTTTTTTTCTATTAAATCCTCAACCTCAATGTCCTCTTCAATATTGGTAAGTATTTCAGTTCTTCTGTCGTCTCCATATTTTTCAATCAAATCTTTTAATTCATCTTTGATTATTCCAAGGACTTTTAGTTTTGATCCTAATATTTCTTTTAGCTCCTTGACTAATTTCTTAAGTCCTTTTTCCTCCTCTTTAATCTTGTCCTGCTCAAGAGAGGTTAATCTCTGCAGCTTCATGTCCAAGATAGCCTGGCTTTGTTCCTCACTTAAGGAATATTTTTTCATCAAGCCATTTTTTGCATCCAATGGATTTTTGCATTTTTTAATTAAAATAACAACATCGTCTATGTTTGCAAGGGCAATAAGTAAACCTTCAAGAATATGTATTCTTTTTTCAGCCTTGTCCAAATCATAGGCAGTTCTTTTAAGAATAATTTCTTTTCTGTATTCAAGATAATTTTCAAGCATCTGTTTCAGATTCAAAATTTTTGGCTGATTGTCTTTAAGAGCAAGCATTATAACCCCAAAAGTGGTTTGAAGAGCAGAATGCTTATACAGTTGGTTTAAAATTACATCAGCGTTAGAATTTTTGCCCAAAACAAGAACAATAGACATTCCTTTTCTGTCAGACTCATCTCTGATGTCCCTTATCCCCTCTATTCTTTTCTCCTTAACAAGATCAGCAATAGCTTCTATTAAACTTGTCTTGTTAACCTGATATGGAATTTCAGTAATTATGATTTTATCATCCTTGACTTCAGTCTTGGCTCTTACAACAACTCTTCCTTTTCCTGTAAGATAATATTGTTTTATTCCACTAACTCCAAGTATTTGCCCTCCTGTTGGAAAATCCGGACCTTTAACATAATTTATTAATTCATTGATATCTAATTCAGGATTATCGATTAAAGCAACTATAGCATGACATATCTCCCTTAAATTGTGTGGGGGTACATTTGTAGCCATACCAACCGCAATACCGCTTGAACCATTAACAAGTAAGTTTGGTAACTTAGCTGGTAAGATTGAAGGTTCTTTTAATGAATTGTCAAAGTTTGGTGTAAAATCTACAGTATCTTTTTCAATATCTAACAATAATTCATCAGAAATTTTACTTAATTTAGCCTCTGTATATCTCATAGCAGCAGCATTATCCCCGTCAACGCTTCCAAAATTTCCCTGTCCGTTAACTAAAGGATATCTAAGTGAAAAATTCTGAGCCATTCTGACCAAAGAATCATAAACAGCAGTGTCTCCATGAGGATGATATTTACCAAGAACGTCTCCGACAATTCTTGCACATTTTCTGAATTGTTTGTTTGATTGTAAACCCATCTCATGCATTGCAAAAAGAATTCTTCTGTGAACAGGTTTTAATCCGTCCCTAATATCAGGCAAAGCTCTTCCAACTATTACACTCATAGCATAATCTATGTAAGATTCCTTCATTTCTTCTTCAATTAATTTTTGTTGGATTTCCTGTGCCATTTTAAATGTCTAAATTCTTAACCTCTTTAGCATAATTTGTGATAAATTCTCTTCTTGCTTCTACTTCATCACCCATTAATGTAGAGAAGATTTCATCAGCAGTCATTGCGTCTTCAATAGTGACCTGTTTCATTTTTCTGTTAGCAGGATTCATTGTGGTTTCCCATAACTGATCGGGATTCATCTCTCCAAGTCCTTTAAATCTTTGGACACTGTATCCTTCTCTTCCGTTTTTATGGAAAAATTCCTCTAACTCTTTGTCATTGTAAATATAAACTTCATGATTTCCTTTCTTGATCTTATACAAAGGAGCTAACGCAATGTAAACATATCCTTTTTCAATCAAGATTCTCATATATCTGTAAAAGAAAGTTAAACCCAAACATAAAATATGGCTTCCATCAACATCAGAATCTGTCATCATGATTATTTTATGGTATCTTAACTTTGAAGCATCAACCTCGCCGTTAAGATGTACACCAAGTGCAGCGATTATTGTTGACAATTCTTCATTTTTGAAAACTTTGTCTATTCTTGCTTTTTCAACATTTAATATTTTTCCTTTTAATGGTAATATTGCTTGGAACTCTCTTGATCTTCCCTGCTTGGCACTTCCGCCGGCTGAATCTCCTTCAACAATAAATATCTCTGCTTTTGCAGGATCTTTTTCCTGACAGTCAGCTAATTTTCCAGGTAAAGAACCTCCCTCTAAAACACTTTTTCTTCTTGTAAGGTCTCTTGCTTTTCTTGCAGCCTCTCTTGCCTTAGCAGCATTAATACATTTTGCTGAAATCAATCTTGCTATTGCAGGATTTTCCTCAAAAAAAGTGCTTAATTCCTGAAATACTAAACTCTGAACAATACCTTTGACGTTGCTGTTTCCTAATTTTGTTTTTGTCTGTCCTTCAAACTGAGGTTCTGGAACTTTAACAGAAATTATTGCGGTAAGTCCTTCCTTAATATCTCCTCCCTCAAGCTTGTCGTCAGAAATTTTATTGTTTTTGATATAATCATTGATGACTCTTGTCAAAGCTGTGCTGAATCCAACTAAATGAGTTCCACCCTCAATTGTGTTAATATTGTTACAGTAACTGTAAACAGTTTCTTGATATGAACCATTATACTGTATGGCTACTTCAACTTGATTGTTTTCCTTTTCTCCTTTTACGTAAACAGGTTTTTCAAATATTTTTTCTTTGTTCTTGTTAAGATAGGAAACAAATTCAGAAATTCCACCTTGGAAACTGAACTCAACTTTCTTCCCATCTCTCTCGTCAATAAGTTCTATCTTTAACCCAGCATTAAGGAAAGCAAGTTCTTTAAGTCTTGGTTCCAAGATATCAAACTTAAACTCAGTAGTCTCAAAGATTTCAGTATCAGGTAAGAATGTGACTTTTGTTCCTGTCTCATTTGTATCGCCCAGGGTCTTTAAATTAGAGACTGTAAGCCCTTTTTCATATCTTTGATGGTAAATCTTGCCGTCCTTCTTAATCTCAACTTCTAGGTACTTAGATAGGGCATTAACAACAGAAATTCCGACTCCATGAAGTCCTCCAGAAACCTTATATGTATTTTTGTCAAACTTACCACCTGCATGCAAGATTGTCATAACAACCTCTACAGCAGGCTTTTTTTCTCCAGGATGCATATCGACAGGAATACCTCTTCCATTGTCCTCAACAGAAACGCTTCCGTCCTTATGCAAAATAACCCGAATATGATTAGCAAATCCAGCAAGGCACTCATCTATACCATTATCTACAGCTTCATAGACCAGATGATGCAGTCCTTTCTGTCCAGTATCTCCTATGTACATAGCTGGCCTTAAACGAACTGCCTCAAGATTTTTAAGTACAGTAATGCTGTCTGCTTTATAACTTTTTGAATCCATTTCTTAACTCCAAAAACAATCAATTTTATACAAAAAGGCAGAATTTTATTTATAAAGGTTTCTCTGCCAGAAATGGCAAAATATGAAGGAATTGGAGCCTGTAGAGGCATTTTAATTTTTACAAAAGCGATGCATTTATAAATAAAACAGGGCACATAAAAAAATCACTGAAAAAAACCGAAACATTTATAAAGGGAATTTCTCGGTTTTGATTTAAATGCCTGAAAAAATAATATTAGACACCAATTTTTTAATAACACCATTAAAAATTAAGTGTGATATCTTTTCAGGATTGGATAACCTAATAGATAAAAAATACAAGTTATATATTTTAGACAAATCAATCGAAGAGCTAAAGGGCAAGAAAGAGGAAAAACTTGCACTAGCAATAATAAAAGCAAAGGATATAAACATAATAAAAACAGAAAGAAATAAAAACGTTGATGATTTGCTTTTAGACTTGGCAGATAATGAAAAGTTCATTGTCTGTACTTTAGACAAGGAATTAAGAAGAAAGTTAAAAAGCAAAGATATAAAAATAATAACAATGAGACAAAAGAAATATTTGAGGTTCAATTAAAAATGTTTTACGAAAGTGAATTAAGAAGTCATGTCAGAGTTGCACCGGATGTATTCCAGGAAGATCCTAAAAAAGCAATCTTATCCAGTCTTAAGGAAAGATTTGAGGGATTTATATCAAAAGAACTCGGAGCTGTTATCGCTGTTTCTGAAATAACAAATATTGGAGAAGGAGTAATCATCCCGGGAGACGGAGCAGCTTATTATGATACATCTTTCAAGCTTTATATTTTCAAACCAGAACTTCAGGAAGTATTACTGACAAAAATAAATGATATCACAGACTTCGGTGCATTCATGGATATGGGTGCTATCGACGGTATGATTCACATTTCTCAGACAATGGATGATTTTGTAAGTTTTTCAAAGGCAAATGTCCTGACCGGAAAACAATCTAAAAAAGTTCTTAAATCTGGAGATTTGTGTAGAGCAAGAATAATTGCTGTAAGTTTCAAGGATCCTAAGAATCCAAAAATAGGTTTAACAATGAGGCAAGCTGCACTAGGTAACTTAAAATGGATAGAGGAAGATTTAAAAAAGAGAGAAAAACCAACTAAGCAGGTTAAAAAATGAAAAAAGTATGCAGAAAATGTAAAATATTTGTAATGGGCGACAAATGTCCTATCTGCCATAATAACGATTTCACAGATAATTGGCAGGGAAAAATATCAATAGTTGATCCATCAAAATCATTCATAGCAAAAAAAATAAATATTACTGTAAAAGGAGATTATGCAATAAAAATAAGATGAAACTCAGTCTAATCAAAGAAACAGAAATGCCTTTGTTGTTAAGGAAGAGACAGACTTATGAACTGGAATTTGAAAAAGCAACACCAAAGAAAGAGGATATTAAAAAAGAAATATCAAAAGTTGCAAAAGCCCCAGAAGAACTAATTTCAATAAGGCATATTTACCAGAAATATGGTATTCAAAAAGCAAAAGTCATTGCTCATGTATATAATACTCAGGAAGACTTAAATAAAATAGAAAAAATAAACAAGAAGAAGAAAGATGGCAAAAAAGAAAGTAAAAAACAAGAAACCAAGTAAGGTCTGGACTAAATACAAAGACGGGAAAAAAGAAAGATCCTGTCCAAGATGTGGTCCTGGTGTATTTTTGGCTAAACACAAGGATAGATTATACTGCGGATCCTGTCATTACACAGAATTTTCTAAGAAATAAATTTTAATTCGGTATTTATCTGGATAATTAAATTTCTTTCATGTTAATTCGGAAAATAAACGCTTTTCTTCTGTTAACTTTTTTTAATCTTTTACCTTAATAATAAGTCATGGGAGATCCAATATTAGATAAACTAAAAAACAGATATAGATCAATTCCAATAAATCCAGTACGTGAGGTTCAGACAGACTATGCAGATCTTGGAAGCATAGTTCAAAGACAAATTCCTGAAGAGGAATCATTTCCATTTATAGACGAAGAAGGGGACTTAAGAATAAACTATCATCATAGGCACAGGAACCTAAATACTTTTTCCCATAGGTTAAGTGAAAGAATCAAAGACGATTTTAGGTATAATAAAAATCCGCAAAAAGTGAAAGACGAATGGAAAAAAGCTGCACTGGCAGCAACAGGTATATGCTTTATTATTGAACCAGTCTCAACTTTGATAGCAAGCAGTCTAGGTTATTTTGGCATTAAAAGTTACCAAACTCTAAGGAGGAAAAGATGAAAGATCCAATTCTAGAAAAACTAAAACAAAATAAGAGAACTATACCAACCCCTCAAAAAGGAATCATAAAAAGAGATTTACCAATGAGAGTCTATTCTCAGCAACCTGCTGTACCAATCCAGATAATAAATCCAGAATTATATCAGCCAAAAACAGATATTTCTCTTAATCCTATTAATGAGTGTTATATCCGACCGGGAGATCTTAAAGAACTAATTTATCAGATTAACAAAAATCAGGGTCAATTAAATAAAATTATACTCATAGAAAATTCAGCCTTGTTCAGAACTCTTGAGTTTTTCTATACTAAATTTTCAAAGAAAGCAAATTTACATAAGGATATCTATGAAGTTTTCAAAGATCAGCAAATTATTGTGAATGAGCTTAATCAAAACCTCATAACTATGAGGGATCATTACACCACAGAACTAAAGAATGCAGATGCAACCCTTGAAGATATAGTCTCAACAACAGAACAACATACTAATATTAAAAAACAGCTCGAATCAGGGGTGCTTGAAGAACAGAAAAGAAGATGCAAAGAGGTTTCAGATAAATTTAACAAATTAACCGATAAAGATCCAAATTATTATCAGAATTTCCTTGAAGCATTCAGGGAAGAGAGAATTATGAAAGATTTAAATTACAAAAAAAGGATTGTGGATATCGGAACAACACACAGTAAGAGAGATATAGAAAATCTTTATTCACAGATAAAAATATTTGAAACAACCTTGCATAATGTAGGAGAACTAGCTTACCTAACTGCGAGATATCAGCAAACACTAAATTATAATGCCCCCTTGTGGGAAGCAGCAAAAAATCTTGCAGAAGCTGTAAGAAGTGTATCTGGTGGAGTAAGATCCCTTCAGGACTTTAATGAAAAATTAAATAATCAATACATACGAAGCATAAGTGCAATAGCAGAGGCAACAAGAAATCCTCCAAATCGTTACTTGGGAAGACAGAATAGCCAATTAAGATTGCTTGCAAACAGAGTTGAAAGAAATCATGCTAGATAGGATTCATGCAGAGTCTTGTAATCATATAATTCATTATCATTAAACCAAAGAGAAATTTCTTTTTTAGCATTCTCTAAAGAATCAGAAGCGTGAATTAAATTTTTAACAGTTCTTAATACAGTATTGGCAACTGCATATGACTCAACAGAAGCAAAGTCTCCTCTTATAGTTCCAACAGAAGCCTGTTTTGGTTCAGTATGCCCAGTTAGTTTCCTTGCTAATTCAACTGCGTGAGGTCCTTCCAGAACAAGAGCGATCACCGGAGACTCAGTTATGAAATCAACCAACCAACTCTGTAAAGTTTTACCAAATTCAACATGGTTTTTAAATTTAAATTCTCTATTTTCTTTTTCAGCAGTTGTTTTTGTTTTCTCGAAAGCAATTTTCATCCATTCTTCATCAAGAGGATAATGATTTTCAGCAAGTTCTTTATCAGGCCAGATCATTTTCATTCCAATAATCTTCAAGCCAGTATCTTCAAATCTAGAAATAATTTTACCAGAGATAGATCTTTGAATAGCATCAGGTTTTAATAAAACTAATGTTTTTTCAATCATTTTTCAGTAACTTTCTTTTCTTCTTTTTTCACGCCTTTTTCAAAAGAATGAGTCCATTTGTACTTTCTTGGTTTTCTTTTTAACTTAAGTAAATTTTTCTCACATTTATTTGAACAGAAATCGTTGGTTTTTCCAGATTTGAAAACAAATAGTTTTCCGCTTCCTTTTTCAATGATTTTTCCGCAAAAAGAACATCTAGCCATTTTAACTCTTCTTTCCTCTCATTAGTTTTCTAGCTTCAATTTCTGTTTCTCTGAGCATTAAAATATCTTTCTTCCTTATAGAACCCTTAACATTTCTTCTTAGAACTTTGCTTTGATCCCTTCCTTCAAGGACTTTGCATCTAACCTGGATTATTTCTCCTCTTGTTCCTGTTCTTCCGATTATTTCTTCAACTATAGCAGGGACTGCATTTGTAAACATACCTGCTCCTGTTTTAGTTACAGTTTCCTTAGGAGTTTCTTGAGTATTTTTCTGTTCCTTATTCGGTTGATTCTGTTTCGCCATTTTCTTCTTCTACTTTTTTATGTTTTCTTTCAGGTTTTTCTTCTTCTTTCTTAGGTTTGATCTTGTCAGCTATTTCCTTGATTAATTTCTTAGAATCACCTTCTTGGACTATAGCCACAGATGTAGTTGGTCTTTGAAGTCCGGCAGCAGTTCCCAATTCTTCTCTTGAAGGAACTTCTACACATAGAATATCTTTTTCATCGCATAAAGGTTTAATGTGCATAACAACTTCTGCAGGATTAACATCCTTAGCAACAACAACAAGTTTAGCAAGATTTTTTTCTATAACCTTTGTTACTTCGTTAACACCTTTTTTTATTTTACCTGTATTCTTAGCTACTTCAATGGCCTCGAATGCTTTTTCAATTGTTTCTTTTGATATTTCCATTTTAAACCTCCTATCATTGGTTTAATAAGAAACTTTGTAAATCTCTGGTTTAAAAAGCTTTTGTTTTTTAAAATTTCTGTATTTTTCTCTGTTCTTTCCATTCATCAGGTATCTTTAAATTCCATATTCCTTCAAACGGGTGGTCTAATTCTAGTATAACTGCCCAGTTCATGGATAAACCCAAAGCTACAGCAAAAACAGAATAAAATCCAATGATGTTGCTCTTAAACGGACTTATAAAAAACGCTCCCAATATCAGTGTGGAAAATACTAATAAAAGTAATTTAATTGGAATTGGTATTCTTTTATCCTTGTGTCTGATAAATGATTTTTTGTCTCTTATCTTTATCGCTTCCTCTACTTCTAAAAACTGAGTCCAGACCGTAGCTAAAACAAAAGCATAAACTAAAGTATAAAATATTCCTAAGGAAGAGATTGTTCCGCTTGAAAGAAGTTCTGTATCAAAATCGTGATTAAAAATAAATCCATTTAATTTTAATATATACCAACCGATAGCTAAAACTAGTGCGATAAGTATTGGCCTTACAAAAAAATTAAATTTGTGTTTATTCATGGTTATAACATTTCTTTCTTTTTTATAAGCATTTATTTGATGTAAAATAAACTTAAATAAGAAATCTTTAAATAATTCTTAAAGTTCTAAATTCTATGATAGACATACGATTACTAAGAGAAAACCCAAAAATAGTAAAAGATAATCTTAAAAAAAGATTCAAAGAAGATAAAATAAATTTGATTGATGAAATTATTGAAAAAGATAGGTTAGTAAGAGATCTAAAAAAAGAAACAGATGATTTAAGGCAAAGAAGAAATGAACTTGCACAGGAAATTAATACTCTAAAAAAACAAAACAAGGATGTTAAACCAATTCTTAAAGAAGCAAAAGAACTTCCTGAAAAAATCAAAGAAAGAGAAACTTCTATGGAGAATCTTCAGAATGAAATTAATTATTATATGCTAAGACTTCCAAATATTCTTCATGAGTCTGTTCCAAAAGGAAAAGATGCTTCTGAAAATAAGGAGATAAGAAAAGTTGGAAAAATAGAAAAAAAGAATTTTGAAATAAAATCACATTCAGATCTGGCAGAAGAATTAAAGATCGCTGACTTTGAAGCAGGAAGAAAACTGGCAGGACAGGGATTTAACTATCTTTTAGGAGATCTGGCATTACTAGACTTAGCACTGCAAAGATATGGAATTGATTTTTTGGTTAAAAAAAGTTTCAAGGTTGTTATTCCTCCAATATTGATAAGAAAAGAAACTATGGAAGGAGTAGTAAACATGGCTGACTTTGAAGAAGTAATATACAAAATTGAAAATGAAGATTTATATTTGATAGGAACTGCAGAAAATTCCTTGGTTCCAATTTTCAAAGATGAAAAAATAGATTATGATGAACTTCCTATAAAACTTTGTGCAGTAACCCCATGTTTTAGAAAAGAAATTGGAAGTCGTGGAGTTGATACAAAAGGACTGTTTAGGATGCATCAGTTCAATAAAGTAGAACAGGTTATATTTTCAAAACCAGAAGACTCTTACAAAATACTTGAAGAAATACAAAAGATATCAGAGGAATTTTTCAAGAGTTTGGAAATTCCATTCAGAGTAATAGAAATCTGTTCAGGTGATATTGGTGATAAACAGGCAAAGCAGTATGATATCGAAGCCTGGTTCCCAAGACAGGATTCATACAAGGAAGTTACCTCTGCAAGTAATTGCACTGACTATCAGGCAAGAAGATTAAACATAAAATATCTTAAGAAAGATACATCAAGAGATTATGTTCATATTTTAAACAACACCATGGTTGCAACTTCAAGAGCAATGGTTGCTATACTTGAAAACCATCAGAACAAAGATGGTAGCATTAATATCCCAAAAGTTCTTCAGCCATATCTGTTTGGAAAAAATAAAATTTCTAGAGATTAGGTGCTGCTGCCAAATCCTTATCCACCTCATACATTGGACCAAGAGGCAAACCAACCCTATAAATTCTACCTCCAGATATTGAGAGGCTAGAGTGGGGGGTTTCTTCTAGATTATCTTCTATACTCCCCACCCTAGAGGGATGGTAACAAGCTCTAGTAAGCTCTTTAATCTTATCTTCAGGGATATGTGCTCCATCAATTAATTTTAATCCATCCGTTCCTTTTTCGTATTGTCTATAAGTTCCGACAATTTTTCTTTCACGATCAATTAACACTTCAATTCCCTCTGAAGTTTTTAAATATTCAACGCCCTCCTCTGAATGATCGGCATTCTCGTAAAAATTACCCATATCAGATTCGTAAGTTTTGAAGAAAAATTCTTCACCTAAGCCATCTTTTGTAAAGTGAGTTACTTTACCCATACCAAAATCACTATAACTACTCTGCTTAATTTGGAATGATTCAATACTCTTCTGATATTTAACACTATAAAATCCTGACAAGAAATCAGCGATGTTTGTTTTGTTTCCAACTTCTGTATCTTTAACTTTACCCTCTTTCTTATTAGAATAAACAAAATTACTTGGTACTCTATCACCAAAAGAATAATTATTAAAATAATCGTTAAGAGCTTTATCTTTTGGTGGGATGGCAGGATGATTATTTAGCATACCAACCCAAAGAATCGTATCTTCGTCCCCATTAAATATATGAGCTCCATCGTCTTCCTCAGTTTCTATAATGTATTTCTCTAAATCTTTTTTAGTCTCAACTCTTTTTGGGCTACCTATTTCTTGATTATTAACAACATCTTCCTCCTTGTGGGTTGCTGCACTACTAAAAACATTACCATCCGCAAAAATTAGAACTCCCTTATAAATACTATTTTCCTGTTTTTCAGGAATATAACAATTTTTTTTAAAGGGATGCTTAATTCTACCCACCATAGGATCAAAATATTTAAGACATTTAGGTAGATTCCTCTTTACATGATGCTCCACGAGGAATTCAAATAGATTTTCCTTACTCACCTCAGTTTCCATACTCTATTTTAGGTGGATTCTCTATATATATTTATCTGGCCTGTTTTTTTACTTTTTGCCAGAAAAAACAATAAATTTATTAATAAGTAAAAAAATAATAATCCTAATGGTAAAAATCAACCATGAACTCATATATTTAAAGTCAGAAAACGCAAGACGTTCTCTAAAAGAGCTATCACAACACCTTAAAACAACCCCACAAAGGCTAAAATACTCAATTTCTACCTTGGAAAAAGAGAAGATACTAAAAGAGCCATACTGCATAGTTGACTATTCTCATTTTGGGCTAATCCTGTTCAGAACCTACTTCAAAGGTGGTTATATCAAAGAACAGGATAAGGCAAAAATTATAGATGAACTGAAAAACAACTCATTTGTAACTTCAATCTATGATTTCACTGGAGAATTTGATCTTGGAGTTGAATTCACATCCCCAAACCCATCAAAATTTAATAAAGAATTCAAAAGAATAATAACTTTAAATCCAGCACTCAATGATTATAAAATAATCTTAAATTTGGTTACCTATGTTTATCCAAGACATTATCTTACTAAAAATCAAAACTTACATAATTTAAACATCGAAAGACTTTTGGGGGGAGACAAAGAATTAGTTGATTTTAATAAAAATGAATTAAATGTATTGCAGAATTTATTAACAGATCCGACAATAACATTAACAAAATTAGCAGAAGTTTCAAAACTAAATATAAAAACAGTAAAGTCAATAATAAAAGACTTAACAAAAAGAAATGTAATAAAAGGGTTCAAGCACATAATTGATACAGAAAAATTAAATGTTCATTCTTCGAGGCTGTTTTTAAAATTGCATAATGTAAGTCTGGAAAGAGAATCACAGCTTATGCAGTTCTTCCTAAACACACAGGAAATTGTTCAGGTAAACAAAACCATCGGTGATTGGGATATGGAAGTTGACATAGAATCCCAGGATAAAAGTAAAATAAGATCAATGATAATGAAATTAAGAGAAGATTTCAAGGACTTAATTGAAAAATTTAATTTAATTGAGTTGTACAGTTATCATAAAAGATCCTATCTCCCTCAGTATTTATTTAACAAAACTACTCAACCTTGATTGATTCACACCATGATTTTTCAAGAATTTTTTTCAGGTTAGAATTTATTTCTTCTTTTAATCCTTCAACCAAGTAGGTGAATGAAGCTTTGTTTTCAGATTTGTTAACTTCAGTTGTAATTAATCTTGACTTATCAACCCCTGAAGCTAAAATTATTTCAATATCTTTTGAATTAACCATTTTATTGGTAAATATTTTTACAGTTCTTCTGTAAGATCCAATACCTCTTCTTTCAAGATATCTGTCTACAAAGACGATAAACCAGGTGACTATATATAAAGCTCCACCAATAACATACTGTCCAGTTCCTATAATCAGTCCAATGATCGCAAATGCCCATATGCTCGCAGCAGTATTAAACCCAAAGATTTTGTCTGATGTTTTAATTAAAGCACCAGCACCTAAAAAACCTATACCTGTAACAATTGCACCAAGCAATGAGATTGGATCTTCTGGATATAATGTTATTGCAGCCATTGCCAAACCACAAGCTCCGGACGCAACAAAAACAAAAGTTCCAAATCCGATGGGTTTGTGTGCTCTTTGCCTCTCCAAACCAAATAAGAATGATAATACTCCGATAATCAAGAACCTTAGCAATATCACCTCTATTTCCATAATTGTGTATATCTAAAAAATTGCTATATAAATCTTTCGTATTAATCAAAAATGAACTCTATTAATAAGTAATAAATCCTGAAATACAAAGTTTTAAAAACTAAAATAAAATCTTTGAATAAAAAGGGTGATAGATTGAAAAGAATAAGAGCATTTTATAGGGAATTAAATAAAAGAGGTCTAAGAACACTAACAGACAAATTAAATTATTCTCACATTTTCCTGATATGGATTGCAATAATCTTAATTTTTGGGGGGATTTATTATTACTGCCAAGATTCAAACTCATTTATTTATTATATATCAAAAAACCAGCCTGTAGATAGCTTAAGAGACTCAATTTATTTTAGTTTTGTTACAGCAACAACAACAGGATTTGGGGATATCATTCCATACGGATGGTTCAAGATAATTGTTATCATCGAAGTTATTTCTTGTTTAATTTTAATTGCAATAGTAGCATCTAAACTCGTATCCATGAAGCAGGATATTGTTCTGAATGAACTTTATGAATTGTCTTTTAGAGAAAAAGTCAACAAAGTAAGATCGTCTTTATTGTTGTTCAGGCAAAATTTAGACAGGATCTTAAGTAAAATTGAAGATGGCACAATCCATCGGAGAGAAATAAATAATTTATACACAAATTTATCTTCTTTAGACGGAACATTAAATGAATCTCTAGAATTAATTTCGAGAGGTCATGATGAAAATCAATTTATAAAAAATATTGATTCTGTAAACGCAGAGCTGATATTCCATAGTATTTTAAGTTCATTCGATAAACTTTACGAATTAATCGGCGAACTCAATAAGAACAAGTTAGCATGGAGAACTGAAATGAATCTCAACTTTATTAATGCATGCATATTATTAAGTGAAAATATTTTCAACAGTCCTCAGTTATCAAAGATTTTAATGAAACAGAAGATTGATGATTTAACAACCAGAAAAAATGATATAATCTCCAAAATAAAAACTGAATTGACAAAAAAACAGGAATAAGCTTATTTTGAAAATATTAAAGTATCCATATCTGTCCCTTTTGCACTCCATGCCTCCAAAAATAATTCTTTAGGAATTTGTTTGTGAGGGATTGGATTGTTTGGACCAACATCGTGAAAATAAACATTCTTATTATCATATCCGGTGACTATAACAAAATGAAACACTTGTTTATTATTCTTGTAGATTTTCCCATAATCAATAAGCACAATAACTGGATGCTTAAGTTTAATTTCATTTATAATCTCTTCGAAGATAGGCTTCCTGTGTTCTGATTTTAGTCCAAGTCTCTTAGAATTCTCTAATAGCCCTCTGGCTTTTTCTTGAATGTATTTCAAAGATAAACCCTCATAATAATCTTCAACATTAGGCACATCTTTATCAGAAACAAGTTCTTCATCTTCTTTGCAGGTTGTAATGTATTTAACTTTCAGTCCTTCATTGAGTGCTGCGTAAGCAAGTCCAATCGTAAGAGTAAATCCACTCCCAATCTTTTCACTTTTCTTGGCAAGATCATTAAGGTCATATTCCTTATCAGAAAAATATTTTAAAATAGATTTTAAAACTGCTTGTCCACAGAAATTCTTTTCTTCTTTGGTGATTGGGTAAAAAGGAACATTTAATCTCATGCATCTATTTTATTTCTTAAGCTTATAAATTTTATTGATCTATATCCATTTCTTTCTTTTAAAGTAAATAAACATTCCTACAACTACAGATATCATAATTGCCCACACAAAAGCATATCCATATCTCCAGTTTATTTCGGGAAAATATTTAAAATTCATTCCGTAAAGTCCTACTATAAATGTCAAAGGAATAAATATCGAAGCAAACATTGTCAAGACTTTCATGACTTCATTCATTTTATAACTTAAACTTGATAGATACACATCAATCATTCCAGAAATAACATCCCTAAATGTTTCAACAGAATCCACAACCTGGATTGTGTGGTCATAAACATCCTTAAGATAAATTGTTGTGGGTTTCTTTATTATTTCTGATTCACTCTTCTGCATATTGCTTATTACCTCTCGCAAAGGCCAGACTGATTTTCTAAGATAAATCAGCTCGCCTTTCAAATAATGTATCTTGCTAAAAGTTTCTGTGTTTGGATTTTTAATTAATTCCTCTTCAAGCTCTTCAATATCTTCTCCAATTTTTTCAAGAATAATAAAATAATTATCAACAATAGCATCCATCAACGCATAAGCTAAATAATCAGAACCCATCTTTCTGATTTTTCCTTTCCCTCCCCTGATTCTTGATCTTACACCATCAAAAACATCACCGGGAGTTTCCTGAAAAGAAATTACATAATTAGGACCTACAATCAGACTGACCTGCTCTATTATAATCTCTCTTTTCTTCTCATCGTAATAAAGCATTTTCAATATTAAAAATAAGTAACTATCAAAATCTTCCACCTTAGGTCTTTGGTTTGTGGACGTAATATCTTCTAATATCAATGGGTGTATATTAAAGGCAGTACCAATCTTGTCAAGAATTCCTGGATGCTTGGTTCCTGTTATGTTAAACCATGTAACACTTGGTTTGTCTTTTAATGAGAGACATTCTTCCATGTTCTCTGCTTTTTTCTCATGAACATTATTCTCATCATAGTCCAGAATTTCAATTTTAAAAAGACCATCTTTCTCATTTAGCATAGAATTAAGGATTTGCTGGGACTCAGGTCCTTTTTTAGGATTCCTCTTGTTTTTAGCCATTAATAAAATTGAAAATGACTATCCTTTTAATATCTTTCTATTATAAGGGTACTAACCCAAAGCTTTAAATATGGCTCATTATGCTAGATTTCTAAGTAATATAACAATACAAAATTTAATTGTATTAGTTTATTTGGAGGAGTTAAAATGGAAGGAACAGTAAAATGGTTTAATAAAAACAAAGGATTTGGATTTATTGCAGGAGAAGATGGAAAAGAATATTTTGTTCACTTTACCGCAATACCAAAAGGCGTATTCATACGTGAAAATGATCTTGTATCATTTGAGCCAACACAGACAGATAAAGGAATGCAGGCTCAGAAGATAACACTTATCCAAAAAGGTAGTGAAAGAAGTCAAAGTAAAGAAGAAGGTAGTGAAGAACAAGTTGATGAAGAAGATCAGATTGACGAAGAAGACGAACAAAACTTTGATGAATAAGACTACAATCACTAATTCTAATTTTTTATTTTTTTAATCTTCTATTACACCAAAAGACATAACTGCAGCTCCAGGAAATGCTACAGAAGAATCTGAATGTCCTAAAACAACTGCTTTTTTAAGAGTAACCACATTTTCTTGTAATTTTCCAAATGAATTATAAATTCTTGCAACAGGTTGGCCTTTTATTACAACATCTCCAGGCTCACTTAAAAATCTTATAATCCCGCTGCTTGAGCTTACAGGTTTAGAGGAAAATTTAAGTATCTTATCATTTAATTCCGGTTCTTTGATTAAAATAGGGTGTTTAACTAATTCTCCTATTGGTTCTATCATTCCCATCTCTGAAAGAATGTTAAGTATGCAGTCAACTCCAGAATCTACATCTGTTTCATTAACAACATATGGCTCTCCGATTTCTAAGGTTAATGCAGGAATTTTATTCTTAATCAAATTATAAGACAGTGCAGTTTTCAAATCGTCCATATCTAAGACAACTAAGAATCCTGTTTTTCTCGCAAATGATTTTGTTTTTTCATAAACATCTTTGTGTTCAGGTCCAAGGTCCATATCAATCAGAGTATGTGGTATTGAATTTATCCAATCATTGTGTAAATCTAAGACCAAGTCTGGTTTTGTTTCTTTGATATGGTTGAATATTTGGTATGCAATTCTTTGTGCTAAAGATCCTTCTTTGTCTCCAGGAAATGCTCTGTTCAAATCTTCCTCACTTAAAGTTATATCTCTTGAAACATTATCAAAACCAATAGGATTCATCAATGGAAATGCGTACAATGATCCCTTTAACAGTCCTTTTTTATTAATTCTTTTAAAGATTTCCTGAATAATAACCATCCCACCAACCTCATCCCCATGTGAACATCCTGTTAACCACAAAACTGGTCCAGGATTTACACTTTTTATCTCCATAACCGGAAGGTGCCTTCTAGATAAGTCTGACCCAGTAAAGATTTTCAGGAAAGAATATCTTGCTTTTTGGGATTTATTCCTAATTCTATGGCTTGGTTTTAATCTTCTGATTCTCATAAAATTAGAATATATATATTATTATATAAAGATAACGCTTATTTTTTAGCACTCACAAACCAGTCCCAAACCGGCGGTTTCCCGGGAAAACAGATAGATTCGCCCAAATCGTTTAAGGACCATGAATAAAGCACCCTGGACAGTAAAATGTACTTAAAACCAGCATCTTTTAGCCTTAATTTT
>JAQTMK010000003.1 GCA_028714375.1 Candidatus Nanoarchaeia archaeon | reverse complement strand
TATTTGAAGTTGGAGTCTGCAATAATAAACAAGATTTTCCAACCTGTCTTGCCCCACCTAGAAATGTAACTCTTATCCAACCCTGTCTTTTTTCTTTTTTCCAGTCTGAATAAATCTGCTCACCCATCTTATGCAGGAATTTTCTTCTAAAATCGTTGTTTTCATATAAAACCTGTCTTATGTTTTCAATGATTTTAGATCTTAGTGCAGGAGTTCTTTTTATTGTTGGAACCCAAAGGGTTTTTCTTCTTATTTCTTTTAATAATTCACCCTGTTTTCCAATTGCTACCCCTGGTTTTTCTGATTCAATTATAACTCTTGATCTCTGTGGATCAAATGTAATCTTTGATATATCTGCTTCTACAGGAATTATTTTTCTTATTTCCTCTTCTGCTTTTTCGATTCCCAAAGTTATAGAAGGATCTGGTCTTATCTCAACTCTCTTCTTGATATCATCAACAATTTCCTTAATTGTCCCATTGCTATCTAGAAAAAAGTCTTTGTTCTTAGTATAGATTACAATGTTCGCTCCTTCG
The DNA here is from genome assembly GCA_028714375.1 of Candidatus Nanoarchaeia archaeon. Lineage (GTDB taxonomy): Archaea > Nanobdellota > Nanobdellia > SCGC-AAA011-G17 > JACPNG01 > JAQTMY01. The sequence continues at coordinate 80,184 of JAQTMK010000003.1, read as the reverse complement.
AATAATATGTCGGAGACTTTTGCAGTTTTAGGTATATGTTTTAATACCTCGTCTAAAATCTTTACCATGTTCTTCCTTTAATTTGAGAAATTATTAATAGATTCCTGTGTTAATTTCCTTTTCAACTACTTTCTTATAACCTTCAGTTGTTATTGTTATAACATCCACTCCATTACCAGTTGCTGCATCTCTTTTTAATGCTGCATTAACTGCTTTAAGGGCAAGTTCAATACCCTGCTTTACGTTAATATCTTTTTTGTATTCGTTTTCCAGAACACCCAAAGCAAATACACTTCCAGAACCATCTGCTCTGTAGTCATCAGCTTTGATTAAGGAGCCGTCTACTCCTACTTCATATAATGAATATCCTGTTGAATCTTTTCCACCAACTAAAAATCCTGTTACAGCCAATAGCATTGATGGTCTTCTTATATTTGAATATACATAAGTTGCCAACAAATTAGTTAATTCCTTTACAGTTGGGCTTTTTCTTGATCTCATTTTGGTTAGTCTTATCTGTGCTTTGATTAATTTTAACAATAACTGAACTTCTGAAACAGAACCTGCAGTGGTTACAGCCATATAGTCGTCTATCTGGAATACTTTATCCATTTTCTTTTCTGCAACCATATAACCAGCAGTAGCTCTTTTATCTGCTGCCATTACAATTCCGTCTTTACAGACAATCCCTATAGTTGTTGTTCCGGTCTTCAAAACCTTTTCTTCCATATTTTTATACACCACCAGAATGCGTTGTTTTTATTGAAATTAATTAGTTTATAAATGTTTTGGTTTTACTGAACTTTGATTTCTTTTATGTAATTTTTCATTTTTTTGTTTTTTATTAAGTCTTTGATTAGGGTCTCTGGATTGATATATTTCCTCTCTATTATAACATAAGACTTGTTTTTTTCATAGAATATTTTTTTATTTTTCCATCTTTTCTTGAACTCTTTTAGTGGTTTTTCCATCTTTTTTGATGGACCATAATGCTTGTGTAGTTTGGATAAGGGTTTCTTATCAAGGATAAAATAGAAAGTTGCATTATCATTCCATACCCAGCCCTCATTTTTAATCTTGAAACTATTTTGTTCTAATTCATTTAATATCAACTGGAATGCCTTTAACATTTTTGCTCCGGCCACGTCTTTTTTGGCATTTAATGGAACTACATTTAAAATAATTATCTTATTTGCTTCATTTCTCTTCTTGATATCATTGATGTCAAATATTTTTTCCTTGAAGAATTTTTCAGACGGATTATTCTGATATTCTTTGCAGGCCTTTATGAAAAGATTATATTTTCCTTCAGACAGGGCTGCTGCAGCATTTCTTGAAGAATCTGTAGGATCTATTAATATTAACGGAGATTCTTTTTTTGATTTATTTAGTTTTTTAATTAAATTTTTATTTCCTATTTCTGTTTGGCCCTTCCATTTTGAGACTGCTTTGATTAAATTATTAAATGATCTGTAGTGTATTGTCAGGATTTCCAAAACATATCCTGAGAATCCTTTTATGTATGATTCTGCTCCATATACTTTTGCTACCTTTGCAAATCTTTTTGTTAGACGTATTTGATCTGAATATTTTTTATTTTTATTTATATATTTTAAATGCAATGGACTTATGTCTGTTATGTTTTTTGATTCAGATGCTTTTTTTATTTCTAAGATTGGAATTAATTCCACAGTGTATTTATCAGTTTTAATCTGGAAATAATCCCTTGAACCGTGAAGTTTTTCTATCCTGAAATGTTTTTTTAGTTCTTTTCCAAGAATCTTTGAAATATCTTTTTCCTGATATTCTTTGAGATTGAAAATAATGTAGATATCAATATCATGGTTTCCTGTCAAATGAGTGTTCTTAGCCCATGAGCCACCCACAGAAACTCTTGCTTTTTTAATCTTTATTTTTTTAATTATTAAATTTATTATATCTCTCGCTTGTTTTAATTCTTTATTAGAGGGTTTTAACTGATTTATTATTTCTTTTTGATTTATAGCTTTCATTACATAGTTTTAGAAAGAGTTTTATATTTAAGGTTTTTTATTTTAATTATGATTAGAATAGGACCTGCTGGAGGTTTTAAACCAAACACATTAGATTCTGTTAAATCTCTAAATTCTATTGGACTAAATGCGATGGAGGTTGAGTTTGTTTACGGGGTTAATATGAAAAATGATTTAGCTAAAAAAATCGGTGAAGAAGCCAGAAAAGAAAAGATTGAACTGAGTGTTCATGCTCCTTATTATATTAATTTAAGTTCATTAAAAAAAGAAAACATAACTAAGAGTAAAGGATGGATATTGGACAGCTGTGAAAGAGCATATTATATGAATGCAAAACATGTTGTATTTCATCCTGGTTTTTATCATGAAAGAAAAAAAGAAGAGGTTTTTGAAATTATCTTAAATAATATCTTGGATATCAAAGAAATTTTAAGGAAAAGAAAGATTGATGTTGAATTGTCTCCTGAAACAACCGGGAAACACAGTGCTTTTGGTGACTTAGATGAGGTTATTGAACTTGCTAAAAAAGCAAAAATTTCTCTTTGTGTTGATTTTGCTCATTTGTATGCAAGAAACAACGGAAAAATTAATTACGAAGATATTTTTGACAAACTTAAAGTTTTAGATTTAAAACATCTGCATTGTCATTTTTCTAGTATTAATTTTAATTCAAAAGGCGAGAGAAACCACCTTAATATTTCAAGTGAGAAACCAAATTTTAGAGACTTAGCTAAAATTATGAAACACAAAAAAATGGATATTACAATTATATGTGAAAGTCCTCGTCAGTATTTAGACGCAATAGATATGGTTAAAATCATTAATTCTGTTTAATATAGTTATTTGGGCATATAAATCTATAAAAATCCATTTTATTATCCTATACTATGTTTGACCCAATGGATAGATTTAGAGAAGAAGATGAAAGATTGTTCCAGAAGGGATTTGCTCCAGTATATGCTGAAATTATAAGTCGATGGTATCATAAAAGTAATAATAAAGAACATCTTTCTTTAAAGAAAAGTTTGGATTTTTATCTTGGTTTAGAAATAAAGGATGTCCATACAAATAATACTGAATCAAATATTTATCAGGGGATAGAGAATAAGCTAATTAAACTGATCGTACCCCCCAAATTATTCCCAAATTATAGCGATTCTATTTCAGATGGTCAACGTATCTTAGATATGTTTTTTATTTCTGGAATTTCTGAGGGTGCAATCATTCGGGGAGTTGTTCTCGCTGATGAGGGAGTTTATTCTAAAAAGAGAGTTAACGGAAAGCTGAGGATCTTTGAGGATAATTCTGCTCTTGTTTATCTAATAGATAGTTTTGGACCAATTAGATTTGGAAAACTTTAATCTTGGATTTGTTTATTTTATAGATGTATATATATTACAACAAAAAAAGAAGGCACAGGTTAGTGCGCCTTTTTAGAAATTCTTCGATAGTGAAGAAGTATCGTAGCGAATACGGTGAATGGGATCAGGGAAATGAGTTCTTCCATCTTAACCTCTCAGGAAATTGAAGAGGAATATGAAATAAGAGGTTGCCAGTGAGAAGATTATTAAGATGAAGAGACAGTCTTTGAGGGTAAACTCACTTGGTTTTCTTATCATTTTTTCCTCCGTATCTGAATGTTGCTATAATAAGCGCTAGAATGAGAAAGAATGTGGTGAGATAAACGACTGGAGCATTTGTTTTAATAAGATCATCCAGGGGTTCGTTTATCATTAGTTTTCCGATTTTAATAAGCAGAGTTCCGATCAGCAGAGCCAAAGTCATGGCTGTGGCTAATACAATAATAATTTTGTTTCTCATCTCTTTTTCCTTTTATTGATTTTGATAAGATATGCAACCAATAAACCCATAGCAAATGTTGCAAGAAGACAGACTCCGGTTACTTTTATAACAGATCTTATCCCCTCATCGAATCCACAGAATATTTTTTGCATAAGTTTTTCCATAGATTCTCCTTTCTAAGGTTTTACAGTTCTTCCATTGATTGTGGAAAAAACTGTAGTGTTTAAACTAACAAACTTTACCTCTTGTTTTTTATAGAAAATCTTATCATTTTGACAAATCTAGGAATTTTATAAACTTATTGTTTTGTTATTTTTGTCACAAAAAAGCCCTCTGTATCATTGTCCTGGGGCCAGATTCTTAAACACTTTTTTACTTCTTCATTGTATTTTTTGCCTTCAAACTCTAGAACTGCTGGGCTTCTTTTGATGTTCAGATTGATATTCTGTATTTTTGCATTATCTCTTCTTTCTAATAAGAAATTTATTACACCTTCGTTTTCTTCTGGTTCCAATGTACAGGTAGAGTAAGTCATAGTTCCGGATTCGCTTAGATTGTCAAACATTCTTAAAATTAGAGATTTTTGAACGCCGGCAAGCTTTTTTATCATGTTTGTATTATAAATCTGTGGAGTTTTTGGAGATTTTCTTATTGTTCCTATACCTGAGCAGGGAGCATCCAACAAGATCTTATCAAAGTTTGTTCTGATGTGCATTGCATCCATGTTTGTTTTTAGAACATTTAAACAACCACATCTTTCTAAGTTAATATCCAGAGGTTTCATTCTTATATAATCCAGTTCGTTTGCGATTATCAATCCTGAGTTTTTCATCATCATGCTTAGCTGAGTTGTTTTTGAGCCAGGTGCTGCACAACAATCTAAGACTAATTCTTCTTTTTTTGGAGACAAGACTATCGGAGGTATCATTGAAGCTGCTTCCTGGACATAAATTTTTCCTAAAAAATGCTCTGGAGTGTTTCCTACTCCTCTTTGGGACACCCACAATCCTTCTTCGCACCATGGAACTGGTTTTGAACCTGGAAATGCTTTCTTTATTTCTGAAACTGAAGACTTTAATGTGTTAACTCTTACAGATTTTCTTAATGGAATCTGGCATATTTCAAGGAATTTGTCCAAATCTGTCAGCTCTTTGTATCTGTTGATGAAGTTATCCTTAAATTCCATAGGTAAACAAAATCAATTATCTTTAAATATTTATAGTTTTTAAAAAAACTATGGAATGTTATTTTAAAAAGGGGTATTCAGTTTATACAGAAAAAGGAAAAAGCATCGCTATGATATGTCCTCATTCTGGTCCTGCACTACAAAGTGTTTCTGCAAGAGATGATAATTCTGAAACTGTTGCAAGTTTATTGTGGAGCAAGGTTGGCGGTAAGTTAATTGTTTCAAATATTTCAAGAAACAGACTGTATGGTCTTGATTTTAACAGAGATATTCCTTCTTTAAAAACTGCTACAAATGCTTTTGAGGTTTTCAAGATGAATGACAAGGAAAAAGTAAGCGACTACATGAAAAAATATTCGTGGGTTGCAAAAGATGAAGATGAATATTATGAAAAATTAAAAATTTATCAGGGGTTCTGGGCAGAAGTTCAGGATGAAGCTTATATCTTGCTTATTCACAGGGCTTTTGACAGAATGAAGATTGTTCCAAGTATAATGGATATTCTGGTTTTTACTGAGAGGAAGATTCAGAAGAAAAAAGTCAATGATATTATTACAAACATAAATACAAAGTATTTTGATTTTTTCAGAAAGATTGAGATGGATTACAAGAATGCTGTTCTTACTGAAACAAAAAGGATGATTCTTAATATTTTAAGATTGTATAACAGTTTTGATTTAACCAAGATGAGTTCTGAATACCGTGAAGCTATTCTGAAAGATCTTGAAAAGATTGAAAAATATTCTGACAGAATTTCCCTGAAAAGATTGAAAACTAATTTTAGTCCTGGAAATTATTTGGAAGCTGTCAAGTATGCATTGGATAAAGTTCCTCTTCCTGAAATCACTATGGAAACTGTTTTTGATGGTGGGAGTGCTTTTGGCCCCAAGAGAAAATTATTTCCTGTCAAAGACAGAATTGTTTTACAGGTTGAGCCATGTTTATTCTTGAATTTCTGGCATCCGCAAATGGCTGCTAAAATATTGGAAGATATTATGCACGAGTTTGAGAGTTTATAGAATTTTTTTAAAATATTTTAGAATTTGAATATGATCTTTAAAGAAAAAGTCTGCTCCTTTAAGTTCTTTCTTTGAAAGATATGTGCCAAGCCCATAGACTGTTGCTCCAGTTTTTTTTGCTGCAATCACTCCCGCCGGAGAATCTTCAATTACGATTACTTCACCGGGTCTTAATTTTAATTTTTTTAATGTAATATTATAACATTCTGGGTTTGGTTTAGAAGACTTAACCTCCATCCCACTTACAATAAGATTAAATTTGTTTATCCCATATAGTTTTAATATTTTCATAATTTCTTTCTTGTTTGTTCCAGTGGTTATTGCAATTTTTATTTTATTAAATTTTAAGTATTTAATAAGAGACTTGATGCCTTTAATTAAAGGATACTTTTTTATATTTTGATGGAAGTTTTTTCTGACTTCACTTAAAATTTTCTCCAAATCTTTTTTTGGGATATTTGGAAACATTTCTTTTATGTAACTCCCCCTTTTTTTACCGATAAAATTGTTAAATTGATTATTATTTATTTTATATCCATACTTTAGTGCTTTTTCTTTAAGAGACTTAAATTTTGGTTTTTCTGTATTAATAATTACTCCATCAAAATCAAAGATAACTGCTTTAATCATAAATAGATATAAACATTAGAAATTTATAAATCTGCTTGATTATTCCATAGAAACCTTTTTATATTAGTTTTGGGTATTTTCAATTAATTAAGAGGTGATAAACGTTGGCAAGTAAAAATACTGCTTCTCCAAAGAAAACTAATAAATATTCTTATGAAGAGATGACTAAACAACTTATAGATCACAGCATAAAGTTACAGGAGAAAAATGCTGAAATGATTAATTCTATGAATAAACTAACTAATAAAATAAGCGAGATGGTTGAGCTTTTTGAAGATGCAGCAAACCATATTAAGTCTGGAACTGATGAACCTTTGGTTAGAAAATTAGAGGTTTTACTGGAACAAAACAAAAATATTGCTCGTGGATTAGTTCTTTTAGAAAAATATGTAAGGGACAAGACTATGACAGGGACTCCAAGCCAGATGAGCACCAGGCCTTTGCCTAAATCTCCATTCTAACATGGATGAAATAATGTTTATGCGTGATGTTAATGAAATTGAGAAAGAGAAAGAACTAGAAAGAATTTTACAGGTTGTTACTGAAGATCCAATAAGGGCTGAGAAACTAAGAGTAAGCATGAAGTTTTTAAAGGCTCTTTTTATTTCTGCTGCTGATATTAAAGCAAGAGAAAAAATACATTATATGAAAGAAATGCCTAAATTTTCTCCTGTTAAACCAAACCTATCTGAAGCACCTGAGCCAGAATATACAAAAGAAATTGTTTATCCAATACAATACACTTTGCTTTTTGCAAGTAATTTAGATTTGGTTATGGCCAAGGTTGAAAACAACGGAAAAATAATTTATAATTTACTTGAACCTAAAATTGATTATGATATTCTCAAAGAATGCAAAGAAGAAATTAAATTAAGAATGAAACTTGACAAGAAAATTCTTAAAGATGATAAATACTTAATGGGTAAATGGGGTAGGGTGTATAAGAAGAAGAATTTAGAATTTAATTTATCTGAATTAGAGAAGATAAGGTATATGATTAACAGAGATGCTTATGCTTTTGGTCTTATTGATGGTTTTTTCAGAGACGGAAATATTTTGGGTGTTATCTGTGATGGAATTAACAAACCGGTTCTTGTTGATTACAAGATTTTAGGCAAGATTGAAACCAGTGTTGTTTATTCGAATGAGAAAGACATTGCTGAATTTATACGTAAGTTTGTCGTTAAGTCTGGTGAGGCTTTTGATGCTAAGAAAACCGAGTATAATGTTAAGTATGGTAATTTCAGACTTTTGGGTAGTTTTGGAAAGGAAGAAGTTAGTTCTAAGTTTATACTGAGGAGAGAACAATAATCTTTTTATATTTGGATTGAGTTATAGAGGGATGATTAATCTTGGATTGACTTGTAGGGGAACGATTGAGAGTGTAGAGGATTTTAATGCTTATTTTGCTGCAATAAAAAATAATGAAATTCCTTATGAGATGAAGGGTTTTCTTCCGTATACTGTTTATGTTGGAGATCCAATGCACAATTTTTTCCTTAATAATTATTCCAAATTGTTTGCATTAACTCAAGTTTTAAAAGCAAAAAGATTCCCAATTCATAGTAAATGTGTTATAGAAAAATTTAATGAGCTTCCTAAATATATTGGTCAATTGCTTGAAGAGGGATTTTATAGGACCAAAGACGGGAAGGCAATTTATCATTCTGAACTCAAAGATATCCAGAGAAAGCTGAATGAATTAAATACACTTATAGAACCACAAAAATCTTTAGCTGAAGAAGATTTGATTAGAATAAATGAACTAAGAGGTTCAAATGAGATTTGTAAGTTAGAAGAAATTTTGGGAATGACCCATGCAGTATTATCTATACAAAAATGGGCCCAGTTTAATCCAGATTCTCGTAATATGACATATCCAATAGATTAAAAGAAGATAATAATCTTTAAATAGTCCTATTGTATTTTATCTTTGTAATTGAAATAATGTATTTTTTGTTATTATTTAGAATTCTATTTTAAAATTTAGAATCAACGGAAGACCCGGAGATTCTGAAAGGAGGAAATTATGAGACATGTGCCTTTGCCTGAAGTGCCGCCAAAATTAACTAAGGAGAAAAGGGAAGGGATGACCAAGTTCGAGATAATATTTTATAATGAATGGAGGAAATTTGTAATACGAGAGAGGAAAAGAATAGAAAGAGATCGGGAAATCTCGCAAGCTTATCAAAATCAGTTGGATCCTGACCGAAGGATAATTGGAGTTTCTGCGAAATGAGAAAAAAAGTTAAAATTAAATTAGGTTCAAATGAGATAGAACTAAAAAGACCTTCTAAGAGAACCCTTGATAAAAACCATAAAAAAACAAAGAGATTTCTGGATAAGCTTAACCAACGCATTATCGATGATTGGAGAGAGTTAAGGTCCAAGCTTAATGAACCATTTGATAGTGGTTTGATTGGAAAAGATTTGGACGAAGAAGGATATGATACGCACAAAACTATCCAATCTGTTTCAGAAGAGGTTCACGATGAGAGAAAAAAAGAAAGAAATTAAGTTAACTAACGAGGAGAAAAAAGATATTCTTCGAGAGCTTAAGAAAGCAGCGAAAAATGCAACTAGTTTAATTGAATATCTTAACAGAACACGAAAATCTCAAAAAGAAATGCTGGATGATCCAAGGACTTTCAGTTTTGTATCTTCTTAAATAACTTTACCAGGGAGAAATCTCTGGTTTTTTTGTTGTTTTGGTATATATTTGTATTAAGAAAAGGTTTTTAAAGGAATAGTTGGTTTTCTGAACTAGGCGCCAGTAGTTTAATGGTTAGAATTAGGCGTTGCCAACGCTTAGACCGGGGTTCGACTCCCCGCTGGCGCATATAACAAATAAGTTTATAAATCTATAATTTCTAAAATATATAAAAGAGTGGTGACGAATGAATAAAACATTAAAATTATTAATAATCTCAGATATTTTTGTTTTTAGTGGATTTGGTTTAATCGGACCAATCTTATCAATTTTTATCAATGATCATCTAGTTGGTGGAAGTATTACTGCTGCTGGATTGGCAAGTGCTATTTTTATAATTACTCATGCAGTCCTACAAATTATTTTTGCTAAGATATTTAATCCTAAAGACAGAAGATGGATGCTGATTGTTGGAACTTTTTTAACAATATTGATTCCTTTTGGATACATATTCCTAACAAACATAAATCAAATGTATTTGGTCCAATTCATACATGGATTAGGAGCAAGCTTTGCATATCCATCTTGGTATAGTTTATTTACCTCAAATTTGGAAAAAGGAAAAAGAGGATTGCAATGGTCAATTTATTCTTCAATGGTTGGAGTAGGAACTGCTTTGACAGCATATGCAGGAGCATGGTTAGCAGAAATAACTAGTTTCCAATTGGTATTTGGTTTAGCTGGGGCAATGGGAGTTATAGGATTATTAAGTATTTTCTTTATAGATAAAAAAGCGGCGAGAAAAGTTTAAGCGTCCATATCAGGATTTGTCTGAGGTATGTTTGGAGAATTATCTCTGGATGAACCTGCTATAACATCATCGATTCTTAAAATTAATTCTGCAACTTCTGAAGCTGATTTTATTGCCTGAGTTTTTATTTTTAATGGTTCAATAACGCCTGACTTGAACGCATCTTTAATTCTGCCTTCGAAAACATCAATGCCTGCCCATTTGTTAAATTCATGCTGGGCTTTTAATTCTGTAAGCATATCAATTGGATCTAACCCTGCATTCTCTGCCAAGGTTTTTGGGATTATTTCCAATGCATCTGCGAATGACTGGACTGCTAACTGTTCTCTTCCAGACAAGGAAGTGGAAAACTCTTTTAATTTTTTGGAGATTTCAATTTCTGCTGCACCTGCTCCACCAACCACTTTTCCGTTTTTTAATGAAGCAACAACATCACCGATTGCATCTTTTACAGCTCTTTCAACCTCGTCAATAACATGCTCTGTGCTTCCTCTTATTAATATTGTAACTGCCTTAGGATTTTCACATTCTCTTACATAAGTCATTTCCTCGTCATCAAACTTAACGCTTTCAATCAATCCAGCCTTTCCTAAGTCCTCTGGATTTAAATCATCAAGATTAGTTATGATTTTAGCATTTGTTGCTTTTGCTAATTTATCCATATCAGATTTTTTTATTCTTCTGCATGCATAAACCCCTTTCTTAGCAAAATAATGCTGGGCAATATCATCAATGCCTTTCTGGCAGAAAACAACATTGGCTCCAGAGTTAATTATTTTTTCAGTCATATCTCTTAACATCTTTTCTTCCTGGTATAAAAATTCCTGTAGTTGATTTGGAGAAGTAATCTGTATTTTTGCATCTGTTTCTGTATTTCTTATTTCTATTGCAGAATTTATTAAAGCGATTCTTGCATTTTTAACTCTCAGAGGCATGTCTGTATGAACTCTTTCTTTATCCAATACTAACCCGGAAATTAATTCTGAGTCCTGTATTCCATCTCCAGTTTTTTTTTCCAGCTTAACATTATCTGTATCTATGATTATTTTATTATCGTGTTTTTCCAAGATTTGCAGAACTGCTTTTACGACTAAATTTGAAAGCAAATCCTTTGCTGTTTCTGCACCTTTTCCAGTCATTGCTGTGGTTGCAATTTTCTTTAATATTTCAACATCGTTTTCAGTTATTCTTTCTGCAATTGATTCAATTATTTTTTGAGAATATTCTGCTGCCAATCTGTATCCTTTTGTTATAACAGTTGGATGTATGTTTTTATCCAAAAGAATTTCTGCGTTTTTTAACAATTCTCCTGCTAAAACTACTGCAGTGGTTGTTCCGTCTCCAACCTGATCTTCCTGTGTTTTTGCTACTTCTACGAGCATTTTTGCTATCGGATGTTCAATTCCCATTTCCTGTAAAATTGTAACACCATCATTTGTAACAATAATATTTCCTGTAGAATCAACAATCATCTTATCCATACCTTTTGGTCCTAAGGTTGTTCTTACTGTTTCAGCTACCTGCTTAGCTGCCAGAATGTTTACTCTCTGGGCGTCTCTTCCTATTGTTCTGGAATAGCCTTCAGGTAGTATGAATATTGGTTGGTTTTGGTTCATTTTAAACGTTAAAAAATCACTTCTTTGATTTGTTTTCTTTTATTTAGCTTATTAATAAAGTTTTTGATTTTGTTTTCTCTATTACAATAATGCTTAAATAGACGATTTTGGCTTAATCTTTTATGCATGAAGATGTGATTTCTTTGGGTAAAAAGGGGGTTGAAGAAGAAGGTTATTCTGAAATACCTGAAAATTACAAAAAAGGAAAATCAAAATACATAGTCATAATCGGAACTGTGATGTCTGGAATTGGAAAAGGAATTTTTAGTTCAAGTCTAGGAACCTTATTGGGGTGCAATGGGATAAAAGTTGTTCCAATGAAATTTGATGGTTACTTAAATTATGATGCAGGAACATTAAATCCATACAGACATGGTGAGGTTTTTGTTTTAGATGACGGAACTGAAACAGACTTGGATTTAGGAAGCTATGAAAGGTTTAACAACAGGAATTTAACAAAGGAAAATTATCTTACTGCAGGAAAATTATTCAAGACTATTATTGACAAAGAGAGAGCTGGAAAATATCTTGGAAGAGATGTTCAGTTTATACCTCATGTTACAGGTGAGATAAAGCATTTTGTAAGAAATCTGGCAAATAAATCTGATGCTGATGTTGTTATAATTGAAGTTGGCGGTACTGTAGGAGATTTGGAAAACAGTTATTTTATTGAAGCAATGAGGCAATTAGCATATGAAGAAGGAAAAGACAATGTTTGTTTTGTAAGTTTAAGTTATATTTTAAAACCAAGTTCTTTGGGTGAGCATAAAAGCAAAGCTGCACAAATTGGATTAAGAAATCTATTATCATTAGGAGTGCAGCCAGATATTATTATCTGCAGATCTAATCTGCCAATTGAAACAAAGATAAGGGAAAAAATAAGTGTTTACAGTAATTTACCTGTTGAGAAAATATTTAATTTACACAATGTTAATGGGGTTTATGAAATTCCCTTGTATCTGAGAGAAATTGGTTTGGATAAAACCATTATGGAAAGATTATCTTTGCAAAAAGGAACTGCAAACAGCGAACTGACTTTTGAAAACTGGGAAAGATTTGCTGACAATATAAAAAAGGCTGAGAAAACAATCACAATTGGAATTACTGGGAAATATACTGAATTATGGGATTCTTATATCAGCATCTTAAATGCTCTAGAACACTGTGCTCCTTATTATGGATGCAAAGTTAACATAAAATGGATTGATACAACTGAGATTAGTGAAGAAAATGTGAATGAAAAATTAAGGGAACTTGACGGCATTGTTGTTCCTGGGGGTTTTGGTTCAAGAGGGGTTGAGGGAAAAATAAGATGTGTAAGATATGCAAGAGAAAAAAGATTACCCTACTTAGGATTATGCTATGGATTTCAGATGGCTATAATTGAATTTGCAAGAAATGTTTTGGGCTGGAGCGATGCTCATACTACAGAAGTTGACAGGAATACATCAAAGCCTGTGATTGATTTATTATTTAACCAGAAAAGTCTTAATGAGATGGGTGGAACAATGAGGCTGGGCGGTAAAGAAATCATATTAAGACCAGGAAGTTTTGTTTCTAATTTATATGGAAAAACACAGATAAGAGAAAGATTCAGACACAGGTATGAATTCAATAATAATTATTTCAGGGATTTTATTGCAAAAGGAATGGTATTTTCCGGGAAAGCAAAAGACGAGGACATTATCCAGGTTTTGGAGTTAAGAGAGCATCCATTTTTTGTAGGTGTTCAGTTCCATCCTGAGTATACTTCCAAGCCTTTAAGACCAAGTCCTTTATACTTAGGTTTTGTTTATGCCTGTTTGAAAAGGAAGATATAATTACTTAAGAATAGTAACATTTATAAATGAGGATTTCTTGGTAAAATATGATAAATTTGCCTTTCAGGCTTTTTGTAAAAACTTAGAAAATGGTTGGAAGACCTTTTTTTTGTTTTGAATTTCTTAGATTGTGTTATCTTTGAAATTCTGAAAGCTGTGGAAGGATAAGATCGAACTAGTTTTTTCTTGGAGGTTAAATTATGGTTAAGTGTAAGGGTTGTGGTCAAAAAATAGGTTTTTTTGCATCATCTAGAAGTTGTTGTGAACCAGTTTGTACAACAGGGGTATATCATTCAAAGTGTTTAAATATTCCCCTTCAAGAATGCCCTCATTGTGGAGATGAGTTTTGCTCTGCGCATTTTGAGAAGCACAAGAAAAAATGTGAGTTTTCGGAAGAAGGTCAATCTGTTAATGTGTTATGTGTCTTTAAGGCTGAGGATGATGAATGCTGTATCTCTGGGGATTATTATATTCGGTGTAATCCAGAGCTCTGTTTGATCTATCAGAACAACCTGATTCAAGGGAGGAATAATCAACTTTTAGAAATAATCCTTGAACTTCTTAAGCCTAAACCTCAATAAAATGATAACTACCCAATCGATAACAAAAGAAATTTGCCAGAGAGAAATCTCTGGTTTTTTCTTAGTAAAGTATATATTTGTATTAATTAAAAACATTTAAATATTAAACTTAAAGTTATTTATTTATGGAAGAGTCTCATGAATTAATAAAACAAAGAAAAGAAAAATTAAGACAAATAAGAGAAGAAGGAATAAATCCATATCCATATTCTTTTGAAAAAACAGACAATGCAAAAGATATTCTAGAAGAACATAAAAAATTAGGCAAAGAAGAAAAAACAAACAAAAAAGTCTCTGTTGCCGGAAGAGTAATGACTCTAAGACTGATGGGGAAAGCATGTTTTGGAAATATACAGGATGAGTCTGGACAGATTCAGTTTTATGTAAGGGAGGACGATGTTGGGAAAGAAGTTTACAGAATTTTCAAAAAAATTGATTTGGGGGACATTATCGGACTGAAAGGAACTATTTTCAGAACTAAGATGGGAGAGATTTCAATTTATACTCATAATTTTGAATTATTATCAAAAGGATTAAGGCCTTTGCCTGAAAAATTCCACGGATTAAAGGACATGGAGATAAGATACAGACAAAGATATTTAGATTTAATTTCCAATCCTGAAGTAAAAGAAGTTTTTGTCAAAAGATCAAAAATAATAAAAGCTATGAGGGAGTTTTTAGATGAGAAAGGATTTTTAGAAGTTGAGACTCCGGTTTTGCAAAAAATGTATGGGGGAGCAAATGCAAGGCCTTTCAAAAGTTTCTTACATGAATTAAAGATGGATATTTACATGAGAATCTCAAATGAATTATATCTTAAGAAACTGGTTACAGGAGGATTTGAAAAAGTCTATGAGTTTGCGAAAGATTTCAGGAATGAAAGTATAGACAGAACACACAATCCTGAGTTTACACAAATGGAATGCTACTGGGCTTATGTTGACTACAATGCTATGATGAAATTAACAGAAGACATGGTTGAATTTATTGCAAAAAAAGTTTTAGGAACAACCAAAATAGAATATCAGGGAACTAAAATTGATTTGAAAGCTCCCTGGAAAAGAATGACTGTGAAAGAGGCTATTAAAAAATATGCTGAGATTGATATTGATGAATACGATGATGAAGGACTGCAGGATTTATTAAAAGGATATAATATTGAATACGGAGAGTTTTCAAGAGGACTTGCTATTGGTCTGTTATTTGAAGAATTATGTGAGGCTAAAATAGTACAACCCACTTTTATTATGGATCATCCTAAAGAAACAACTCCTTTATGCAAAATACACAGGAAAGATAAGAATTTAATTGAAAGGTTTGAACCTTATATTTTTGGAATGGAAATCGGAAATGCTTATTCTGAATTAAATGATCCTGAAGTGCAAAGAAAATTGCTCGAAGAACAGGCCAGAAATTTAATGAAAGGAAGTGAAGAAGCTCATCCAATGGATGAAGATTTTATAACTTCAATGGAATTTGGAATGCCTCCTATGGGGGGTTTGGGAATTGGAATTGACAGACTTGTTATGATATTAACAAATTCAAGTTCTATCAGAGATGTAATTTTATTTCCATTTATGAAAGATATAGAAGATTAAAGATTATTTAGAAGGTATTTAGAATTACCACCAATCTTTAGATTTGGATTATGATTATTGGTTATCTGTTCTGGAGTTACTAGAATTAAATGAGTGTCTTTTTCTTTAAGATTTTTTCTTATTTGGTTTTCATATTTCTTATTAAATTTTGCTTCATATATCTCAGAGAATCTTATGGTTAAAGTTCCACTTATTTCTGGTTTGTGAGTTTTTCCTTGGTCAATTATTGTGTGGAGATAAGTTAGATTAACTTCTTCTTCTGGAAGGTTATTAAAAATCTTTTCTTCATTTACAAATTCTTCATTTAACTCTCTGTAAGGAGAGGTTTCTCTACCTTGTTTTCTATAAAACCAATCTTCAAATTTTGGAATATTTGATTTTGGAATAAAAATTCTTAGATCGTTTCTTTTTTCAAATTCTGCTTCAAGACTTTCTAGAAACGACCTTGAAGATTCATAGAATTCTATTGCTCCACCAAAAGGAGTATAGATTCTGTTATTCCAGTTGATTAGAGAGCCCTTATTTAAACAGAGTAAGAATTTGTCATCCAAAATAATTTTTACAAGGCTAGATGCACTTATTCTTATTTTGTCCATTTTTGAGAAAGATCTTCAATAGCATGTTCAATTAGATCTAAATTAATAATATCAATTAAACCATCTATGTCTTTGGGTTTGATTATTTTTTTAGTTAATTCATTCTGAAATTTTGAGTCATAAACTTGAAAAATCCCATCAATATAATCTGAAGCAAATTCTGTCCTTTTTGTGATTTGTATTGGTTTGTTGCATTTTTTAAAAGTAATTAAATCCTGTACTTCTTGAATATCAAGATTATATTTTCCTGCAATTTGCCTGGTAGTCTGCCATAAATATACAGCTGCTAAACTTTTTACTTTTCTTTCTGCAATTTCTTGATGGATAGATTTATCAAAAACGAATTCTGCAAGATATTCTATTCTTTTTGAATCTTTCATCTTAAACTTCTTTTTTTAGATATATTAAAATTTAAATTTATTTAGGTGATTATTTTCCAGTTATAACCCTTCTAGGATATTTTTCACTTTCTGGGCTATTTATTACTTCATGCCAAGTTGCAAGGTCATTTACACCCGAACCAGTAACATATGGGGATTCTTCGTTAATAACTACTTGTCCACCATTTATCTGGACAGAACTTCCATCACAAAGATCTTTTCCATTCTGATCAAGTTCATCTACGATAAACTCTAGTTCATCAAATTTGACAGCAACTGATTCTACAGGAACCTTTCTAGGTAAATTCTTCTTGGTTTGATCCTGTAAATACTCAACAAATTTCCAAGCACTCTTAATAAGATAGTCAATATTATCTTTATTCTTACCTATCTGAATATTTGATGCTTCTACAATTTTTACAATATCTAATGGACCATACCCTAAGAAGGTGTTTATATCAGAATTTTTATAAAAAATAAGTAATTTTGACATATCTTCTGCTGGTAAAAAGTAATCTATAGATAATTTGGACATACCCTTCCTTGCTTGATCATAAACTTGTTTCATGTTAAGTACCTCATTTGTTACTCTTTAGTAGAGATTCCTTATTTATAAACCTTTCGTTTCTGCCCCTGAAAAATCGGAAAGCTTAAATATAAGATATAGGTATTATTTTAAAGCGCCCGCCATGAGAATACTCAATGGAGTGCGGCTAAAGCCAATGCTATGAGCTTGGGAGTTAGTGTCGCGGGCCAAATTAATAATAATACAAAATCACTATTCACTGAAGGAAACATAGTTCATGATTATCACGCCCATTTGGGTTTAACAGGGGCAAGGTTTAGGTAAAGGGGGAGAGTAGCCTATGGTTTAGGCATTTTATGTTTCTTTCTATAAAGTAATGTGATTTGGCATTAGGAGGTTAAAATGGGAAAAATAAGCCCTGTTTCAGCCAAATACATCGTTCATGCCAATATTCAAATTGAGGGTACTGTTGACAGGCCTGATGTTGTTGGTGCCATATTTGGGCAAACCGAAGGACTTTTAGGTGAAAACCTAGAGCTAAGAGAGCTTCAAAGATCTGGTAGAATTGGTAGAATTGAGGTTAAGACTGATATTAAGGCAGGAAAAACAAGCGGGAATATCATAATTCCAAGTAGCTTAGACAAAGCAGAAACTGCAATAATTGCTGCTGCTTTAGAAACTATTGAAAGAATAGGACCTTGTAATTCAAAGGTCAATGTAGAGAAAATAGAAGACGTAAGAATAAGTAAGAGATCTTTTGTTATAGAAAGAGCTAAAGAATTACTTAAAAATCTAACTAGCGATATTTTGCCTGATAGTCAGGAAATCACTGATGAAGTAGCTAAATCTGTAAGAATGATGGAATCCATTGAATATGGAAAAGACAGACTGGCTGCTGGTCCTGCTATTGAAGAGAGCGATGAAGTTATTGTTGTAGAGGGAAGAGCAGATGTTCTGAACTTGTTAAGGCATGGAATCAAAAATGCAATAGCAATGAACGGAACAAATGTACCAGAAACAATAATTGAATTGTGCGGCAAAAAAACTGTTACTGTTTTCGTTGATGGTGACAGAGGTGGAGATTTAATCATAAAAGAAATTTCTGCTGTTGCTGAAATAGATTATGTGGCTAAAGCACCTGATGGAAAAGAAGTTGAAGAAATAACAAAGAAAGAAATCCATAAGGCTTTAAGATCAAGAGTTGCTATCGAGCAGATTCTTGAAGACTTGAAGAGCGGAGCTACATTAAGAGACAATGGAAGATCCAGACTTGCTACAAGAACTGAAAGACCAATGGAGAGAAATCTTGAAAGACCAAGAGTTCAGACTCAGCTAAGGAGTGCTCCTGTAAGAACTTATTCCAAAGTTCCAGATGAATTGAAAGAAACTTTCAAAGTAATGGTAAGCGACATGATAGGAACAAGAGGAGCTTCTATTTTGGATGATAACAAAGAAATTTTGGGAAAGGTTCCAATCACAGAACTTTCTACAACTTTGAGAAACCTGAAAGCATTCGCTGTTGTAATGGACGGAGAGGTTGACAGGGAATTAGCAAAAGTTGCTGAAAGAGCTGGAGTTAGGTTTATTGTCGGAACTCTGAACAAAGTAAGACCTGGAGAAACCAAAGTTATTGTTGTAACTGATAAAGAGATTTAGGTCTCTTTTCTTTTTATTTTAAAATTGTTGAATTTTATTTAAGATTTAATTAATTACCTGGATGACAAGTTATTCTTTTAGGTCTATAATCATATTTTTCAAAACAAATTTCTATTTTGGTTTTTGAATCTTTTCTTTTGATTTTAAATAAATTATCAATTGTAGTATTGACATAGAGTTTACCTTCCTGAGAGAAAGAAGTAATATGTTTAGCAAATAATGGAGCATTTTGATAATCTTTTTCAAAGAAAATCCTAGCAAGATCAATAATAGACTTATATCTTGCATCATGATCTGATTCGTTAGATACTAAGATATCAATATCTTGATAATTTCTTGGACTACCTTTTAATGCATTATTTTTTACAGAACCTTCAATGCTCATAATTAAATCATTATCTTTTAAATATTTTATTACTGAGTTTACTAAATCTAAATCTTTTCCTTTGAATAATGACTTATCAAATTGATCAATACTTTTTTCATATATATTTGCCATGAATTTTTCATAGACTGATTGTTTATAAATCTTTTGTTTTGTATTAACTCTGAAGTTGTTATTTTTTATAAAAAACTTTATTAACCAAACTTATTCAAGATAACTTATGATAAGGTCAAAAAAGAGGATTGAAATTTCTTTTAATAAATTAGTATTAGGAATTTTAATTTTAGTTGTTTTAATTTGGTTGATTTTTTTCAGTGGATTTTTCAAGAAAAACTGCGAGCAGGATGAAACATGCTTCAATGAAAGATTGCTTGAATGTAAATCAACAAAATTTGTGGCTGTAAGAAACGGAAACATTTATGATTATGTTATTGAAGGTTCTAAAAGAGATTCCTGTGTTCTAAATATTGAACTTAGAAAAATGGCTATTGGGACTGACTTAAAACTAAAAGAAAAACTTGAAGGAAAATCAATGATATGTTATGTTCCAAAAGATAAATTAGACGAAGTCAAAGACATAGAAGGTTTGGTTAATTATTGTTCTGGAGGTTTGAAAGAAGGAATATATGAAGTTATGATAGAAAAACTATATGGATTACTTGTTCAGAACTTAGGGGATATTGTTGGTGAAGTTAAGAAACAGCTGTTTAAATTCTAAAAATAGAAATTGTAGACACGCCCTGAAATGGAACTAAACTAATAGTCTAGCTACCTTGATTTTTTCTCCACCCTGCTGGCCCACAGACACCTCCACAATTGCTTAGGGCTGCTTCATTCCTGATCTGACCCGGTTCACAAAAATGAAGACCCTGCAGGACAGGGCTTCTCAGTACGAACCAAGACTAAGCTACCAGTCTAGGCCTCTTCCAAGGCTTCGACCCCACCATGAAGTCCGTTTGCGGTAACAGGATAGGACTAGCTTCCCGGTCTAGTCTACGTGTTTTTTGATTATTTTTAGGCTTTTAAAGGTTTTGATTGTTAAACAAAAGGTTCTTAAATAATTGTTTTATAAGGTTTAATATGTGGGCGTGCCGGAGCGGTCAAACGGGATAGCCTCAAGAGCTATTGGCTTAGTGCCTACGCAGGTTCGAACCCTGTCGCCCACAGTTATTTTAAAATGATAAAGAAAATATTGATGAGATTAGGGAAAAAATACTACTGGGAGCAGGGAGATTTGCATACTGATTCTGGTGTTGTGAAAGAAGAAGATTTAAAGAAAAATACAAACAGAGTTAATGCACATTCTGGAAAAGAGCTAATTATGTTTGATGCTAATTTTACTGATAATATCGAGAAAATAAAAAGAGGACCACAGGCTATGATGGAAAAAGACATTGGATATATTATAACAAGAACAGGAATTGATAAAAATTCTGTTGTTCTTGAAGCAGGAACTGGATCAGGAAAATTAACTATTTACTTAGCAAGGTTAGTAAAAAAAGTTCATAGTTATGACACTGATGAAAGCAACCTAAATTTAGCCAAGAAAAATATTGCTCTTTTTGATTTAAAAAACGTTGATTTAAAAAACAAAGATGTTTATGAAAATATAGATGAGAAAGATTTGGATTTAGTTGTTTTGGATTTACCAGAACCATGGAATGCATTGGATAATGTTTATGATTCTTTAAAATCAGGAAGTTATCTTGTTGTTTATGTACCTTCAGTTACCCAGGTAATTCAGCTTGTTGAAAATTTAAAAGACAAGTTTGTTTTGGATGAAGTTATTGAGATAATGAAAAGAGACTGGTTTGTGGAAGGTTTGAAAGTAAGACCCAAATCTGAGATGCAGTATACTGCTTTTATGATTTTTGTCAGAAAGGTTTAATAATGAGTTTAATTTAATTTATGTTGAGGTGATTATGAGTGAGTATATTAAAAGAATTTGCTGAGTTTCTTAAAGAATATAAAGTAGTTGCTCTGGCAATAGCTTTCATAATTGGTGTAGCCTCTACAGCTTTGATTAAGTCTCTGGTAGACAATGTTGTTATGCCTGTGATAACCCCATTTTTGCCTGGAGGAACATGGAAAACAGCTACTTTGATTTTAGGTCCTATAAACATTGGATGGGGAGCTTTTGTCGGTGAATTAATTAATTTTGTAATCATCGCATTTGTTGTGTTTATGATTGCGAAAAAAATTATGAAAGAAGAAAAAGTTACAAAAAAATAAAATTTATTTTATATTCCAAGGAATTTTAGTAATCCATGAACTAGAAAAACTGGCCAGACTATAGCTTTTAAAACTCCCAAAACACCCATCCAGAATCCTGTGGCAGTTGAGATGTAGTAAATTAATGCACCTATAAAACCAAGTCCGTAAATTGCAGAACCCATATTACACTCAGGATGTTTACAGATATTTTTTTTCATTTTATCACCTCATACTGAAGATAATTTGTTAGTTTATAAATCTTTTTAGAAATTTTATCTTGAAAGATGACTATATAACCCTAGAGCTCTTAGAGCCTCATTTTTTACATCAATTGGAATATCTTTTTTGGTTAAATCCTCTTGGGTGAACCAATCAAAATTTTTAAGTTCTTTATTTATTTTTAAGTTTTCTGGATTTATAGCCTTGCAAACATAAAAAAAGCAACAGTGGTTGTGATCCCCTACAGAATGGACATTGACATAAAAAGGTGCGGCTAAGTTGGATTTAATATTTCCTTCTAAGGGCATATCACTTTGGTTGAGTATTTTGACATCAATTCCAATCTCTTCCCTGATTTCGCGAAGTAGTGTTTGATCAGGTGTTTCATTTTCATCGATATGGCCACCGACAGGGAGCCATAAATCTAATTTTCTGTGGTGGATTAATAATACTTTATTTTGATGGATTATATACCCTGAGACTACCAAATCAGTTTTCATATTATTAAGAATCCTTGAGGTAATATAAATTTATTGGTGATATAACCTTCTTAACCAGCATATTTATAAATTCTTGATTTGTTCCTGTTAAATATGATTGATAAAGAAATAAAAAAATTGACGGAATATGGTCAGAAACAGTTTTCTGAACCTGAGGATTATACTAAATTTGGTCTTGACGAAATTGAACATCATGTTCCTGAACTTAGAAATTTGCATGCAAAAAAAGATCCGCATCTTCATGCTGAACTTGCAGATGTGTATATTTGGGCCAGAATGTTACTTGAAATAAATTCTGTTGATGAAAGGATTGTTCGTCAGAGGATAGAAAGATTTAAAGAAAAAATAAATAAGGCATTAGAAGAATAAAAGATTTTGATATTAGTATCATAGTAACTTAAAAGTGATAAAAGAAACGAAAGATTTATAAACATAATAATGATTGAAAATTTATGACAAAAATAACACCTTATCAAAAAGCAAGAGAAACCTTAGGTTTAGTTAAAACTACTCTTGGGGGGAGAGATTTTTATGTTTTCGGAAGTTTTGCACGAAAACAATTTGATAAATCTATAGTATATGGAGAAAATTCAGATTTAGATATTATTGTAGGAAGCGAAGATTATAAACCTGTTGTTAAAGAATTTAAAAAAATTGGGGGAATTGAAGTTCGAGCTTCCTCAATAGAAGTTCCAAATGATGGAATTTTCTCAAAGCATTCTCCTTCCTCAGTTCATTTAGCTGCTTCAGAAATAACTTCGCCAAATTATACCTTAATACATTTGGTAGAACTTCCGGAAGTTAGAGAAGCTATCTCATGGATTTCTCCAAAAATGAAAACGAAAGAAGGCGTTAAATATTTAATGCTTCCTGAAAAAAAAGAATTCACAGATTTTGATAGGGAAGTTTGGGAGCATAATTTCAATCATTATACATAATCTTAATTCTAAGAAAATTTTTAAGAGCAAGTGAAGCTTTGCGAAGAGTTGAAATTTTAGGAAAGCCCAGTTCAAAAAGTTTATAAGAATCCATTGGTTTCTTAGCACTATGATTAGAAAAGCTTCAAAGGAAGATTTGATTAATTGTAGTGAGCTAATTCAAACAGTAATCGGTCAAGTCAACGCGAAGTATTATTCTCCAGAGATAATCCTTGCCTGGCAAGAATATAATGCTCTGTTAAATCTCGAAGAAGAAATAAAGCATACTGATTTCATTGTTTATGAAGAAAAGGGAGCGATTGTTGGAGTGGGAGCGATAGAAGGGGCTCACATCAAGAAAATCTATGTCTCGCCAAACTATCAAGGAAAAGGATTGGGAAAAGTAATATTAGAATCTCTTGAACAGAGGGCAAGGGAGAACGGATTTGTTGAATGCGAGCTAAATTCTACTATTAACGCCTTGAATTTTTATAAAAGATTTGGTTACGAAGAGAAAGGTCCATTTATTATTGAGAAGAATGAACTGAGTGTGACGTTCACAAGAATGACTAAACGTATTTAAGGGCTTTCCGTTAAAAAACCTCAATTGAAACTAATCCTTGTTATGTTCTCCCGCCAGAGATTGAGTTTAGTGCAACGTTCATGGGTTGTGCGAAGAGTTGAGAACGAGCCAGTTAACTTTATAAGTAATATATGACCATATTCTAAGTTGTGAATTACATTCAATATTCTAAACGAAGGGAAAAAGAAGCAGTACGTATAATGGATGCGTTGAATATTCAAAATCAGATTCCAATTTCTTGTAAAATTATTCCAGTTGGAAGTTTTTCTCTCCACACTATGATAAAGCCAGATTTGGATTTTGTAATAAAAGTAAGTGATGGCAAGCATGTAAAACTGGCAATTTCAGCCTTGCATCGCTTCTTTAAGAAGGACAATAAATTCTTTAACATATCTATAGAAGATCGCCCCTCTTTGGCAGGAAAATCAATCCACGCCCAATATAAAAGTAAGTCAAATTGGAAATTTGATATTTTGGTATCAACCAATAACCTGAAAAAGTATTATGAGTTGAAAAATCTTATTGACAAGAAAATGACCCCTGACAAAAAAAGAATCATTCTTAACTTGAAATATTACTTTTATATGAAAAGATTATATGTTCCTGCTTTATCCATGCATATATACGATGCCGTATTGAAAAAAAATATAAAAAATACGAGAGAATTTATTTCTTACTTGGAATCGATAGGTGTTAAGAGAAGTGATTTTATTATTCAAAAAGGGCTTTTTCTGAATTGAATATAATTCCTGTTATATTCCCCGACGAATGAAGCGAGGAAGTATGACGTATGGCGGAGCATTACTTTTTCTTAACTTTCATTAAAGGATGTTTTAAAGCAATATCTAGTTGATTCAGATGTTCTTTTTCTAAATCAATCTTATAATGTTCGGCTATTCTTATAACAATAAATAAAATATCTGATAATTCATCTGCGATTTTTTCTTTAGAGGTTTGATATTCTGGTATGGAGTCTCTTCCGGCCATATAATATCCTTCAAACATCATCACATTTTTAGAGAGTTCGCCCACTTGTTTGGAAAGTTCCATAATTGCACCCTCAGCACCCCATTTCTTTTTTTCAACTTTTTCGAACTCTTTGATAACTTCAATAGATTTGTTGATTACTTCCTGAAACATTAATCTTTTATCCATAATAGGGATAAAAATTGAAAGTATTTAAATAATCATTGCTTTTATTATTTTTATATCTTCTAAGGGTTTATCACTAGAATCTGTTTTAACTTTAGCAATTAGATCCACTATATCCATACCTTCTACAACTTTTCCAAAAACTGGATGTTTTCCATCTAAGAAGTTGTTATTAACTAAATTTATGAAAAATTGACTTGAACCGGTGTTTGGGCCTGCGTTTGCCATACTTATTGTTCCCCTGTTGTTTTTTTGTTCACCATTAAATTCATCTTTTATCATAGGGATGCTTTTATCTCCATAACCTGTTCCTGTTGGATCTCCTCCCTGAATCATGAAACCATTAATAACTCTATGGAAGATAATCCCATCATAAGTTCCTTTTTTAACCAAATTTTCAAAATTTCCAGATGTTATTTTTTGTTCAGAATATAATTCAATTACTATGTTTCCTTTTGTTGTTTCAAGCAAAACTCTTGTTTTTTCTGATTTTATCATGTTTGTGTAAAGGATTACCCCAATTAATAAAACAATTAAAAATAAGATTATTATAAAGGTTATGTTTTTCTTCATGTTTTTTAAGAGAAGATGCATTATTTAAATTTGTTTCTTTAATTGAATTTGTATTAGACTTTCCTGAACGAAGTGAGGAAGTATGGCGCCGGAGCTTTTTTATTTAAGCAACCTGTATTTTGATGTTGCAATCAGTGCCATTCCTACAATTAATAGGCTAATTTTAACAGGTACAGGGATATCTTCATTTCCTAAGAATATCAGGATTGCACTACTTAAACAAAATATAATCCCACCTATGAATCTGATTAAACTAAAAGTTTTTTTATCCATGATATCAACTGAAAGTTAGACACTATTTAAATAATTTGTCTTAGAAAGTTTTAAATAATCTATCTTAGTTTTAATTCTATGGACGAGGTGTATATTGTTGATACTTCTGCAGTTATAGAAAAATCTATTACAAGTATGATTGACAAAGGTATGATTAAAGGAATGATTCTTCTTCCAAGAGCTGTATTAGCTGAACTGGAAAGACAGGCAAACCAAGGATTGGAAACAGGATCTTTAGGTTTAGATGAACTGCAGATGCTCCAGGAATTAAGCAGAAAAAACAGGATAAGTATTGAAATTATAGGAAACAGACCAACCTATACTCAACTAAAATATGCAAAAGCAACCGGAGAAGTAGATTCTTTGATTGTTGAATTAGCTTATGAAAAAGATGCTGTTTTGATTACAGCAGACAGAGTCCAAGCTGAATCTGCAAGAGCAAGAGGAGTTAAAGTAAAATTCATAGAGATGACTGGTTCAAGCGGAAGACTGGAGTTTGAAAAATTCTTTGATGATACGACTATGAGCATCCATATCAAGGAAGACTGTTTTGTTTATGCTAAAAAAGGACAGCCAGGAAACTGGAGTTTAGTAGAAGTTTCAAAAGAGAAATTAACTGGAAAAAGAATTGCAAACATGGCAAAGGAAATTGTTGAAAAAACAAGATTAGATCCAAAGGCTTTTGTTGAAATTGCAAGAAAAGGCTCTACAATAGTTCAGTTCAGAAATTACAGGATTGTTATTGTAAGACCCCCTGTTGGAGACGGATGGGAAATAACTGCAATAAGACCATTAAAGAAATTAAAACTGGAGGATTATAATTTACCCAACAGCATTTCTGAAAGAATAAAAAACCAATCAAGAGGAGTTATAATTGCAGGTGAAACAGGAAGCGGTAAATCTACTTTTGCACAGGCTATAGCTGAATATTATGCTGCACATGGAAGAATAACCAAGACGGTTGAATCACCAAGAGATTTGGATTTAAGCGATAACATAACCCAGTACAGCAAAAACTTTACAACAAGTGAAGAAATACACGATATTTTATTTTTATCAAGACCAGACAATGTTCTGTTTGATGAAGTAAGAGACACTCCGGATTTTAGTTTGTATGTTGATTTAAGATTGGCTGGGAGTAATTGTATAGGAGTCTTACATGCTGCAACAGCAATAGACGCTGTTCAGAGATTTATTTCAAGAATAGATACTGGAATGATACCAAGTGTCTTGGATACTATTATTTTTATTGAAAAAGGGAATATCGGAAAAGTCTTGACTTTAAAGATGACTGTAAAAGTCCCTACTGGTATGGTTGAGTCTGATCTTGCAAGACCTGTTGTGGTTGTTTCTGATTTTGAAAACAACAAACCTGTTTATGAGATTTACAGTTATGGGGAAGAGACAGTTGTTATCCCTCTGAGCGATGTTCCTAAACAAAGTTCAAGTCCTGCAAGGGAAATTGCTTCAAGACAACTGACAAGAGAACTTCAAAAATACAGCAGTAAAGTCAGAGTTGAGTTGGTTGATGATCACAAAGCAAAAGTATTTTTACCTAATTCTGAAATTGGCAAGTTTATTGGTAAGCAGGGAAAAAACGTTGAAGCGATGGAAGCTAAACTTGGAATCAAGCTTGATGTTGAACCTTTGGAAGGAGAAGAAACTTCAACAAGTTTTAATATTGGTGAAAGCAAGAAAGATATTGTATTTTATACTGATGAATCAAACAAAGAGATTGATGTTTATCTTAACGGACAGTTCTTATTATCTGCAACTACAAGCAAAAAAGGTGAACTAAGAGTCAATAAAAGAACAAAGGTTGGAGATATTTTATACAAAGCAATCAACAGAAAGGAAAATATTGAATTAAGAGCTTAATTATTTTATTTTTTGATTATGTTTTATGTTAATTTATATTATATAATTTATTTTTGAGTTCATTTTGCCTTTTAATTTAGATAAAAAAAGATTATTCTTGGAGATTTATATGGAAATATTTAGATTATGATTGTTTTTTTATAGAATACTCTTATATTTTTTTAGTTCATCTTGATTTTTTTATAATTTCTTTAACCATTTTGAAGTTAATTGCTGTATTTTAACAATAGAGACTAAAATTGAGCAAATTTGCCAGAAGGCTATTCTTTTGAGCAGATTGGATTTTTCAAGAAATTCTAAAAATGAAAAAATGTTAGTAACTCTCTGAAAGTTGTGAAAATATATTTTAGAACATATAATTTGGAACTATTATTTCTCACTTGCTTAAGAGTTTATATACTTAAATTCTGAAACTAATAGATAAAAATCAAATAATCATCGAGGTGACCTGAATGAATTTTGAAAAAAAGAAAGAGGTAGCACTTATTCTTGGAATCTTAGCTTTGTTTATCATACAAAGTTTAGGACTAGTAAGCGCTGCATCAACAGACAAAGATTTCAATGTCCCAATTTATATCAAAACCACTGCTGGAATTGAAAGAGCAACATCAGATCAGTTGAGTGAGATATTATTCAACCACGGATTTGAAATAGAAAAGAAACTGGAAACAGTTTCAATGAAGGATTGTTCTATCAGAGCTAAGAGTGGAACAAGTACAGTTAATGGGTTATTGAATTATGCAAACAACAACCAACTTAGTTTTTATGTAACCTACTGGGTTGATGGTAATGGTGAGTTGGTAATTACTGATTCCAAATACAACAGATTCAGCCTTAAGTTTAAGCCAACAAAAATAATAACGACAAATTCTCAAGAATTGGTATTTGAGGCTAGCACTTCTGCAAAACTTAACAAAAAATCAATTGATGTTGGAACCATAACTGTAAGATTTGACAAAACAACAAAGAAAGTATCCATAGATGGTGGAAGTTTCTTTTCAGTAAATAATATGGCAGTTACATTAAAGGAAGGATGTATGAGCGAGAAAATTGACACATACATAATAACTGGCAGAGGAATATTAGACGAACCTAGAAATGTCAAGGAAGTTAAATCTATCTTGAAAAACCATCCAGAATTTATTGATGCCTATGAAGGTTTGAAATGGGCTACAATCGGAGTGTCAGGAACTGTAATTTATGACCAGGATGGAGACGGATTTGATTACACAAAAGACTGTAATGACAACAATGCAGATATTTTCCCAGGAGCAACTGAAATTCCTTATGATGGAATAGACCAAGATTGTTCTGGAAAAGACCTGACAGATGTAGACGGAGATGGATTTGATGCTGTTATTGTTGGGGGTTTAGACTGTGACGATAATAATTTTAATGTAAATCCAAGCATTACTGAATCATGTAACGGAATAGACGACAACTGCAACGGAATCATAGACGAAGAAGACTCTACAGGATGTGTAGTGTATTACTATGATGGAGATGCTGACCTTTATGGTATAAGTGATAATAAATGTTTATGTGCTCCATTTGAAAAATACAACACTTTAGTAGACAGTGATTGTAATGATGAAGACAGTACAATTTATCCTGGAGCTACAGAAGTTCCATACGATTCAGTTGACCAAGACTGTAGCGGTGCTGATTTAACTGATGTGGATGCAGATGGATTTGATGCTGTTATTGTTGGAGGAACTGATTGCGATGATAACAACTTCAATGTGAACCCATCCATTGTTGAGTCATGTAACACAATCGATGATGATTGTGATGCTTTGACAGATGAAGAAGACTCCATAGGATGCGGAATTTATTATCTAGACAATGATGCTGATACATATGGAATTGATGACTCAAAATGTCTATGTAGCGGAACAGACAAATATACCTCATCTGTAAACACAGACTGTGATGACACAAATATAGAAGTAAATCCAGGTGAAACTGAAATTATTTATAACGGAATAAATGATGACTGTAAT
Source organism: Candidatus Nanoarchaeia archaeon (assembly GCA_028714375.1). Taxonomy (GTDB): domain Archaea; phylum Nanobdellota; class Nanobdellia; order SCGC-AAA011-G17; family JACPNG01; genus JAQTMY01. Next base: position 50,603 of record JAQTMK010000003.1, on the reverse strand, counting down.
GCTGAAACATTGGATGATGATTTAGATCAGGATGGATTTGTTTTAGCTAATGACTGTGATGACAACAATGCAAACGTAAATCCTGATATGATTGAATCATGTAATAATGTTGATGACAACTGTGACGGAACTATTGATGAAGGTGTAAAAACAGTCTTCTACCAAGATGCAGATGCAGATACATATGGTAATCCTTCAAGTACACAATTAGAATGTGTTATGCCTGCTGGATATGTAACAAACAGTTTGGACTGCGATGACACAAACGCAAACATCAATCCTGTTGCTTCTGAGGTATGTAATGGAGCAGATGATGATTGTGATGATTCAGTAGATGAAGATTTGGTTGCTGATTTGGCAACTAACCAAAATGGAATCTGTGCAGAATCACTTAAAGTTTGTAACGGAGCTAGTGGATGGATTGAACCAAATTACACAATAATCACTGGATATGAAATATTGGATTCATCCTGTAACAACATTGACAACAACTGCGATGGTTTTGTGGATGAGAGTTATGTTGCAACTGAAACAACTTGTGGTGTTGGAATCTGTGCATCAGCTGGTTTAATGCAATGTGTTTCTGGAATTGAATCAGATACATGTGTTGCTGGAATACCAGGAACTGAAGAATGTAATGGACTGGACGACAATTGCAACGGATTTACAGATGAAGAACTAACTGCTCCAATTGCTGATAACCAGAATGGTATATGTGCAGGTTCTTTGAAAATCTGTGAAGGAACTTTAGGATGGAAAAATCCAGATTACACAACTTTAATCCTACCAGGTACATATGAAGACCCAGAAGTTTCATGTGAAGATGGACTAGACAACGATTGTGACAGTTTCATAGATAGTTTAGATGAAGATTGTATAATTCCTCAAGTAGAGTGAGGAACTCTTTTTTCTTTTTTTAATAAGTTTTTTAAATTGAGTTAATTGTTTAATTCTATGCCCCTGTAGCGCAATCTGGATAGCGCAGCAGCCCCCTAAGCTGAAGGTTGCAGGTTCGAATCCTGCCAGGGGCGTTAGATTTATATATTTGTTATAAGTTGAGATTTAATGGAAATTAGAAGAGACTCCAGAGCAATAGTATACAATATTGGATTAGGTAAATCAAGCCCTTTATTTTTATTGCTTTTAACGAATAACTACAGCGAATTTCCTGGTGGAAGATGCAATGAAAGTGAGACATATTTAGATTGTGTGATTAGAGAAGCTTCTGAAGAGCTTAGAATTAATAAAAATGAATTTACTGTTGTTGGAAATGGGAAAATCTTTGCAGAATCTAGTTATATTTACCTAAAAAATGGAAATGAAGCAAAAGTTGACTTCCAAGCCTTCCCTGTTTTAATGAATAATCCAATAAATATCAAGATTGGTGAGCTCAATAAACATATTGAATGGGGTTGGTGGAATTTGGATCAAACCATGTCATCGATCAAATTTCTAGAACAAAGATCTACTTTTTACCAGATATGCGAAGAACTTAATAAAAATAAACACTTAAATATTGAGGAAAAACTTTTAAAGATTTATATGGATTATTTTGATTTTGAAGGATACTAGTTAATCTTATATATTGTTAATACAAATATTTATATACAAATTAATTTTAATTAATCTAAGGGTGATACCATGAATAAAACTGAAGAAAATCTTATGAAAGCTTTTGAAGGTGAAGGTAAGGCCAGAAACAAATACGATTACTTTGCCAAAGTTGCAGAAAAAGAAGGTTATCACTACATTGCAAAAATATTCCAGGAAACTGCACTAAATGAAATGCAACATGCGAAAGAGGAATTTAAATTACTTAAAGGCATTGGGAATACTGAAACAAATCTTAAGGAAGCAATTGAAGGAGAACATTATGAAACTTCCAAGATGTATCCTGAATTTATGAAGCAGGCAGAGAAAGACGGAAATAAAACTGCTGCTACATTGTTTAAAGAAGTTGGTGAGATTGAAGAAAACCATATGAAGAGATATCAGAAACTGCTTGAACTAGTAAAGAAGAAAATGGTTTGGAAAAGATCCACAGAAATAAGGTGGAAATGTTCTAAGTGCGGATATATCCATGTTGGAAAAGAACCACCTGTTGAATGTCCTTCATGTAAACATCCAAGGGAATTTTATGAACCTGAATGTATGTGCTTTAATGATGATTGTGAGTGCTGTAATTAGGAGGTGAGAGAATGGTAAGTGGATGCTGTGCATGTTGTGCAAAGAAAAAAACAACAAAGAAGAAAAAAACAACAAAAAAGAAATAATCTTTTGGAGATTTAAATGACAAAAATAGGGGAAATTTATAAATGTGAAATTTGTGGTAATGTAGTTTCGGTAGTTGAAGCTGGAGGAGGAACATTGGTTTGCTGCGGGGAAGACATGGTTTTGCTTAAGGCTAAATTAAAAGAAAGCGAAGGAAAAGAAAAACATGTTCCTATCATAGAAAATAAAAGCAACAATGTTTTGGTTAAGGTTGGATCAATAGACCACCCAATGATTGAAGAACATTATATTTCTTTGATTCAGATATTTAAAGGAGACAAACTTACTTCTGAGAAAAAATTATATCCGGGAGAAAGACCAGAAGCTGAATTCTTTATAAAATATGATAAAAATTTAAAGGCAAGAGTTTACTGCAATATACACGGATTGTGGACCAGCTAAAATGAAGAAAGATACTGTTGATGGAAATACTGCAGCTGCTCATGTAGCTTATGCTTATTCTGATGTTGCAGCAATTTATCCAATTACGCCTGCCACCTCAATGGGAGAGTTAGTCGATGAATGGGCTAGCCAGGAAAGAAAAAATATATTTAATGAAAAATTAAAAGTTATTGAAATGCAGTCTGAAGCAGGAGCTGCTGGTGCAGTTCATGGTTCTTTGGTTGCCGGAGGTTTAACAACTACATTTACAGCATCACAGGGATTATTATTAATGATGCCAAATATGTTTAAGATTGCTGGAGAATTATTACCTGCAGTTTTTCACGTTTCTGCAAGATCTTTAGCCTGCCAGTCTTTGTCGATTTTTGGTGATCATTCTGATGTTATGGCTGTAAGAGGAACTGGATTTACAATGCTGGTTTCAAACAATGTGCAGGAAGTCTCTGATTTTGCAATCATTGCTCATTTAACTGCAATGGATACAAGAGTCCCATTCTTGCATTTCTTTGACGGGTTTAGGACAAGCTCTGAAATACAGAAAATCCAAGTACCAGATTATGAAACTTTAAAATCTTTTATTGATATTAAAAAAATTGAGGAATTCAGAAAAAGAGCACTGAATCCTGAACATCCTGTCTGTAAAGTCGGGGCACAAAATCCAGACGTTTATTTTCAGGGAAGAGAAACTGTAAATTCTTATCATAATAATGTTTTGTTTTCTGTTAAAAAATATATGAAATTAATTGAAAACAAATTTGGAAGAAAATATGATTTGTTTGAGTATTATGGTGATAAAAACGCTGACAAATTGATGGTAGCAATGGGTTCTGCATGTGAGACTATTGAAGAAACAATTGATTATTTAAATAAAAAAGGAGAAAGATTAGGATTAATTAAAGTTAGACTTTATAGACCTTTCTTTGAGGAAGAGTTTGTTAAAAAAATTCCTTTGAGTGTTAAAAAAATTGCTGTTTTGGACAGAACAAAAGAACCCGGAAGTTCTGGAGAACCACTTTATCTTGATATTTCAAAATCATTAAAAAATAAAGATATAAAAATTATTGGCGGAAGATATGGATTATCAAGCAAAGAGTTTACTCCTGCAATGGTAAAGGCTGTTTTCGACCATTTGGAAAAAAACGGGTTCAGTAATTTTACGGTTGGGATTAAAGACGATGTTACCAATTTATCTTTGAAAGTTGAAAAAGAATTTGACTCAGAACCAAGCGGAGTTATAAGAGCAAAATTCTGGGGGTTAGGTTCTGATGGTACAATCGGAGCAAACAAAAATACGATAAAGATAATCGGAAACAATACTGATTTAGAAGTCCAGGCTTATTTTGAAATGGATGCTAAGAAATCAGGAGGAATCACTGTTTCTCATTTAAGATTCAGCAAGAACAAAATAAAATCTACATACAAACCAACGGTTGTTGATTTTGTGGCTTTACATAATGTCTCTTATATTGGAAAATATGATATCTTGAATGGAATAAAAGAAAATGGAATATTTTTGTTAAATTCTCCATCGAAAGATGAAGAAATATTTGAAAGTTTAACTGAAGACATGCAGAGAGTGATTTTAGACAAGAAAATTAAGGTCTATAATATTGATGCTACAAAAATTGCAAAAGAGATGGGATTAAAGGGAAGAATAAACACAACAATGCAGACTGCTTTTGTAATGGCTTTGAAAAAAGATGCAAAACTATCCAAGATAATTGATGTGGATAAAGCAATAAATTTAATTAAAGAATCTATCAAGGAAACTTACAGAGAAAAAGGAGAGGAGGTTGTTAAGGAAAACCTTCTTTGCGTTGATAAAGCAATTAAGTCCCTTGAAGAAGTTAAGATTCCCAAGAAAATAACCAAATCCTTTATGCCTAAAGAATTTATAATAAGAGAAAATGATTTTGCAGCAAATATTATATGCAAAACAGCAAGACTAAAAGGAGATGAAATTCCTGTTTCTTTGATGCCTGTTGATGGTGCAATTCCAACCGGAACCTCTAAACTAGAAAAAAGAGGCATTGCTACAGATATTCCTAAATGGATTCCTGAAAACTGTATACAATGCGGACAGTGTAGTTTTGTCTGTCCTCATTCTGCTATAAGAGTAAAACAAATAGATAATAAAGATCTTAAGAATAAACCAATTACTTTCAAAACAATAAAATCAAATACTCAAAACAATAAAGATTTGCAGTATAAAGTCCAGGTTTATCCTGAAGACTGTGTTGGATGTATGAACTGTGTTTTAGTCTGTCCTGGAAAAGGAAAAAAAGCTTTAACTGTGAGTCCGATTGATGTTGAAAGAACAAATGGAGAAAATGAAAACTGCAGATTCTTTGAAAATTTACCTGATGATGTTTTGGATGGTTCTATTGAATACAGTCCTAAAGGAACTCAGTTCCACAAACAAATGTTTGAATTTTCCGGTGCATGTGCAGGATGCGGAGAAACACCTTATTTAAGATTAGTTACACAATTGTTTGGAGACAGGATGATAATTGCAAATGCAACCGGTTGCAGCACAATTTATGGTGGAACTTTCCCTGTAATACCTTATTCTAAAAACAAAGAGGGAAAAGGTCCTGCATGGGCAAATTCATTATTTGAAGACAATGCAGAATACGGACTTGGAATGAAACTTGCTGTTGACTCAAACAGAGAACAATTATTAAATAATATCAATGAATTATTAAAAATCAAGAGTGTTCCTGAATTAGACAAGGAATTAAAGAAAAGAATTGATAACTGGGAAAAAACCGATGATGATTCTAAATCAAATACCAAGAAAATAAAAACCTTAATTAATGATGCTTTGAAAAAATCAAATTCTAAAAATAAAAATTACTTAGAGAAAATAAAAGAACTTGAGGATTTCTTAATTAATAAAAGTGTTTGGATAATTGGAGGAGATGGCTGGGCTTATGACATTGGTTTTGGAGGATTGGATCATGTTTTAGCACAGGGAAAAAATGTCAAAGTTTTAGTTTTGGATACTGAAGTTTATTCAAATACTGGAGGGCAGGCTTCAAAAGCAACTCCATTGGGAGCTATTGCTAAATTTGCTGCTTCTGGTAAAAGGACTAACAAGAAAGATCTTGGTTTAATGATGACCACGTATGGAAATATTTATGTTGCTATGGTTAATATGGGTGCTGATAAGGTTCAGTTGATTAAATCTGTTTTGGAAGCTGAAAGATATGATGGTCCTTCTTTGATAATTGCTTACTGTCCTTGCATCAACCATGGAATTGACATGACTAAATCACAGGAAATTGAAAAATTAGCTACTGATTCTGGTTATTGGCCTTTATTCAGGTATAATCCTAATTTAAGTAAAGAAGGAAAAAATCCATTTGTTTTAGACAGGGTTGAGGCTAAAATCCCATTCAAAGATTATTTAATGACCAATAAAAGATTCTCTTCTTTGAAAATTATTAATCCAAAAGAGTATGAAAAACTATTTAAAGAAGCTGAGAAAAGTTCTTTGGAAAGAATCAAAAGGATAAAAGCTATTGCTGCTAGTTTTGAGCCTAAATAAAATGGATTTAATTAAAAAAGTTGAAAATCTTAGAAAAAATGAAATTTCTAAAATCGTAAATAAAAGACTGAAAGAATTTAAGAACAATGACTGGTTTTCTGAGATGTGTTTTTGTATTTTAACTGCTAATTCAAAAGCCAAGACCGCAATTAATATTCAAAAAGAACTTGGCAAAGATGGTTTTATTAAAGCTGAAGAATCTGAGATTAGAAACTGTATTAGGAGAAATAAACACAGATTTCATAACAATAAAGCAAGATATATTGTTGAAGCGAGAAAATACTTGGATATTAAGAATTTAGTTAAAAATAAAACATCAGTTGAGGCAAGAGAATTTTTAGTCAAAAATGTCAAAGGTCTTGGATATAAAGAGGCATCTCATTTTCTCAGAAACGTGGGTTATTTTGATTTGGCTATTTTGGACAGGCATATTTTGAATTTATTGGTTGAAAATAAGATCATTAAAGAGAAACCTAAGAGTTTGAATAAAAAGATTTATTTTGAAATCGAAGAAAAATTTAATTGTTTAGCTAAAAAGTTAGACATGAGTTCTGCTGAACTTGATTTGTATATGTGGTATTTAAAAACTAATGAGATTCTGAAGTAGGTTTTTGCTCTATAAAACTAATATACTCTATACATTTTTTATAATTTCCCATACAATATAACTGAAGTGAAGGAATGTCCTGCATATTTTGTATGATTGGGTCTGATGGACTGAATATTAGTTTGTGTGGCTTGAGTAGTTTTGAATTACAATAGTGGAAATATTCCCCCAGACTTCTCAAATAAGGACACCATTTTTCTTCTGGTACTTCCTTAATCTTCTGAATAATTGCTTTTTCTTGAGGCATAAACATCTCGTTCTCAAGATCTCTTATGTTAAGTATTTCTTCCCAAGTTTTTTTCATTTTAGTTTGAAACTACAATTACCTTGTGCCCTAAGCTTAATGCTTCATTGTAACAAATATCAAAAATATCTACATCTAAGTTTTCTCTTATCTTTTCTTTAGAATATTTTCTTTTCTCAAGTCTTTTCTTAAGAACTTTCAAATCAGTTTTAGTTACAAAACAAATGTCAACGTATTTTGGATGCAGATAATGGCTTAGATGAGAATCCAAAACCAAAGATTTTTTAGATTTTTTAATAATCTTGATCAAGAATTTATTTAATTTTCTTACATCTACTACTAAACATTTTCTTTTCTGGTCATAAGAATCAAACAATTTTTTTTCCTTTATCAGTTTAGAAATATCGACATACCCAAAATCATTGTCTTCAGCAAGTTTTTTAGCAAAGGTAGTTTTTCCTGAACATACAGAACCGGTTACAATTATTGTTAATTTATTGTTTTTTTGGAGTTTCATCATCAACAGTAAATAATTCAGAATCATGGACATCAAATAGTCCTATTCTTGCACCAGCATCAAGCCAACCATGGGCATAGTTTAAAGCTGCAAAAGCATTAACAATCTCCCCTTTTTCATGGAAGTGTTTTGCGTCATCAAAATATCTTTGAGCCATGTCTAAGAAGTCAGCTCTTGTCAAATCTGTTATACTTAGGTTTTCTGGAGCTTCTTTTGCTTTTAATAGAGCTTTTTGGGTAACTGAGAAATATTTTTCAAGTTTTTCTTGAGTTATTTTATCCATTTTTTATTTATTTAGCCCTTCTCTTTCTCTTCTCTTTCTTCATTTTCTTACGTTGCCATTTCCAACGCATTTGCCTTTTCTTTTTCCATCTACGAGAGCTTCTTTTCATTTTTTAATGAGGATTTTTGGTGGTTTATAAAGGTTTTGGAAGCCTATTCCATGAGTTTTTTCCATTGTTCCCTAGTCATATTTAAATACTCTTTCTTGTTGAAAAAATCTCCCTCTTTTTCAAGGAAATTTATCATTGGCACGATTATATCTTCAAAGTCTCTTTTTGGCTTAAAATCAAAGGTTTTACAGAATCTAGAAGAATCAATTTTTAGGTTTCTTTTGTCCCCAATATTTTGAACTATGCTTAGTTTTAGGTTGTTGAACTGTTTTTCAATCTCGTTTACAACGGCTAGTTTTGTTAGATTTAATGAACCGAGATTGTAAGTTCCTTTTTTGAAATTGTTCAGAACTAAGACATAGGCATCTATCATATCATTGATTTCTATGAATGCCCTATAATGACCTGGATCTGAAACTGCCAAATTTCTTTTTAGCCAGGCCCTATAAGTAAAATGATTTGGTAAAAGATCTGGTCTCATTCTTAAAGATAACCCGGAGACTGTTGCGGGTCTTAGGATTACATGATCAGGATTTAATTCTTTGATTATCTGTTCTGATTCAAATTTATTTTTTGAATACTGATCTTTTATTTCCTTAATTTCAAAATCCTCATCAATTAGATTTTCTGTTGGAGACAAACCATAGATACTTGAAGTTGAATTATAGATTAATTTTGAGTCGTGTTTTTTGCATAATTCTGCTATAATTTTTGTTCCTTTTGTTGAGATTTCGTGGCTTAGATCTTTCTGGTCTTCACAGGGGAAATAACCCACAATATCTGCAAAGTGGAAAACAAAATCAAAGTTATATTTTTTAAATAACCCTTCTAGTTTTTCTTTATCTCTGATGTCTCCGTGAACATAATCTATTTTTTCATAGTCTTTTGGATTTATTGTTAGAGCATCTTTTATTGGAATTCTGTTTTTTAAAATAGCATTTATTCTTTCTAAGGAAGTTTGATTATAGGTTAGATTGTCATATATTATTGGGTTATGATTTAATTGTTTTAGTCTTAGATATAACATGGATCCTATATATCCTGCTCCTCCTGTAATGAGAATTTGTGTCATTTTAATCAAATATTTTAATTTTAGAAGGTATAAAAAGATTATTGTTAAATATTACTGCTCCGGCCGGGATTTGAACCCGGGTTATCGGATCGAAAATCCGAGGTGATTGACCGGACTACACTACCGGAGCATAATGAGATTTTTCAAAACTATATTTATAAAGGTTTTGATTAAGAAAAGTGGACCCGGTGGGATTCGAACCCACGACTTCCGGCTTTCTTAGAAACCGAAAGTGGTCATATAAGACCGGCGCTCTAGCCAGGCTAAGCTACGGGTCCAACTAGTTCAAAAAACCAAAAGTTTATATTTAAATGTTTCGAATGAGTTTTATGATAATCGGACTTGTAGGTAAACCCTCAGCAGGAAAGTCAACTTTCTTTAAGGCTGCAACTTTGGCTGATGTTGAAATAGCAAACTACCCATTTACAACTATAAATAAAAACGAGGGTGTGGGTTATGTCAAGATTGACTGCATAGATTCTTTTTTTCATACTCAATGTAATCCAAGATTTGGTCATTGTATTAACCATAAGAGGTTTGTTCCTGTCCAAATCATAGATGTTGCTGGATTAGTTCCTGATGCACACAAAGGAAAAGGACGTGGAAATCAGTTTTTAGATGATTTAAGACAGGCAGATGTTTTGATACATGTTGTTGACATATCTGGAAGTCTGAATGAGAATGGAGAGCCTGTAGCTATTGGAAGTTATAATCCTGAAAAAGACATTGAGTTTTTAGAATTTGAGTTAGATATGTGGTATTATCAGATTTTAAATAAAGGATGGGATAAATTTACAAGACAAACTCAGCAGGAAAAAACAGGAATTCCAAAAGCCTTGGCTAAACAGCTTTCTGGATTGGGTGTTAAGGAAGACATGGTTAAAGATTCTGTTCAAGGTTTAACTGATGATTTTATGTCCTGGAAAGAAGCAGAAAAGAAAAAGCTAGCAAGAAACTTAAGAATATTAACAAAACCAATTGTTATTGCTGCAAACAAAATTGATATTGAACAAGGAAAAGAAAATTTTAAAAGACTAAAAGAAAGATATCCTAACCTAACCATAATTCCATGTTCTGGAGATTATGAGTTAGCTTTAAGAGAGGCTTCAAAGAAAGGTCTGATTGAATACCTACCTGGAGACAAAGATTTTAAGATTACTGGTGATTTAAATGAAAGACAAAAGCAAGGTCTTGAAAGAATAAAGAAAAATATTCTTGATCAGTTTGATTATGGAACTGGAATACAATCTGTCTTGAATACTGCGGTTTTTAATGTGTTAAGGTATATTGCCATATTTCCTGGTGGAATGAACAAGCTTGAAGACTCCAAAGGCAATGTTTTGCCTGATTGTTTTTTGATGCCTCCAGGTTCTACTGCTTTGGATTTTGCATATAAGTTACATACTGACTTTGGGGATAATTTTATCAAAGCGATGGATGTTAAAAAAAGGCTCCCAATGGGTAAAGACCATAAATTACAGCATTTGGACGTTATTGAGATAATGAGTAAGAAGTAGAACTGCTACTTTAAAATTAAAACATCATCTATGGGAAGATTTATAAATCTCTGGCTCAATTAATATGTTTTGATGGGAACCACAACTCCCACCCTTTTTTTGTTTTTATCAAAAAGGTTTTATATGATTAGATTCTAAGATATTAGATGGATTTAGGAAAAAAAGAGAGGGATGTTTTACCTTATTATTCTCTAGTTTCTAAAAAATTAATTAGGTTTCTTGACAAAAAAGAAATTGCAACAAGAATTAGTCTGCCCGGAAGCAATATTGGAAAAATATTGAAAAGAGGATCTAAAGAAGAACCGCTTTATGTTTCTGAAATTGTTAAAAATGTTAATAAAGACATGTTGAAACTAAGAAATAAGAGTCTGACTGATGTTAAAGGGAAACTAAACAAAGTTCAGATTAAGATATGGGATTATTTTGTTCCGAGAAAACTTATTGATTTTTTGTATGCAACAAACAATGAAGGAATTAATAAGAAAATTGAAAGGATATTCTTTGACATTGACTGCGGAGACTTAAGTTCTGAGAAGGCAAGAATTGTTACAAAGGAATTTGTTTATTTAATCAAAAAAGACAAAGAATTTAATAGATTAATTAATTATGATTTAATGCCCATGTGGACAGGACATTCTTTCCATGTTTATTTATTCTTGAAAAAAGAAGTTAGCTCTGAATTTTATAGGAAATATTTAATGTTTTCCAAATCAAAACCTTTGGAAAGTTTTACTGGAAGATGGGCTAATGATATTTCCAAAAAAACTGGGATAAAAACCATTGGAGGTCATGAGAAAGTTAAAGGTTTTATTAATATAGATCCTTCTCAAACTCCGTCCGGAAAACTAGCAAGAGCACCATTTTCTTTAAATATCAAAAAATTCAAAGTTGTTGGCATAGCTTTGCCTTTAAGCGTTAAAGATCTGGACGATAAGAATCTCGTTAAAAAACTTAGAGGATATAATATGGATAAAGTTATAAAGGATTTAAATTTGTTTTCTAAAAAAATCCCTAAAAAACTAAGAACATGACAACATTCGAAGACATAATGGACGGAGAGGTTGATAAGATCTACAGAAGCGCCTGTGATGAATATAAGGTAGATTATGACAGTAAACTTTCAAATGTCCTTTCTGAAGTTCTTAAAGGGCAGGTCCGTCATAATGTTAAGATAAAAGAGAATATCTCCCTGAACATTTTTTTGCTTAATTATAAGAATAGGAATGATTTCACAAGCGAAGTAATAAAAAGATTGGAAAATTATTTATCTGATGAAGTTAATCTTGAGAGTAAGGTTTAAATCTTAATCTTTTTCTAGTAGTTTGTGGGGCTATAGTCTAGTCTGGTCTATGATTCCGGGCTGGGGGTCCGGCGACCCAGGTTCGAATCCTGGTAGCCCCAAGTTTTTTAAATTAAAGAATTTTGATAATCAAATGGTAATTGGATTGGGTATTGAAAGCACTGCACATACATTTGGAGCTGCGATTGTAAACGATAAAGGAAAAATATTAAGCAATGTAAATAAAACATTTACCACAGAAAAAGGTGGAATGAATCCCAGCGATGTTGCCAAGCATCACAGAAAATATGCAGATGAAATTATTCTTAGGGCTTTAAGTGAAGCTAAGATTAAAGAAAAAAATTTAGATTTTATTACTTTTTCACAAGGTCCTGGATTGCCCCCAAGTTTGGTTGTTGGAAAGGAAAAGGCAAAAGAATTAGCATCTAAATTACAAATTCCTTTAGTGGGTTCAAATCATATATGTGCTCATCTGGAAATCGGGAAATTATTAACCAAAACCAAAGACCCGGTTTTTGTTTTTGTATCTGGAGCAAATACTCAGATAATTGCATATGAATCTGAAAGATACAGAATTTTTGGAGAGACTCTTGATGTCGGAATGGGAAATGCACTTGATAAATTTGGACGAGACATTAATCTAGGATTCCCTGCTGGTCCCAAGATTGAAGAATTAGCCAAAAAAGGAAAATATATTGAGTTACCTTATATTGTAAAAGGGATGGACTTGAGTTTTTCAGGCATTGTTACCTATGCTATCCAATCACATAAAAAAGGGATTGGTAAAGAAGATTTATGTTATTCTCTTCAGGAAACCTGTTTTTCAATGCTGACTGAAGTTGCTGAAAGAGCTTTGGCCCACTGCAACAAAAAAGAGGTTTTGCTTATTGGCGGTGTTGCAGCAAATAAAAGATTGTGTGAGATGTTGGATAAAATGTGCAAACAAAGAAAAGCTAAGTTTTATTCTGCTCCTTTAAAACACTGCGGAGATCACGCGGCCATGATTGCCTGGCAGGGAATGTTGCAGTTTAAATCTGACAAAAATTTCTTAGATTTAGACGAAATAGATATTTTACCTAAATGGAGAATTGATGAAGTTGAGGTTAGCTGGATTAAATAAGAACAAAATAAATTCTTCTTCTGTCTCCACCTTTGTTGTCAAGTTTTGTTATTTTTATTTTTCCAATTTCAGAAGTGTTTTTAACATGAGTTCCACCACAGGCAGTCATATCAAAATTTTTTATTTCAACAATCCTTATTTCTTTTATGTCCTCACTTAGACCTTTAGCTAATTTTGAAATAGTTGGAAGTTCCATGGCTTTTTCCCTTGGTAAAAAATAAGTTTTAACTTCTGTGTTTTTAGACAAGAATTCATTTACTTTTGATTCAAAACTCATCATCAAATCCCTGTCAAAATTTTCCAAGGAAAAGTCTATTCGTGATTTATCCAGATCTAACTGATTCCCTGTAATCAAAGCTCCTGTTTCTTTAAATAAAAATTGTGAAAGAATGTGTGAAGCAGTATGGTATCTCATCAGCAGATGTCTTCTTTTCCAGTCAATCCTGCATTTTATCTTAGTTCCTTCTTTTAATCCTTCTTTGTCCACTTCGTGACTGATATTTCCGTCTTTTTTACAGACAAAAACAACATTATAGGTTTCTCTATCCTCAGCTTCAATTGTTCCCAAATCATTTAACTGACCGCCAGAGTTAGGATAGAAATAAGTCTGTTCAAGAATAACATTTTTACTATCTGCAGATTTTATTTTGGTTTCAAATTCATGCCTGTAGGAGTCAATTAAATAGCCTGGTTGCATGCTTTTTAAGTAAATAAGAACTTTAAAAATCTTTCCAAACCATATAAAGCAAAACAGAAATCTTTTAATTATTAAAAATGCTATATAGCTTATGAATATATTTTTTCCGCATGATGAAATAAGAGAAATACAGAAAGGGCTGATGAATGATATTTTGGACAGTCTAAAACAAAATAAACACATACTTATCCATGCACCTACAGGGATTGGGAAGACTGCTGCTGCTTTAGCTCCTGCTCTTACTTATGCTATTGAAAACAAGAAAACTTTGTTTTTTCTAACTTCAAGACATACACAGCATAAGATTGCTATTGAGACATTAAGGAAGATACAGCAAAAACATAATTTAAAATTTAAAGTTGCTGATTTTATAGGAAAAAAATGGATGTGTCTTGTTTCCGGAGTTGATCAGTTAAGCGCTGGGGAATTTGCTGAATACTGCAAAGAGGCTATAAAAAGAGATCATTGTGAATTTTATACAAGAACAAAAGGAAAATCTGAATTAAATATGGAAGTAAGAAGAGCTCTGGAAACAATGAATGAGGCTACTGAAGTTGAAAAAGTATGTGATATATGCAGCGAGTCCAAATTATGTCCTTATGAAGTAACTTTATTATTAGCCAAGGAAGCAAATGTAATAATTGCTGATTATTTTCATGTTTTAAATCCTTTTATCAGGGAAAATTTATTTAACAAAACTGAGAAGTCATTGGAGAACTCTATTATAATATTTGATGAAGCACATAATTTACCAGAAAGGATAAGAGAATTAATGTCAAGCAGTTTAAGCACATTTATTGTAAATAATTCTGTTAAAGAGGCAAGAGATTTGGGTTACAAAGAAATTTCTGAAGACATAGACAAACTCAGAACTGTTTTGGAAAAACTAGCACAGGAAGTTCCTATTGATGTTATGGAATCTAAATTAAGCAAGGATTATTTTAACAACAAGGTCAAAGAGATTCTGGACTATGATGAGTTTTTAGGGAATTTAAAATTTGTTGGTGAGCAGGTTTTGGATCTAAAGAGAAGAAGTTTCTGTTTGTCTATTGCCCAGTTCATAGAGTTTTGGCAGGGTGAAGATTTAGGTTATACAAGAATCATAAGCAAGGGATTTGACAAAAAAGACAATGCTGTAATTACTTTATCTTATCATTGTTTAGACCCTTCTATGCTGTTTAAAGGAATTTCAAATGCTTTAACTATTGGGATGTCTGGAACTTTAAATCCTCTAGAAATGTATAAGGATGTTTTGGGAATAGATGCTGTTCTTAAAGAATATGAAGATCCATTTCCTCAAAGGAATCGACTTAATTTAATTGTTCCTAAAACCACTACCAAATTCAGTGAGAGAAGAAATGAAATGTTTCAGAAGATTGGAGTTTTAAGTTCTGCACTCATAAATGCTATACCTGGGAATTCAATCATATTTTTCCCAAGCTATGAATTAAGAGATTATGTTTATCCTTTTTTCAAGGATTATTCTGAAAGAACAATATTTTTGGAAAGTCCTGGACTAAGCAATGTTGAGAAAGAGGATTTAATTAACAAATTTAAATCTTATTCTGGTTCTGGTGCTGTAATATTAGCTGTAAGTTCTGGTTCTCTTGGTGAAGGTATTGATCTTCCTGGGGATTATCTTAAAGGCGTTATTGTGATTGGATTACCTTTATCTAAACCTGACTTAAAGACAAATGAATTAATTGATTATTATCAGAAAAGGTTTAACAAAGGATGGGAATACGGGTATATTTATCCTGCTATGCTAAGGACTGTCCAGAATGCTGGAAGATGTATAAGGTCTGAGACTGACAAAGGAGTTATACTTTTTGTTGATGAGAGATATATCCAAAGCAAGTATAGGACATGTTTTCCAAAGAACTGGCACATAAAAATAAGCAACAGCCCCGTAGTTGAGATAAGGGATTTCTTTGACGGCATAAAAGAATAGATTTATAAATAAAGTATGTGTTCTAAAATAAACATTTTTAGGCTTTCCAGCCTCGTAACAGGGATTTTTTTCCTGATTTTTTTAGACATTCGTGTCTTCTACTTTTTGATATGGCTGGAAGGTCTGAAATACCTTAATTTACTAGGAGGTTAAGTTCGGATGGGATCAGGGGTAGTTGTTGTTCGTTATCTTAAGAGAAGAAGAGGTTGTAATGAGTCTAAGCTAAATTCCCAAGCAGGAGGTAAAAGAGTTCCTTTTGCAGGAGATCAGGGGCTTCAAAAAATACTTAATTTTCTGGGACCTGATGGACCAAAATCTAAATCTGTTAATACATATATGAAACTTGAACATGAATATATGAAACCTAAAAAAACCAAGGTTAGTTGACAATCTCTTCTTTCAAGACCCTCTCATTATTGACTGGGTCTTTCTTTTTTCATTCTTAATATATACATATATAGAATTAATTCTGTTTTTTCTTGCTGGATTCAAAAGTAGAAGCAATGTCAATTATGTATTTACCATCTTCTAACCTGTAAACCAAAGGTTTTCCCTTGAATAATTCAACAACATCAAGTTCATATTTTCCAGGTTCAAGAATTCTTATTGATTCCAAGTCAAGAATAACTGGTTTATCCATATCATCAATACCAATTATGTCCATTACGTCCTTGACTATCTGGTCCTTGTCTTCAACAGAAAGATTTACAGTTATCTCTTCTGCTTTTTTAAGATCATTTTCCTTTACAAAAAAGAAAAATCTTCCTCCGCAAGAAGAGCACCCTTTAAGAATGTCTGCTGAACCATCAACATATAATTTCCCACATCTGACGCATTGGTGTGGCATTTATCTTTTCCCCTTAAGTCTAAGGGTTCTTCTCCTATTTAAACCATTTGTAGTTAATAGTTGAATTTTATTTGGATCTCTCTTTATTTCTTTTATAACTGTTGCAGGACCTATTACTGTCAGACCTGATTTTACTCCGGTAAGTAATGCAGCCATAGTCCTTGTTAATTTTTCATAAGTTTTTTCATTCTTTACGTGAGGATATATTGTACATAATTCAATTCCCTTGAAACTTTTATTAATCCCTTCCATTGTTTTTTGGATTAATTCTGTTTCTTCAGTAGCTTTCAAACGACCCTCAACCAAAACAATTTTGTCTTCTTTTACCAAGTTAAGCAACTTAGTCACTTTTGCATCTGAATCCAGTTTTTTTATTTCCGAATACGGCACAAACTGCAATGTTAACATTTATCTTATCACCTCAAACAATGATTCATAAAATTCCTCTATATTTATTCCTTTCTCTGCTGAAACTCCCAATACTTTATACTGAGGGAATGCATTTTCTATACTTTTTATCTTTGCTTTTTTCAAATCTATTTTGTTCCCTATAACAATTACAGGAATTTCCCTTGCTGCTAAGTTACCGATGATTGTAAGATTAACCTGAGAATATGGATTTAGGGTTGAGTCTAAAACTACAACAACACAATCCATACTGTCCAACCATTTTATTGCTTCAATAACACCTTTTGTTGCTTCTTTAGCTCTTTTTTTTGCTTCTGCTTTTGTTAATTTGAATTTAAGAAAATCTTCATAATCAATTCTTGTTGCAATTCCAGGAGTATCTACCAAATTAAAAGTTATTGCTTTTCCTCCCTTGCCTTTTATTTCTATTTTTTCTTTTACCTGAATTTCTCTTGTTTCGTGGGGGATTTTTGAAACAGTTCCTACATTTTCACCCAACCAGTCCTGAGAAATCTTATTTGCCAATGTTGTTTTTCCTGCATTAGGAGGACCATATAATCCTAATTTGATATGTTTCTTTTTCCTAAATATCTTTGAAAAGATGTTTTTAAAGAAACTCTGAAATTTTTTTATCATTATATCAACCCTTTTGTTTTACTTTAAATTGAAAAGTTAATTTATTAATGTTTCTATACTGCAATATAATAATGTTTTTATAGGTGTTTTTATTTAAATAAAGTATGGTTGTTGAAGGTTCATTAGGAGCATTAAGAGAAGAGGAGAGTAAGTTAGAAAGAAAGATAGTTAATTTAATCGTTGATTTTGCTGTGACCCGCGAGCTAGAATATTCAATTAAAAGTAAGAATACCTATAATATTGAAAAAGGAGATTTAACAGAGATAGATATTGAGATGGGGGATCACCGATTTGAAAAGATAATTGAAAGGCCAGATGGAAGAGATTTTTATCACACAATCAGGTTGTTGAATGGTAATTTTGATTGGGATAAGACTCTTTCTGTTTCAGATTCTACACGGAGCCGAAAGAATTACTTAGATTTCTTGGAATTTATGATGGGTAAAGGAATACCGTTAGTTAATGATTTTCAAAAACTTTGGAATAATGATCCTGGAAGATATCCAATTAAGGATTAACCTTTAATAATACCCACTGGAACTACCTTAACTACCTTTGTTGATATTCCTGCTCCATGAACTGATCCAATCACTTCTTCAATGTCTTTGTAGGCTTCTGGAGCTTCTTCTGCCAAGACTACTGGAGAGGTTGAGCAAACACTTTTTCCCTGAGATTCCAATATTCTTTTAATCTCATTCCCTTTAAAGGATCTGATTGCCTGATGTCTTGACATTGCTCTTCCTGCTCCATGACAGCTTGAGTAGAATGTTTTTTCTGCTTTTTCAGTTCCTTTTAAAATATATGATGCTGTTCCCATGCTTCCTGCTATCAAAACTGGTTTATCTGGCATTGATCTGGTTGCACCTTTTCTATGAATATAAATTTCTTTTCCTTTATAGTTCTCTTTCTTACAGATGTTATGTGCTATTCCGTATACTGTTTTCATTTCCAATTCTTCCCAGGATTTTTTGAAAATAGTTTCAAATGTTTCCCTTATCCAATGAGTCATGATTAATCTGTTTGTGAAAGAATAATTTACAGCTGCTTTCATTGCTGCAAAATAATCCTGACCTTCTTTTGAATTTATTGGAGCACAGGCTAACTGTTTGTCTGGCAGAGTTATTTTGTATTTTTCTGCAGCTTTTTCATGTATTTTCAGATAATCAGATGCTATTTCGTGTCCTAATCCTCTTGAACCACAATGAAGCATTATTGTTACCTGATTTGTATTGTCTATCCCAAATTTCTTTGCTGTTTTTTCATCAAAAATATTTGATACTTTCTGAAGTTCTAAGAAATGATTTCCTGCACCCAAAGTTCCTAACTGAGGTTTTCCTCTTTTTTTTGCTGTTTCTGAAACCTTTGAAGGATCTGCTCCTTCCATACATCCGTTTTCCTCTGTGTTTTTAATATCATCTTTAGTTCCATAACCATTTTCAACTGCCCAGTTTACTCCTGAGACCAATACTTCATTTAACTGCTTGTCTGTCAGTTTTAATTTTCCCTTGCTTCCAACTCCGCATGGAATATTCTTGAATAATAATTGATTTAATTCGTTTAATCTTGGTTTTAATTCATTAAATGTCAGATTTGTTTTAATTAAGTTGATTCCACAATTGATATCAAATCCAGTCATACCTGAAGAAATTATTCCGTCTTTTTCCCTGAAAGCTGCTACTGCTCCCATAGGTAATCCGTAACCAAAATGCATGTCCGGCATTGCCCAGGCAGGTTCAATAATCCCTGGAAGCATTGCAACATTTGACAACTGATGAACTGCTTCGTCTTCAAGATCTTTTATAATTGTTTTATTCCCTATGATTCTTGCATCTACGTTCATTCCTTTTCTTGATTCTTTTGGAAGAACATATTCAAATTCATTTATCTGTTTTAGGAATTCTTTCATTAAGTTGAATATATTTAACGATTTAAATAGGTTATTATAATAAAGTATTTAAGTTAGATAAACTTTTTAAATATATGAAAAGTATCTTTCATTCGAGAAAGGCATTTTATGTTATTACAATAATTGTTTTAGCTTTGTGGCTTGGTTTGAGTTTTGTTCCTACAAGTAGCTGTAAGGATGAAAGATTTGGAGTTTTTGGAATATTTCATCTTAAAATTTGTAATGATATGTCTATTTTTGATAATATTATTTATATCTTAGTTGAAATATTAACTTTAATCGGGACTGCTTACTTAATTATTTCAGCAGTATTATATTTGAAAGGCGGTATGCTTTAGATATCTAAAGTGATATTTGCTTTGTATTTATCTTTTTCTTTCCAGACTTTAAATTTATAATTAGTTACTGCTTTTACGACTGTTTCTCCTAATTCTGGTTGGATTTCTTCTCCGTAGATTTTTGCTTTTAGATTTTTTTCTGAGATTTCTTTGATTTCAAACTTACTGAAAAACATTTCTTCAATATCTACTGTTGCAATTAATTTTTGGAGCCATCTAAACATTAATTCTTCTAAGTTTTTTGCTTTGATTTCTATGTTTTTGGATTTTTTTGGTTTTACTTTATTTGTTTTACATATAATTGAGGATAAAGCTTTAGCTGAATCTTCAAATAAACCTTTTAGGGTTTTACTTTCTACCTGAAACATTACATCTGAGGTTAGATCTTCTACTATTTTGAATGACATAGGATTATTTAGTTAAGATAATTATTAAAGGTTTTGGAAAGAATTGGTGTTAGATAGTTTTTTAAAGAAAAGGATAATCCTTATATTACCCATCGGGAGAAGAGTTCTGTGATAGGATTAGAGAATGCAAATTCCACAAGAGAGACTGAATAGAACTTTAGAATTATATAAACTTGACTGTATGTATCTGATAGAGGCATCTATAAAATATCCAAAAGCAGAGGGTAAATTTAACATAGGAGATACCTATTATACAACAAAAAAACTGGAACATATGACTTCAATTGAGGCCCAACTTTGTTTAAATCAATTATGCTATTCTGCGTTTGGTGAATGGTTACCAGAAGGTAGGTTTGAGCAAACTATCAATTTTGAAGAATTCTTAGAATTGATGAAAGAAAATATGTTTATAATAAATTCGAATATTAGGTTTAGAAAACCAATCCCAACTAATGAAATTATTCAAGGGTATATAAAGTTAAATAGGATTAAAAAATATGGTAATTTATACATTGCTTTTTTGGATTATGATTTAGAGCAAGGAAAATCGATGGGAAAGATGGAACTTGCACTGAAACTATAATTTATTTTCCCCATACCCAAATTCTAAAAATTTTAGGATCCTGCTGGTCTTTGTATGAAGCAACAAAAACATCTCCCATGTAGATTGATTTTTCCTCTGGCCATGGAGCAGAATTTATGCAGACATCATTGCATCCAGGAACTCTTAATTTATTCTGAAAATTAACACATACATCATCGCATAAACATGTAGGAGTCTGACAGATAACATAGGCAAACTCATAATTTGTTGGAACTCCTTCGATAACTGTCTGCTGCAAATTTTCCTGGTTTCTGCAAAGAGGATTATTTACCAAACAATCCCTTAATGAATTGTTTGTAAGAATATTATCCAATAAAAATTCAAAACTTGATTTTACCTCATAAGGAACTTCTGGTTTTGATTCTGTATGTCTTGGGAGAATTGCGTAAATGAATATAAGAATTAAAACTATTGCAAAGACTGCTTCAAATGTTTTTATTACTCCTTTTTTATCTACCATGTTCTTATGTTAAACTGAACTGTTTTATAATCTATCCCAGTATTGTCAACAATTACGTCTTTCCATTCTTTTACAAAAATATCAACATTGGTTGAAGGTTCTGCCTGATTGCATATTTTATTTCCATCCACATAAATCTCAAACTCCTTGTTTGGTGGATAACCCCATTTTTCTTTTAGAGATTTATAACCTTCAGAAGTTTTACAGGTGTTTTCAAGATCTTCAAGTAAAAGCGAATATACTCCTGAGTTTCTTGCTACTGTTCCGATAATCAAATCATAACTTGAGTCTGCAATACTCTGTTCACCGGGATCAGTATTTGTTACAGATATTTTAGTCATATGAATTATATAAAAGATGTTTAAGGAATTTGAACTTAGATATCCTGCAAATGCAATATTTCTGTTTTTTTCCATTCCGGTTATTGAGAAATCAATTATTTCATTCTGGTCATTAACCATTTTAAAATATTCGTTTGAATCATCAACTGGGAAATTTGTTACTGGAAATTCTAGACTGTATTTTTTGCTTTCAAAAGGCTCTACGATTATATCAATGTAAATTGGAATCTTTTCAACATTAACCCTTATGTCATTTTTTATCCCTTCTTCTATTATAGAACTCAAAACATCCTGCTTGTATTCTGGAGTAAAACCGGGACGCAAGAACATAAGCACAGACATGACTGCAACTAAGAAAATTCCCATACTTATTGCCCAATCTGCATGAGACTCACCTTTTTTCATATTCCACCTTTTACGGTTGTAATTATCAATGTAGCAACGGTTACCAATACTAATGAATGAATCAAACCCTGTTTTAATTTTCCTTCTGAGAATTTACCGATCATTATTCCTGCGAAAAATCCCTGAACAACTATTAACCCGAAAAATATCTTGTCCAGATTAACAGGAGCTTCGCCTGTTCCTGCCCCAACACCTAAAACACCCAAACCAGTTCCAAAACTTGAGGACATTTCTGTTATTTTTGGGAATAACCATAGCTGCAAAACCAACATGATTGCTATGAAAACGAAAAATACAATATATCCCTGAACTATCTGTGAGTATGTGCTGGATTTTCTTTCCTGCTTCATTTTTTTAACATTAACTACTGAACTTGAAACTTCTTCCAGAACATCTTCAATATCTCCACCTGAACGGGTTGCTTCAATAACAATCGAAATACTTCTTTTTATTACTGCATTTTTAGTATCATTTGCAAATATTATGAGTGCTTCCTGAACAGGAATTCCCCATTCAATCTGTTTTGCTAATTTTTTTACGTAAGGGTTTAGAGAACCATAATCTCCGTCAACAACATTGATGATTGAATTTGGTATTGAAATCCCTGATTTTACTGTTCCTACTAAATTTCTTATAAATTCTAAGAATTTTTCTTCCATTTCTTTCTGTCTCTTGTTTTCAGCAAAGAAATCTAACCAAAACTGCAGCCATGCTATGCTTAGTGAGATTATTAATAAAGTGTAGAACCATCTTGTCCCTCTGAACACTAATATATCTGTGATTAACAAAAACAATGCTGCAATGATTCCGATCCAGTATTTTTTCTTAAATTCAAGTTTCATTTTTCTATTTTGGTTAAGTTAAGGAAAACCATAAATCCTAAATTTAACAATGGCAAAACTACAAATGTTCCTATGATTGCTAAAGTTTTTACACTTATTCCTGCTATTGAGCCTCCACCAACCCCTTGGATTATTGCCAAAACTGTGAAAAATAGTAATGGAGCTGCTATCAACATTCCTGTGTAAACATCTGAATAGGCAGCCAAACTTTCTACATATTTTGTTCTGTCTAGTTTGTAGGTTGTCATTGTATCCTGGGATTTTGCCCTTAAATATTCTTTCAATGAGCCCCCAGTTTCTATTGTGGTTACCAAACCATTTAACAACTCTTTAAAATCCTTTGATGGTGTTGTTAGGGATACTACTTTCATTGCTGTGGTTAAATCGTAACCATATAAATTTACATAATTTACAATTTTTTTAATTTCTCCTTTTATTCCAGGATATTCGTCTGATTTTAGGATTAGATTAAACATTGAAATTGGATTTGCCCCAGAACCTGCTATTGCAGACATGTGCAAGATAACAAAAGGCAAATCATTTTTTATCTGCCTTTTTCTCTGATTAACAACTGTTGATGGATAGAAATAAATTCCCAAAAATGTCAGGGCTGCAATTATTACTGCCAAAAATAAACCTCTAACTATACTGAAAATAATATTTCCTTTTAAAACTACGACCAGCAAAAGAAATGAAAATATAAATGCTGCAAGAGTTCCTAATAGAATTAATGAAATATAGGTTTTTGAGATTATTTTTATATTTGAAGAAATCAAATCATAATATAATTTATCAAAAAAACCCTTGTATTTTTTCTGTAACCTGACAGAATGTTTTTCAAACAACTTATTAGCAAACATCCCCAATTCGTTTGTTTTATAGATTGTGTAATCAATCTTTAACTCATCTTTTTTGATTTCTTTTTGCTTATGATATATTTTTGAAAGTTGTTTTATTCTCTCTATCTCTATTAAAGGATCTTTTTTCAGGCTTTTCTCGGTTTCAACTTCTTTTCTTATCTTGTGCAGATTGATTCTTATTTTAGATTTTAATTTTTCCAGATCTTTTAATTTAGAAGGATTCAATTTCGATGATTCTTCTGCAAGTCTTGCTACTTCATCTGCCAAATATTTAATATCAACCATTTTATAATGAGGATTCTATTGAGTCGCATAGGGCAAGGATTTTCTCGTCAATTTCTTTTGTTTTTTTATTTAATCTTATAGACTCGTCCCTTTTATATGAAAGTTCTATCAAAGACCTTGCATCCTGTTTTATTTTTTCTATGTTCATATTATGTTAAATCTCTTTAATACTTCCTGAGGAGCTTTATAGTATTTGTTTATTATTTCCTGAACTTCCTTGAATTCGAAAATCTTTGCTTTATACATTTCCATCAATAGTCTTGCTCTTAGCATAAATTCGTTATTTAGTTTTGCAATTGGGATTCCATGACTTTGGGATATTTTACTGAAAATGTAGCTGTTTGTCTTGAAGAAGAACTGATCTGTTTCTGGATTTCTTACAAAAGGCATATTGTAGTTTGCTCTTCCAACCTGATCTTCTGAAACCGAAACTATTTCTGCCACTTCTCTTATACGTCTTACTGACTCGCCTTTTACTTTTGTCTGAATCATAACACATACTACATCTAAACTTTCAACCAAACCTGCACTTAGATTAATTGGTTCTGTTTCAAGTCTTCTTATCATAGTTTCAACATCTTCTGCGTGCATTGTCCCAAAAGATGGATGACCTGAACTCATTCCCTGGAATAAAACAAATGCTTCTTTACCCCTTATTTCACCGACGATTACAAAGTCTGGACGCTGCCTGAAACTTTCTTTCAGCAAATCAAATAAAGAAACTTCTCCGTGTTTTTGACCTACAAAGTTTGCCAAACCAACTCCTTCTCTTGCTATACTTGGAAGCCAGTTTTCATGCATTAAATTAAGTTCTTTTGTATCTTCAATTGAAACCACTCTTGCTGCCGGAGGAATAAAAAATGCCAAAGCATTAAGGAAGGAGGTTTTTCCTGAACCGGTTCCACCAATTACCATTATGTTTGATTCATATTCAATTGCAAGCCATAGGTATGCCAATATCTCTGGTGATACTGTCCTGAAATCTATTAGTTTTACTGGTGTCCATGGTTCCTGTGTGAATTTTCTTATTGTAAACGTTGGACCTCTTGAAGAAATCTCTGTTGAGTAAGTTGCATTAACCCTTGATCCATCTGGCAGTCTTCCATCTAAAATAGGATTTGCGTAGGAAACATATTTTCCTGCTTTTTGTGCTAATTTTTCAACAAAACCTGCCAGTTCTGGAATATCATTGAACACAATGTTTGTTTTTATGTTCCGGTATTTTCTGTGGACAATATAGATTGGAGTTCCAATACCATTACATTCAATATCTTCTATGTAATAATCATGCATTATTGGCTCTATCTGGTTTAATCCACTAAAATCACGATAGATATAGTATAAAACCTTGTAAAGAGAATCTTCTGAAATCATCTCTCCAAATTCTTTAAGTAAAACCTTTACATTTTTTTCTAAATATTCAATTACTTTTTCTGATTCACTTACTTCTATGAAACTTATGTTAATTATTTCCTTTAATGAGTCCTCTACAAGCCTAAGGATTCTTTTTTCATTATCATTTAAATTTGGTTCTACCAATTCGTAAACTACTTCGTTTGTCAAAGGATCCCAATGAACATGAACAGAAGAATAAGGCCTGATTAGATCATAAGTTACATCTATCTGCTGTTTTGAGGCAAAATCTGGTAATTTTTGTATATCATTTACTACCTCTATTTTGAACCCAGATGTAATTTCAGGTTCTTTAGAAATTTCCTTCTTCTTGAATATATCTAAACCCAATATTTCACCTCTTTATTTTTTAAAAAGACTGTATCTGGGCTTAAATAGTTTTCGCTTAAATATAAAAGAATAAATATTTATAGATATATTATTTGGATTATTGTATGTTAGATAATTTACCAAGAAAATTAAAACCTTTAATCTTGTTGTTAGGAGTTTTAATTTTGGTTTTTGTATTGGTTATAATCTTAGTTAAAATAAGTTTTTTGGCTGGGTTTGATTTAAATTTATTCTTAGAACCTGGAGATTTATCTTTGGATGTTAAAGATCGAGAGGCTGTAGAAGTTAATTTTACTCTTAAGACAAGTAATCTGTATAAATGCGTTGCTGAATGCTCATATGAGTTTGAGGATTTAAGCAGAGGCAAATCGATAGATAGTGATACAATTATGCTGAAACCAAAAGAAGAACTTAGCAGAAAATATATCTTAGAATCTCCAGAGATTGGATCTGGACAGAGAATATATAATTTCAAAGTAAGCTGCAAAAACATAAAATCTCTTTTCTGCCAAACTTCTGGAGCAACTGTTCTGAAAAACAGTATCATAACTCTAAACTATGATTTAACAGAAGAGGAACAGGTAATAAAACCAAATGTAAAAATAGAATTAGAATCATATTTAACTAAATTAAGAAAAGCAGATTTGAATCTTAATGAAATCAAAGGTATTAAAGAAAAAATATATTCTGATGAGATAACCATTACCAAGGTTGAAGAAGATTTTAGCGGTTTAAATCTAGAGATTAACAACCTTGTTTATTTATGGGGCATTGAGCATTATACAAATTTATATGAAAGTCTTAATGAGAGTTATGAATTAAGATTAGAAACTTTAGATAACGAACTTACTGAGATAAATAAAAGTTTGGGGGAGATTTTAATTTTAAATAACAATATTGTGGATTTTTTAGATGAGGTTTTATCTTATAATTCAACTTTAGGAAAAACTCTTAATGAAAGCTACTTCTTTGTAGACGAATTAAACTTATTTATTGATGAATTTAACAATGATAATTTCACCAATTACAGTTCTTTGTATGATGAGATGGATTTACTAAAGAATAAATATTTGGAATTAAATCTGAGTTATATTGAAGAAGATTATTATGTGAACATAACAGAACCTAAGAAGTCCAAGATAGATATCTTAAATTTAACGATAGAATCTGATATTGAAATTGTTTTAAGTGATAATCCTCCTATCTGCTGCATTTTTGGAGATTGTAATCCCTGCTGTACTGATGAGATCTGTAAGGATGATCCAAGCAATTTCCCTATAATTTTCTTGCATGGACACGCATTTAACAAGAAAAACTCTCCAGAGTCTTCATTAAACAGCTTTAGCGAAATACAATCTAATCTTGAAGAAGAAGGTTATATCAATGCAGGAATTGTAAGCCCTTATTTAGAATATTCCAAGTTTAAGGAAGGAGAATGGGGGTTATCTGGAAGACCCATTACTGTAAGAGCCACATATTATTATGAGGTTTTGGACAATAACGGAACTTATACTTTAATTCCAAGAAAAAGCGATGATATAACTATTTATGCTAAGAGACTAAATGACATTGTTGAGCTGGTTAAGTACAGAACTGGAAAATCCAAAGTCAATATTGTTGCTCATTCAATGGGAGGACTTGTTTCAAGAGAGTATATAAGACTTTATGGGGAAGATTCTGTTAACAATCTTGTTTTGATTGGAACTCCCAATCAGGGGATTATCCCCAAGATTTATACTTTCTGTAGGGTTTTAGGTGAAGACAAGGAATGTGACCAGATGAAAGAGGGAAGTGATTTCTTGGATATACTCAACTCGTTTAAGTTAAGTAATGTGAGTGCTTATACAATATCTGGCAGAGGGTGTGACATGAAATGGCAGGACGGAGACGGAATTGTTACATATAAGGATTCTCTTTTAGAAGATTCTAAGAACTTTGAAGTTATTGGTGAATGTTCTGATTTGTTAGGAATGGATTTACACTCTGATTTATTAGATCCTGAAAAACATCCTGAAACCTATACTTATTTAAAGAAAATACTGAATGAATAAGTTTATAAATCTGGATAATAGTGTTTTTTTGTTTAAACTCTTTAAATTTAATGAGGTGATTTCCTTTAGTTAGTTCTATGTTTTGAATTCTAAAACTAAGGGAAAACCTCGGAAAGTGAGAAAAATTATGAAAGAAAGATTTTTAAAAATTAAACTTGTTCCGGAGATAAAATTTTGGGAGTTTTTTCGAAGGTCTATTTTTCTCGCATCTGCAACAGTTATGTGTTTTGTTTCAATGTTTGTTCTTGTTGCGGTAACCGATTATCCTTTATGTCCCAACCTCTATCATGCTATTCCTATTTGGTTTGAAGGTCTTATGATTATAGTAGTGGTGGTCTTTCTTGGATTTTTTTTATTACTCTTAGCAGCTTCTGTTTGTATGCTTATTTTTGATTCTTCTTTGCTAGAGTCTGTTGCAGGAATTCAAGAATTCATGGGGGGAGGGAGTGGGCTCGTTATGTTAATGATTATATCTGCAGTAGGAGTACTCGCGTTCATTAAATATGTGCTTGGTTGACTAGCATTAAGGACAAAAAAATTTAATAGGCGAGGGTTTCCCTTGCCTTTTTTAAATAAATAAAGTATATACTTATATCATATTTATACTTACAATTGGAAGATCTTCATCATTAAATCCTCCGTGCTCAATTGTCATAGAATAAGTTCCAATAAATGGATTTCCGTACTGAATATTTTCGCTAAATTCCAAATCTGTAAATCCGGTGTAATTTAATTCAAGATTGATAACATATTCATCTTCGATAATGCTTTGTTTTAATTCCATATTGACAGGACCTTCCCTAAAAACAATATCCGGCTCCATCATCTTGTTATTGGTAGTCAGACTCCAGAGAATCTTCTCATTTGTAGTATCTATTGTAAGATTTCCCTTGCTGACTTCCAAAGGACTTAAAACTCTTCTTGAACCAGGACCTTCTGAAGCTACTTTTTTAACATTTTCATCCATCTGGAAAAATAATTCTTTTGTCTGTATGAACGTGTTCTTATCTCTTATTTTATTTATCAAAGGAACTGCAGCAGATAAAACCAGAGTTATGGCTACCAAACCCAGTGCCATATACAGAACTGCTGATACCCAGATTGCTGCACCCTTTTTGTTTCTTCTCATTTTAAAAAATAAAAAAGTTAGGGAGAGCAAGCTCCAAAGGCAGGATCATCTACACTTCCCTTACTTGCTATATATGCAGGGCAAGTTATATCTATTCCTTCTACCCTTATTGTAGCAATTGCATCTACCTTTTTGACATCGGTGATAGTCGCATCTACACTTTTTGTTTCAAATCCAAATGAATCTATTCCTGTTGCAAACTGATCTTTTATAACTTTAACAAGTTCATCACTTTGATAAAATCTTAATTGTAATTTTTCTATTTTCTTTTCTTTTAGATTGCTTATATAAATTTTATAAGTAGTCCCACCCTCTAAACAAACCTTATCAACTTTAAATTCTACATC
The DNA here is from genome assembly GCA_028714375.1 of Candidatus Nanoarchaeia archaeon. Classification (GTDB taxonomy): domain Archaea; phylum Nanobdellota; class Nanobdellia; order SCGC-AAA011-G17; family JACPNG01; genus JAQTMY01. The sequence continues at coordinate 21,354 of JAQTMK010000003.1, read as the reverse complement.
TCGAGTGCAGGTTAGTTGAGTGTTTGCAGTTTCTTCAGTCTGTTCCTGTATGTTTTTTGTAAAACTCTGCCCCCAAGTCATTATTATTGCTGCCAAAGCAACTGTAAATCCAATTATAAGGACAGTAGCAATTAAAGGAGAAATCCCTTTTTTATTTAATCTCATTTAGTTCACCTCTTTTATTAATGAATATTATTTTTTATTTAAACCTTTCTAGACTAGTGCGGTCTTGAATTTATTTGAGCAAGGTAAGTAATATCCTGGAGCAACATTAATCCATGGAATTACGCTTACTTTTGTTGGATCGTTTATTTTTGATGAATCAAATTCAACTTCATATGGTTTTACTTCCAAACCTTCCAATGAAACATATTCATTTCTTAAATCAGATTTTGAATCACCTTCGATTCTGAATGTAAGTTTATCTATATTTTTGTCTTTTAAGTTTTTCAATGCAACTCTAACACTAGAACCTGTTACCTGGATGGAAGTTATTGTGAATTCAATATCTTCGCATTCAAACTGTTTTTCTGCCAGCTTTCCTTCTTTGGCTGCTTTTTCCTCGATATAACCACGTGCCCACAAAAATGCAATAGCCAAAACTGCAATAGCAAAACCAACCAATAAGATTGTTGCAATCAAAGGAGAGATTCCTTTTTTATTTATGGACATGTTATTACCTCTTTCTTTGTTGAGCAACCATTGTAATTATCATCAACTTTTATTACAGGAGTTACTTCTATTTTTACACTTGGAGTTAAATCCAATGTGATTGGGTCTGCCATTGGTTTTAATGGAAGATTATTATTCTCCTTCTCTGTGATTAATTCTGAAGTTGGATCTCCTGAAGCAGGATATAAAATAACTCTTATTGCATCCACTGTGAATTTCCCTTTATTAGAAACTATTATCTGACTGCAGGATATTTCTGGTTTGATGTTTATTGCAACATCTTCGCAGGTCATTTCACCCTCGACATAATTGACAGTTGATTCTGTCATTTCTGTTGTCTGACCTTTTATCCAGGTAAAAACCCCTGCTGCCAAAGCTATAGAAAATCCGATTAGTAAAACCCATCCAATGACATCACTCGCACCTCTTTTTTGTTTCATATGCATAAAGGATTGTTTGGACGAGATACACAGAATGTATCTTTTCCTTCTGTTTTAAAACCACTTCCACCTATAAAAACTTTTCTTTGCTCATCTTTTTCAAATCTTGATACGACAATTAATTGCGGCTGACCTGCTATAACTTCGAATGAATATAAATCTTCGCCAATTCTTATCCAGATTGCACTTTGGTAATCAATGACTTTGTTGCAGGCTTCAATCTCTTCCCGGTTTGGATAGGAAGCAAAAGATATTCCATCAAAATCCAATGTTGCTGATACTTTATCGTAACATCCTGGGATTTCTCCAAGGTTTGGGTCTTCTAGATAAACTGATTCATCTAGGAAATTTCCAATGTTAATCTTGTTTGAAGAATCTTCCTTATAACTGAATGCATAAATTAAACCAAATCCTGGATTCTGCGATTTTGCATATGAACTGTAAAACGAAGTAAATCCCTTGAATTTTTCAACCATCTCAGGATCTTCTCCATATATCAATGAATTAACAAATCTTGCACTTTCTTCGTCATAGTTTGTAGATAGTTTTTCAAATTCACCTTCTATTTTTTCCTGTTCTGCCTTGTTTACTATTGAAGAGACCCCAACTAGAATCAATGCTAGGATAATTACTGCCAAAATATATATCTGACCTTTATTGTTCATTTTTCAATATTTTATTTATCTGATTAAACACATTTTTTACTGATTTGTTTCCATCAACGTGAACCAGTTTTTGTTTTTTTTCAAAAAATCTTACTACCGGGATTGTTTCTTTCTTGTAAACCTCCAATCTTTTTTTAATAAATTTTGGTTTGTCATCAATCCTTTGTATAAGTTTTGATTTACATTTGTCGCATATTCCTGCTTTCTTTGGTTTTTTATTTATCAAATGATATATTTCATGACATCTTGGGCAAACTCTTCTATTGCTCAGTCTTTTAAGAACAACCTGTTTTCTTGTATCTAGATGAATGACTAAATCTAATGGGCTTAATTTTTCCAACCATTTTGCTTCTGGTAAATCTCTTGGAAATCCGTCTATTAAGAAATTATTTTTTGGGAGTCTTTTTTTGATTAGATTTTCTATTATTTTATTTGGAACTAGGTTTCCCTTGTCAACGAATTTAGAAATTATTTTTCCTATTTTTGTTTTCTTTTTTTCTTCGTGCCTTAATAATTCCCCTGCTGCAATTATTTTTAATTTATATTTTTTTGAGAGAAGTTCTGCCTGCACCCCTTTTCCAGATCCTGCCGGACCTATGATTGATAATTTCATTGAAAATTAAGTATTTTGTATAATATATAAATTTAACTTAAAAAAGAATTGGTTTTGGTTAAACCATCTCAACAAGGATGATTCAAGTAATCTCTTTGGATATTATGATCTATTTTATGGTATTTTGCAGATCCTTGTGCTTGTTCTTCAATGGATTTTAAGAGACCCACTAGATCTTCTCTTTTAAGATCCTTCATAAAAAGCATCTCATAATAACGGAACCCTTCACAGTTCATATCATTTACTCTGGTGCAACTCTGAAGAAAGGGGTTCCATTTTTTTCCTCCACATACCCCCTCTATTACTGAACCATAAACAGATAAAAGTAATTCATTTGTTGATCTTAGTGTATAGCCCCAATTATGAAAGAATTCTGTTTTTTCATAAATATCGATCTTAATTGTGGGTTTAACTTTCATCAAATTTATGAAAGATAATTATTTATAAATCTTTCTGTTTTGTTGCTACTCATAAGTAAAGTCAGCTTCCGCCGTGCTTAAACCCTCAAGTTAGAATCTACTGCTTTTAGGGTACTATTTATTTGATATAATCTATCAATTTAACTTAAATAAGAATCCAATGCTTTTTTTACATCATCAAAACAGCTTTCAGGAGTTGTTTTTTCATCTTGATCAACTGTTATGATTCTTTCTTTGTAGAATTTTATTAGAGGTAAAGTTTTATTTTCGTATTCATTTAATCTTCTTTTGATTGTTTCTTCAGTATCATCAACTCTTTGGTATATCTCTCCACCACAACGGCAAATTCTATTTTCTGGAGGTCTTGGGTTGAGTCCATATGGTTTATTACACTTTTTGCATTGCATTCTCGCCAATATTCTCTTTGTGATAAGTTCTTCACTGCATAGAAGATTAATTACCGGATCGATTTTTATTATTTCTTCAAGTTTTTCTGCTTGAGGGATTGTTCTTGGAAATCCGTCTAAGATTAATCCTTTTTGATAAATTGTTTTAGATATTTCTTCTTCTAATAGGGGGAGCATTATTTCATCTGGTACTAAGAATCCTTTTCCCCAGTATTCATCTCTTGCTCTTAACCCGAGAGGATGGTTTTCATGAGCCATATTTTTTAGAATTTCTCCTGTTGAAAGGATTTGTAGATTATATTCTCTGGCTGCTATTTGGGATACTGTTCCTTTCCCAGATCCGGGTGCACCAAGAAAGATTATATTCATCATGTTAGTATTTTATTTAATTTTAAAAGAATTTATGTGATTAAAAATAAGCTTCCGCCGAGATTTGAACTCGGGACCCCGTCCTTACCAAGGACGTGCTCTACCAGGCTGAGCCACGGAAGCAGAGACTGAGGGGGACGGGATTTGAACCCGCGTAGACACTAAGTCACAGGATCTTAAGTCCTGCCCATTTTCCAGGCTCTGGCACCCCCTCATAACCTGAAAAAGCAGATATTTTCTTTATAAATGTTTTTATTATTAGAACTAAAAGAATTCCCATTAAACAATTTCTCCGAGAGAGAATTATAGAAGCATTTATATACTTGTTTTTTAATTATATTCTTATATCATTTTAAACAGGGAGGTGAAGGTGATGGCAAAGCTATTACTTAAGACTCATCTTAAAAGAGAGTCAGGGAAGCTTTACTTCTTAAAAGGTAGTCCACTAGCAGTTTACGAGGCTAATATGAAAAGAGGTGGAACCAAGAAAAAAGCAAAGAAGAAAAAATAAATTTCTTCTATTTTTTTATTTTTTAAGCCCTCGGCAGGGATTGAACCTGCGATCTTCTGATTACGAATCAGCTGCTCTACCACTGAGCTACAAGGGCATTAAATTTTTTTAAGTATTTCCTCTTTGGAATATTTTTTTTGACAGGCATTACATACTGGTTTTTTCTTTACAAAAGTTCCTTTTATTTTTTCCAAAAAAGTTTGCTCTATTTTTTCATTACAGACTGCACATTTCATAGAATATTCCTATAATCTAAACATTATAAAGTTTACCAAAAGTTTATTAAAGATTTAATTGATACCTAATATAATGGTAAGAGTAGCTGTAATTAAAAAGGAAAAATGCAATTCAGAGAAATGCAACTGGCTTTGTTTTAATTTATGTCCAATAAACAGGACCGGAAAAGAATGTATAACAAAACAAGAAGACAAGAAACCCCAAATAGACGAGAAATTATGTACTGGATGCGGGATATGTCCAAAAAGATGTCCTTTTGAAGCAATCTCTATTGTTAATCTCCCTGAGAAACTTGAACAAAATCCTGTAATAAGATATGGATATAATACATTTGAATTATTTTCCCTGCCAATACCAAAACACAACAATGTTGTTGGGATATTGGGGAGAAACGGAATAGGAAAAAGTACTGCTTTGGCTATTTTGTCAAATCAGATAAAGCCTAATTTTGGAGATTTTAAAAATCAGATTAGTGAGGAAAAAATTGTTCATTCGTTTGCACATTCTGAACTTGGAGCATATCTTAAAGGATTGTACAATGAAGAAATTAAAATTTCATACAAACCACAAAGAATAGAATTACTTCCTAAATTTTACAAAGGAAAGGTAAAGGATCTGATATTAAAAGTTGATGAAAGAAATATTTCTGAAAAACTAATAAAAGAGCTACAACTTGATAATGTTCTTAACAGAAATATTGATGAATTATCTGGAGGAGAACTGCAAAGACTTGCTATATTAGCCTGTCTTGCTAAAAAAGCACAGTTTTATTTCATAGATGAGCCAGCTTCTTTTTTAGACGTAACCCAGAGAATAAAAGTTGCAAGATTAATCAAAGAGCTAGCAAAAGATACGTCTGTAATGGTTGTTGAGCACGACTTGGCTACCTTGGATTACATAAGTGATGAACTTCAGATTGTTTACGGAGTTCCTGCTGTTTACGGAATTTTTTCTCAGTCTAAATCCACCAGAAGAGGGATCAACGAGTATCTAGATGGATATTTACCTGACGATAATGTGAGATTCAGGGATTATAAGATTGTTTTTAGCGAGACTGCATTTTCAAAAGATGTTCAGAAAACAATTGAATATGAGTATGATGATTTTGACAAAGAATATGATGAGTTTGTTTTGAAAGTTTCAAGAGGTAAATTACACAAAGGAGAAGTTTTAGCTATAATGGGTGCTAACGGATTGGGTAAAAGTACTTTCTTAAAAATTTTATCTGGAATTGAAGAGACTACACACGGAACAATTGAAAAAGTAAAGGTTTCCTATAAACCACAGCATATTGTTGCTGTTGATGGCACTGTTGAGGAATTTTTAATTAAGACTGCTGGAAAAGAATATGAATCAGGATGGTATAAACAAAATATTTTGGAGAAACTGAACATACATACAATACTTAACAATGAAATTAAGAATCTATCTGGTGGAGAACTGCAGAAAGTTTGTGTTGCTGCTGCTTTATCCACAGATGCTAAACTAATTGCTCTTGATGAGCCCTCTGCTTTTATTGATGTTGAAGACAGATTAAAAGTTGCCGAAGTTATAAAAGAATTTACTGTCAAAAAAGAAGTTGCTACCATTGTTGTTGACCACGATGTTCAGTTTATAGATTATATTGCTGACTCTATGCTTGTTTTTGAAGGTACTCCAGGAAAAGAAGGTTTTGTTTTAAGTCCTCTGAATAAACGTAAAGGAATGAACAAAGTTCTGAAGATATTAGACATAACTTACAGAAGAGACAAAGAAAATAACCGTCCTAGGATTAACAAACCTGGATCTCAGTTAGATGAAATGCAAAGAGAGAAAGGAGAATATTATTATGCTTAGTTTTTGTTCCAGTCTATCTTGGTATTGTTTCTTTTTGCATCCTGGATTGTGAAACCCTGAGGATATCTTTTTTTAAGTTTTTCAAGATTTTCTTCCAGTATTTTTTGCATATCCCAACCAAAGAAGTTGCATATCATTGCAGCATACCAGAGAGAATCTCCAATGTTTTCTTTTATGCCTTCTCTTTGGTCGTTGTCGTGCGCATATGTTTTTTTGATGCAGCTTGCTACATCTCCAGCTTCCCCAGCTATGCCTAACCCCCAGGTAAGAATTTCTTTTTCTGGAGTTTCAAATTTCTTCGCAGTTAACCTGCATAATTCCTGATATTGTTTTAGTGTTGATAAATTGTCTTGTTCCATAAGCTATTATGAATTTAGTTTATTTATTAAACTTTTCATCTTTTCGAATTTTTTCTTATGCAATTCTTCATGAAACTCGGGGGTATAATCCGGAATGAACTGTTTTATTCTCCCACAACACTTTCTCTCTGGACATATTCCGGATCCGCATTTTGGGACCATAAGTTCTGATAAAGATTTAAGTTTACTATTTTTTACCAAAGCTCTCTCTTTTTCAGAAGTTTGTCTTATCTCTGGTTCTGCGTTTCCGCAAAGTCTTAAAGAATAGAATCCATCACCAATAAGATCCCTTAACCCTACTTGTTTTAGAATTGTTAATTTTATTCCCCTTGGGATAATGTAGATTGCATCTGAGATTGGTATCCCATTATTAACCATAAGTTCATATGTGTCTAGGGAATTTGAAATCCTTGATAACCATTTTTTAAGATACTCATTGTTTTGCTTTAAAGAGGAAGGGATTACAAAATGCTTAGATATGTCCTCGATAACCTCATCATTAAGTTCTCCCGAATCTATATTTGATTTAACTTCTTTGAATTTATTTATTGCCTTCTGAGTTGCACCATAAATTGAATCTACCTGTTGATTAATTGTTCTGTGCCTTTTTACTTCACCCCATACTCTCCAGGAATTTGATGTTAAAAATTCAACCAGACAAGATTCATTCCATTCTCGGACTAAATCTCTAATAATGTAATCAAGTTCTGTTGAATCTTTTTCTATTAAAGAAAGATCTTTGAATTTTTCTTCTTTAAATTTATGTATATCTTCAATCTTTTTTGAGAAATAATTATTCATGGGATTTAATATTATTTTCATTGTTGGTTCTTCTGGAACCCCGCTTACAGATCGCATTAGTTTTAAGTAATCAAATTTTTTTGGATCTGTGAATGGATGTGGAAAACTTGGTGAATCTCTAGGAGAAATCTCTTTTCCACTAAAAGAAATTGTCTGACCCGTATATTTTAATTGATCAATTATCTTATTGATTATTGTTAATCCTTCTTTTGGCATAAACTCTTTTTGATCCTCGAATTCCTGCTTATACGCATATAAACTTTCGATTGGGAATACCAAAAATCCCCCACCAGATAGACCATATTGTACAATTTTTGCTGCTTCCTCTTTACTAGTAATCTGTTTATCAATTAATTCCTTATAAAAATTAATATTTTTTTCTGAACATCTCAGATATCCAACTAAAGACTCGGGTTCTTTTGCTAATGATTCTGGATAAATAATATTCTCTAAAGTTATAGGGATTCTTCTCCCACTTGGCATTAAGAAACTACCAAATTTTATTCCTGTTAGCATTGAGTCAATGAGTTTAGAGGTACCTTTTGCTATGGCAACCAGATAGGAAGAGGTTGTTAATGAAGCATGACCCCTTGCGATTGATTCATAGGAGTCTCTTTTAACTTGTTCATTGAATTCTTCTAAACTTTCTGCTTTTTCTAATTCTTCTATAGCCATCTCCTTTGCAGTTTTATCTTTATAAGTCATCTTTGCTGCCAGAGAAATGGTTTGATCAGGATTTAATTTTGGAAATCCCATGTTTGTTAAGTCCATCTTTGGACCATAATCAATTATCTCAATTTTTGGATTTACGATAGGAATCATAAAATTTAATCTCCTGTTTTTTATTTAAACATTTTTTATTTTGAAAATATATAAAATATAACATTCTTATTTAAAATATATAATAAAATAGATAAATGTTTATATATTACCAGATTTTTAATATTCACTGCTGGTTGCGTGTCTATGATAAGTAAGACACTACCTATGGTGTTTAAAAATGAGGTGCCCTTTTTGCTCAAGTGAGGATTTAAAGGTATTAGAGAGCCGGGACTCTGAAAATACTGTCAGAAGAAGAAGAGAGTGCAATGATTGTGAAAAAAGGTTTACAACTTATGAAAGAATTGAAATTGATTTAATGGTTGTAAAGAAAGACGGAAGAAGGGAAATTTTTGACAGGGAAAAACTCAAGAGAGGAATCTTAAAGGCCTGTGAGAAAAGACCAGTTTCAAACGAAAAAATTGATGCTGTTGTAGATAAAATAGAACAAGAGTTGAGAAAATTGGATACATCAGAGGTGAACTCAAAAATTATTGGTGATAAGGTAAGTTCTAAATTAAAAACTTTAGATAAGGTTGCTTACATAAGATTTGCTTCTGTGTATAAAGATTTCAAAAGTGAATCTGATTTCAAAGAGGAACTAAAAAAACTGAAATGAGGTGAATGATTAATGGTTGCTGGGGGAAATGTTGGTGGATATAAGGATGTGAAGGATTTAGATAATGTTGTTAATGGATTAGCTATGGAGAGATATTTTTCTCCGAAAGATATGAATGTTTACGATACTGTTGAATTGGAAACCGGAAATATTGAAATTGTTGGAGAAAAAGGAGAAATCTTATTTACTCAGGATGTAGAATTCCCAAAGAATTGGTCATATAATGCAAAAAGTATGACTGCATCTAAATATTTTTTTGGAGGATTGAAAACGGGAGCAGATAAAAGTCCAATAAATCTTTCAAGAGAGAAATCGATTATTCAGTTATTAGACAGGGTCTCTGGAACTTTTGTGAAATGGGGAAAAAAAGATGGTTACTTCGTAGGTGATACTCCTCAAGTTTTTGGAGATGAAATTAAAACATTAGTTTTAAATCAGAAAACTTCATTTAATTCTCCAGTTTGGTTTAATGTGGGGATAGATGAGTATGTTAAAGACGGGGATATAAATCATCAAAAAAATTCATATATTGTGGATAAAAAAGGAAAGATAGTTCCTATCCCAAAAGCAAAAGAAACAAAATATCCTCAATGTGCGGCCTGTTTTATTTTGGGAGTAGATGATACAATAGAATCTATAACAGAGTTAGCTAAAGCTGAAACTTTACTTTTTAAATATGGTTCTGGATCTGGAACCAATTTATCTCCTTTGAGAAGTTCTAAAGAAAATTTGTCTAATGGAGGAAGAGCATCTGGGCCTCTTTCATTTGAAAGACCCCATGATTATGCTGCAGGGGCAATTAAATCTGGTGGAAAAACAAGAAGAGCAGCTAAGATGGTTATATTAGATATTGGTCATCCAGATATAGAAGAATTTGTTGGAGTGAAGGTTACAGAAAAAGAAAAACTTAATGCTTTAGTGGAATATGGGTTTTCTGATGCTGAGGCAAGAGAAACAGTTGCTTTTCAAAATTCCAATTTTTCAGTGAGAATTCCAGATGAGTTTATGTATAAGTTGGAAAACAATGAAGAATGGGAATTACTTCCAGTTAAACCTTCATTGGCTAAAGGGGGAGCAATTGCAAAGAAAAATGCGAAGGATCTATTTAAATTAATTGCAGAGGGTGCTTATGATTGTGGGGATCCGGGGTTGCAGTTCGATAACACTATCAATGAATGGAATACGTGTCCGAATAGTGGAAAGATTGTTGCTTCAAATCCTTGTTCAGAGTATATGTTTTTGAATGATAGCTCTTGTAATTTGGCGTCATTAAATTTAATGAAATTTGTTAATGAACAAGATGGTTCTTTTAAGATAAACGACTTTTTAAATGCAATAAGGGTTACTGCCATTGCGCAGGATTTAGAAGTGGATAATTCTAGTTATCCTACTAAGAAAATTGCTGAAAATACCCATAAATTCAGGCCATTAGGGATGGGTTATGCAAATTTGGGGGCATTATTAATGTATAATGGTCTGCCATATGATTCTGATGAAGCTAGGGCAGTTGCTGCTTCAATAACTGCTTTGATGACGGGGAAAGTTTATGAAACGTCTACAGAGATGGCTGAAAAATTGGGTTCATTTCCTGAATTTAAAAAGAATAAAGAACCTATGTTAAATGTTATAAAAAAACATCAAAAAGGATTGGATAACATTGTTTTAGAAAATCTTCCTAATGAATATGTTCTAGTTCTTGAGGAAGCAAAGAAAGTTTGGGCAAATGTGTTAGAAAGAGGGGAAAAATATGGATTTAGAAATGCTCAGGCAACAGTTTTAGCTCCTACTGGGACAATTGGATTTATGATGGATTGTGATACCAAAGGAGTTGAACCTGCCTTGGCATTGTACACTAAAAAATCATTGAGTGGTGGAGGAACAATTACAATTGTTAATCAAGGTGTAGAGTCGGCATTAAAGAAATTAGGATATGGCCCTGAAGAAATAAAAAACATTAAAGAACACATAGAAAAGAATTCAACTATTGAAGGGAGTTTATTAAGAGAAGAACATTTACCTATTTTTGATTGTGCTCTAAAACCTCTAGGTGCTAAAAGAACGATCGGCCCCCAAGGACATGTAGATATGATGGCAGCAGTACAACCATTCCTTTCTGGTGCAATTTCAAAAACCGTGAATCTACCAAACGAGGCTACGGTTGAAGATATTGAGAAGATTTATTTTGATGCATGGAAAAAAGGATTAAAATCTATTGCAATTTATAGAGATGGGAGTATTGATGCACAACCTGAAGTGGTCGGGAATAGTATGGGAATAATTAATGAAGAAAAAAATGTAAGTAAGAGAAAAAAACTTCCAAATATGCGAATAACCGTTACGGATAAAATCTGTATTGGAGGGTTAGAGGCTTATACCCATCTTGGATTTTATAGGGATGGGGAGTTGGGAGAAGCATTTATGACCATATCAAAACAAGGAAGCACTCTGGCGGGGATTGTAGACCTTGCAATGGTGGGGCTTTCAATGGGGTTGCAGCATGGAGTTGATCCAGAGAGACTAGCAGAAAAGATGCGTCTGTCTAATTTTCCACCGAATGGACTTGTTTCAACCGGACACCATGAGAAGGATGATATGAGATTTTCCTCTTCTATTGTGGATCATCTTGGAAAACTTATCTCCTATTATAATAGTCCGGAAGGGAAAGAAGAAATTGCAAATTATTTTGATCAAAATGTTATGAAACATCGAAAAAAGATGAAGGACAAAAAAATAGAGGGGGAAGAACCTCAAAAGAAGGAACTTTTCTCTGAAAAGGTTCATGAAGATCCGAAGACCATAGATGGATTATTATGTCCTTCTTGCCACCAACCTACTTTAGTAAAAAGAGGAAAATGTGATAAATATTGTATGCAATGTATGGTTGAAATAAAGGGGGACTGTGGAGGAGGATAAACATATAAACCATTAAAGTTTAATAATAAAATGGCAAAGAAAGAAACAATAACAAAACAAACTCCTATCGGAGACATTTTGGAGAAACATCCAGACAAAGTAAAAGTTTTATTCAAGTATGGATTACATTGCATAGGGTGTTCTATAGCAAACCAAGAGACATTGGAAGAGGCTACAGTAGCTCACGGAATTAACCTGAAGGCTTTGCTTAAAGAACTTAACGAGTAAACCCTCTAAATTTTTTAATATTTGGAACTATAAGATGAAAGAATCTGAAATTGAAAAACTGATTAATGAAAATACGTTTGATAAACTTAAGAATATTGGAGACTGTGTTTGTTATAAAATTAATAAACCCTGTCATGACATGCCTGAAGATGAGTTAGTCTGTTTGGAAGAGTCATGTATGTGTTTTAATTATGATACAAGCAATATTAGCAGGTATTGGAACAGAAGCACAAAGGAATCTACAAAAAATCCAAACTTTGATCCAACCAAACCAGAAGGAGGGTGTAAGATTTTTAATCCATTGGGAGGAGGCAAATGGTTAGCTAAACCAGAAGGAGGAAAAATTTGGGGCTGTACTGATTGTACCTATCCACATCAGAAGAATAATATTTTAGAGTATCTTAAGAGCAAACAGAATAATCTTAAGATTTAGCAGTACTCCACAATATTTCGAAATAGTTATTGAAGCTTTTTGCTATATCCTCGTTTTCTATAACAAAGCCTATAGGATTAGCATCCCATAAAAGAATCGCAACTTTATTTTTATATACAATTGTTGTTGCAGGAAACTCATATTTTTCAGGTAGAAATCTTATATCAACTAATTTTTGGTCTTTGGTTGGTCTGATTTTTTTTAATTTGTTATTATATATCACTTTATAATGTAACTTAGTTTCTACCCTTCTTTTCTGCCAATTATTAAAGTACCATTGATAAATTTCTTTAAACTTTCCTTCTGCACCAAATGCTACAAAATCTTTTTTTTGAAAAAGGACATCTTCTAGAATAGATTTTATCCCTTCTTTACCAATAAAAATCCTTGCTTCTGGTTCTTCTGAAACAAATTTCTTTTTTTCAATCAAGAGGGGCAATATCTTACTTAACTTTTCTTCATCATTTTGGATTTGTTCTTTTTTTGTTTTTAAGATATCTATAATTTTTTCTGGATTTTCTGCATTAAAAATTTTTTTATTATTCTTGATGGTTATGCTTACTAAACCCATATTGATTAATTTATTTAAAATATCGTGGATATAGCTTCTATGAAATCCAATTTTTTTAACTAAATTACTCACACTAACTGAATTTGATTCTAAGAGAGACAGATACACTTTTCTATCATTTTTGGATAGACCTATTCTTTCTAATTCTGGAATGTCCATATTTTTGGATAGATAGGTTATTTTTAAACTTTACTATTGTTGTAATACTTACTTATGACATTATTTTATAGATTCGTTTTTAATTAGTTTTTGAAATGAAATCAGAGGATGTAGTCTATGGACCGGTGATATCTAGGAGATTGGGTCAGTCTCTTGGTGTGAACTTGACCCCCCTAGAAATAAAAGTATGTAACTTTAATTGTGGATATTGTAGGGTTGGAGTTCCTTCTAAAGGGATTATAACTCTGGAAGAATACAAAAGATTGGGTTGGACCCTTCAAAATTTAAAAGATGCGATAACTGAAAAACTAAAATCTTGTGCAGAGGAAAGGACATCTGTAGACTATATAACCCTTGCAGGAAATGGGGAACCAACTCTTTTCCCTTGGTTTTCATTGATAGTGGATCATATTTTAATTGAGAAATCCAAGTATTTGAATAAGCCTATGGCAATATTTACTAACGCTACTACCATAAAAGAAGAGGGAATATCTGAATCTCTTAAAAAAATTAATAGAGTTTTTTGTAAGCTTGATGCTGGAGATTATAATACCTTTAATAAAATCAATTTTCCCTTGAAAACTACCTATGAAGAAATTATTCGGAATCTTATGACCCTTAATAATTTTGAGTTGTCTATTGCAGTTATATCAAATGAGGATGGAAGAGTTTCAAACTACAGGTCCCTTAAAAATCCAAAGTTTTTAGAGAATTTAGATAAAATGAATTTTAAACGAATCTTTATCTATGATATAGACATATCTAGGACAACCATCCCAATATTTAATAGGAAATTGGACGACAGGTCTAGATTAGAAAAGTTGGCTGAGTTTTTAATGAAAAAAACTGGCAAAGAAGTAATAGTTTTATGGGGTCCACAAACTAGGGACTTTAACATCCCATTATACCCACATCAACTTGGTTAAGATGAAATCTCTTACTTTAATTTATGCCCCTCAACCTCAAGATACTAAACCGCTTTATAGTTCTGAGTGGTGCGTTCCTCTTGGAAATCTTTCTATAGGAACATATATCAAAGATAATGGATTTGATGTTAAAATTTTAGATGGTGCAATATTGAGCTACGAGGATATTGAGGAAGAATTGGACTATTCTGATAATAATTCCATAGTGGGATTCTCTACGACAATTCTTAACTTAAATCAGAGTATAAGACTTGCTAAAAAAGCAAAAAATAAAGGTTCAACAATTGTGTTTGGTGGTCCCCAAGCTTCTGGACTATCATATAATCTTATTAAAACGATAAATGAGATTGATTTTGTGGTTAGAGGAGAAGGAGAATCTCCAATGCTTGAGATTTTAAAAGGGACTAATCCAAAAAAGATATCAAATTTAACCTATAGGGATGGGAATGAAATAAGGGAAAACTATAGAGTTAACTCTGGAGTTTGGACTAGATTCTTCCCAGACAGAGCTTTAATAACTGAGATTGAGCAATATAAAAAGAATTGGTATAATCAGAATAAGGAAAAGGAATTTACTGCAACAAACATAGGTTTACAAAGAGGTTGTAGTTGGGGATTATGTAATTTTTGTACAGAAAGTAGAGAGGTAAGAAATGGTTCTTTATATGATTATTTTGTTAATCTAAGAGAGTTGAAAGAACGTTATGGTTTTAATGCTTTTTTTGAAGTTTCTCCAGGTCCGTCTCAAAAGACTCTTATAGACCTCCTTGAAAATCGTCCTGATGATTTAGAGGATGTAAGATTTAGATTTTATACTTACCCAAACATAATTACTGATAAATTAGTTGACATACTTGCAGAATTAAATACTTGGGAAGTTTTTATTGGAATAGAATCTGGAGATTTGAAGTTACTGAGAGAAGTTAATGCTATCAAATCGGATTTAAGTAATTTGAGTAAAGAAACGGGATATTTTGATAAAACAAAAAAACAGGTTAGTAAAATGAGAAATAAGAATATTAATTCCAAAGTTTCTTATATATTGGGATTTGAGGGAGAGACTAAGGATTCCTTGGAAAAAACATATAAAAATGCTCGAGAAATGGTTGATGCTGGAGCCTCTTCGATTGCCTGTTCGCTTTTAATGCCCTTACCAGATACTACAATATTCCAAAAGATATTATGGCATGCAAAATTGGGTCCTAAATATAAAGATGAAGCATTGATTGATTTCACAGAAATAACCAAGGATTGGATTGATAATTTTTGTTCTGTGCCTTATGAAATTATTGTAGAATATCAGAGTAAGATTATGGGTTTAGTAAATAAGGCTACGGCTTATGGGCATATAATTTTTTAATTTTATAAACAGAAACCTTTTTAAATAAAACATATATTCTCCAGAACATGGATTATACAAGAGCACACAGTTAATTTTGAATTTCTTTTAATTATTAATCCTTTTATAATATGGAAAAAGTCAAGGACTTAAAATGGGAATCTGGAATGACTGTCAACAGTCTGGTTGAAAGAATTGGGAAAACAGGACTTCAGGGAACAGAGATGGAAAAAGCAGTGAATGCTATCCTTAAGATGAAAAAGGCTGGAGCAAAAACTTTTCTGACATTCACATCAAACATGGTTACCTCTGGATTAAGAGGATTGTTTGCACAATTAATTAAACTAAAAATAGCTGATGTTGTTATCACGACTGTAGGTGCGATAGAAGAAGATATCATGAGAGCAAAAGGAGAAAGTTTTTTGATAAGTTCTTTTTATGCAAACGATCTTTCATTACATGAGAAAGGAATGAACAGAGTTGGGAATATTTTGGTTCCAAATGAATCTTACTGTAAACTGGAAGATGAATTAAATTTAATCTTAGCAGAAGTTTATAAAAAACAAAGCAAATTTGCTGTTTCAGAATTATTAAAAGAAATTGGATTGTTGTTAAATGATGAAGATTCTATTTTATATCAAGCAGCCAAGAATAATGTTCCAATATTCTGCCCTGCAATAACAGACGGAGCATTTGGATTTCATTTGTATTTATTCCAGCAAAAACATCCTGACTTCAATGTAGACGTTATAAAGGATTTTGAAAATATTTTATTCACAACAAGTTTTGATGAGAAAAAAGGTTTAATTTCTTTAGGTGGAGGAATTACAAAACATCATGCTTTACTTGCTAATTTGCTTAATGGTGGGTTAGATTATGCGGTTTACATAACTACTGCGCATTCAAGTTCTGGAAGCATGAGCGGAGCTACAACACAGGAAGCTAAAAGTTGGGGTAAGATAAAGGATGACAGCGATGCTGCTACGGTTCATGGGGAAGTTACTATTGTTTTTCCTCTAATTATTTTCAGGGTTTTGGATGAACTAAAAAAAGAAGGATTGCTAAATGGCTAAATTTGTTTTGTACAAGGACAGAGTAGTGGAACAGTTTAATTCTTTGAGAGAACTGGATGTTGACATTGCTTATATTGAAAAAGCAAATCCTTTGATGGTTCCGATACTGGAAGAAAATACTCGATGCGAATTTAATATAGACTCTTTAAGAAATCTCAAATTAGTCAAAGATATGTCTAGAGTCTGGTATCATAGTCAACTTTTAAGCAAAGAAGATTTAGAGATTGTTTTAAATTTAGGTATTAGAAAATTTGTAATTGAGGATTTAGTTGATCTGAATTTGTTATTGAATTATGTTCAAGATAAAGATTATCAGATTGATTTAATGTTAAGAATGAAACTGAAAGAGAACACAATTTTTACAGGAAGATATTTTGTTTTTGGGATGGATAGTGATATAGTCAATTCTAAAATAAAAGAGCTAAGAGAAAATAAAAAAATAAGAAAACTTGGAATTCATTTTCACAGGAAAAGCCAGAATGTTTCTGAATGGAGTCTAAAAGAAGAATTAAAAGACTCAATTGAGGAAGAAGTTTTGAATTTAATTGATTTTATTGACATTGGTGGAGGATTGCCTACTAATTATAAAAATTCAAGAGCTGAAGTTCTGAATACAATTTTTCCAAAAATAAAAAAACTTGTTGAGTGGCTTAAACAATATAATGTTAGAGTGATGATTGAGCCAGGGAGATATTTATCTGGGCCATGTGTTGAACTGGAAGCAGAAATCAAAAAGGTGAGTGGAAGAGATATTGTTATTGACTGTTCTGTTTATAACAGCTGTATGGATACTTTGATTGCCCCCATTAAATTAATTGTTAAGAACGAATTAGACAAAAATGGAAAAAGTTATGTAATAAAGGGTTGTACTCCCTGTTCCTTTGACATATTCAGATATGATGTAAAGTTAGATAACCCTAGGGTTGGAGACAAGTTAGTTTTTATTAATGCTGGAGCTTATAATTTTTATACTGATTTTTGTAATCTTGACAAGGTCGAAACCATTATTGTTTAAGCAATTTTTAAAATTAGATTTTATCTTTTGTAGGATTAATCTTCTCAACCTTGGTTTCAAGACTAAATCCCTGGATCCCTGCGCTAGTTGATAGCAAGATGCTTATCTCTTTTGCTAGTTCGGGGAGTGGTTCGAAACTATTGCTTGGGGTTAGAGTTACAATCTCATGAAAAGTTCCTCCAGAGTCTGTTGTGCCAAAAATATTCTCTACTAGAATATCCTTATCCCTAATCTTATAAATAGAGGTTGTTTTGCCAGCTCCTACAATCCCTTCTTTATAGGAATTGAAAAGATTACTTTGAGCCGGTTGGGTAGGATTACCAAGTTTCTTCAAAATTTCCTCTGTGTCTTTGAATTGTACTCCTAAAACTGAACAATAAGGATTATATTCAATAGGAAAATAATTGGAGTCTCTAACCTTATAACTTGCCTTTGTTAATTCCATCATTTAAATTTGTCTAATATTCTTTATAAATTTTTATGTTTTTTAACTTATAATTTAATTTAGAAATCTTTAAATACTGAAAATAAGTGTATAGCATTACAATGAACGCGTTACTTATTATTTTGGTTATTATCGGAGTTGTTATACTTGCAATCATAGCTCTGTACAATGGTTTGATCAGGCTAAGAAACCAAGTAGATAACTCCTGGGCACAGATCGATGTGCAATTAAAAAGACGTAATGATTTAATACCTAATCTGGTTGAAACTGTCAAGGGTTATGCAAAACACGAGAAACAACTGTTCGAAAATATAACAAAAGCAAGAGCATCCTTGATGGAAGCTGATTCTTTGGACAAAAAAGCTAAAGCATCCAATCAGATAACTGAAACTTTAAAATCTTTATTTGCTGTGGCTGAGAATTATCCTAAGCTAAGAGCTAATGAAAACTTCCTGCAATTACAGGAAGAACTGACAGGAACTGAGAACAAGATTGCATATTCAAGGCAAAATTACAACGATATGGTAATGTCCTTTAATACAAAGATGCAGAAATTCCCAAACAATGTTCTGGTTAAACTATTTAGCTTCAAATCAAAGGAACTATTCCAGGCAACTGAGAAAGAAAAGAAAAACGTTGAAGTTAAATTTTAATTTTTTTATTTTTTTGCTTGTACCCAGATATATTTTTCATTATTAAACTTTGGGAATAAGCTTTTTATCTTTGTTTTGAATCCAGCCCGATTAAATAATTCTTTCAATTCAGCTGGAGAATAAAACCAATAAGCTCTTGGTTTTTTGGGATAAGATGCTGGGTTTTCCTGAAGTTCAAATCCTGAACCCTCTTTAAATGATGACCAAAAAAGTCCATTTTCTTCTAAGGAGGTATATAATTTTTTTAATAAAAAAGGCATATCTTCTTTTGGAATATGATATAGTACGCTGTCTGCAAGTATGCCTATGTAGGTAGCATCCAGTTTAAGAGTTCTTATATCTGCTTCAATAAACTTACAATTTTTAATGTTTTGTTTTTCTTTTTTTTCATTTGCTATCTTAATCATCTCTGATGAAAAATCTACTCCTATAATCTCATATTTTGATTTTTTTGCAAGATATAGGGAGGAGTGACCCCCTCCAGATCCGATTACCAGAATTTTGCCAGTTTTTGGAAGATTTTTTAGGAATTTTCTACAGAAATATCTTAACCATAAACTGCTAAATATGCGCGAATCCATCTTTTTGATGTAGTCCCTAGCTATTTCATTGTATGTTTGTTTGGTGATTTCTACAGCATCTTTCATGATATTTATTCAATCTATTTTGTTTAATTATTTTTCTTTTTTTGAAAACCTTTAAATATTGCTAATCTTGAGTTTTTTAATATGAAAGTTAACATGTTTGATGAGATAAGAAGGAACAAAATAAGATCCAGTTTTATTATGTCTTTCTTCCTGGTTTTGATTGGATTACTTGGAGGAATTTTAGGATTTATGTATGGAAGTTGGATTTTTGGGTTAGTTATTTCACTAATAATCGGAGTTGTTTATACTATAATTGTCTTTAACTCTGGAGACTCTATGGTATTAAAACTAAACAGGGCCAAAGAGGTAACAAAGAAAGAATATCCCCATTTATTTCATACTCTTGAGGGATTAGCTATTGCTGCAAACATACCAACACCAAAAGCTTATGTTATTGAAGATAAAGCACTAAATGCATTTGCTACAGGCAAAGATCCTAAAAGTGCTTCTATTGTTGTTACAACTGGTTTGCTTGAAACAATGAACAGACAAGAACTTGAGGGTGTTGTTGCACACGAGATGAGCCATGTTAAGAATTATGACATAAGAGTTATGATGTTGACTGCTGTTTTGGTGGGTATTACTGTTTTATTGTCTAATTTCTTGCTTAGAAGTTTTATGTATAGTTCTGGAGATGACAAAAAAGGAAACATCGGAATCATATTAGTATTAATTGGATTGGTTTTGGCTGTTTTAACCCCATTATTTTCTGAGCTGATTAAATTAGCTATTTCCCGGAAAAGAGAGTATATGGCAGATGCTTCTGCTGCAGTTTTAACAAGATATCCTCCTGGACTTGCTTCTGCTTTGGAAAAGATAAAAAACTCAATGCCTCTGAAAAATGCTAACCGGGCAACAGCTCATTTGTATATTTCAAACCCCCTTAAGAAAACAAAAGGATTTTTTGCTACTTTATTTTCAACACATCCACCCATTGAGGAAAGGATAAGAAGATTAAAGGCTATGTAGTTTTAAATTAAACTGAAACTATAATAACATTTAAGAATAAGTAATTCTATTTAATTCTATGAAAAAAATATTATTAATTGTTTTGGTAGGAGCTCTGTTTTTAACAGCATGTTCCAATAAAGGAGATACAGAGATTTCTGAAGGAGATATTCCTGAAGATACTCAGATAGCAAATCCTGCTTCAGTTTATTGTGAAGACAATGGCGGAACAGTGGAAATAATAACTTCTGAAGACGGATCTCAGATAGGATATTGCATACTTCCAGACGGAACAGAATGTGAAGAGTGGGATTACTTCAGAGAAGAATGTCCTGAATAAATTTTATTTTTTTGAAGATTTTAGATGACGTTTGTATTTTTTCTTGTATGGGCTTAGTGGATGTTTAGTCTCATGCGCAAATCTTATATCTTCAATTGCATAGAAAGCATGGGGATTTGTTTTTTTAATTATCTCTGCTATTTTTGGTATATCATGTCTGTTTATAACTGAATGCAAGGTTGTGACTTTCCCATCTAATCCTTTCCCATAATTTAATGTAAATGCATAACCCATTTTTTGAAGATTTGCTGCTAGCTGTTTTGGACTTTTTCCTGTAGTAATCCTTATTAATACTTTGCCAATTGATATTTTTTCTTCTATCACCATTCCTACATAGGTTCCTAATGCAAAACCACCAGCAAAGGCAAAATAAGACATAATATTTGTTAAGTTTTCAAGAACCTGTCTTATTGCTATCAACCAAATCAAAATTTCAAAAAATCCCAATAATGGAGCAATTAATTTGTAACCTTTTGCTATGAAAATTACTCTGATAGTTCCTAAACTAACGTCTAAAATTCTTGCTATGAATATAAGAAGAGGAATCAAAACCCAATTATAAAGTTCTGGGCTCATTTTAAAAAAAAGAAAAAACTAACAGGAAGGTTCTCCACTTCCTGCGCAAGCTAGTGCCTTGTATTTTTGTCCAGGTACATAGGTGAACTTAAGTCCAACTGTAGATGTCCTGTCCATTAAGTCTATCTGAGATGTTCCACAAGATGCAAAATCAAATGCTTTTCTTGCAGCATAGTTTCCTGCTGTAAATGTCATTGCTTTACTTACATTCATATTGGTCATACTTGTCACATTGGTGGCATGAGAGGCACGGCTATACGAGCTGTCCTGTGACGAGCGACGAGACGATCCAGCACTGCCACCACCATTGTGATGTTGTCC
>JAQTMK010000002.1 GCA_028714375.1 Candidatus Nanoarchaeia archaeon | reverse complement strand
TATTTACTATGTATATATTAGTATAGTCCCGCCAGGATTCGAACCTGGGTTTCAAGGCCCAGAACCTCACGTGCTTGGCCGCTACACTACGGGACTATAGAAAAAATTCAACCTATTATCTTTATAAATGTTGGTTTTGGCTGAAATAGCTCCCCTTCTTTTAATAATTCCTGGATTATCTTTTCAGTCTCTGCCTCATTTAACTTAGAATTCTGGATTATGAAGTCAATCTTTATCCCATCTGAATTGCTGTTTTTTTCGATGAAATTAAGAATGTCCTGCCTTGCGCTTTCATTTACGTTTTCTACTTTTTCCTGTTTAATCTCTTCAGTTTGCTGGATAGTTTCTTTTAGAGTTATAGTCTCAGGTTTGCCATATTTCTTGAAAATTTCTGCTTTATACATTAACTCAAGATTAGGATCTTCGACTAATTTTATCACAGAAGGAGCAAGATAAAGTTCATTATTGTATTCTTTTGGTTTTGCAATCACCAATATATGATCTCCGATGTTAAACTTAATAATTTTTTTTGCATCTTCTGCCCATGATTTAATCCTTATAATACCAGAATTATCATCAATGGTTAAAGCGACATAGTTATTATCTTCACTTTGGAATTTATTTATGATTGTTGCCACAATATTTATTTTGAAAATCTGTTCATCTTTTACCTGCACATAGTTTGGTTCAAATTCTCCAAGTTGTTTTATGTAATTTCCATTAAGCAAGTTTGAAATCCAGATTTTTGTTGAAGGTTTTATATTATCCATTTTATATCTTTGCTAAGAATCCACGCTTAGGTTCAAATATTTCTCCATCTCTCTTAAGTCTTTCTATGATTTCATCTATCTGCTTGTCATCTATTCCTTTTTCAGCAGCATAGGAAATTAAATCCTCTACTGGAACTGCTTTTCCAATTTTTTCAGATAATTCTGAAATTATTTCTTTTACAATCAATATCTTTGATCTTTGTGATGCGGGGATTCCTGTTGAGATTCTGTCTATATCTATCTGCCCAGTCTCATAATCATATCCAACTTGCATCAAACAATATTTTAATAATTCAATTGCTCTTCTCGCATCTTCTCTCATTGCTTTTTTTGCCAGTCTTACTTTTGCAGATGCTTCTGTCAATCTTACTAGGGCTTCTAACTGCCTTGCTGAAATTGGAATTGGTTTTATCTCGTCTCCTGTTGACTGAGCACTGCTTCTTAATCCAACATAGAAACTTTTTATTTCATCTACTGCCTGCTCACTTAATTTTGGACTTGAATTTTGTCTTGCATAAGCTATGAATTTTTTTAATAGATCCAATGGAACTTCATATTTTACTTCTTCTGGATCCTGTTGGATCTTTAGAATATGAGAAGCAATTTTTGTATCTACTTCCTTGTTTGGAATATCTCTTATTGGGAAAATCAAATCAAATCTGTTAATCAAAGTTGGAGGCATGTTAATTTGAGATGCTATTAATTGGAATGGATCAAATCTTGCAAGTTTTGGGTTTGCTGCTGCAAGTATTGTTGTTTCAGATTTTAATGTAGCCTGGATGTTTGCTTTTGCAATTGTTATTGTCTGCTGCTCCATTGCTTCGTGAAGTGCTGATGTATCTTCAACTGAAACTTTATCTAACTCATCCAGACAAGCTATACCTTTGTTTGCCAAGACTAAAGCACCTGCTTCCAATGC
Source organism: Candidatus Nanoarchaeia archaeon (assembly GCA_028714375.1). GTDB lineage: Archaea > Nanobdellota > Nanobdellia > SCGC-AAA011-G17 > JACPNG01 > JAQTMY01. The sequence continues at coordinate 153,096 of JAQTMK010000002.1, read as the reverse complement.
CCAACCTTTTATGAATTCATCCCTTACAACAGACGCTGTTAAACCTGCGGCAGATGCACCTTTACCTGAAATATACTTTGCTTTTGGAGCACATTTTGCAATAAACTGAAGCAACTGAGATTTACCTGAACCCGGATCTCCAACTAATAAAACATGCATATCTCCTCTTGTTCTTGTTCCATCTTTTCTTACTTTTTTGGTTCCTCCCATTAACTGCAAAACCAATGCGAGCTTGACTTCCGGATAACCGTAAATCGATGGAGCCATGGTGTTTGTTAATTTTTCATAAACATTTTTATCTTTAGCAAGAGTCTGAATTGCCAAAACATCTTCTTCATTGATTTCAATATCTTCATAGGTTCTTTCCACTGACTCAACATTATTTGCTTCTCCAACCAGATCATATCTAATTGACTGAACCCCGGTGGACAACATGACTGGGATTTCTTTTATTAGACCAATAAATCTTATTTTACTTCCTGGAGTTGTTTTTCTTTCCATCTTTGGTTCTACTAAATCTTCTTTTAGAAAAATTGCAAGTCTTTTTGGCTGTTCTCCTCCTTCAAGATATTCTGCTGATTCTTCAAGGACCAATCTCTGAGCATCAACTAATTCTTTTGAAACCAACCTAAATCTACCTTTTCTTCCACATGAACATCTGTATGGTTCTCTGAATTTTGATTCTAATTGCAACATTGTTAAAGTATTACCACATGATGGACATTCAAATTTTGCAGAAATAACCTGGGGTCTTACATCAGAAGACTGTCTTACAACACCCTCAAAAGCCATCAATTTATTTATATGGATTGATCTTATGTCTCTTATTTTAACTTCCTGACTTTTTGGAAGATTTGATAATCTAACTCTGATTAATTGTTTTGTTAAATCCAGGTTTTGAATTGCTATTTCTGCTGCCTTTAGTGTTTCTTCTGGATCTTCTAAAACCAAATCAGAAAGTTCTGGACTAAATAAAGCCAAACTCTGAAAATCAATAACTATGGACTTCTCACCTTTTTTGATTATTTTATGTAGTTCTTTCTCATATTCTTCCCTAAGAAATTCCTGGAATTTTTCTATTTGTTCTTGAACGTCCATGTTCACCTCTCTCAAAAAGTATTACTGGGGATTATAAGGATTTGTATAGAGAATAATTTATTTTTTATTGTGCTTTTTCAGAACTGTTATTAGCTTAAGCACTGCTTCTTTCAAATCCTTCTCTGATTTTGTTCCTGTACAGACTATTTTTCCATTACTGAATAAAAGGAAAGTTGCTTTTGTTCCTGGAAGTTTATATACTAAACCCGGAAACTGTTCAGGTTCATAATCAGTATTTTCCAAAGTCATTGTAAGATTGTTTAGGTTAAGATCCATGTGAACTGAACCAGAACCAACCATATTCTGAACTTTGATTGGACTATTAGATTTAATCTTTATTTTTAGTTTTTCTATGTTTTTGATTATAGCTTGAATAGACTCTTTTACTTTGGCCATAGATTTTGCTCCAGTACATACAATTCTTCCTGAACTGAAGACCAAAGCTGAGGTTTTTGGCTCTTTTATTCTCATTACCAAACCAGGGAACTGTTCTGGGTTGTATTCTGTGTTTGGCAAGGTTTCTGCTAATCTTATCAAAGGAATATCCCTTTCTAAAGATGTTGTGGCGACAATATTAACAATTTTTATATCTAGTTTTTGTTCTGCGATTTTAATCCCCCCATAAATAATTGCTTTATAAATAGAATAGAAAAATATATAAAGCTATTTATAAATGACTTTTAAGTAACAATTGTTAAAGATAAAGTTTATAAAAAATGGAAACATTACATAGACAGGTTGAAATGAGATTTTTTGATAACGTTACGATATGGGATATATTGATAATTGCTGGGGCTTTTTTAGTTCTGATTTGGGCTTTTTTGAAGGCTTTAAGCATTATTCATTCTCCTGCATGGGTTGAAATGCTGCCCTTTTTTGGAGTTGGGGCTTCTATTATTGGTGCTGCCTACAAACTAGGAAGAATCAAGCAATCTGTTGATGATACTGGCAATAAGGTGGATAGATTGCTAAAAATGGAGACTAGTTTCCATCAAATTGAGAGTGAACATCATCTAGCTATGGAAGGCAAACTAAAATTTAAACATTAATCTTTCTTACTACTTTCTTTGGATAATATAAATTTATAAGGTTCTCGTTACTAATATTTTTATGAGAATTGGAGTTATTGGATCTATGCAGTTTACAGATAAAATGTTAGAAGTCTGTGAAAATCTCCGCAAACTAGGTCATGAAGCTTTTCTTACTGACTTGCATAGGTCTATGATTGGTAAAGATAGTGAAGAAATTGAAAAGATTAAAATTTACCAGAAATATAATATGGATGCTATTCGAGAATTCTGGAGAGAAATGCAAGGAGCAGATGCAGTCCTTGTTTTAAATTTAGATAAACACGGAATTGAAAATTATATTGGTGGAAATACTTTAATGGAAATAGGTTTTGCTCATGTCTTAAACCAAAAAGTTTTCTTAATGAATCCAGTCCCAGACATGTTCTATTGTAAAACTGAGATTGAAGCTGTAAAGCCTAAGATTATCTATGGAGATTTAAAAAATATAGTATAATTAATTTTTTTTATTAAAACTAATCTTGAATTCTTTGCCTTTAATGTTTTCTTTGGAGATTATATTTCCTGAACCTTTAAATGAAACTGAAACTGCACCTACAGTCTCCTGAAGATCTGTTAAATCTCCAAGCTTATAAGGAGTTTCTAGGAAGAGTTCTATTTTGTCTTCTTTTACTAACTTGTTTTTCTTTCTTAGATCCTGAATCCTTCTTGTTAATTCTCTTCTAAATCCTTCTTGTTCAAGTTCTGGTGTTAAGGAAGTATCTAAGATTATTTCAAATTTAGGCTGAGTATCTTTTTTCTCTATCCTCATTTCTTTGATATTTGTCTGTGTGAGTACTAAGCTTTGAGTTAGTTTTAATGAATCCAGTATTTCTTTTTGATTTGTTTTTATTGTAACCAAACTTAGAGGCCATCTTACTCCCATCTGAACTTTTTCTCTCTGAGATAAAATTTCCTGGATTAATTCTGACATATAAACAAATGCATCTTCCAATTCTCTGTTTATTAATTTTTTATCATACTTTGGCCATTCGTAATGATGAATAGATTCTTCTTTAAGATTAAATTTATCTTTGAGTTTTAAGTATAAATGCTCTGTGATGAATGGTGCAGTGATTGAAAATACTTTTAGGATTACCATCAGTGAATCATATATTGTTTTTAAGACTTCTACTGAGTCAGACCTGTCCCTTGTTAATTTAATGTAAGTCCTTGATAATTCCAGATACAATTCTTCTGACAATAGGGGTGCTTTGTCCAGTTCATAATTTTCCATTGCTTCTGTTATTTTTTGGAGTATTGAATTTGTTTTTGAAATCATGAACTTGTCTTCAATTTCCAATTTCTTTAGTTTTTTATTTGGAAGATCTGATGGAGCGTAACTTAAAAGATAATTTGTGATGTTAATTAAGATTGAAAGATTCCTAAACTTAAGAAGAATTTCTTCTTTTGTGTAATTCATATCTTCTCCTGCTTTGTTCGAGGTTGTGTAGTTCCTAAGAGTATCAATTCCGTACTGTTCAACGATTTCATACGGAGAAATTATGTTTCCCAATGACTTGGACATTTTTTCCCCTTCAATGTCTCTTAACATTCCGTGAGTATAAACATTTTTATAACATGGTTTGTTGAAAACCAATCTTGAAAGAAGATGTAACATATAGAACCATAATCTTGTCTGCTCTGTTCCTTCTAAGACCAATTCTGCAGGCCAAAGTTCATTGAAGTTTTTGTCTGTGTGAGGATAATCCAAACAGGCCCAAGATGCAACCCCTGAGTCAATCCAAACATCCAAAATATCTGGAACTCTTTCCATTGTGCCAGAACATTTTTTACATTTGAATTTAATTTCATCTATCCATGGTTTATGCAAATCTTCTGGAACTTTTCCAGCAAGGTCTTTTAATTCTTTGATGCTACCGATTACATGAATGTTATCACATTTATTACAAGTCCAGATTGGAACTGGTGTTCCCCAGTATCTCTGTCTTGTAATAGCATTATCTTTCAGGTTTTTAACCCAATTCTTGTATCTTACTTTTGATTCTTCTGGAACAAATTTAATTTTTTCTGCATCTTCAAGCATTTTTGGAATCAAATCTTCAATTTTTAGGAACCATTGCTCTGTTAACTTGAAAACTACAGGACTTTTACATCTCCAGCAATGAGGATAATCGTGAGGAACTTTTGTTGTTGCAATTAATGCATTTCTTTTTTCTAAAGCTTCTATGAATTTGTAATTATCTTTTTTTGCATTTAAATTTGAGAAATCACCCATATCTTTAGGATAGTTTCCCTGTTCGTCTATGTTATTGAATGCTGGAATATTATTTTCTTTTCCAACTTCAAAATCTTCTGGACCGCAACCAGGAGCCATATGAACAAGTCCGGTTCCTGCTGATAAATCAACATATTTTTCTGATAAGACAACTGAGAACACATTCTTTGATTGTTTTTTTAACTCATCATAGTGTTTTTTTAGTGTATCGTAAAATGGATGAATATATTTCAGACCTTTTAATTTATCTCCCCTGAACTCTTCCAATATAATTAATTTTTTTTCATCTGTGAAATTTAATACTACAATGTTTGCCAAGCCTTTTGATAAAATCCAAGTTTCATTTTTTACTTTAACCTTTACGTAATCAAGTTCTGGATTTACCATCACTCCAAGATTAAATGGAATTGTCCATGGTGTTGTTGTCCAAACAACCAAAAATTCGTTTTTTTTGCCTTCTACCTGAAATTTAACAAAAATTGAATCATCCTCGACTTCGTAATATTCTAATTCGTGTTTTGCCAATCCTGTTTCACAGGAATGACACCAAGTCATAACTTTATTTCCCTTGTATAATCTTTTTTTATCATGAGCCTGTTTTATTAACCACCATTCAGATTCCATATATTCATTTTTTATTGGCTGATAGGCGTTGTCAAAATCCAGCCATGCACCAAATCTTTTTTGATCTTTATTCATCTGGTTCATGTTCTTTACTGCAAACTCTTTACATTTTTTTACAAACTTATCTATCCCATATTTTTCAATCTGTTTCTTATCTTCAAATTTCAGTTCTTTCTGAACTTTATTTTCTGTTGGAAGTCCATGCATATCATATCCTGCCCTGTCCCATACATCAAATCCAGTCATTCTTTTGTATCTCAGAATCTGATCTTTCAATGAGTAGTTCCAGGCATGACCTATGTGCAATCTTCCAGAAGTATATGGCGGACCATCCAAAAAATAAAATTTCTTTTTTCCTTTTAGTTTTTTCTTAAGGTTTTCATAGATTTGATTATCCTGCCAATACTGTAATACTGTTTCTTCTACCTTTTTATGGTCATACATGGTTTTTAGAGTAATTTGAGATATTTATAAAGGTTTTTGAGTAGAACATAAATTTATATAAATGGCTTAATTTGTTTTAAGGCTATGTTATGGACAGAAAAATACAGACCAAAAACCTTTGAGGACGTCAGAGGACAGGATAAAATAGTTGAAAGAATCAAAGCAATGGTCAAGAACAAAAACATACCCAATCTATTGTTTTCTGGTCCTGCTGGTGTTGGTAAGACAAGTTTAGCTTTGGTTATTGCCAAAGAACTTTATGGAGTAAACTGGAAAGACAGCATATTAGATTTAAATGCTTCTGATGATAGAGGAATTGATGTCATAAGAAATACAATAAAGGACTTTGCCAGAACAAAACCAATAAACAATGTACCTTTCAAACTAATTTATTTGGATGAATCTGACTCTTTAACCAAAGAGGCACAGCATGCTCTAAGAAGGACTATGGAAAATTTTACAAACAATGTAAGATTTATTTTTAGCTGCAATTATTCAAGTAAGATCATAGATCCTTTGCATTCAAGATGCAGTGTTTTTCATTTTAAGCCGTTGCAAAGAAAAGACATAGAAGAATATGTTAATTTTATAGCCAAGAATGAAGGCATTAAAGTTAATGACGGAGCTATAGATGCTTTGTATGCTTCAACAGAGGGGGATGTAAGAAGAATAGTCAATATTTTGCAGAGCTGTACTGCTTTGAGCAAAACTATAACTGAAGAAACTATTTACGGAGTTGTTTCTGCTGTAAGACCTAAAGAGGTAAGATTTGTTATTGAGGAATCTATTCGTGGTAATTTTGTTTCTGCCCGTGAAAAATTACTTGAAGTTATGCTGCAGCATGGGCTAAGTGGATTAGATGTTATCAAACAAATCCAAAAAGAGATTGTTGATATGAATATTTCTGAGAAGAAAAAGATGGACATGATTGATGCATGCGGTGAAATTGAGTTTAGAATGGTTGAAGGTTCTGATGAGTTCTTACAATTACAGACTTTGTTGGCCAAATTTACCAAATAGTTAAATTTATAAATGATTAATTTTGTTGTTCTACCTTGCTTAAATCGTATTTTGTAATTTAACTTTGGTAATCTGAGTTCTATCCTGGATTCTATTGTCGACGGAAAAACCGGAAGAACTTTGTTTAAAGATTGGAGGTGTTTCTTATGAGTTTGGTTCGTGCTGAACGAAGAACGTTAAACTTTACCCCATCTCCCCAAGATTATTTAAAATATCTTGCAATTCTAAAACAGCCTTTAAGGCTTTTTGTGGATCCCTACCGTGAACTGGAGAATGGTAAGAGGGCTTATTGGGCAAGATGTGTTACTGGGGAGGTGAATTCTCAATTTCAAAGGGGTTGGTCAGAGTCTATCCCTGAAGACATTTCTCTTTTGTTAATCTTGAAATCTCCACAACGGGATGAGATAGTCTTATTCCTAGAAGACCATCCATCAACTCCAGAAGAGTTAAAGGTCGCAATCCTTTTTGCAGAAAAAATTTATGGAATTGAAATTCCAAGAATTTACAGAAGGATGGGACATGTGTGAGAGTGATTAATAAAAAATTATAACTTATATTTTGGAGGTTAATTATGTGTTTATATGAAGAAGGAGTGAGCGGTTATCTTGATATGCCTTCAGGAGGGGTTATTGTAACTGATAACTCAGATTCAAATGATGAAAAAAGAGGAGGTGGGAATAATCAAGTTTTTTTAGTTCCAAAAGATGAATAAATACAAAGAGAAGGAATAAGTATGGGTGATAAAGATCAAGTTCAGGAAGAACCTGAACAAGGGAAGCAAGAACAAATGGTTCTAGACATCGTGTGGAGTTAGTTCATCTTTACAATCAAGAGAGCTGAAAGGCTCTCTTTTTTTATCTTATTAGTATATATTTGTATTAATAAAAACCCTAAATTATATAAATAACAAATTTGTATAGAATAGGTATGAAAATTAAGTTTACATATGCGTTTGATTATGATAGGATGCTCGGAATAAGTTTGGGTAATCAGTTCAGTGATGAGCAAATGCTTGAAATGAGGGGCTATCTTCATGATGTTGAGAATTTCTGGAAAAATGAACAAAAACCAATTATTGAAACTATCCAGAAAGTTGCTGGCATGAGATTCAGGAACGATATTAATTGTTATTTGGTCAAGGATATGTTTTATGTTGCTTTGTCTCACCCATTTACATTGAAGAAAGAGCACGATTTTGAAAAACTCAAGGCAATCATGATCCATGAGCTAATTCATATCTTATTTGTTCAGAATGAGAAAGCTGCGAAAGAGATGATACATATTTTGAATGAGAAATATCCAAGAAGAGATATAGTGTTTAAGTCACATCTTCCATTGTTCTTGATCGAGAAAAAGGTAATCGAGACTCTATACGGAAAAGGATTTATGAAGAAAGTTATGGAAATAGACAGATATTCAGATGAATTTTCGCATATTTGGAAGGAAGCAAACCAGTATTATCCTAAGTTTAATGGTAATATACTTAAATTTCTTGAAAAGGAAGTTCTGAAGTATTAATTTTTGTAACTAAATTTATTTAAATGAAGTTATCTTTTTTGATTCATGCTCTGGACAGAAAAGTATAAACCCTCTAAAACTGAAGAAATCAAAGGACAGGAAGTAGGGAGGGTAAGAAGATTTGTAATGGATTATAGTAGAGAAAAACACAGAGCTTTGCTGATTTATGGACCAAGTGGAACAGGCAAAACCTTGATTGCAGAGATTTTAGCAAAGGAATTAGGATATGAATTCAAGGAAATCAATTCTTCTGACAGCAGGAGCAAAACCCAGATAGAAGAAGTTTTGGGGAATATATTAAAACAGGGTTCTTTGTTTGGAAATAAGAAATTAATATTAATTGATGACATTGATTCTTTTTCCTCCGGAGACAGAGGAGGATTGAAAGCAGTCTTGGATATTATTTCTGAAAGCAAGTTTCCGGTTATCATGACTGCAAACGAGATTGATATGGAAAAAATGGAAATTTTCAAAAGAAAAGTGGAGTATCTTGAATTTAAGTCATTGTCTACAGAAGATATTTCAGAATATCTTAAAAAAATATGTGATGCTGAGAAAATAAAATATGAAGATTCTTCCCTGAAAAGCATTGCAAGAATTTCTGGAGGAGATTTAAGGGCTGCGATACTTGATTTGCAAAGTTTAACTGAATACACAAAAGAGTTGAAGAAGGATGATGTTGAAAATCTTGATATAAGGTATTCTTCTGAAGTTATCAATAATATTTTAATTAAAATTTTTAAAACCAAGGAATTAAAATTAATACAGGAAGATATTGACAGATTAAATATACCTTTAATTGATGTAACAAAACCAAGCATAAGTGCGGTTGTTTTTGGAAATGAAAAATGTTTAAGTTATTTCTTGGAAGAAAATATACCGAGAGAGTATGAGAATATTTATGAAGCATTTAATCTTATGAGCAGGGCAGATGTTTTTAGGGGGAGAATAATCAGAAACCAGCACTGGAGATATTTAGTTTATGTCAGGGATCTTTATTCATGCATATCTTTGGTTAAGGAAAAAAGAAACTTAGCAAACATCAAATATTATCCGACAAAAAGAAGTCCTAAAAATAATTTTAAGTTGTGGGGGTTGGTTAACAGAAAAAGGTGGGGTGTTGCAGACAAGATTGCAAACCATTCACATATATCTTCATGGAGGGCTTTGGCTGAAATTCCCTACTATTCTATTATTTCTAAGAAATTTGATTTTACTGATATTGGTTTAACTGAAGAAGAAGTTGAATGGCTGAAAAAGAAAATTGTTATATAGTAAAATATATAAATGAAGTTCTACTAAAAGTGATATGCTTAAAAAGAGGTTGTTAAAAAAATCTTCTGGTAGAGGTGTCTTTAAAAATAAAGTTGACGGATGGGAACATAAGAGCAAGGAATATTCTAAACTCTTTGATGAAACCAGAAAAGAAATTGCTAATATAATTGTTGGACAGGATGAAGTCATTGATTCTATGCTTAGATGTCTTATTGCAAATGGTCACGCATTGGTTGAGGGAGTTCCAGGTGTTGCTAAGACTTTATTGATTAGGACTTTGGCTAAGGCTACAGGCTGTGATTTTAAAAGAATCCAGTTTACGATTGATTTACTACCAACAGACATTATTGGAATTACAAGTTATGATCCTATGAAAAAGGAATTCAGGACTGAAAAAGGACCAGTATTTACTAACTTTATTTTAGCTGATGAGATAAACAGAAGCTCTCCTAAAACTCAGTCTGCTTTGCTTGAGTCAATGCAGGAGAAACAGGTCACAATAAACAAGATTACATACCCCTTACCTTTGCCATTTTTTGTTATGGCTACAATGAACCCCTTGGAATCTGAAGGAGTTTATCCTTTACCTGAAGCACAGATTGACAGATTCTTGTTTAAGATAAATATGGATTTGCCAAATCCCAAGGAGGAGCAGGCAATACTGAAAAAGAATATTACTCTTTACAGATTTGAAGATTACACTGTAAAAGCAATCCTGAACCCAAAGAAAATAATTGAAATTCAGGAATTTGTAAGAGACAAGATTTATCTAAGTCCTGAACTTGAGGAATATATTATTAGAATTGTTGATGCTACAAGAAAAAATGAGAAGTTTAAACTTGGAAGATATATTGCATACGGTGGTTCACCAAGAGCATCAATTGGTTTGTTTATTGCTGCGAAAGCACAGGCTTTACTGAAAGGAAGCAGCTTTGTAACTCCACAGCACATAAAAGATGTTGCCAAGTCAGTTATGAGACACAGGATATTATTGAACTATGAAGGACAGGCCGAAAACATAACCACAGACCAGATTATTGATGAGATTATTTCTAAAGTCCCAATACCATGAAAAATGAATTTGTAAAAAGAGAGTTAAAGGTAAATTTAACACCCCTCATAAAGAAACTGGAAATTGTAACAAGGCTTACGGTTACAACACAGATTATGGGAGGCTATAAAAGTTTTTTCAAAGGAGTTGGACTTGAGTTTGAGGATTACAGAAATTATGCACCTGATGATGATGCAAACAAAATAGACTGGAAAGCGAGTATAAAGTCCAATAGATTACTGGTCAAGCAGTATGCTGAAGAAAGAAATCTTGAAGTTTTTTTTGTAGTTGACGTCAGTGATAATATGGTTTTTGGCAGCGGAGAGAAACTAAAAAATGAGTATGTTGCTGAACTTGTTGCAAGTTTTGTCTATGTGATACTTAATGCCGGAGATAAGGCAGGGTTAGTTATGTTTAATGACAAGATTGTTGAAAAAATACTTCCTTCAAGAAAAAAAGAACAATTTTATTCAATTAACAGAGCAATGGTTAATCCTAATTTTTATGGTGGAGCATTTGATTTAAGCAAAGCAATAAATTTTTCTTCTACATTTCTGAAAAAGAGAAGTTTAATCTTTGTTGTTTCAGATTTTTTGAATCTTGAAAGCGGCTGGGAAGATACGTTAAAAGTTGCTTCAACAAAATATGATATTATTTTCATCTGTGTGAGAGACTTAAGAGATTATGAGATGCCTGACAGATCTTATCAGGTCGTTATTGAAAATTCAAAGACTGGTGAGCAGATGTTGATTGATCCTGGAAAGATAAAAGATAGATATAGGGAGTATATGAAACAACAGGAAAATGTCTTAAGGGAGAAACTTGACAGTTTTGGAATAGACCATCTATTTTTAAAAACTAGTGAATCTTTTGTACAACCAGTAATGAATCTATTCAAAGGGAGAAAGGTGAGATGGAAATAGTTTTTTCAAGACCAATATATCTGTGGTTTTTACTTAGTATAATCTTTCTAATAGGTCTGCACATGTTTACAATTAAAAAAGTTAAAAGAAAAGCTTTGAAATTTGCCAACTTTGATGCTATTGCAAGAGTAACAGGAAGACCTTTACTGACCCAGAGCGCTTTTTTGGTTTTTTTCAGGGCTTTGATTTTGTTATGTATTACCTTGGCTTTAGCACAAACAACATTATATTATCTTGGAGAAAGCACTGAGTTTAGTTATGTGATGGCAATAGATTCTTCTTCAAGCATGACTGCCGATGATTTTGAACCAAGCAGACTGGAGGCTTCAAAAAAAGAAGCTATGGATTTTATAAACGGACTTGATGCTAAGGCAAGAATGGGAGTTATATCTTTTTCTGGAAGTACGTTTATTGAGAAAGAAGTTACTGATAATCTCGGAGAGGTAAAGGATACAATCAGCAAGATCCAGATCAGCGAGGTTGGTGGAACTGATATGGGTGAAGCAATTATAACCTCTGTTAATTCCTTAATTGAAGAAAAGAAAAGTAAGGTTATAATTTTACTTACTGACGGACAGAGCAATGTTGGAATTGATGTTAAAGAGGCTATTAAATATGCAGTTGAGAATGAGGTTATTATTTATGCCATTGGTGTTGCAAGCGAGGAGGGGGGTAAGATTTATGGTTTGGATATTATCTCTACCATAAATGATAATGAATTAACAACTATCGCTGAAAATACTGGTGGAAAATATTATAGGGCTGCGGACAGAGATGGTTTGAATAAAGCTTATGATGAAATTTCAAAAGCTAACCGGGAAAGAATTGGTCTTGAACTTGATCCAATATTTATTTCCATAGCTTTGATTGTTTTGTTTGTTGAATGGGTTTTGATGAATACTAAATACAAAACTATACCTTAGAAATATATTTTTTTATTTTGTTAAAATCTGAATATCCTTTTTTGTATTGTTTTGCTAATTTGATTATTTCTTTTTTATTTATCTTAATATTTTTTTGTTTTAGAATTAGAGATAACCTATAAGAGGTAAGATACTGTAAAAATTGTGTCAAGTTTTTTGGTTTTTCTGTGTGATAACATCTTTCAAAATCAATCATCACAGGATTAGTCTTAATCAAAATATGTTTATATGGATTGGTCATTTCCAGTTTGTTTATTTTTAACTTATCCAAAACAAAACACTGATTTAAAATCTTGATGATAATGGATTTTATTTTTTGTTTGTTGTTTTTTTTAATAAATTCTTCAATTGGAATACCTTCAACAAAATGATAAATTATATAATTATTTTTAGAGTAAATTAACCTTGGTCCGATTTTATGTTTGTTTAAGATTTTTAGGAAATTTGCCTCGTTTTTTAGAGCATGTCTAATATCTTTTCTTTCTTTTAATTTTTTTATTCCAACTTTTGTATTGTTTAGTTTCCCAGTATAGAAAAAAGATCTTTTTCCTTCAGAGAAGAGTTTTTTATCTTTAACTTTGTTTAACATTTTTAATAAGATACAGAAACATTTTTAAATACTTTTGCTTGTATTAAATTAATAAATAAAAGAGGAAAGATGGAAATTAAAAAATTATTCTTTTTAGTAGTGTTAATTAATCTGTTAATGGTCTCTTTTTCTATTGCTGCTTATGATTCAACAAAAGCCGGAGATTTTTTAGCTGGTGAGCATGATGATGGGAATTTTAATAATGAAATAATTGACAGTTCCATTGCAGGTGTTGCTTTAAGTTCTTTAGGATACAGTACTGATATTGATAAGGTTGTTGCATATCTAAGATCAGAAGAAGACGAAGACGGATGCTGGCCTGATGGAAACTGTAAAATAAAAGATACTGCTTTTGCAATTTTATTTTTAGAAAAGGCAGGAGAAGATGTTAGTGAAGAAAAAGAATGGTTACTGAATGCACAGACTGCGGGTTCTGTTGGAACAGGAACCTGGTGGCTGCAGGTAGCTACATCTGAATCAGGGATTTGTGATGTTGAATATGAAGTAAACGGGAGAACCGGGAATAAAACATTTGAGATTGATGAGGGAAGATTTACAGGATGCGGCAATAAACCCTGGTTAAATATCAATGATTGCATTTATTCTGGATTGTTGGGCAAGGGAGTTGTTAAATTAACCGTAGATTGTACAGATTTAACAAGTACTCCGGTAATTTCTACGATTTATCAATCTGGAAATGATTATTATTTGTTTGATGATGAGTTTTCAAGCAAGGCTGAAATTTATGTAAGGAATACATGTTATGGGACCAAAGAAGGAAGCAGCTGTGATTACTTAACTACGTTATATACAAACTGGGTATTAAAAAGTCTTGGTGAAGAAGACTTAAATTTATTTTATCTTTATTCTGGTTATGTCAAAACAAATCCATTACCTAGCTCTATTTTAGCAATTGTTACTGGAGATAATGCTTACTTTGATGATCTTGAAGATAAACAAAAATCTGATGGAAGTTTTGAAAGCAGTGTTGCAACAACAAGTTTTGGACTTATGGCTTTAGCAAGCTTACAGGATGAATCTTTCCAAAAATCTGCTACTTGGTTAAATGCAAGACAGAAAACAGATGGAAGTTTTGGAACTGTTTATGAAACTGGTTTAGCTGCTTATGCTTTATATGTTTCTGAGTCTGGCACATTGGGATGCGTTGATGGCACTTCAAGAACCTGTTCTGTCAAAGGAGTATGTAAAGGAACAAGTTTAAAACAAACCTGCAGCGATGGATCTTGGAGTGATTGTGATTATGATGGAGTTGAAGGATATGAATCTTATGAATATACCTGTAATGATAATCTAGACAATGATTGTGATGGATATTCAGATGATTTAGACTCTGACTGTGAAGTAAGTGATTATACAGAACCTGATACTGAAGAAAAAGATGCATGTTCAAATGGTGAAATAGATTATGGAGAAGAAGGTGTTGATTGCGGTGGAGAATGTGACAAACAATGTATATCTTATTGCTCTGTTAATGGTGAATGTGAAGTAGATTATTATGAAGATTACAATAACTGTCCTGAAGACTGTTCATGCGGGGATGGAATATGTGATCCTTTAGAAGAATATGAAAATGGCTGCAGCAAAGACTGCGGAAATGAAGAACCAGCTGATAATACTCCTATAGAAGAACCTGTTGTGGAGAAAGAGGGTGGATTCCCCTGGTGGATTATAATATTTATAATCCTTCTAGCTGGGGGAATCTTTTATTATTACAAAAGATTTTACAAAAAGAAACCAGAGACAACTAAAGTGAAAAAAGAAAGTTTCTTTAAAAAGTTATTCAAGAAAAAACCAAAAGAAAACAAACCAGTCTATCAACCAAGAGTTGAGCAAAGAAGACCGGCTGCCCAGACTCCACAAAAATCACAACCATTCTACAGCAGACCTTCAATGCTGGACAAGGAGTTAGAAAAATCTCTGGATGAGGCAAGGAAACTCATTGGGGGAAGAAGATAGGAATGAAATTTAGATTTTCAATCTTAATTTTCACAATTTTATTTAGCAGTTTTTGTTTTGCCCAGTTTAGTCTGGATGATTTCAGAGACGGCTACTGCAGAAAAGACAGCTTTGTTGCTGAGATTCAATTTCAGGAAATTTCTACCAAAGCCATCTTACCCGGAGATTTTAAGTTATATTGTGATGAGAATGTTCAGATAGCTCCTTTTTTAGTTAAAAACAATGAGGTGGATTATTTTGTCTATTTTGATTTACCTGACAGAACTGGAAACTGTGAACTGAGATTAAAACTTCCTTATGAGGTTGATGGTAAGTCTACTGTTGTTGAAAATAAAGTTGATATTATTATCAATGATTGTTATTCAATTAATTATAAACCTGCTGTGATTAAGATAGGGACTGACAAATACAACAAAATTTATGTAAAAAATAATGATGTTAATGTTTCTGAGTTAACAATCACTGCAGATTCTTATTTGATTTTATCCAAAAATGCATTAAGCATCCCAAGCAATGAAGTAAGAACATTTTATGTTTATGAATCCACGAGCAAACCATCCAAAAATATCTATGAGGTTCTTTTAGGGGATTACAAATTATTTATCTTAACAAGTATAATAGAAGAGACTGCTAATGAGACTGTTTCTGAAAATATATCTGAAGGTTATTTTGGTTTTAGTGATGAGCTAAAAGAATTAAACAAAATAATTTACTTTGACCAAAGCTCTTCTGGCCCTCTTGAGATTGTTAATAATTTTGACAGCAAAGTAAATGAGGTGAAGGCTGAGGTTACTGGAAATCTTAAAGATGTTTTGAAACTTGAGAAAGACAGTTTTGCTTTTATTAATCCAGGAGATAAGATTAACCTATATGTTTATATCAACAATGAGAAGAATGCAGCAGTAGGAGTTTATTCTGGAACTATTGAACTTACAAGCAAGGAAGGATATGGGGACAGTTATTCTATTGAAGTTGAGGTTTTAGATTATCCAGAAGAAGAAACTGTTGTTCAGAAGGAAACTTTCCTCCATGAAAATTCTACTGCGGACAATACTGAGGTAGATGATATGGTTAGCCAGATAATCAAAATAAACCAAACAGAAACAGAAGAAGTTACTTCAAACAGCAAGCTAAGAGTCTGGAGCATGTTATGGCTGGTTTTAGTTTTAGCTTTTATTATTTACCTAATTTATAAGTTTTTGAACAGGAAAAAAGAAACTAATTTTAAGGATTATGTCGGGAGTTTGAAGAAATAATCTGCTGCTTTAATAATTTGTTTTCTGCGTTTAAATTCTTGACAACCATATCATACTGGTGGAGTCTTGCCAATAAATCATTTATTAAGTCTGTATGGTTTCTTGCATCGATTTTTAACTCTAATGGTTCTACAATTTCTATTGACGAAGGCATATAATCAAAACAGAAATCGGTTATTTTCTGTAAATCTTCAAATATCATCTCTAAGTCTACAAAAGAGTTCCATAGTACGGTTGTTTTTGCTTTGACTTCTGTTGCTTCATATACTTTTGCTTCCTTTATTTTGTATTCCTGTTTTAATTTTTCAACTATTTTTTTCATAGTTTCTTCTACATGCTCTTTTGGAGTTCCCAAGATTTCAATTACAGCCTTTACTGTTATTTTTACTGCCATTTTTTTATTAAAAGCAATACTAAGAGTCCTGAAAACATAAACAGGGCAAATCTTTTTGATTTTTCCTGTTTGGACTCATATACTACCTTAGGATTTGAATCTGATTGGGACTTTAAAATAGTTTCGGTAGTGCACTCTTTATATTTTATTACCTCTTTTTCTATTGTTTCTTTTTCAATAACACAATTTTCCTGATTTTGACCGCTTAAGGCTAGAATATGGGATAGTTCTAGATCTAATCCCTGTATTTTCAATGTGTAGAATCCATCTTGATATTTTTTGTCACAGTTTATCGGAATTTGGAATGGAACTTCCAAGACCAAATTTTCATAACTGTTTTCAACCATTAACGAGATTACGTTTGATATCCTTTCATTGTCTTTTTCCAGAGAAAGTTTTATTTCTTTTTTTGTTGTATCTGCCCTATATATTTTTAGTTTTATCTGAATCATATCTCCAAAAGAGATGTTTTCTCTTGAGATTATCTTTACTATTTCCAGTTCTGATTCTAGATTTACTTTTTCTTTTTTGTTTTCTTTGCTTGGAGTTGGTTTTGTCAATACCCACTCATTATTTATTTTTGAAAAAGACAATCCTTTTTTTGTTGAATCATAATTTACTTTATCTATTAAAGTTTCATTTTGGAATAATTTTATTTCTTCAAAACCATCATTATTGAGAAAAGCTTTTGTTTTTAGGATTAGATAAGAATTTGGATAGATTACTGAGCCTCCTGAAACGTCTGTAAAATACCTTGTTGAATTTGTTTTATCCTGGATAGAATAAGTTTCCAGATTTATTTGCTGATCTGAAGGATTATATATTTCTATAAATTCCACTTCATCATCTGGATTTGGAAGAAATTCTGAAATCTCTAAGGCTGAGACTAGAGGAATTAATAATAAGATTAGTATCCATTTCATTTAATTGAAGAATTTAAATTTTAAATAAGGATTATTCCAGATTAACCGGAACATTTCCGATATGAACATATTTTAGGTATTTTTCTGCTATTTTTCTTGCTTTCAGCAGTGTTTCTACTGGTGTTGGTTCTAGATTACTTAGTTTGTAGTATGGAAAGAACCTTGAGATATGAAGTGGTGTATCTTTTCCTAGATTGTTTTTTATCCATATACACATTTTTTCTATTTCTTTTAAGTTATCATTTTTGGTTGGGATTACCAAGAAAGTTATTTCCAAATGTTTTTTGTATTTTTTTATTGTTTTTAGTGTTTCTAAGACTGGTTTTAGTTTACCTGAGCAAACTTTTTTGTAAAAGTCATCATTAATTGACTTTAAATCAATGTTAAATGCGTCAATGTATTTTATAATCTCTTTTAGCGGTTCTTGGTTGATATAACCATTTGAAACAACTACATTTTTTATTTTATTTTTCTTTGCTAATTTTGCTGTATCCAAAACATATTCTATCGAGACTCCAGGTTCTGAGTAGGTATAAGAAATAGAGGGACATTTTGAATCTTTAGTCATTTTGATTATTTGTTCTGGAGTGATTTCTTTAGTTTTGAATTCTTCTGCTTTTCTTTGAGATAAGTCCCAATTTTGGCAATTTAAACATCTAAAATTACAACCTACCATTCCTATTGAAAAAGTTTTAGTATTTGGCATGAAATTGTATAACGGCTTTTTTTCTATTGGATCTATGTTGATTGCTATTGGATGATTGTAAGACAAGGAATAAAGAATTCCGTTTATGTTTTTTCTTACTCCGCAAATTCCTGTTTGTTTATCATTAAGTTTGCATAGGTGAGGACAAAGATTGCATTGGACTTTTTTATTTTCTTTTTTTGTGTAGAATAACGCTTGTTTCATGATTAAAATAAAGCCAAACCAACTTATAATTCTTTTTACTAGTAAAATTGAGGTAATTATATAAATCCATTATAATTTTATATATTTTAGGAGGGTTGAATCAAAAACAAAATGAAATTTTTATTTTTTATAAAAAACTTAGAAATCACCCTCTTTAAGGTTGTAATAAAAAAATGAATTAATTTTTCTTTATTTTTTTATTTTATCATATCTTCAAAGACCTTACCAAATGTTCTTGAATGTTCTTTTTCCAAAACAAAATTATTCCCTGTTCTAGATTCTTTCAAGTCTTTTAATTCTAAAAATCTCCATTCTGTGTTATTAAAACGAACAGCAACAATTGGAGTTGCTCCAAATGCTTCTGCAAATTGTTTTAATTCTCCTATCTGATCTTTTGTTACATATCTGGTTCCTTTTCCTGATTTACATTCAATAGCAAGAACTTTATTTTTTAATCCTACTAATAAGTCTGGAGCAGGCATTGAGGTGCTTCCCGAACCTGCAACCCTGATTGTTCCGATTTTTTTATTCCAAAATAAATGAAATAGTTCTCTTTCAGTTCTGGAACCTTTTGATTTCATAAAATAAAAGAAAGAAGAAGAGATTTATAAATCTCTTGGTTTAACTGTACTTCTGCCGTTTGCTTTTGCTCTTTCAGCAGCTTTTTTGATTAGAACTTCAACTTCTTTGCTTAAAGCTTCAGCAAAGTCACCAGCAACATTCATTCCTTTTGCTGCTTCTTTTATTTTACTTCTTACAACTAAAATTTCAGCCATTTTATTTTCCTCCTTTCATATAATTTTAGCATTACAAGGCTTAACTCCCTTGAATTTCAAGATTAACATTAATTGATTCTTTATAAGCTTTTTGGTAAAAATTGGAAATTTATGAGTAATTTTCGCTAAATAGTAATTAATATAATTTAAATAAAAACTTAATTAAAGAAGATAGATTTATATATTTTTTAATCTTAAAAATAGTATGAGAAGTTTAGAAATTTTATCAATTTTAAAAAAGGCATTGAATGATGAAAAATTAAATATTAAGGATATTGATAACCTTTCTGGAGGAGATCTATCCTATCTAGAAAAAGTTGTAGAAGAACTTCCCAACAATGGGGGGGTGAGTGAATGGCAATATGGGATGGGGAATCTTTTTTTTGAATATCATCTTCATACGAATGGATTGGTCCCAAAACTAAAGGAGTTGTATCATCGAGGCAAAAGAGGAGGGCACCCTACATTATTGGCGGTTTATTCAAAAGAAGAGCTAAAGGAAAAGATCCTACAAAATTGTTCATATTGCAAGATTTAAAGTTGGGATTCTATATGGGCAATATATTCTGAAAACTCCTTATTGATTTGACTTGGATAAAAAACAACATCACTTTTTTGAAATTCTCCAATCTGGGTTTTATTGCAAAGATTATCTATGTATCTCTTTAGTTTTTTAACATTTTCTGGGCAGGATAAAATACAATAAAATTCTTCATTTTCTTTAGAGATTCCAACAAAACACTTATTTACAAATCCTTCTAGCAAGTTTAGAGACTTTTTTGTTTTTACAATAATTACTGGATCTATCCAAACATCTGGGCCAGATAGATTAACCTTGCAAATTTTTTCAGTGATACTTGATAGATCTTTTTCTTTTAAGATTGGGAATAGCATGTCTACTTCTTTGTTTAGAATAATAATATCTTGGGGAGATTTAATTGCTTTTTCTAAGCAAATTTCTTTTAAATCCCTGTCTAGAAATATAGCATTTTTATATTCTTTTGTAAATGAGCTTTTATTAAAATATTCAGGTTTTGGAGCATATAAAGTGGTTCTAGGAAGGACTAAATGAGTCTGGTTAATGTTTTTTTGCATATAATTTATCTGTTCTTGATTATTATGCAGAAAATGGATTAATATAGATGAATCCGGAAGAGTGTCTTCAGATTGGATAAAATTTACGCCAGTAAAATAACCTTTTTTCATCAAATCTTTACTTTTGCTGATAACTTGAAAGAATTCCTCTTCACTAAAATTTCTTGTTTCTAGCATATCTTGGGCTTTTTTTTAAGATTTATAAAAATTTCTGTGTTTAACTTTCTATTCTTAATTCGAAAGATTTTTAATATATTTAATATTTTAATATAAAAATATAAATGTTTTGAGTGCCTTTTTTTAAATTAATTTCTTTTTTTATTTTTAAATTATGTTTTTTACAAAAATCTTTTGTTATTTCTGGATTAAATGTAACTAAACCAATAGTTTTTACCAGTTTTGGAATTATGTTGAAGAATAACTCAATGTATTTTAATGAGGTGTTTTTCTTTGATATTATTGGCAGGGTTGTTAAACAAAAATCAGCTTTTTGGGTGATATCTTTGATATTTTTTTCTTCTAAGTTTATTTTTGCCTTTGCTAATTTTGAATTTATTCTTGAATTTCTTATGTTATTCTCATTATCAAAGCTGTAAATCATTTTTATATTATGATTAAATGCTTCAATTGGAATTACTGAGTCTTTACAGAATGGATCTATCAAAGAATTGTTTTCTTTTATTTCTGATTCCTGGATTAAAGCGTTTGCTATGCAGGAGTCTATTGACTGATTATGTCTTTTGAACCTGTAGTCTCTTTTTTCATTGTTTTGGACTAGTAAATAAACCAGAATTGCTAAATTCTTATCTAAATAAATATAAATTATCTTTTCTGTTTTTGGATTTGCCTTAAAACCTTTACTGAAAATTATTTCTCCTACTTTTTTTGCCAGTTCTTTGTCTTTACAGTTTACAAAAAAATCTTTTTCAATCTTGAACTCTATTTTGTTTATCTGATTTAGAAGATCTTGCTCATCCTTGAATTTTATTTTTTCAATTAATTCTGAAATAACATACGCTATCTTTGAATTCTTTGTTTTTGATTCAATTAAACAGGGTGCAATAATTTTTCCTTTTGTTTCTTTTTCTAAGGAAGATTCTAATCCCGGCAGAGTTTCTAAGATGTAAGTCATTTTATTTGTTTAGCCACGTAGATATTATGTTTATTACTAATTATTTTTACTTTAATCCTATCATTCAGATTTGCATTGCAATTTTCAACTGAAATAGATCTGTTTTTTGCAACTCCAATCATCTGATTCTTTAACCAGCCTGGAGACTTGATGTCTACGTATATGATTTCATTCTCTTTAAATTCTATTGGCAGTGTTTCTCTTGGTTCTATCAAAAAATCTTTCTTGCTTAATTTTAATTTTATCTCATATTTTTTACTTAATCTGTTTAAAAGTTCATCAAAATGATACCAAGACTGTTTTTTTACACCTTTTGGTTTTCTTCCCAATTTGTAAACTTCATATTTCTGTATTCCTAATTCTGCATTAATTTCTTTTGCAAATTTGATTATTTCTTCAATATCCTCATCATTAATTCCTGGAACATAAACTGGGGCTATCATTAGTTTTATTTTTGATTTTGAGATTAATCTAAGGATGGATTTAAGTTTTTCAACATCATAAGTATTTATTCCTGCAATATAATTTGCTTTTTCCTGATCTAAGGATTGGATTGAAACATTAATCCTGTCCAGTCCAGCGTTTTCAAGTTCTTTTATCAGTTTTTCATTTAATAGATAACCATTTGACTGCATAGAGATTATTTTGAAGTTTTTTATTTTTCTTATTTCTCTTACTAACTCCACTATTTTTGGATAGGCTGCTGGTTCTCCTACTGAGTCTAAGTGTGCTTCTAAATTGTTTCCTTTTATCTTTACTAAGTCTTTTAGATAATTGACTAAATAGTTTAAATCTACTTCAAAATAGACTGGGTGAATATCAGAATTTGCTGCTGTTGAGCAGAAAATACATTTTAATGGGCAATAAGTTGTTGCTCTTATCTGTAGAAGATTGGTTCCTCTGTCCAAGATACCAAAAAAGATAGTTCCAATTAAAGGGATTCCTGAGTTCTGGTCTATCTTAATTATATTCTTTTTCATATATTTTTGAGCATTATAAAGTTTAATAAAGCTTTTTGTATTTATGGGAGTATGTTTTTGGGGAAAATTGTAGGTAAAGTAACAACAAAAGAGTTTCAATTCTTAGTTAAAGACAATTCCAGGAAGTTTCAGTATGTCCAAGTTATGCATAAAAACGGATTTTATGTTCTTGGTCAGATTGTGGAAATTGAGAAAGATATTAACCAGGAGTTGGCAAGCTGTAATGTTATTGGTTGTAGAGATTATGGCAAATTAAGCAGTTTAAACACTCCTTTAGATCCTGGCAGCGAAGTTTTAGATGCAGAAGATTCTTTTATCAAGGAAACGTTAGGATTAGAGGCAGAAAAAGGAGCCTATATAGGAAAATTAAACGGAAAAGACATTAAAGCTTATCTTGATGTTAACAGGATATTAACAAAACACATAGCAGTTTTAGCCAAGTCTGGAAGTGGGAAGAGTTATACTGTTGGAGTTTTACTTGAAGAATTCTTAGACAGAAAGATCCCTATTTTAGTTATTGATCCCCATGGAGAATATTCAAGTTTGAAATTCCCTAACCTAGAAGAAAAAGAAAGATTAATGGGATATGGACTAGAATTAAAACATTACAAAGAAAGTGTAAAGGAGTTTTCAATAAATATAAAAGAGAATCCTTCTGCTGTTCCATTAAGATTAAACAACAGAAACTTAAGTTCTTCTGAGTTAATTCATTTATTGCCTGCAAGATTATCAAATGCACAATTAGGGGTTTTGTATTCTGCCCTGAAAGATATTGGAGACAAGATTGATTTTAATGCTTTACTTTTAGCTTTGGAACAGGAAGACTCAAGTGTTAAATGGACTTTGTTAAATATTATTGAATATGTAAAAAACTTAAATTTATTTTCTGATATTCCTACAAGGTTAGATGAACTGATTAAACCAGGACAGATATCTTTGATAAACCTTAAAGGCGTTAACAATGAAGTTCAGGAAGTTATTGTTTACAAATTAGTAAAGGATTTATTTGAAAACAGAAAAACCGGAAAGATAAGCCCTTTTTTACTTGTATTAGAAGAGGCTCACAATTATATTCCGGAAAGAGGATATGGGGAAGCTAAGTCAAGTAATATTTTAAGGCAGGTTTTTGCTGAAGGACGTAAGTTTGGACTTGGATGCTGTCTGATAACCCAAAGACCCTCAAGAGTTGAGAAAAATGCTTTATCCCAAATCACTACACAGATTATTTTAAAAGTTACAAATCCTAACGACATTAAAGCTATTTCAAATTCTGTTGAAGGAATTACTTTAGAGACTGAAAAGGAGATTCAAAACTTACCCATTGGAACTGCCTTGGTTACTGGCGTTGTTGACAGACCTTTGTTTATTGACATCCGTCCAAGAAAAAGCAAACACGGAGGAGATGCTGTTAAGATATTTGACGAAGACGTTAAAGAAATTGATATTGTAAATGAAGTTTCAAGTTTTGAGAACAAAGAATTAATTCCTCTAATAAAACAAAAAGTTTCTTTGAAAGATTTAAAATTAATGTATGGGAATGTTAATATCAAAACTGTTTTGGTTCCCTGTTTGTTTTTGACTGTCAGATATGGAAATGAAGATATTAATTTAATTTTTAATTTAAATTCCGGGGAGATTGTGAATAATCTTGAAAACGGGAAAGGAGTTAATGTTAATCTGGAATTGGGATTGTCCTTAAGAGAGAAAAGATTACTTGGAACTGCTTTGATTCTGAAAGAGTTTAAAGCTGCTGAATTATTTTCTAAATCCGGGATGCAATTCTCTGAAGTTTATGATATGGTTAGTTCTTTGACTAACAAAGGAGTTTTTTTAAGAGCTGGAGATATGTATAAACTTTCTGACAAATTAAATTTTGTTGTTAATCTGGACAGATACAGAGTTTATGACAAAGTTGAATTTTCCAGTTTGAATTATGACAATAAACTTGCAAGTAATTTTACTATGGAAAAAGTTAAAGAACTACTTGGGGATTTTTTAGAAATTAAAGAAATGCAGGAATGCAATCTGGTTTTGTATAGTATCTAATCTTTTTCGTATTTTGGATAGGTTCCAGGATCCATAAAGACTTTGTTTGTTTTTACAGAGGTTCCAGATACTTGGTTTTTAATGTCTTCAGAACTAAACAAGGATTTGCCTGTAGCTACCAGTTCACCCTTAAGACTTAGGATTGCAACATCCTGATTTTCCTGGATGTTTGAATCAAGTTTGGAAATACCACCAGAGTATAAATCAGAACCATGACATAGTGGATCTATTGTTGAATCCAGAACATAGATTTTTGGCATAAACTCTATAGCTTTTTCAACTGTATGGATTATTTTTCTTATTTCAGTTTCATCTTCTTTTGCAAATTCCAAAGCATCTTTAAGATCATGCAGGGAGTACCAATCCTTGTCTGTAAATGGACCTGATTTTGTTCTTACTAACTGAGACATATGGGCACCAGTTTTTAGTTCTTTTCCAATACCATGGCATAAAGTTCTGATATAGGTTCCTGACTCACATTCTATTTTTAACAGAACATATCTGTTTTCTATTTCTAAAATTTCCAGATTATAGACTTCTCTTATTCTTTCCACTCTTTTTACAGCAGATTTTAACGGAGGCATTTGTTTTATTTTGCCCCTGAATTTTTGAACTACTTTTTCCAAATCTTCTTTAGTAAAATCCTTATGAACATACATCAAAGCAATATATTCTTTCCTGAATCTGAAAAAATATTCTAAAATCTTAGTTGCTCTTCCTAAAGCTATTGGTAAAACTCCTGTAACATTTGGATCTAAAGTTCCTGAATGTCCTGCTTTGTTTACATCTAGAATTTTTTTAACATAATCTGATACCTGATGAGAGGTAGGTCCCTGAGGTTTGTTTAAAACCAATACTCCGGTATTAATTAATTCTTTCAAAGAACGTTTTTCAGGATAGATTCCGTACTGTTTATCAGTTTCTGCTTTTTTCTTAGTTATAGTGGAGTCTTTCATAGTTTTAGTTAAAAGAAGTTAGTTTAAATAGGTTTTTAACCATCACTTATCAGCCTTAGTGCCGATGACCTGTTCCTGTTTTCTGTGAGCATGAGCTTTTTCAGGAATTTTAGTTTCTTTATCAAGATGAGGTGCTTTTGTTAATTTTTCATCTATTGATTTATCGTGTTTATGTTCAAGAATATCTTCTTTTGTTTTTTCTTCTTTACCAGTCACTTTTTCCTTTAATTTTTCAAGACCTTTTTTCTCTTCTTTCTTTGCTTCTGGTTCTACTTTTAATCCTTTAAGATTAACTCTTGCAACTGATTTATTTTTATCTTCAATCTTCAAACAGGTAATTTCAACTCTTGTTGGAGGACTTTTTCTTCCACCAGTAAATATGAATTCATTTAATTCAGGCAAAATTTTAACTTCATTCACTTTCATATGCTGTAGAACAAATTTTCTTAATCCTTTTACTGCCTTAGAAGTCTTTTTGTATCTAGGTACTTTCATTACTTCACTTCTTAAATTAACAATGTAATCACGTTTTAGATCTGCCATTTTTAAGCTTCTATTTTTGTTCTTCTCCAGGATCTTTTAATAGTAGTATGTCTACCTGGATGAACTCTTTTCCCTACTCCGTATTTTTTAGGTACAGTCCAGAATGGAGCCCATTTAGTTTGCTCTAGTTTCTTTCCTAGTCTTTTCTTCTTTGCTAACCACTTTATTGCCATCTTTACCTATATTATCCAATAAACTTTTTCCTTTTTTTGTCACAATTCTTCCTTTGTGAACGCCTTTAACAGTTTGTTCAATTAGTTTTTGTTCTTCTAATTGCTGTAGGATTGTTCTTATGATTTTTCCAGACGCTTTCCTGAATTCTTCTGGTTTTACACCTCTGTTCTTTGCACTACCATAAACAACTCTTAATTTTGAAACCCCAATAGGGCCTTTCATGTATATTTTTCTTAACATTGAAGCAGCTCTCTTATACCACCAATCTGGGTCTTCAGGAGGTCTTTCTTTTGCAACTCCTGTTTTTACATAGTTAGCCCATTCTGGTGCTTTTATTACTTTTTTAAGCTCTTGAGCTGTTTTTTCAATTAATGTTTCTGATTTTATATTGTACATTACCATTTTGATTAGCTAGATAGAAAATATTCCATTTAAAAAGGTTTCTATAGGTCTAGGATTTGGTAGCTTGCATTGTCTCCAGCATTGATAAATGTTGTTTTTCCTTTGGTTATTTTGCCTTTTTGTTCATGGATATGACCGAATATGGAATATCTTGGTTTTTGATTTTTTATATATTGTAATATTGTTTTGCTTCCTGCATGATTTCCTTTCCATTCGGCTGGTGCATTCTCCCAAGTTACCTTATCTAATATCCCATAAGGGGGTTGATGTGTTAGAAGGACATCAACATAGCCCAACTTTTCAAAAAAGATTTTTGCTTTTTTAGTTTCTTTTTTTGATCTTTTTATTTTTGTTTGGTTATTTGAATCAAAATTTTTTACCCACTCATCTTCCAAGAAATAGGGGTACCCTGCTAGTAATTTGTCTTCCAACTTTATAATTTTTTGATTAACTAAATAAAGGTTTTTTATTTTTTTAAATTCTTCATTAATATAGGGAAGATTTATGTTGAATTCTTGATTTAGTTCTCTAATCTTTTTGTCTGAACGGTCTATATTTCCATAAACCCAGTAAGTAGGGGCGATCTTAGCTAAATATTCTAAAATTTTTTTACTTGAAGATATTGGTTCTTTGAAAGCTTTCTCTATTATTTTTTTTGAATTTGTTTCTTTCCAATCTTCTTTTGTTTCTGCTGATTTGAAGAATATTTCTCTTTGAGTATCTGATTTACCTAAATCTCCAGTTACTAAAATATAATCATACCCTGATTTTGGGATTCTTTTGATATTTTTGGATCCATGTGGGTCACCGATTATAAGGAATTTCATGAAAAAGAGAGAGGAGAAGAATTTAAAAACTAATCGTTTGCAATGATCTTACCTTTAGATTGATTGGCTTTTGAATTATAATAAGTGATAAAAAACTCCTTCATTATTTTAATAAAGGGTTTGTCTCTGATTAATATACTGGTGTTTGATTTTATCATGGTAATCATTAATAAGTCCTCATCCACCAGGCTCATAGCTACTCCTTCATTTTCTATTGGTTGGATATTAAAATGAATCTTTTTCCATTTTTCTATATTTTCTTTAGTTTCTTCATCAAATCTTCCAATTACCCTGTAATCAATCTTTTTGTGTTTGTATTCTTTAATTCTTCTTACAAATTCTGGATTAAATTCGAAAGAATATTTTATACTATATTCAGATTTTTTAGCATCTTTCATCTCTCTGACTAACTTATAGAAATTGTTTTTTCCTCTTATGATTTGTATTGGTTCTATTTCATGTTTTTCATAGAGCGTTTTCATCTTTATTATTTCTTCTTCTAGGCTAGTTAGACTTGCTTTTCTTTTTGTGATAAAATCATGCAATTTCTGAGGATCAGAAGGAATAAACATCTTGGTTTTATCCGGAACTACTGAGATTAATCCTTTGCTTTCTAAAGATGCAAGAGTATCATATATCCTACCATAGACTACGCCTGAATGCTGGCTTATCTGAGATGCAGTTGATTTTCCCATCTTAAGCAGAGCTTCATAGGCTTTTAGTTCATTTTTGGTTAGGCCTAGTTCTGAAAAATCCATGGGATTAATAATTATCCTTGATATATAAACTTTCTTATTACAACCTCGCTAGAGGTTGCACAATTTAATAACCTTTGGGTATCTACGTAATAGTGGTGAATATGGAAATGAAGAATCTAAAGTGGGAAGATGTGGAAGCGTTCCTTAAAGAAGATCTTAAGAAGTGTTCATACATCCAAACATATGGGACAATTGGAAGTGTTAATATTCAGCACGATATTGATTTAATAATTACTAAAAAACCGGAGGCCACCATAGAAGATTTTTTTAAAGAAATCCATGAGCATTTTGACAGACTAAATGACCATTTGGTTTCTACCTTTGGGAAAAAAGTAGTAAAGTTTTCCCGTCTTTCACATCAGGAAGAAGTTCTTCATATAGGAAACTATGAAGAGGGAGATATTGCGCTCCATGTGATGAATCATATTTCCTTGCCTCAACTTAAAGATTATTGGGATTCTTGTTTAGAAAGGACCCAGAGAATCGAAGACATATTAAAAAAAGAATATAAGTTATTTCTTGGAAAAATTGATATGATTTTTTCTGAACAATTTTCTAAACCTGGAAGATATGATTATTTATTTACTTATATGAATGAGTTAGACAGAATTAATTCTAATTATCCTTCTGAAATTTATCTAAAATCCATGAATAAACTTTTTGAATATGCCCAAAAAAGAATTGGGGATACTTCAATAAGATTGGCTAAAAATAAAGAAGAAGTAAGAGATTGTTTTTATGATTTGGCCAGGAAATTAGATAATTTAATAAAAATAAAAGAAAATTAATCTTCTTTTACCTGTACAATTATTGCCTGACTGTCATAAGCTTTTCCATCTTTTAATGCTTCAATTGTAAATGTAAAGCTTTTTCCTGGTTCGGTTCCATCTGGAACATTTATTACGAATGGAAATGCTTTTTTGCTTCCTACTCCAATAGTTTGTTCTGGAGGCAATACAAACCATGACTTAGATCCACCAGCATCTCCGACTTTAACATCTAATTTGAAGGCATTGGATTTTCCTGGATCTCCAAAGTTTTGTATTCCGGTATGAACAGTTATTGATTTACCAGATTCAATTACAAATGTGACACCCGAAACATAGAATTTTTCATTCGAGGACATCTGATCCTGAATTAATTTTTCTCCGGCTTGGAAAGACTGGTCTGTTAATCCTTCTACTTTACTAAAGATTCCTCTTACTAAACTCAGACCTAAAATTAATAATGTAACTCCTAAAACAACAATGACTATTGTAGAAATTGAAAGCTCAACTGCACCTTTTTTATTAAACATACATTTCACCTCTTAATTATTGAATTTATTTTATTATATAAATATTGTGATGGGGCCGGGGGGATTTGAACCCCCAACGTCCAGAGCTTCAGTCTGGTGTTCTCCCAGGTTGAACTACAGCCCCAAAAATGTGGTAATAAAAAGGTATATAAACTTTTACATTTTAACTTGAAACAATGTTAGACAAGAATTACAACGCTGGCGAGATAGAAAAGAAGTGGCAGGATTACTGGGAAAAAGAACATATCTATAAGTTTGACAAGAACAGCAAGAAAGAAAATTATGTTATTGATGTTCCTCCCCCATATGCTTCTGCAGGACATCTGCATGTTGGCCATGCTTTACATTATACCCAGTTTGAAATCATTGCAAGATATAGAAGGATGAAGGGATTTAATGTTCATTTTGCCCCCTGTTTTGATGATAATGGTCTGCCAACTGAAAAATATGTTGAAGAAACACTGAAAATCAATAAAAATACTATCTCAAGACAGGAATTCAGGAAATTATGCTTAAAAGCCAATGAAGAAGTTGAAGATTTATACAGGAATCGGGTATTCAAAAGACTTGGCCACAGCTATGACTGGGATTTATTGTATACAACAATAGGGAAAGAGGCACAAAAAGTTGCACAGACTTCTTTTTTGAGATTGATTAAGCAAGGAGATTGTTACAGAACTGAAGAACCAACTATCTGGTGTACTTATCATCAGACTGCTTTAGCTCAGGCAGAAGTTGAAGACGTTAAAAGAAAGACTAAATTAAATTATATTAACTTTAAATTGGAAAATGGAATAAAAATAAATGTTGCTACATCAAGACCTGAATTTTTAGCTGCCTGTGTAGGTATTTTTGTAAACCCCGAGGATGAAAGATATAAAAATTTAGTTGGAATGAATGCAATTGTTCCTATTTTCAACCAGAAAGTTCCAATAATGAAAGATGAAAAAGTAGACAAAGAATTTGGAACCGGAATTGTTATGATTTGTACTTTTGGAGATAATACTGATATTGAATGGTGGAAAAAACATAATTTACCTTTGAAGATTATTATTGACAAAACTGGAAAATTAAATGAACTTGCTGGTGAGTACAAAGGATTAACATTAAACGAAGCTAAAGAAAAAATAATTGAAAGACTAAAACACGAAAAAATTTTAATTAATCAGGAAGATTTGGAACAAACTGTTGGTGGATGCTGGAGATGCAATACTCCTGTTGAATTCATAGTCACAAAACAATGGTTTATCAAAACAATTTCTTACAAAGATGAATTAATTAAACAAGGAAGAAAAATAAATTGGTATCCTGACTTTTTCAGGGTAAGATATGAAGACTGGATAAAAAACCTGGGATGGGACTGGTGTATTTCAAGACAAAGACATTTTGGAGTTCCAATTCCTGTTTGGTACTGTGACAAATGTGAAAAGATATTATTACCTAATGAACAAGAATTACCTTTAGATCCCTTGGATGTTGACAAAGGAAAATGTAAATGTGGCGGAACATTCAAGGCTGATCCTGATGTATTTGATACCTGGATGACTTCTTCAATGACCCCGCAGATAGCTACGAGATGGTTAGAGAGTCCTAAAGAATTTAAGAAAAAATTCCCTGCATCATTAAGACCACAATCCCAAGATATCATAAGAACCTGGGCATTTTACACAATCTTAAAATCATATTTACATTTCAAGGAAATTCCCTGGAAAGATATTTCACTTGGGACTTTTGTTTTGGATCCTAAAGGAAGAGGAATGCACAAGAGCAAAGGAAATGCAATCTGGGCAGATGAATTATTAGACAGATTCGATGTTGATACATTCAGGTATTGGGTTGGAAAAGCAAAATGGGGTTCTGATATTCCATATAAGGAAGAAGAGTTAATGGCTGGACAGAAATTCCTGAATAAATTATGGAATGCTTCAAAGTTTACCTTAATGCATCTTGAGAATTATGATTATTCAAGACCTGAGAAATTAGAAGATATTGATTTGTATTTCTTGGAAAAATTAAATAAAGTAATCAGAGAAGCAACAGAAAATTATGATATTTATAACACAAGCGATGCAAACAAAGCTGTCGAGCATTTTTTCTGGCATGATTTCTGCGATGATTATTTGGAAATAGTCAAGGACAGATTGTACAATCCTGATTCAAGGGGAGCAGAGTCAAGAAAATCTGCACAGTACACTTTATACATAATCTTAGACAGTTTACTAAAATTGTTTGCTCCAATTGTTCCACACACAACAGAAGAAATTTATCATGTTGCATTTGCCAAAAAAGAAAATAGGAAATCAATACATTTATCTTCCTGGCCCGAGGAATCTTATATTGAAGGAGAGATGCTTGAAGAAAGAGGAAGTTTGTTTGTTGACATTTTAAACAAAGTAAGAAAATACAAAGCTGATAACAAAAAATCATTAAAAGACAATATCATATTAACTATTGATGGAAAAAGCTTAGATTTATTAGGCAGTATGTTAGAAGATCTTAAGGCAGTTACAAAATCAAAAGAAGTTAGAAAAGGTGACTTTAGTATTGATTTTTGAGGTAATTTATGAATACAAAACAAAAACATGAGTTAAAGAAACTTATAAGAGAATTAAGTTCTATCAGAGGAAGACACACAGAACTGGTTTCTGTTTATGTTCCTGCTGGTTATGACTTAAATAAAATTATAAATCATCTGGAACAGGAGCAGGGAACTGCTTCAAATATTAAAGATGCAAGAACTAGGAAAAATGTTATTGATTCTTTGGAAAGAGCGATAAGACATTTAAGATTGTATAAACATAATCCCCCAAATGGATTGGCTGTTTTTTCTGGAAATGCTTCTGATAACGAAAGCAAGATTGATATCAAAGTCTGGAGTTTTGAACCTCCTCAACCATTAAATTCAAGATTATATAGGTGCGATCAGACATTCATTCTAGATATATTAAAAGAAATGATGGACACCAAGGAATGTTTTGGATTAATTGTTATGGATAGAAGAGAAGGGACAATCGGATTGTTAAAAGGGACAAGAATAGAGTCATTGATGAGTTTGACTTCTGGGGTTCCTGGAAAAACGCGTGCTGGAGGACAGAGTTCAAACCGTTTCGCTAGACTTAGAGAGGCTGCTGCAAAAGAATTTTATAACAGAATTGCAGACGTTGCAAAAGAAAAGTTTTTAGGAAATCCGGACATAAAAGGAATTTTAGTCGGAGGTCCTGGTCCTACAAAAGAAGATTTTTTAATGTACATGAATCAGCAATTAAAAGACAAGATAATCGGTATTTTGGATATTACTTATACTGATGAATCTGGATTACATGAATTAGTGGACAAAGGGCAGGATTTACTTGCCAAAGAAGAAATTATTGAAGAGAAAAAATTACTTAATGATTTCTTTACAAGACTTGTTAAAGATCCTGAAAAAGTTACTTATGGTGCTAAAGAGGTTGAAAGAGCTTTGGATATGGGTGCTGTTGAAAAATTACTTATTTCTGACAGCTTGGATGAAATTGAGATTGAAAGATTACAGGAAAAAGCTGAAGCTTTGGGTTCTAATGTATTTTTGATTTCTACTGAAACACGTGAAGGAGTTCAGTTGAGAGACTTTGGTGGTTTAGCTGCTATTTTAAGATATGGGATTAACTAGGATTTCTATATTTTAATCTTAATGATAAAACTAAAATTATCGCACAAGATGCAAAATTTAATCCTGTAACTATTTCCAATAATAAATCAGAAACTATAACTAATGCATATAAAAATGTAATAGCACTGCAAAAAGTCCAAATAACATAGGAATTAATATTGGCGCTTGCTATCTTTTTTATTAAATCTCTTATCGTTGGAAAATATCCAACTGTGGCAATAATCCCAGTGCTTGCGTAAAGGAATGCTATAATTGCTGATATGATTTCCATCTAAAATAAAAGAATTAGAATAAATATAAATCTTGTGGTACTATTTTATTTTTTCTTAGCAATCTTTAGTAACTTATTTTTTAAATCAATATATTTTTGTATGTCTCTTTTGATTTCTTTGTATCCTAAGAAGCGACCTTGTTTATCATATTTCATCTTTAGAACAATTTCATCATCAAACAACCAAAAATCTGATTTTATATTTGGTTTTATTTTCTTAAATTTATCTTTATTTAACAAAAAGACTTGTTCTCCTGCGTTTTTGTTTATTTTATAATACCTTATTTCAAATTTGAGATAGTCAGACAAAGGTAGTTCTATGACATGAACACGACTGATCTTAGCTTTTCTTTTATTTGCTGATTTAATCAATTTTATCCATTCTGAATTTGTACTGGGAGTATAAATTTTTGTTTTTAAGAATTTAATAAAGTGTTTACGTTCATTAGGGATATTATATTCTTGTAATAACTCAAGTCTAAAGGCGTATTTCTTGAAGTTTTTAAAATGATTTAACACACATTATAAAAATAAATGTTATTAATAAATGTAACGGGCCAAGGATTATTTATTTGATTTTTTAGCAATCTTCATTCCAATAACAACAAAAACAAGACCCAAAATAGTTAGTGATGGAGTTCTTACATTTAAATCAAGAATATAACCAATAGCATTTACTAAAACCATAATAAATCCGATAACTGCCATGATATATCCAGATAATTTGTTATTTTTCATGAACTAATGTTCTATTTCATATATTTAAGATTTTCCAGAACATAGAGTTAACTTTTTAAATCTCTGAAAATACCTAATTAAATGGAAGATTATGTAAAAAGGATTGAAGCGGTTTTATTTACTACAGGAAGATTCATGGATTTAGATGAAATCGCCAAAATGGCTGAACTTGGAAGCGTTGGCTATGTAAAGGATGCGATAGAGGAATTAAAGAAAAAATATGAGTCTACAGAAGGTTCTTTAACAATTTTAGAAGAAAACGGAAAATTCAAATTAAGCATAAAAAAGGAATTTAATTATCTAACAACTAAATTACTAGAAAGCACTGAGATAGACAATGCAACAATGAACACTTTAGCATTGATTGCATATAACAGACCGGCATTGCAGTCAAACATCATAAAGATGAGAGGCAATGGTGCTTATGATCATATTAAATTATTAAAAGATGAGGGATTTGTCCTTACTGAGAAAAAAGGAAGAACAAGAGTTATTGAATTGGCCCCTAAGTTTTTTGATTATTTTGATATTGTTGAGGATCAATTAAAATCCAAACTAAACGAAAAAATAAACCAAGAGAATGAAAAAAGAGATTCAGAATCTGAAGCCGTGGGTCAGGAATAGTTTACTTTTAATTTTTGTTTTAACTCTGGCCTTTAGGTTGTACTTTGCATACCAAACACCATACTTTTCAGACTCAGAAGCTTATTTGAATTTAAGACATATCAACAGCATATCTGAGGGAAACATCTTATTCAAAGATCCACTATCTTTTTCTGGGAAAACTCTAAATGTAATTCCTGTTGTTCAGTTTTTGTTTGTCGGATTTAAAGTTTTATTTGGGGATATTATCTTTAAAATAATCCCTGAGATATTTGCATGTTTGCTGATATTTTTAGTTTTCTTTATAGCAAAGAGATTAAGCAATAATGATTTAGCATCTTTATTTGCCGCATTTTCAGTTGCGTTCATGCCATTATTATTCAGAACTTTTTTTAATAATATTTCTCAAAATGGAATTTTTATTCTATTGGTATTCTATTTGTTTTACTGTTTCATAAGACTTGAAGAAAAAAGTTATTTTAATCAATTTGTATTCTTAATATTTTTACTGCCTTTAATCAATTCTTATTATTTTGTAATATTGTTTATATTTATAATTTATTTATTATTAATAAAATCTGAATCATTGAATCTAGATAAGTTAAAAACAGAAGCGATAATTTTCATGATACTGTTGGGATTTTTACTTAGTTTTGTTTTGTTTAAAAAAGCCTGGCTAAGTTTAGGATGGAATATTTTCTGGCAGAATACCCCAACTTCATTACTGAGCTATTATTTTACCAGCGTAAATATATTAGGATTAATATTCAGTTTAGGATTAATCTCTTTATTGTTTGGTGTGTATGGAATTTATTTTGGAGTTTTGAAGAAAAAAAATCCTGAAGTGCTTTTATTTGCGAGTATATGCTTAACAATATTAATTTTATCTCTACTGAAATTAGTAAGACTTGATCTTGGGATGATGCTGTTTGGGATAGCCCTGATTATTTTATCTTCATTGGGTTATGCTAATCTGTTTGAATATCTTAAAATTACAAAACTTGGAGATAATATTAAAACCATCAAGATCGGATTGTTTGTTTTATTATTTTTGAGCAGTTTTATACCAAGCATAATTGTTGTTAACAGCACTTTGAAAGATACAATAACAGATGAACAGTACAATGCTCTGCTTTGGTTGAGAAATGAATCTGATAGAGGAGGAAAAACATTAAGTTCTTATTATGAAGGGAATTATATCAGTTCTATTGCTTTATGGGAAAATGCACTTGATGATAACTTTCTATATGCTAAAAACACAGACAAGGCATTTGATGAACTAAAAGAAGTTTATACTACTGAATCTTTGGTGAAGGCAAGAGAAATCGTTAAGAAGTACGATGTAAGATATATTTATATTACAAATAAGACAAAAGAATTATATGGAATTGAGGAGGTTGAATTAACAAAAGATGAATCCTGTTTCAGGAGAGCATGGAAAGAAGGGGAAACAGAAATTTATAAATTTAGAAACTGCTGAAGTCGTACTTATATTTTTGCTTTTGCTTTTTTCAGCAGCCATGATAGCTCTACCTAATTTATTGAGGGATAGTACTCTGTTAATCGGAAGAGAACCATATTATTATATGAGGCTTGCTGAGACCCCCTCTGGATTTGATGGCTTGAGTTATTCTGGAAGAACCCTTGTTTTTAATTTATATCCATATATTTTGGGTGCATTTAGTGGTGTTGTTGGAATAACAACCTTTTCTGCTTCAAAAATACTGCCCTTCGTTTTAGGATTGATTAGTGTTGTATTATTTTATATTATATTAAAAAAACTAAGAATAAGCATAAGAGATTCATTGTTGACCTGCCTAGTCTTAGTGTTTTCACCTACATTTATCTATTTATTTTCAACTTCAAATCTTTATATCTTCCCTGTTTTATCTGGATTGATTGCGTTTTTATTTATCCTAGCTGATAAAAAAATATGGGCTGGATTTTTTATTTTATTATCATTCTTTTTTGGAATCATCCCCGGAATCACTCTGACTATTTTGTATTTTGTTTACATATTTAGAAATAAAAAAATAAGATGGTTAATCATACCGTTGGCAGTGCTGGTTTCCATAATACTTTATTTAATTAAAGGATTCTTACCATTTGGACTCGACTTTTTCATACAGCAAGAGGGAATAAAATATGCCTACCAGAATCTGATTTCTGATTTCGGAGGAAAATTTGGATTAGGTATATTCGGATTGATATTAGCATTTTTAGGTTTAGTTAAATTGTGGAAAAAGAAATACAGCAATATGATATTTTACTCTGTGGTATTCTTAATGTTGATACTATGTTTCTTTGAAATTAAAACTTTGTTTTATCTTATTTTTGTATTCTCGTTTTTGGTTGTTTTAGGAATTATTTATTTGTTTGAATTGAATTTTCAAAGTAAATTTATCAAAGACTTTTCCATTTTTGTTTTAATTCTTGGAGTATTCTTTTCAGGAGTATCATATGTTAATGAATTAAGGCACAGTCTGCCAGATACTGATCTTATTAGGGGGTTTGATGGAATGGAAACTCTATCAAATCCTGAAGATGTATTCTTTTCACATTATTCGAGAGGATTTTGGATTGAGGGTATGGCAAATCGGAAAGTCGTTATGGATGAAGACTTTATTTTAGCCCCTGATATTGATGAACGATATAAGGATTCTGAGGACTTGCTTAAGACAAGAGACATAGATTTAGCCTTAAAAATACTTAACAAATATAATGTAAAATATATCCTGTTTGATAAAGCTATAAAAGAAACTCTATGGGAAGGAGACGAAGAAGGGTTATTATTCTTATTAAAGTACAGTGAGAAATTTAAAAAGGTTTATAATTCTAATGGAATTGAAGTTTGGGAAGTAATATGATAACTTTAACAAACATAATCATGTGGGTAGCATACTTTATCGGATTGTTTACTCTAGTATTCTGGTTAATTGTTTTTTTTGAAAAAGGAGTTATTCATACATATAAGAAACTAAAAAGACATCCTTTTGTTTCAATTGCAGTACCTGCATACAATGAAGAGTCTACAATTGAAGAGACAATTTACTCATTGTTAAAGCTGGATTATCCAAAAAATTTGTTTGAAGTTATTGTTGTTAATGATGGTTCTAATGACAAAACCAAGGAAATAGTTGAAAATGTGATTAGCAGAGAAAAAGAATTTAATATTGTTTTAATAAACCAAAAAAACAGCGGAAAAGGCGCTGGGCTAAACAATGCTTTAGCAAAGGCCAAAGGAGAATTTTTTGTATGTTTGGATGCAGACAGTTTTATTACTCCTGATGCACTCCAAAAAATATTACCGGTTTTTGAAGATGATAGGAAGATTGGAGTTGTCTTACCTATGATGAAAGTCAAAAATACAAACACTTTCCTCCAAAAAATG
The DNA here is from genome assembly GCA_028714375.1 of Candidatus Nanoarchaeia archaeon. Taxonomy (GTDB): domain Archaea; phylum Nanobdellota; class Nanobdellia; order SCGC-AAA011-G17; family JACPNG01; genus JAQTMY01. Next base: position 115,227 of record JAQTMK010000002.1, on the reverse strand, counting down.
CAGTGGTGTGAATATATCATAAATAATTTTGCTAAAAAACTTATGAGTTATCTTGATTGCTGCCACGTTGCACCTGGTCCATTTAGCGTTTACAGGAAAGAGATTATACAAAAACTTGGGGGATTTAGTGAAGATAATCTTACAGAAGACCTGGAAATGGCTTTAAGGCTGCAAAAACACAATTATAAACTAATACAATTACTTGACACAGTTGTTTACACTAAAATACCTTTAAACCTTAAAGGATTTTTTAAGCAGAGAAACAGGTGGTACAAAGGTTCGGTTCTGAATGTTTTAAAGTATAGACAAATGCTGTTCAATAAAAAATATGGAGACTTTGGTATGTTTCATCTGCCCACTGTTTTGTTTGCTGCAATAATTGCTTTATTGGTTTTAGTCGTTTCAATTTATAGCTATTTATTCATCCCAATTTTAAGACAGATAAAAAACATACTCGCCATTAATTTTGATGTTCCAATGCTGATGGGAAAGTGGGCAGAAAGGGTTTCTTTCTTTAATATGAATCTTATGAATATATTCTTAATAGTTGTTGTTGTTTTAATTACTCTGAGCATAATTTATTTTGCATATAAAAGCCATCATGAAAGATTAGCTGCTCATAAATATGTTCCACTGATTGGATATTTTTTTATATATTCAATTTTAATATTATTATCTTGGGCCTGGGTATTTTTTGATTTGGCAAGAGGAAAAGTACAAAAATGGTAGTTGAAGTAAGAAGTTTGAGGAAGAGAAGATATCTTTTTGCTTTCCTGATAACTGCAGCGATTTTTTTAATTGGAATGCTGGTTGGTTATTCATTTAACATCCAAAAGGAGAATTCACTTAATGAAGTGATGAGTAACCAAAGGATGGATTATGATAGTTTGCAACTGCAGTATGCTTTTATAGATGTTATGAAGAACAATGGAATGTGTGATGGTATATCTGAAACTTTGTCCAAAAGTGTTTCTGATTTGGAGGAATTAAGAGTAAGAATTGAAAATTATAACAAAGATGACAGATTCAGCATGGTTGATTATCAAAATCTTAAAAGAGATTATTTACTGGCCCAGATTAAATACTGGTTACTAGACAAACAATCCAAGGAAATATGTAGGAGAGATTCTGTTTCAATATTGTATTTTTATACAAATGAATGTGCTGATTGTGAAACCCAATCCTATGTATTGACTTATCTTAAGGAACTTTTTGGAGAAAGATTGCTTGTTTTTTCAATAGATTCTGAATTTAAGGAAGAGCCGCTAGTTGATATCTTATTAAAAACCTATGGAGTTAATGAGTTCCCGACTTTAGTTATTGAAGAGAAAAGCCATAGTGGATTACTGGAATCTGATGGATTAAAGGAAGAAGTTTGTAGCTATTTCAAAGATAGTGTTGAACAATGTAAATAAACCAGCATAATAAATTATTTAAAAGTTGGATTTCTACTTATTAGCATGGGAAGATGTGATATGTGTGGAAGGGAGGAGAACTTATACAAAATTCTTCTTGAAGGATCAATTTTAGAAGTCTGTGAAAACTGCAGCAGTTTTGGTGAAATTATTGACATGCCTAAGAGGCCCATCTTTGATGATGATATAAAGGGAGAACATCTTGAACCTGAAACAAAAGAACTTCTTGTTTCCAATTTTGGAGAAAAGATAAGAAAAGCAAGAGAAAGAAAAGGATTAACACAACAGCAATTAGCCTTGAATCTGGCTGAAAAAGAAAGCATTATACACAGACTTGAAGGAGGGCATTTTAAGCCATCTGATAAGTTGGTCAAAAAATTAGAACAGTTTTTACAGATTAAACTTATAGGTGGATTAGATGAAGTCAAAGAGGAAAAGAAAAACCTTAATAAAGCTGAAATTGATTTTAGAAATAGACACTTAACTATTGGTGATTTGTTGAATGCAAAAGACAATGGACAAGAAACAGATAGAGATTCTTCTTTCTAAATTAAAAACTTTTGACAAACCTAACCTGCTTTTAGAACAGTATCAAACTGAGTCTGAAATTGCTTCTCAAGTTTTATGGACTGCTTATATGAACAAGGATATTGAGAGTAAAGTTATTGCTGACTTGGGATGTGGTAATGGAGTTTTGGGTTTTGGTTGTTTGCTATTAGGCGCTAAAAAAGTTTATTTTATAGACAAGGATAAAAACGCAATTGAAATTGCAAAAGAAAATAAAAAATTTCTTGAGAAAGAACTTAAAATTAAACTGGATTGTGTTTTTTCCAATAAAGACATACGAGATTTTAAAACTTCAGTTGATGTTGTTATTCAGAACCCTCCTTTTGGAACCAAGATTGAACACATTGACAAATTATTTTTAGGAAAGGCCATGGAGATTGCTGATGTTGTTTATAGTTTCCATAAGATCACATCAAAAGAATTTATAGAATCTTTTTCTTCTGATGAAGGTTTTAAGGTTAAGGATGTTTACAAGATTGATTTTCCCTTGAAAAGAATGTTTAGTTTTCACAAAAAAAAGAGTTACTATGTTGATGTTGGATGCTGGAGACTGGTTAGGAAAGGTTTATAAGGAAATTATATTGGTTATTTTGATTGTTTTTAAAACTTTAATGAGGTGTTTTTCCCAGATATAACTTTCTTCTGAAATTTATTTTCTATGGAAGAACCCGGAAAGGAGAGGTTATGAAATTCTTAAATAAAATTTTTTTATCCAGGGCTACGGGAATTTCAATTCTAGTGATTTTTTTTGGATTTATTTGTTTTTTGAGAAGTTCTGTCCAAGAAAGATTTAATCCACCCTGGTGGACTCAAAAATTTCCAAAAGGATCAGGGGACCTTGGAATTCTTATCATGATATTTGGAGCTGTACTTTTAGGTATTGAACATTTTATTCGCAATAAAAAATCAAAAAAATAAAGGAGGAAAATTATGAGAAAAATTGTGAAAAAGAAAGAGTATCCACTTGAACCAGATCCTTATGAGGAAATTTATCCCAGATTTAGAGGTGCTTCAATTCTGGATGGAATTATCTTGTGGGGATATATGATTTTGGTACTAGCTTTTGGTATAGGTGTGATATGGTTTTTAGTGGATCTGGGTTTTGTGTGTACAGGAGGAACAAACTGGTTTGTATTTGGAAAATGGATTAGCTTATATGTTATCGGAATTAGTTTAGGAATTATGTTCTCACCAGTACTGATACTATTGATATGGGTTTGGATAAAAGGGATGAGAAAAAAGAAAGAGGAAAAAAAGAGCTGGACTATTTCAGTATTATTTACTTTCTCAGAAAAAGACCTCAAAGATGTGGGAAAATTTGCGTCTAAGAACAAATCATTTAGAGATAGTTTGGCAGTATCATTGGGAGCCTTAATGCATTATCTCCTTGAAGAAGAGTCCAAAGAACCAAGAACAAGTGAAGAAAATGTTAAGAAAGAAGAGACAATAAAAGGGATACAAAGAAAAATCGATGTTTTAACAAATATACTAGGCCGGTTTGGAAATAGACTACCTAAAGGAAGTCCAAGGGGTAATGTAATATGGTTTGTTTAGATTTAAATTTGATGAGCTGGAAAATCCAGCTCTTTTTTCTGGATAAGGTATATATTTGTATTATAGAAACCTTTAAAAATAGTTGTTTATGAAATTGAGCTATGGAAATCAAATTATTAAGCAAAGAAGGAACTAAGCTTAAATTTGAGATAAAGGGAGAAACCCATACATTCTGTAATTTATTAAGAAAAGAACTTTGGAACGATAAAAATGTGGAGTTTGCTGGATATAATGTTCCACACAGTTTGACCAAAGAAATTATTTTCATATTAGATGCCAAGGATCCTGAAAAGGCATTAAAAGACGCTGTTTCAAGATTAAAAGACAGAGTAAAAGAGTTTGATAGCAAATTTGAAGCTATAATGAAATGAAATATACATTAGTTCAAGGCAAACAATTAATTGATATTGCTAGAAAGTCAATTGAATTCTATTTTAAAAACAAGGAAATGGATACTAAAATATTTCCTGAGAAAAAGGGAGTTTTTGTGACTGTTTATGTTAAGGAAAATCTTCGAGGTTGTATAGGTTTGGTTCTCCCTTATGAGAATTTAGGGAGGGCTGTGATAGATATGGCAAGACAGGCTGCTTTCCAGGATAATAGATTTAAACATATAACAGAGAAAGAGCTTAAAGATATGACTATTGAGATTTCTGTTTTGACTGTACCTGAACTATTAGAAGTCAGACCTGAAAGATATGTTGAGAAGATTAAAGTATGTAGAGATGGTTTGATTGTTGGTTGTTCTGGTTTTTCTGGATTATTATTGCCACAGGTTGCCAAAGATCATAACTGGACAAGTGAAGAGTTCTTAAAACAGACCTGTTTAAAGGCTGGTTTATTGGAAGATAACTGGAAGGAAAAAGATTGCGAAGTTTATACTTTTCAGGCCCAGGTGTTTAAAGAAAGAGATGATGGAACTGTAACTGAACAGTAACTACATACCGAAAAGTTTATAAACAAAAAAGTTTGAGATTATTCTTATATTTTGAGACTTTCAAAAGGAATTTGCCCTTTGGGTTTATTTCTACAGGTTTTTTCTGGATTTGTTTTAGTTTGAAGTTTATCTTCAAAATTAGAACTGAAGGAAAAAGCTGGAAGGTCTCTGTTATAAGGACTTCTTAAATATTCTCAAGATTTTGAAAAGTTCAGGGGTACTTTGTATCTTGAGATATAACCCCACGAAGGGTTTTAGGTGGTGTATGAATGTGCGTTACAATAACTTTGGGATGATTGTCATGGGATAATTTTACCGGCGCGAAAGGCAAACTAACCTTCGCCATGCCTTAACTTGAAAGAGAGGATGTCTTATGTGGCAGAATTTTGTCTAGCCTTGCTTCGGCAAGGCAAAAAATAATTTTAAAATATCATCAAAATCGCACATATTCTTGTGTTTTTTAGTTTATACTATACGGAAAAACCGAAATAAGGAGAAAGGGCCGGTTTTTTATTAAAGAAGAAAAATAAAGGAAGCTCTAAGTTAGACAACTATGGCTCTAAATTATCTTCCAAATACTTGCGGGGTAGATAGGCGAGTGCTTTGTGGGAATTATTATGGGCAATATTAGGGACTATCTGAAGAAGATACTTACCCTGAAACTCGACCGCCCGAAATCGATGTATAAGCCGGTCGCCCACTCTAAGAGCACTTGCCACCCGCAAGAATTGAAATTATAAGTTCCCCAGTCCTTAAGAATTAGGTAAACTGGGGTTTATTCCTGTTTCTACAGGGAGGTTCCTCGGGTGGAGCAAGTACCTCTCCCCTGAGCGAAACCAAAATAAAAAAAGAGGAAAGACCTGAAGGAGGCGTTCCTCTTTTTTATCGATATAGTATATATATGTATTAATAGAAACCTTTTTAAGTTTTTAATAGGTTAAATGTTCAAATGCATTTTAAGACAATAGCAAGGAAGGTATGGCATTTCTTATGGAAGGATAATTCTATATGGAGTTGGTTAGCTAACCTAGCTATCGCTTTTGTGCTTGTTAAATTTATTTTATACCCAGGAATGGGTTTGTTTTTTGGAACCAATCTTCCTGTTGTTGCTGTAGTTTCATCAAGTATGGAGCATCATCCAGGCAATTTTGATGCTTGGTGGGAAGAAAACAAACAGTGGTATCTAGATAGAAGTATTACTAAATCTGATTTTATGGATTACAGATTTAAAAATGGTTTTAACAAAGGAGACATAATGGTTATTTTTGGTGCTAAAAATGTAAATCTCGGAGACGTTGTGGTTTATAATGACAATAAGTATATGTATCCAATAATACACAGGGTTGTTAAAGTAGATCAAGAGTATATTACAAAAGGAGACAACAACAGTATTCAGGATCCGAAAGCTATAAATACCAGCCAAATTGTTGGAAAGGCAGTCTTCAGAATACCTTTACTAGGATGGATAAAGATATGGTTTGTGGATTTAATAAAAATGATAGGAGGATTGTTATAAAATGATGTTCTGCCAAAAATGTGGATCTGTACTTGTTCCAGGAAGAGATAAAGATGGAATCATATTAAAATGTAAATGTGGTTATAATTCAAGAGCAAGAAAAAATGTTTTAATTACTGAAGAGGTTAAATTAGGAAGAGAGGATAAGATTGAACTTGTTGACAAGAAAATAGAAACATTACCAAAGACAAAAGAAGAATGTCCTAAATGCGGAAACAATACTGCTTACTTCTGGACAATACAAACAAGAGCTGCTGATGAAGCAGAAACAAGATTCTTTGAATGTACCAAATGCAAAAACAGATGGAGGGTTAATTAATGGACCACCATGCAGAAAAATCCATTAATAAACTTGACAGGACAGATACCAATGTTTGTGTTTCTGGAACAGTGATTGTAAAAAATCACGAGTTTTTTGTTATAGATGACGGGACTGGACAGATACAGATTAATTTTAACCAGGAATTTAGTGGTGATTATGTAAGAGTTTTTGGAAGATTAATCCCCTATGAGGAGGGCATGCAGGTAAATGCATTGATTGTGCAGGACTTTAACAAAATCGATAAAGTTTTATATAATAAAATCAAAGAGATAATTAAATGATAGGAAAAAACTTGGGTTTTTTTATTAAAAGAAGAAAAAACTGGGGTGTGTTTTTAGTAGCTATACTTTTAATTATTTTATCTGTGGCTTCATTTTATTATGTGTACGGCGGATTACAGGAGATTGGTTTTATTTTTAATAATATCCTGATTGGGATTGTTATTGCAATAGCCGCAGTTTATCACATGACTTATATCTTTAAACTTTTAAGATTCCTGCCTTTTCTTAAGAAAGCTATTTTTGATATAGTTGTTGTAGTTCTTGGATTGTTGCCGTTGTTGATTGAGACCGGAGTTTTAAGCAGTCTGAGTTTTAATTTAGTATTAGATATACCTTTATGGGCCCTGGGAGTTTTGGGTTTGATTTATGGAGTTTATATTGTTGCTGATTTCTTTAAAAAACAATATGTTCAATCACCAAAAATAATATAAATGAAGTTTTACCAATTTAATAGATGAAATTAGTTTTAGCAGAGCCAAGATATCTAAAAGACAGCATAAATATTATTTCTGAATTAGTTAACGAAGTTACATTTAAGGTTGATGAAACAAAAATAGAAATTGTTGCAATGGATCCTGCTAATGTTGCTATGATAATTTTCAAATTATTAAGCAGTGCTTTTGTTGAATACGATGTTAAGAAACCTGTAAGTTTATCTGTAAGTTTGGATAGTTTAAAACAGGTTTTGAGAAGAGCAAAACCAAGCGATACTTTGAAGTTGGAACTTGACGAAGACAAAAACAGATTAAGAATACAACTTAAAGGAGAATCAACAAGAACATTTAATTTGAGTCTGATTGATATTGATGAATCTGAACAGAGAATTCCAGAATTAAATTTTGGTGCAAGAATTGAGATGCCAACTTTAATCTTTGATGAAGCTATTGAAGACATGAGCGTTATTGCTGAGAGTGTTGCTTTGGTTGCTAATAAAAATACTTTTATGATTAAGTCTGAAAGCAAATTGCATAATGCAAAGGTTGAAGTGGGAAGAGATGATGATACAACTATAACTTCACAGGACGAAGAAATTATTGCCAAGTATTCTCTGGAATATTTAAGGAAGATTTCCAAGGCAAGTAAACTGTCTGACAAGGTTATTTTGAATTTTGACAAAGAATATCCTTTGAAAGCTGAGTTTAGGGTTTTGGATAAACTTGATTTATCTTTTATTTTAGCTCCAAGAGTAAGCAGTGATTAGAAAGATTTATATTTGAAGTTTTATTTTTGATTTTTATGGAGAAGAAAACTGCATTAAGATTGATGTTAATTTACTCTATATTATTCATGGCTTTATTTACTATCTTTTTTGTTTCAAAAGGCAATTATGAATTTCTTTATTATACTGCTTTGATGGCAGTTGTTATATTATTTTTTGTTTTATTTTACAAGAATTTTAATTTTCCGGTTTTATCCATGTTAGGGTTAACAATATTACTGACTTTACATATTCTTGGAGGGCATATAGATATTGGGAATGTAAGACTTTATGATTATTGGTTTATTGATGGAGTTTTGAAATATGATAACTTGGTTCATTTCTTTGGAATTTTTACTGTTACATTCATGATAAATCACATAATAAGACCTCATCTAAATAAAAACATAAGAAAATCAACTTGGTTTTTTTATTTGATTTTAATGTCTTTAGGCGTTGCTGGTTTTTATGAAGTTTTGGAATTAATTCCCGCTGTGTGGTTAGGAGCTGCAAATCAGGTTGGTGATTATATAAATAATGCATTGGATTTGGTTTTTGGTTTATTGGGGAGCTGCGTTGCTAGTTTTTATTTAGTAAATAAGAAACGTTAATTTTTTATAGAGTATTATATTCTTTTGGATGGATGAGAAGAATACTGCTTAAGGTTAAAAAACATAAAATAAAAATTTTAGCAATATTTATTCTGATATTATTTCTCTTTTCAAGTATCCCCAATATGCTCTGGAAAAAACAACTTCCAGATAAGATCCCTTTTGGGATGGAATTATGGGTTGAGGAATTAAATAATTCAAAAAGTCAGGAAGAATGTTTGTATAAAGCTTATGATATGGTTACAAGCAAATGGAGGGGAGGGAAATACAAGACATATTCAAGATTTAACTGGTTGTTTGTTTCTGATCTCGATAAGATATGGAATCAGGATAGCCAATACATGCATTGTATGACTTTTAATTATATTTTAAGAATTTTATTGACTAAATCCGGCTGTTTTGAAGACAAAAATCTTAAACAGAAAATAAGTATGGTTTGCCTGATTTCTCCGCATCAATATTTAGATGTTACATTGAAAAGCGGAAGCCATACTTATCTTGATTCTTGGGCAAGAGCTTATGGAATAGAATACGGAGATTATACTTCAGGATTTTATGGATGTTTTTAATAAGTTTATAAAGAATTAAGATTTGTTGTCTGGATATTTCCTATAAGAATATCTCCTTTATCTTTCAAATAAGTGTATAACCCCCCGTCTGGTGCAATAAAACAATAATCCTTCTCCTTATCTGTAAATCTTCTTTTTCTTATCTCTAGCCCTGGAAACTTATTTTTAGTTTCTTCATAGATTGTATCAAACTCCAAGGGAGAAATATAAAACTTATCTTTGTTGGCATTGCCCCTATTGATTGGAATAAATTCTAAGAGTGACCAATATTGTATTGGAAAAGATTTTAAAGTATCTCCTATTTTAGGTATTTCGTTTTTGTTTATCTTTGTAACTAGGGTTTTTATATTAGTTGGAGTGTTTAGGTTTTGGAATAATTTAATTAAATGGAGGGTGTGGTTGGTTATATTATAATCTTTTCTCATTAATGAAAGAACTTCTTTATCAAAACCATCTAAGGTCAAACTCACTCTGGAAGTATAATTAGCCATTTTTTCTGCAATTTTATCTGTGATACTCAATCCGTTTGTATGAACTATGGTTTCTAAATTATTTTTATGCATATGTTCTAAAATCTCTAAGAAATTGGGATTTTCAGATGGCTCCCCTCCACTTATAGTGACTTTTTTTATGTTTGCTTGTATGATTTTATCAACAATTTTCTTTTTAAACTCTAATGTTGTATCTGGCATTCGGATATCCCAAAAACAGAAGTCACAATTTAATTTACAGGAATTTCCAAGAAGGTAATGTATTTCTTCCATGAAGGTTATCTTGAGAATTAACTTATAAACTTTCTTGCAAAGAATAATGGGTGATTTGATTTATCTATTAAACAAGTTTAGTTGATCTATTAAAGTCTTAATTTTCTTTTCGTGTGCTTTTTCCTGATTTAAAAATTCCAGAAATAAGTCTCTTAATTTTGGATCTTCAGCTTTTTCTGAAGACTCAAGGTACAAAGTTGCTGCTTCTGCTTCTTTTTCTTTATCTAATTCTAATAAAGCCTGAACTAATCTAAAATCTTCTGAGCCAGGTTCTTCTGGCATAATCTTTTCCACTTCTGCATAAGGTTTATCATCAAAATGATCTTCCATATTCTTCAGTATTACAATAAGTTCCCTTTTATGACGATATTCTTCCAATCGTATATCTTTTAGAACTTTTCTTATGATTGGAGTTCTGATTTTATTTATCTGTTCTATGTAACGCTTTTCTGCTTCGGTTTCCTGGTTTAGTATTTTTTTGAGTATTTCTAAGTCTGTCATGCTTCCTCGTGAGAAAATATACATAAAAGAGGTAGTTTAGAAGCTTAAATAATTTGCGATTACTTAATATTCTTTTGAGCATAATAATCTTTAAATAATAAGGATTTCTCTGATTTTTTTTAATGAGTGTTAATGCATCTTATGATTTAGGATTAAAAGTAGACGATACAATCCAAAAACTTTCTGATGAAGCTAATGAACCCTTTGTTAAATTTGAAAGATTGAACAATGAAAATAAGGAAGATCTGATGACCTGCTGCCTTGGTGCAGATGGAAAAGAATTTTCAATTATCTTTAAATGGTCCTCTGATTTGTATGAACTTATTAGGAATGAGAAAAATTTGGGGGAACACGCCCATTATTTGGGAATAATTAGAAAATTTGTGAAAGTTGCATCAAGATATTATAATCCAGGGTATGCTGTTTACATCGGAGTTCCTCTTTTTAACAAGGCTCTAGAAAGATATATTAAATCTTTGTAATTAGTAAATTATTTAAAACAACATTTGTTCTTATTTTTGTTATGAAAGAGAGGTTTGTCAGAACTAAAGCCATATTTGAGATTATTGTTTTAGTTTTTGCTGTATTTTCAATTTATTCTATCAAGGAAGTCAGAGCTGAAAACTTAGGATGCTGTTTTTTAGAATCTGAAGGTGGTTGTTTTTCTAATACTGAAGAAAGCACCTGTTCAGAGCAAGGTGGAAATTTTTATTCTGATCCTAGTTGCTCCTTAACTCAATGTCAAGTTGGTTGCTGTAATATTGGAAGTGAATACAGTTATGTTACAAGTTATAAATGCAAGGCTTTGGCTGCAGATTATGGAAATGAATATACATTTACCCAAGATATCAGTGAGAATGATTGCAGTTTAATGGCTGAGCAGGATACTGAGGGGTGTTGTTTGTCGGATGGATGCAGTTATGTAACACAGGAAAGCTGCAGCGGAGAATTTTTTGAAAATCAGTTTTGTTCTTCGGTTTCAATCTGCGGATGTAAAAGTCATTCTTATAAAGAATGTTCTGATTTAGATGTTTATTGGTATGATTCTTGTGGAAACAAGGAAGAAAAAGCAGAAGACTGTGATTATAATTCTGGAACAAAATGCAAACAGGTGGATGGTAATATTAAATGCGGGAGTTTGGATTGTGAGACTACCTATAAAGATGAAAATACCCCTGGGACTGGAGGTCTTAGGAAAAACGGAGAGTCGTGGTGTGTTTATGATGGGAAAGTTGGAGTTGCTTCAGATTTAGTTGGAAGCAGACATTATTTACATAAATGTATTGATGGAGAAGAGATAGTTGAGCCATGTAAAGATTTCAGAGAAGAGATTTGCATACAGGGAGAGATAACTAACACTCCAAGCGGTGATTTTACAGAAGCTAAATGTATGGAAAACAGGTATGAAGGATGTATCTCTTCAAATACTGCTGAATTGCCAACTTCTTTTGATGACTCTGATCAGTTTGACTATGAAAAAGAAAAATATCAGGAACAACTGAAAGAAGACAAGGAGAATTGTGAAGACACAACAAAGCATTCTTGTACTTGGTTGGGTGATGAGGAGAGCGGTTATTGTGTTCCTTTAGTTCCACCTGGAAATTCTTTTTGGAAAGAAGATAAAAGTGAGGATTGTAATAAAGCTAGTTTAGAGTTTAATACACTTTGGACTTATGGTTTATTGGATAATATGGATTGTGATGCTAACTGTGAAGTATTTTCTGACGATGCATTCAAAGGATTTGCTTCAATGTGCAGAGCTGCCGGAGATTGCGGTGCTAAATATAACTATGTTGGAACCTATTCTGAAAAAGGATTTATTAGAGACTGGGATTTTGATGAAGAAGAACTTGATGAAGGCATTGAAGCATTTGGAATTGAAGGTTTGAATCATATGCCTTATAAAATTTTAACACAAGAAGTTAATGATTTATTATTTGGGAGTTTTGAAGAAGATTGGAAGAGTTCTGGTGAAGGAATTAGTTTTGGAACTTTGGATTATGAATTCATTGGGACATTTTTTAATACGGGAGTTGCTACTATTGCTTCCTATATTTCTTATGTTGCTGCAGCTACAGCAGTAAATGCTGCTTGGGGGATTAGTATCCCTTTTATTGGGGGAGGAATTGAAGGGATTGGAGCATTTTTTACAACTTCTGCTGGTGGATTGGCCTGGACTGGAATCGCGGCAATTGGAATTGCATTAATATTTGCAATATTCACAATTACTTCAAGTTCTGAAGAACATACAGTTGAAACAACTTGTAGTTTGTGGAGTTATCCTGATGATACAGAATCACAATGTGAATTATGCGGATTGGATGATAATGGAAATTATGGAATATACAAAGACTGTTCAGAATATTCATGCAAATCATTGGGAGACTCGTGCCAATTTATACAGGAAAATGAAGGAAGCAACAGGCCTGCGTGTGTTGAGGTTAATCCATTAGATGTTACTTCACCAGTAATTAGCGTATGGAAAGAAAACATAACCAAAGGACTTACAATTGATGAAAAAAGTTATGGATATAATATAAAAGAAAATATCGATGCTTATAAAAAAATAAGTTTAGGAATTAAAACCGATAAAGTTTCAAAATGTTTGTATGCAGAAGACCCAACTAAAACTTACAATGAAATGGTTTTGAGTTTTGGTGATGGGAATTACGGAAAAGAACATTCATTGAGTCTTTTAGCTTATCCTAATAAAAAATACAGTTTGTATGTAAGGTGTAAAGGCATTGGAGACAAGAGCAAACCAAATGAAAGATCCTATACAATCCAGTTTAATACAAAAACAGGACCTGATTTGACTTCCCCAGTTATAGAGAAAAGTGATCCAGTTGATGAAAGCTATATCCAGTATGGAAAAGATGATTTGGATGTTAATCTTTATGTTAATGAACCTGCCAAATGCAGATACAGCGACGAAGATATTGACTATGGGAACATGACTAATGAAGTTAGTTGCAGTGAAAAAGATGATGAATTTATCTGTAAGGTTAATGTTGAATTGGAGAATGATGAAGACACTTATTATTTCAAATGTTCTGATTCAAGTGGAAATGTAAACAAAGAAGCTTATTCCTTGACTCTGATTAAATCTGAGGATAAATTAAGTATAGATGATTATGCTCCTGAATCTGGAGAATTATATACTAATTCATTTACACTGAATGTGGCTACTGCTGGCGGAGCAGAAAATGGAAATGCAAACTGTGAGTATAATAATATTGAATTTAAAGAAACAGACTCAAACTTACACAGCCAAGACTTTGAAGATTTAGCAATAGGAACTTATAATTATAACATTGTATGTACAGATGCTGCAGGGAACAAAGCAGAACAATCAATTACTTTAGTTATTACAACAGATACAAAATATCCAGTAATAGAAAAATTGTACAAGGATGGAAATACTTTGCATGTAACTATTAATGAAGATGCTGAATGTGAATACTCTGAAGATGAATTTACATTCGGAAAAGGAACTGAAACAGACAAAAGTGGAACGGAACATTTATTTACAGTTGATAGCGGAAGATATTATTTAATTTGTAAGGATACAGAATCCAATACAAGTCCGATGTACAGCATAAATAATTGAAAATCAAAATATTTAAATAAATATAAAATAAATTTAAAGGAGTGATAAAATGAAAAAAAGAGGGCAAGTTACTTTATTTGTTATACTGGGAATTGTTATAGTGGCTGTGTTGTTGTTTTTCCTTGTTGGAAGAGAAACAATTTTCATGCCAATCAGTTCTGAAAGTCTAAACAGTGAAATGGATAATATAAAAAAAATTATGATTGAATGCAGTTATGACGAAAGTGCTAACAGCCCAAACGAATTGATTAAAACCTTGGGGATGCAGGGAGGATATCTTGAAACTCCTGAAGAAAGCTACAGATTATTTGATGATTCTAAGGTAAGTTATTTATGTTATGATATTGAAAACAAAGAAAACTGTATGAACAGAATGTTAACAATCAAAAACATGGAAGACCAGCTGAATGAAAACGTCGGTGATTTTATGGATAACTGTTTAGAGGAAGTTAAAAGTCAGGGAAATTTAAAGACTTACAATGTTCTGATTAATGGAGAACCAAAATATGAATTTTTGATAAGACCTGATGAAGTTGTACTTAATATCAATTGGCCAATAACACTTAAAGGAAAAAGCAAAGACATAAGTGTTTCAGAGGATAAATTTGAAATTGATTTTAATTATCCTTTAGGTAATTTGTATGATGTTTCACAAGATATAATCAATGGTTATAGTTTGAGTCCTGGAGAAGCTACCACCGGTTACTTTGATAGTTTGACATATATGCTTAGCAAAAAAGGAGAATATAAAATTTATGTGAAAAAACCTTATCCCGACGAAGTTTACAGACTTGTCAAAGAAGGAAATAATTATATTTTCCAGTTTGCAGTCCAAGGAGAAGATAGATTTGCATGAAATACTTAAAAATTTTTATTTTTGTATCAATTTTAATTAGTTTAGTAAGTTTTGTTAATGCAATGGATGCGTGCTGTGAGAAAACCACATCCGGAGAATATTGTCAGTATACTTCAGAGAGCAGTTGTGCAAGCGGATTCAGGAAAAATTATGCTACATGTGAGCAAACAAGTTATTGTAATTTAGGTTGTTGTTTTTCTCAGGATGATGGCAGATGTTTTAAAAATACACCTCAAGCAGTATGTAATGCTAAGTCTGGAACTTTTAGTTCAGATCCTGCCTGTTCAATTTCCCAATGCAGTAATGGATGCTGTATTATAGGAACAGAGTCTTTTTTTGTAACAGAAGTTAAATGCAAGGAAACTGCTGCAAAATATCCAGATGTAAGTTCTTCTTTTGATGACAGCATTACCGACGAGAAAACATGTTTAGCTAAATCCCGAAGTCAGGAAACTGGATGCTGTGTAAGTTCAACCGGATGTCTATTTACAACAAGAGACAGCTGCAATGCTGGAACCGGAAGCAATGAAACTAAGGAAGGATTTTTTAGTGAAATGTTATGCAGCAATGATAGATTAAGTTGTGGATGTGCCAAGCAGCATCATACAGGATGTTATCAGGGAAAAGTATACTGGTATGATTCATGTGGCAACAGAGAAAATATTTACATGAGTGATAAAGTTAAGAGTTATAACAATGGATATGAAACTGAAATAAACTGCGATGCTAAACCAAATGATCCTGATTGTGGTAATTGTGATTATTCTACCGGAACAATCTGCAGCAATATAACAGATGATAAACCTAAATATGGAGACTTTATTTGTAAAGACATAAGCTGTTCCAAAACTACTGCTTTTGTAAGTTCTCCTAATGCTGGAACCAAAAAAGAAAATGGTGAATCGTGGTGTGTTTATGAAGGTCCTGTTGGTGAAGGTTTGGATTTAGTTGGAAGCAGACATTATCGTGGACTTTGTATTAATGGTGAAGAAATTATTGAACCTGGAAAGGATTATAGGGAAGAATTTTGCATACAGCAAACTGTTGGTGAAGATGTTACTGATATTTTAAGTTCATTAAATGTCAAGACTGGATTTATCGAGGCTGGTTTTAGACCAAACAGATATAGTGATTGTAGTAGTTGTAATGATATTAGTAATTGCGGGGGAGAGTGTAGTGGTTTAGCTGATCCAATACCTGAAAGTATTTCTGGAGACGCTGTGAATGAGGCTCAATTAGTTTGCTGTGCTCAGAAATGCTGCAGCGATAGTTCTTCAAGAGATTGTTATTGGGATGCAGCAAGCATTGATTTAGTTGCATGGCTGGAGAAAGAAGAAGTTGATAAATTAAGCGGACTTAATGCAGCAGATTTGCTTGAAGGTAGAAGTGCGTTAAGCAATAATGAAAAAACAATTTATACTAATTTTGAAAGAAGTGAATCAAGTCATGGGAGATGTATTCCAATGTTTTCTCCTGGAATGAAATTCTGGACTACCACCTATGGAGAGAGTAATTCAAACACAAGTGTTAGTGGTGAATCCAAAACAGGATGTTCAGCTGGAAACCAGGAATGTAAAGTTACTTATTACAGGGGAGGAATTACTGGATGGTTATTGGGAAAAATTGGATTGGGAGAAGATTATGAGTGCGTGCAGAACTGTCATTGTACAACAAAAGAATGGGTTATTGCAGGAAATAATTACTGTAAAAAATTAGGTGATTGCGGTGCTTATTATAATGTTGCTGGTGACTATACTTTTGATGGTTATAGTAATACTGCAAGTGCAGAAGTTGTTGATGATGACAATCTAGGATTTAATGGTTATGATTTGACTGTTGCTGATTTAAAAGATTCAACTACTAAAAGTTCAAAGATTTCAAACAGAGAAATTATTTCTTTGTTTTCATCTAAGTATCTTGATACAGGCAGCTTTGGTGGATTTATGGATATATTGAGTTTGGGTGGAATTGCTACAAGTGGAGTTGCTGGATGGATTAGTTCTGGCAACATTGAAGCTTTTATTGGTGGACCGAGTGCTTTGTTTGGTGAAAAAACTTATTCTGGATTATTTGGAACTACCGAAGTTCTTAAGGCTGGAAGCGAAATCACTACTGAACAATTTAATTCACTTAGTCCAGAGGCTCAAGATATTCTGACTGATGGAATAATTGAAGGGAAAGTTAGTCTATTTTCAGGTTCTAGTAAAATTTTAGAGGATGTTACTCTCCCTGCCTCAGGCGGAGGACTTTGGAGTACAATAAACACAGTTTCTTGGGCATACCAAATTTTAAGATTGGTTGATTTAGGTATGTCAGATATGGAAGAAAGAACTTATACAATTTCATGTAATTTATGGCAGGCTCCTGATGGAGGAGACAACTGTGAAAAATGCAATGATGATAAATTAGAATGTTCAGAATATAAATGTAAATCCCTGGGAAAGACCTGTGAATTGATTAATCCAGGAACTGATGAAGAAAAATGTATTGATATGAATCCTTATGATACTAATTCACCAATAATAGAACCTTTGATAAGAAGTAATGCAACAAAAATAGAAAAACAAACAAATGGGTATGAAATTTTAACTCCATTACCAGCATATACAGCAGTAAAAGTTGGAATTAAATTAAATGAACCAGGACAATGTAAGGTCTCTGCTGAGCAGGGAAAAACATTTGAAGAAATGACTGCAAACTTCCAGGATGAAGTATTAAGGTATGAGCATGAAACAGTATTGAATTTACCATCAGAGATGAAAGAGAAAGAAGCATTAGAGTTTAGTAATGGTGGAAAATACACAGTTTATGTCAGATGTAAGGACGGAAACGGAAACGTAAATGAAAAAGATTATTATATCAGATTTAAAATAGATAAAAGTCCGGACTTAACTGCTCCAGTTGTGGAAGGAACTAGCCCAATAGATAATGCATATATTTCAGTAAATGTCACAGACATGCCATTATCGGTATTTGTTTCTGAACCAAGCACATGTAAATGGAGTACAAATGATATTGAATATGATGATATGACAAATGAATTTTCATGCACACAATCAGGGTTGGCAATGAGCACATACAGCCAAGGAACTTATGAATGTAAAACTACCCTGAAGAATGTACACCAATATAAGACATATTATATAAGATGTGCAGACCAGCCAGGACAGAGTTCAAGAAATTATAATTCAGACAGCTATGTATTTAATGTAAGACAAACTACTGCTTTAAGTATTACAGATGCAGATCCAGAAGGAAAATTCTATAATGGAGAAGTTACTTTGGAAGTTGAGACCTCTGGTGGAGCTGAGAATGAGGCTACCTGCTTCTATTCAGACAGGGATACGATTGTACAAAATATGGTACAGTTTAGCAATACTGGTTCAACAACACACAGTCAATTGCTTAACTTAAGCAATGGAGACTATAAGATTTATATTAAGTGTACAGACATAGCAGGAAACAAAGATAGTGTAACACTAAATATTGTAATTGATGATGATAATGATGCACCAGTGTTTACACAGATTTATACAACAAGTTCAGGGTTGCATATTGAATTAGATGAAGAAGCCAAATGTGAATATTCAATTATTGAAAGCTTTAAGTTTGGAGATGGAACATTGATGACAGGAGAGGATACCAAAATCCATGAGGCAAGTTTAATTGAAAATGCAAAGAAGTATTATCTTAAATGCAGAGATAAATTTAATAATGAATTGTTTGCTATAATATATATATGATTAACAATAGAGGTGAGATATCTCCTGTATTCAAATATATTTTTGCAATCATAGCAGGAGTTTTAATCTTAGGTTTTTTTGTAAGATTTGCCTTTAAACAGGTTGATACAAGTGAACAGATTGAAAGCTATACAGAGATAAGAAGTTTGGAAGACCAGCTAATCTCCTTGTCTGTTTCTTCTTCAAGTGTTATACCGGTTAATTTTTACACAAAAAATAAAATCAGCTTGGATCCAGTTAACTGTGATGGATTAGTCATAAGCAATAATCGGTTAAGTACTAGCCAGGTAATATTTTCCCCTGAAGAGTTTAACAGCAATTTCTATATATGGACAATGAACTGGAAATATCCTTTCAGGATTACTAATTTCTTTTATTTAGCTGACAAAGAAACTTTGTTTGTTTTAGTTGGAGAGGACTTAGCAAAAAAATTAAACGGAGTTAAAGATCCTAAAACCGGAATATTAAATGATGAAGCAATACCTGAAGTTTTTAGTGTTGAATATTATAATAATTTGAATGTAGATAATATAAAACAATATTTAGAAGATTATGATAAAGTTAAAGTTGTGTTCATAGACTCTAAAAATACACTTACTATGGAGGATAGTAAGTTAGAGGTTATGGAAATAAAAACTAACAATAAATGTTTAGAAGATGAAGAGATGGATTGTTCTGGGGATGTTATTATTGGGGATAAAAAATACTTCTTTTTGGGAAGACCCTCAATTTATGCTGCAATATTTTCTTCAAACTACGGGTGCAGCTATCAAAGAGCATTAGACAAGTTGGATTTCATGAATAGCTTGTATGCTCTAAAATCTTCAGAAATGGCTAAAAAGGATACTAAGAGCTGCAATTATCTTAGTTTAAAGACTTTGTTTTTGACTAAAGTTAAATCTCCTGGAGATTACTACAATAAGGCAACTCAACTGGAAAGTGCAAATCAAAGATTAAAAGAGGTAGACTGCAATGTTATTTTCTAAAAAAGGTGATGTGGATTTAATTGAAATGATTATGGTAGTCATAGTTATCCTAATAATCTTAGTGCTTGTTGGAGTTTTTTATTTTAAGTTTCAAAAAGCAGATATTGAGGAAAAGACTGAAAGTTTGACTGAACAAAGGTCAGATGTTTTGTTAAGTTACATAACTGAGATGCCTGAATTAAAATGCAGTGTTAAGGCTAAAGAGGAAAAATGTTTGGATACGATTAAAATAATGTCTTTTAACCAGATGTATCCAAAAGCTGATTATGATACGACTTTTGGGTTCAAGAGTATAAAGGTTAGTGTAGTTTTACCTGAAACAAAACCGGGAAGCTGTAATGAAATGTTTAAGAAAGATTACTCTAATTATTCTTTAGAATGCAGTGAGTTTGTTATCTATAGTATGGTCAAGCCAAACTATAAGAGTAAATCTGTTATTTCAACTCCGGTTTCACTATATTATCCTGACTTGGACAAGTATTTTATTGGGAAATTAACTGTGGAGACATATGAATAAAGGCCAGACAGAAATCATGGGATTAGCAATCGTTGTAGTTTTACTAGTTATAATTGCTGGGTTTTTCCTGATATTTTCTTCCAAGAAAGATTCTGGAACAGAAGAGATAAGGGAGACAATCCAGACAGCTAATCTTATGCCTGCAATATTAAAATATAGTGTTTGTGATAAAGTAACGATGGAAGAGGAGATAAGAGAGTGTATTACCAGTAAAACTTCTTCCTGTAACAAGGAGGATTGTAAGGTTTTTATAAAAAATAGCTTAAAACCGGTTCTGGATGCATTTTTTGGTGATAAATACATGTTCACAATCAGCAAAGATGAGCAAGATTTCTTAGAATTTGGCAATTGTACTGGTGATAGAATACTTGCTAACCCATATAATTCTGGTGGATCTAAGGGAAACAGGTTTGAACTTAACATAAAATTGTGCAGAAATTAACGAGATGGGAGTAGTTACAAAAAAAATGAGTGAAACTAGGGGTACTATTGACTACAGCGTCTGCCGTGGCTGTAGATGGGCATTTTAGCTATCAAATATTTACTGGAGTATATAAATGTTTATAAAGCGTTTTTGGGCTTTTTGATAATAACCTAATAATTGAAAAGAGGTAGCGATATCTGTTGTTTGGATGTTGCTATAGACACAATTATTTGGTTTAGTATCTTAAGGATATGCTATCCTTGAGACAGAGAAAACAAAGACAAAAAAGATTTTAACACATGGAGGTGTGTAATAAATGCAAAACTTCGTATTAAGAGCAAAGAAAGCAGTTAAAAAAATAGCTGCTATAGGTGCTGGAGTTGCTATGGTCGGTGCTACCGTGGGTAGTGCATTTGCTTTAGACTTAGCAGAATATCCAAGTCCATTTATCGTAAATGGAAAATATGACAACTCCAACGTATTTGTAGTCGGTGCTAATGCAGCATCATCAGATAGTATTGGTGTATTAGACATAGGAACTGGACTACAATTTGAGAGTAAAACATGTACTGCAGGAGGAGGAGCTGTATCAGTTTCTGGTGGAACTTCTGAACAAATTCCATTGGGAAGTGCTGTTGCTGACGCAAACAGTTACACTTTTGATACAGAATTAAGTGATGGAGACATCCCAACTTTATTGGATACTACAATTTCCTTTAACAGTGCAGATTATGACATACAAGAGAACATAGCTTTTGCAACTGGAAACGCAACCATTGCAACAAGCCTTACAAGTGCAGATGATGACTATGAGACAAGCGTAGTCATGGAAATGGAAAGAGATGCAGTTAAGTACTTCTATCTATTTGATGAGACAATCATCCCTAACGCATCAACTACATCAATTCCATTAGATATTAAGTTCTTGGGTAAAAAACTAAAGATTACCAACATCGGTTCAGATACTAAATTTACAGCATATGTAGGTACAGAGTACTTTATGCAAGTTGAAGATGGTGTTGAAGTAGATGGTAAAAAAATTACCTTAAAGAACGTAGGTTCAAACGGAGCTATTGTTGTTGACGTAGATGGTGTAGTTGAAACAATCCCATCCAGTACTGTAGAAACAGTAAACGGAATTGAGATTAAAAACGATGAAACCTTCTATGACAGTAATGATGTAGCCCAGAGATCTGCTACCTTAGTTATTGGTAAAGACGCTCAAGAAACTTACCAAGATGGAGACGCTTATGTTGGAGAAGACAAAGATGATCCAAATTGGGTATGGGACTTAGGTTCATTAAACGGAGAAGCAGCTTCAAGTTTAACAACTACAACTGCTGACGCTACAGGTCCAAAACTAGGTATTGAGAATGACTTTGTATGGAACGATGATTCAGATAACCCATTGAGTGTTGGTGAATGTTTAGACTTACCAAACAACTATGTAAGTATATGTTTGGATAGTTTAAGCGTAGCTGATACAAACTACATGACACTAACTCAGGAATATGATAGTTCAGCTGATTTAAGTGATGCATGTGGTGGATGTACTGCTTTATCTGCAGCCGGTGCAGTTTACATACATTCAAATGTAGATGATTCATTGGTTGTGGATCAGGGTGACTTAACTGGAAGTAATGGATCTTCATCAGATAGAAAGACAGACAAAATTTGGATTACCAATTTAAATGCAGCTACTGCAGCAGCAAACGACACAGAAGCATTTATCTATTATGAAGATACAAACAACAAGGTCATATGGGCAGGACATGTTATATTAGGTACTACCCCTGTTAACTTTGGTCATATCGAATATGATAGTACCAAAGGAACAGATGCAATATTTAAATTAACAAATAGTACAACAACAGGATTGAATATTGCTTTGTACCTATATGATGCAACTTACCTAGCTAATGTAGAGTCAATAAACTCAACTTGGATAACAGACAGTAATGGAAAAGTTACAGCACTTGGAGCCACAGCATCTTCAGAAGAAGCTGGGGAATTAGTATGGCAAGGAACAAACTTGGGAACAAAAGATGAAGACCACAGAACACAGTATGGTGTAATCGTTAGAGATCCTAAGGGCCACGGAGCAAGTGATGAAGTTGTTTTGGAAGTACCAGGAGACCAGGTATTTGCTAATGTAGTTATTAAGGGAACAAGTGCAACATCTGCTGCTTCAAGTACCAATTGTGCAATAACACCAATTGAAACAAAGAGCATGATGGACTCAGAAGTTACAAGCCCAGCAAACTACAACTTAATTGTAGTTGGTGGACCAGCAATTAACTCAGTAGCTGAGAAATTTGTTGGTACTGCAGATAACTTCAGAGAATTGTACTCTGCTGGTGAAGCATTGATTAAAATTGCTGCTAACGGAGACAAAGTTGCAATTGTTGTAGCTGGTTACGAAGCAATGGACACCAGAAGAGCTGCTAAAGTATTGCAGAACTTCAAAGACTACAAACTATCTGGAACAGAAGTTGTTGTTAAAGGTACAACCTTAAGCGACATGACTGTAGCTGCTGCTTAAATACAGCAGTTTTTTTCTTTCTTTTTTATTTATATAAAACTTAATAAATAGGATAATTTTTCTTTTTAGATGGATAAAATAAAATTTAATACTGAAGCTTATAAGTTAAAGTTTGAAGATAGTAAAGTTGGAAGAGAGACATACCTAAGGATTAAAAAATCTCTTAGTCTAATTGGTAAAGGAAAGAAAGTTTTGGATGTTGGTTGTTATGATGGATATATTTCTAACAAAATTAAAGACTTGGGAAATGTTGTAATTGGAATGGAAATCTCAAAAGAGGGGGTAAAACTTGCCAAAGAAAGGGGAATAGATTGTTTTTTTGGCGATGTTGAGGGAAAGTTTCCATTTAAAGATCAGGAATTTGATGTTGTTTTTGCAGGTGAGATAATAGAGCATGTTTTTGATACTGATTTATTCCTAAGTGAGATTAAACGAGTTCTAAAAAAAGATGGGTTTTTGGTTTTGACTACTCCCAATATAGCTGCATTTAACAGAAGATTAAAATTATTTATTGGAAAAAATCCTGATATTGACATTGGATTGGTTAATTATGAAGGTAAAGGAAGAAGTGCTGGACATATAAGATATTTTACTAAAAAAAGTCTGGAGAAGTTGCTTAAAAGGAATGGATTTTATATTCAATCTTTTATGGTGGATTGCATCTTGGTAAATGGATTCAGGTTTGATTTATTGAGTAAATTATTTCCAAGTTTGGGATGGAGTTTAATTGTTAAAGCTAAACTTAATTAAGAATTTCTTCTTGATATCTTTTAGTTACTTTTTTCTGTTCAAAGTTATTTTTTACATGCTCATATCCGTTTTTGACAAGATAATCCCCTAGCTTCTTGTCTTTTAATAAAAGCATTATAGCATCTGCTATCTGCTGAGAATTTCCAGGTTCTACCAACAAACCAGTTTTGTTATGGATTATAGTATCTGTTATTCCTCCGGTATTAGAACCTATAACTGGTTTTTTACAAGCTAGAGGCTCTATTGCTCCAATGCCAAGGCCTTCTTTTAAACTTACTAATAAACAAATATCTGCAATGTTATGATAGTGAGGGACTTCTTCAAAGGGGACATAATTAATAAATAGAATTTTTGATTCTAGATCTAATTGCTTAACTAGATTTTTTAGATAGTTTTCTTCGGTCCCTTTGCCTCCGATGATCAAGATAATATTTTCCTTTTCAAGTATTTTTATTGCCTTGATTAAGTACTGCAATCCTTTTTCTGGAGAAAGTCTTGCTAACGTAAATAATACTTTCTGATTCTTTATCCCCAGTTTCTTCTTGAGATTTGGATCTTTGTTATTCGGAGAAAGATGTTTCATATCAATGCCCCACATAGGAATTACTACTGCTTTTTTTGCACCATACCCCATTGCTTTTTTTTGAATATAAGTAGACAAACAAATTACAGAATCTGCATTCTTGCAACTTATCCGAGTCATAATTTTTATTAAGAAAAGAGAGACTAATTTTTTTAATTTTGGTTGTTTAACTAATTCGTGATATTCATAGAAATCCTGACACATCAAAAACTTGAATTTTTTTCTTGAGAGATATGCTGCTAATCCTGATATTGGGCAGTGGGAAATTACTAACTCTGCTTTTATTCTTCTTGGTTGGATTAGGAAAGATAGTAAGTTCTTTGCATAAATTATTTTTATATTATCTTTTCTTTGATTTTTTGGGGGGTACCTTATTATCTCATCTTTATGTTTTATGTGTCCTAAAACAGTTACTCCATCAACTAATTCAGCGATGGAACTAATGTTTTCATATTTTGTTCCACCATGTGTTATAAATAAAACTTTCATCTTAGTAAATTATCATAAAAACTAATGCCACCCAAATTAATAAACCTAATGTTATTGGAAAATCTTTGAATAACTTTTCAGGATGTCTTGCTATTATGGATCCATTTTCTATTAAATAAAAATATCTAAAAATTACATACAAGGCAAAGGGAATCGTGTAAATTAAATGCGGGTATTGACTTAGGAAACTATAAAGACTGTAGGCTGTTATTAACAATGTTGTTGCAATTATCATCAATGCAGAGTTTGTTTCTTTTGTGTAATATTTTAAGACTGGTTTATGGCCGAATGAGTTTTCTTTTAATAACAAAGAGTCAGCTTCTCTTTTGCCAACAACCAAGAATAATGCAAGGAAAAATGTACAAGCAATCAACCAGGGAGACAAAGTGGAATTAATTATAAAAATTCCGGATATTGCCCTGACTACAAAATTGGTTGAGACAATCAAAATATCCACAAAGGGCTGATCTTTAAGATAAAAAGTATAAAGCTGAGTCAGTGCAAATAAAACCATTACAAAATAGGAAAAGGTTGCTGAAAGCAGAGAAGAAATTATTAATGATGCGGTTAATAAGATTATTGCCAAGATTAAAGCCAGTTTTGTTGAGATTTTTCCTGAAGCCAAAGGTCTTAGCCTCTTTTCTGGATGTAGTTGGTCTTTTTTGATATCTACAATATCATTTAAAATATAATTTGCTGATGAGATTAAACAAAGAGCTATGAATCCTAAAAATATCTTAATCCATAAATCTAGATTAAAAAAAGAACCCACAAATATCAATGGCAGAAAAATTAACAAATTCTTGTAATATTGCCTTGTTCTTAACAAATTTAGTACATAATTCATATGTTTTTTTATCACAAAAATCTTTATAAAGATTATTAGGAAGGATTGTTATATGTCTAAGGTAGTAGTTCTTAAAACAAAGCCGGAAAGTGTTTTGAATGACTATGAGGAATTGCTAGATAGAGTTAAGATTAACAAGATTTTTGACAGAAAAGATGAGATTTTGTTTAAATTAAATTTATCCTGGAGTTTATATTATCCTGCCTGCTCTACTGAACCATGGCAACTGGAAGGGGTTATTAATGGTTTTAAAAAATATAAATTGGAGAATATAATTCCTGTTGAGAACAGGACTGTTGTAACTGATGTCTGGAAAGGTGCTAAAGGCAATAAATGGCTGCCTATTTTGAAGAAATACAATTTAGAGTACAAACCCCTTACTGAAGCAAAATGGGTCAAATTAAAGGGTAATTTTGACTTTGATGCCATTGATCACATATTTCCTGATGGTTTAAAGGTTCCTGAGATGTTTTACGGCAAACCTGTTGTTCATTTACCTACTTTGAAAACACACGGGCATACTCAGATGACTGGGGCTATGAAAAATGCTTTTGGAGGACTGATAACTGAAAGAAGACATCACAGCCACAAGATGATACATGAGGTTTTGGTTGATTTGCTTAAGATACAACAAAAAATACATCCTAAGATGCTTGCTGTGATGGATGGAACTGTTTCTGGAAACGGAAACGGTCCAAGAACAATGATGCCTGTTGAATCTAATTTAATACTAGCTTCTGAGGATCAGGTTGCAATTGATGCTGTTGCTGCCAAATTAATGGGTTTTGATCCAATGAAAATTAAATTTATTAAAATGGCTCATGATTATGGTTTGGGTAATGGTGATGTTGATAGTTTAGATATTGATGGTATTGATATTAAGAAAATAAATCTTAAATTCAGTGCTGGAAAAAGTCCAGTTATTTTCTGGGATCAGATGTTCAGGAAAGGAGCTTTTAGGTTTGTTGAGCCTATGTTATTTCATACTGGTTTGTTTAACTTGGCTATTTTTGGAAGTTATTTTTATCATGATAAATTATGGTATCCTACTGTTGGTAAATCTAGGATTAATAAATTCATGAAAACTTCATGGGGTGAGAAATTTAAAGAATATGAAAGTTGACATGCACATTCATACAAGTGCAAGTCCTGATACTTGGACTAAGCTGAATGTTTTAAGAAAACATTGTTTGAAGAAAGGATTATTTCCAGTTATTACAGACCACAACACTATCAAAGGAGCTTTAGAATATAAAAAAAGATATAATGACTGTATTATTGGTGAAGAGATTAAAATCTTTCATGAAGGACATAAAGGTGAAATTACTGGATTATTTTTGAATGAAGAGATTAAGAAAAATATAGATATTTTTGAAGCTATTGATAAGATTAAAGAGCAAGGTGGTTTGGTTTATCTTGCACATCCTTTTGATAAAGTAAGAGTGAGAAGCGCTTTGTTTGGTCATGGAGAGTTTGATATAAAAAATAAATTAGATATTGTTGAAGTTTATAATGGAAGAGTTGTTTTTAAGAAATATACAAAAAAGGCTTGGGAATACGCAAACAGAATGAATCTCCCTAAAGCTTCTGGAAGTGATGCTCACTGGCCTGTTGAGATTGGAAGAGCTTATACTAAAATGGAAAGTTTTGATTTGGATAATCCTAAAGATTTTTTAAAAAAATTAAGAACTTCTGAGCAGGTTATGGTTAAACATGCAAATCCTTTTGTTTTACTTGTTGGGACTAAATTCTTTAATAAGTTTAAGAATCTGAAGATTTGATTAGCTTAGCGACTTCTAATCCAGAAATTAAAGCAGAGTTCATAGTCCTTATCAATGGATATGAAACTTGTATTCCAGCATGATACAGGGAAGGGATTGGTGTTTTATAATCTGGCTTGAATAGATAATAATTTTTATCATAGATTGGTTCAGCATATTTTTCCCTGAAAACCTTGTACCATTTAATGTTTACCCTTGGATAATATTTTTTCAATGAATGGGTGTATTCCTTAAAGATTTTATCGTCGTTGATTCCTAAATCTTCTTCAGAACCACCATATCTTAGCAACCAGGTTATTTTTTCAGGATAATTATCATATAGCCATGAATGCTGCATTATCATTTGCAATTTTGGTTCTTTTAAAACATTAAGCCAGTAATGGTTTGATAAGAATTTGTCTGTTCCTATTACTATTGAAACTGCCGGGCAGTATTTTATTTTGGATAACTTAAGTTCGTAAACCTTTGGAAGTCCTTTTGCTATTTTTAGGAATTCAGGAATTGGGATTGTGTTTATTGTTAAATCATATTTTATTTTTTTATTATTTACTTTGATTTGTTTTTTGATTAGATCAATTTCCTGAATATTTTGATTTATTAGTATTTTGGATTTGTTTTTTTCAATATAGTTTTTCATATTATCTATAAATTTATCCAGCCCATCTCTTGGATAACCGAAAACACCCAAGGCCTCTTTTGCTTTTAATCTGTGAGCAAACTGTTTTGCTGAGATTTCACTCAGAGAGATATTAAACTTATTTTTTGCATATAATTCATGGAATAATTTTTTAGTTATCCCTTTTCCTGCGTATTTTTTCAACCATTTTTCTGCATCTAAGTTTTGAGGGATTTTATCTGGATTTAAAACATAAAAAACATAAAAACCAAACAGACCATATCTTATTTTTTCTTTAAATGTTAAATAGTTAAAACTTAGTAATGCTAGAGGATTTGTGAAATTATAACTCCTATTATTAACCAGAATAGCCATCTTTATTTTTTTCCAGGTTAGTCCTGAATCATCAAACCTTTTCAGGAAAGAACGGGTCACAGAATCATGATTAAAAACATGGTGGTAATAAAACGGAATCTCGTAGCCTTTATAGTTAAATGAAGCAGCCAGTCCGCCAATATAATTGTTTTTTTCTAAAACCAAAACTTCATTTTCTACTGATAGTTCTGTTGCTGCAGCTAATCCTGAAAGTCCTGCTCCCAAAATTATTATTTTTTTCATCTTCCGAATGCATAATCTCTTGCTCTTTTTAACAAGGATAAGAGATGATCCAAAGTTCTGATTTCGAGTATCATATACCAAATTATTTTTGGCCTTAGGTAAAATTCCAAAAATGCTCTTCTTTGCAATTTTTTAAGTTCTTCTTTTGTCATGCTGTCTGGAGCATAAGGAACATCTGAATAAAATAATTTACTATAATCAGTTTTTCCTAATTTATTCTGTTCTTTTAGTTTTCTGGTTGATTCTGTTCCTGGAAGAGGAAGAAATGAACTAAAATGTGCTCTTTTAATCTTAAGTTTTTTAGCAAATTTTATTGTTTTTAATATTGTTTCCTTTGTTTCTCCTGGATAACCAACAATGAAGAATCCGTTGATGTCTATTCCTATTTTTGCAATCAAATCTGTTTTTTCTTTTATTAATTTTAAGGTTAAACCTTTTCTCATATCGTTTAGTATTTCCTGACTCCCCGATTCTATACCTACAGACATTGCATAACAACCAGTTTTCTTTAATAATCTTAATAGTTCTTCGTCTAGAGTATCTAATCTGACTCCGTTTGGAAATGTATAGGTAATCTTAATTTTTCTTTTTATCAATTCATTGCAAAAATCAACAACCCTTTTCCTATCTAATGTAAATGTGTCATCAACGATATGAATTTCTTTTATTCCAAATTTATTATATAATAATTCTAATTCTTGAATTATATTTTCAACGCTTCTTTTCCTGAATTTTTGTCCTGTAACCACCTTGCTTGCACAATAGGTGCATTGGAATGGACAGCCTCTGCTCATTATCATGGGAGCTATTGGATAATTCCTAAAAACTGCTCCCTGGGGTGCTCTTGGATAAGTTCTTGGATCTATCAAGTCCCATGCAGGAAATGCTAACTTATCTAAATCACATTCAAAATAGGATGGATTATGATTGATTTTTGAATCTTCTTTCCAGATTAATCCTGGAATCTTAGAATAATTTTTTTTATTGTTTTGGATGTTTTCTAATAACATTGGAAATCCTGCTTCTGCTTCACCGGTAATTGCAAAATCAATTTCTGGGAAGTTTTCAAATATTTCCTCTTCAACTCCGGAAACATGAGGACCTCCGAGAATAATTTTAATGTTTTTGTTGAATGCTTTTATTGCTTTAATATATCCGGCTACAACATTAACATCGCAAGAGAATACAGTCATTCCAACAACCTCTGGATTAATCTTCTTAAGTTCTTCATGAAGTTTTTTTGGCGTTAGTTTTTCCTTTGTCCCATCAATGATACTAACTTCATGTCCTGCATTACGAACTGCGCCAGCAAGATAACCCAGACTAGTTGGAGGTACAACATAGTGGGTATCTGCCATTGCGGTTAAAAGCAGGGTTTTCATATTTAGAATTGTTTAGAGTAAGCTTATAAATATAGCGAATGAAAAATGTGTATTGTTTGATATATAGTTTATTTTTCATAAACACAAAGTTCCTGATAACATTTCAGTTCTTTGTATTCTCCTGGTGCTTGATTTTTTCTTTCTATTAGAAGAAGATTCTTATATTCTTGGGGGTTGTTTAGATTGATATTGGTTACAAATTCTATCGAAGTTAAAACATCGGCTTTGGAGTCTAGAACGAACCTATAACTCCTTAAAGGATCTTCTTTGAGTTCTTCTGGCCATACAATATAAATTGAATCTTCGTATTGGATTGCAGCTAAAACCAACGCAAGGTTTTTACCTGCCAATACTTGATTTGGATTAAAGTCATTTTTTATTGCCAATATATCTTCTCTTAATATTTCATCACTGGTTTTTCCGAAATAATCAGAAATTAGGAATGGGGTAATTATTAAAGATAAGATTATACTAATTATTACTTGTTTTTTAGTTAAGATTTCAGACAATATTAATAGGATTATTGGTGCTACCATAAAAATATAATTTATTTCTGCTCCTCCCCTATATATAAAAAATATAAGGGACGGGATAAGGAAAATCATTTCTTTTTTATATTGTTTGAATTTAGCCTTGAAAATCAAGAACAACAATGGAGAAATCCCAATGATTAAGATGGGCAGGGAGTATATGAAATGATAGGTCTGGTTGAATGAGATGTTTTGATTTAAACCAAGACTAACGATGAAATTGGATCCCATGTATCTGATTAAGGTGTAGAATGGAAATCCAAAATAAATCTGATCGATTATAAATCTAATCGCAATTGTAGGAATCATAGTTAATAAGAATAAAATTGTAGTTCCTAGTTTCTTGTCATAGAAAAAAGCAAATATGAAAAACAAAATTAGGATTATTGCCGGAGTGTATATTGCAAAACACATTCCAAGAGAAAGTCCAGCTAGGATAAAGTATAGTTTTCCTCTTGTTTCTTCATAGTTTTTTATGAAGATGTAACCCAAAAGAAAGAAGAATGCTACGGGTAGGGCGGGGGTTGTGTGAGGAAATAAGATATAAACCATTGGTGAAAAAATATATAATAGAATTAATTTCTTTGATTTAAAATTTAATAATAATATTCCAATTAAGATTATCCATAAAGTATCAACAAATTTTATTATTAGTTCTGAAGACATGACTTTTAGAAATAAAGAGATTATGAACGGATACACAATCGAATGGGCAGTAAATAATTTTATGTTGTGAATCCCTGCAAGAGATTTTGCAACAACAATATATTCATGGGCATCATGGAATGAAATCCTTTTTGAAAAAATATTTAGAATAACCAACAGAATGGAGAATCCTATCAGTAAATAGACTGTATTATTCCTATTATTTAAAAAAGAGTTTATCTTGTTCATTTTGTCTAGTCTTTTTGCTACCTAAATGTTTATAAATTTTATTAATGGGTTTTACTGAGTGAAAAATGACAAAATCTTTTGGATATTGAACTTTATTTTAGGAGGGTATCTCCTATATAGGATAATTGATCAGTCTAAGTTACTCAAAATATTCCCTCTAAATTATACAAATGATGTAGCAGCCTATATGGCTTCTTTGTTTTTTTTGGATAAATGCGGTTTTAATCAAATGTGTCCATACTGGTTTAATAGTTTTATCTCTTTTCATACATTTACTCCTGGCTGGCAGTTTTTTGCTTATCCATGGTATGTTTTGACTAAAAACGTCTTAACTGCTACATGGATATCATGGATTTTAATGTTTGTTATTGCATTAATTTTTATATGGATATTAGGTAAGAATGAAAAATGGGATACTTCTAAGATTTTATTTTATTTTTTATTTTATTTTGGTAATGCAGTAGCTGTAGGAAATTTAATCAGACAGGGAAGAATGCCCACGATGTTTGGAATTGTTTTTACATTGGGGTTGTTTGTTTTATTGTTATATTACCTTAAAAAAGAATTAAACTGGAAGTTCTTTTTTTTCTTTGTTTTAATTGAGATTCCGATAATTTTATCTCATCAACAAGAAATGTTTTTAGCTCAATTCTTAGTAATAGGATTTATTCTAGCAAGAAAGTTTAAAGATATAATTAAAATAGGGGTTGCTGGAATCGTTTCTTTGATTCTAACTTCTTTTTGGTGGATCCCCTTTCTGAAGAACTTGGCTAGCAGCAGGTTGTTGAGTCAAACACAAGGAGAATGGTTGTGGCTCGGAATCAGCAGGGAGTTACTAACTAATATTACTGCTTTTTTTGTTGGCTTATCTTTTTTAATTTTAATCTTCATATACTTAAGACAACGAAAATCTAAGAAAGAATTTTTATTTTTCTTACCTTCAATTGTTCTCGGAATCTTGTTTTTATTTAGGCTAACTCCGTTGGTTCCTCTTTTAGAGAATATTTCCCAGGACCCCTACATTATGTTTTTCTTGATGATAATCTTACTGATATTTTTGAGGTTAGATTGGGAAACTTTCCCAAAATTATTAAAAAAATTAATTCCGGTTGTTTTAATTATGATTATAATACTTAGTGTTTTAATAAGTCACTTTAAAACTCCTTACTTTACAGAATATACTCAGGATGAGTATGATGCTCTTGAACTTTTCCCATATGTCCAGAGTAAATTCATTGTTTTAGAAACTGCTCAGATAACCTCTCATCCAAGATCTTATGATGCTTATTTACCAATCTATTATGATGTGGAAGGCGTGTTTGGATTTTATCCGCAAATACCTAGTGAAGAGTATTGGAATAAACTAATGAAACCAAAGGAAATGTTAATTAATGGTTCTTGTGAAGGATTTGTAGATTCTATTGAAGCATTAAACGTTTCATCCATACTCGCTTACAAAGATTCCTGTGAATCAATTCAGAATTGTGGGTTGGACCCAATAAAAGAAAAAGGAAACTATTGTTTATTTTATTCCAAATAATCTAAGTTTTAATGCTCCCCATCCATAATCTATTCCCATCTTTAATCTTTTGGTTTTGCTTTCTCCATAAATTCTTTTTCCATAAACTACTGGAACTTCAAGAGTTTTTACATTCATTTTTTTGGTTAGGTATAAAAGTCTAAAGAAATAATCTCCATAACCAGTGAATATCTTTTCCTGAGGCAGCTGTTCTATTATTAATTTTTTAATTATAAAATAACCTGCAGTTGAATCTTTAACATTTAAACTAAGAATTTTCTCTACATATAGATTAAGCAACTTACTTAATTTGTATTGTGTGTTAGACATTTCTCCGCCCCTCCCCCCCGGGATATATCTTGAAGCAGTTATAAGGTCGTATTCGTCTAATTTTTGGGACATTTGTCTTAATAATTCTGGAGGATGATTAAAATCTGTATCCATAAGTGCTATATGAGTTCCGGTTGATTCTTTAATACCCCTCATTAAAGCTGTTGCCAATCCTTTTTCATCTTTTCTTATTATTGCTCTAACATTCTTATGAGTTTTTTCTAATTCCTGGGCTTTTTCCCAGGTTTTGTCTGGGCTCATGTCATCTATAATTATTATTTCGTGGTTTGTATTTGATAAAGAAGTTTCAATTGCTTCGACCAGGTTACCAATATTTCCATATTCATTATAGGTTGGGAGTATTACAGATATTTTCATATTAACCTAACTGCCTTGTGATGATTGGCGATGCCATTTTAATAAGTGGAATTGGGACATACTTAAAAGGTTTTCTAAGGTTTTTCATATAAGTGTAATAATCTGGAGGATTAATCTCTTTTTGAGTTATTGGGATATAATAATAAGGCATTTTATGTTCTGTTGTGCCCCAATTTTGTTTGAAATTTAACAATTCTGTTTGGTATTGGCTTGTTACTCCAAAATCAAGAGTTTTATAATGGTTCTTAGAACAGAATTTTATTGCATGATCTATTAGTATGGTTCCTGGACTTAGGATTTTATAATTTAGATCAGAGGCCCCATATGCATAAACCGCTTGATCCTTAAAAAATAATAGAATCATACCAGCAATTACTTTGTTATCTTTCTTTGCTATTAATAATCTAAAATTTCCTTTAAAATTTTCCTTCATATTCTTGTAGAGTACGTAAGGTTGGCATATCATATTGTGCTTATCCCGGTATATTTTAACTAAAACATTGTAGAATTGTTTTAGATCTTTATCATCATCAGAAAAACTTATTTTAATATTGTTTTTTTCAGCATTTCTTTTTAAGGTTCTTAGATTTTTCCTTAATCTGTTGTAATATTTTGATTCTATCTCCTCTTCAGTATCTTCAAGTTTCAGGTTAGAGATAAAATAATGGGGATGTTTTTGTAATTCAGGATTCTGGATGTTTAAATCCTCCAACGTTTTTAATTCAATGTACTTTACTTTTTCCTTTAACCCAATCTCTTTTAGTTTATTTATTAATAGATTTCCTGCCTCTTGATCTTCAAATAAAGGTTGATTGTAGAAATTGAATGGTGTTGAAACTATTTTTTTACCAAAAATTAAACTAGATGTTAGAAAGGAACAGATTATCCCCCTTACTTCATTGTTCTCGACTGCTAGAAAATAAAGTGGCTTAAACTTATAAGTTTCTTCAATTATTTGTTTCCATTCAAGAGTATGAAAGATAGAAGATTGGGAATTTTTTTTGATATAATCATTCCATGCAGTTTCATTTTCTTTGTCTAAGTTTATTATTTTCATCTTTTAGATTTTTTATTGGTTTTGCAGGAATACCTATTGCAATGCTATATTCTGGTATGTCTTTTGTTACTAAAGAATTTGCCCCAATAACACAACATTTCCCTATTTTTACCCCCGGTAAGATTGTTACATTTGTACCTATCCATGTACCTTCTCCAATGACTACCCTGGCTTCTTTTATTGGGAGGTCTTCTTTTCTAAGGGATGGATGGATGTGATATGGTGAGGATCTGGTAACAATTGTAACCCGGGGAGCCAAAGTTACATAATCTTCTAAGATAACCATATTCCTTTTCCCATTATCAACAATGACAAGTCCTTGATTTGTAAACACTTTTTTACCAATCTTGACTCCGGAGATTCTCAAAAATGTTTTTCTTAAAGTGTTACCAATAGAATGATTTGCAATTAGTCTTGCTATTTCTTTTATTAGATGATATATTTTTCCCATTTTATATTTGATATATTTGTGTGTGTTGGTATTAGTGTAAGTTCTTTATATAGGTTTTCGGTGTTTGGACAGGGAGATATATAGTTTTTATACTTTTCTATATAAATAAGAGGACAACTTGGTTGTGGAAGATCTATTTTACCAGATAGTTTACTTCCATTTAATTTTACGGGGATAAATGTATATGATGGCTTTTTATGGTTATTATTCTCAGAATAAACCATTAGACCCCTAATAGAATTAAGGAGTTTAGATGAATAATCTTCTTTTTTTTCATATTTTTTATATTGGGAGTATGCTAAAGCAATGCTTATTTTGGACATGGCTTTGTTTTTTATTTTAAATTTAAGAGTTTGTTTTTGTTTAAGATTTGTTATAAACTTTTTCGTAATTAGGTTGTAAATTAGTTTGTTGTTTAGGACCATAAATAGAATTAATTCTACTAGATTATTTAATCCAACGTTTTTTTTAAGGTTATAATGAATCGGTTTTTTTGAGATTAAAATTGAACCAGAAATCGCTGAAATAGGTTTTGTTATATCTAAGCTGTTAAAAGCATAATCTGAATAGTTTCCCACTAGTTTATCCTTGTATTTTGCATTTATTGTTTGAGCACAATCCTCTATAGTTATTAATTTTGATTTTTTTATTTCATCCAAATCTGCAACATTACCAAACTGATGAACTACTATCACTGCTCTGGTTTTATCTGTTTTTTTCTTCATTAAATCTTTTGGGTCTAGTGTTAAATTGTTGGTTATGTCTATAATTAAGGGTTTTAATCTGTTATGAAGAATAGTTTCAACTACAACTTCGCAAACATTGCAGGGAATTGCAACTTCATCTCCTTCATTTAAATTTAAATTTTTTAATATTAAATTAAGAGATTCTCGCCCTTTATTTGTAAGATATACATTATGTTCAGGATAATATTCTTTTATTTTTTTAATAAGTTTGGATGAATAGTCATAAAATATACCATGAAAAGAGATAAATATATCATCAAAACTATACGGATGTTTATATTTTTGGATTACAATCGGCATTTTAAATGTTTTTTATAATATTACAGATATAATTGATCTGTTCTTCAGTCAATTTAATTGAAGATGGAAGTGTTAAGCCTTTTCTTGAGATTTCTTCTGCAATCGGGAAGGACTCAGGAGTTTTATAGGGAGGCATCTGATTTAAAGGATAGAATGCTGGTCTTGTATCAACTCCATGTTCTTTTAATTTTCTCGTAAGCTCTTCTTTTGATAATGGAAAATCATCCTCGATTAAAATCGTATACATCCAAAACACATTTTTTGAATTTTTGGTTGTTGGAGGTAAGGTTATTCCATTTATTCCTTTTAAGTTTTGATTATAGTGATTGGCATTTTTTATTTTCCGGTTAATCAATTCTTTTATTTTTTCCAATTGGGCAAGACCGATTGCTGCCTGCATATTAGTCATCCTGAAATTGAATCCGATTTCATCATGCCAGTATCTTTTTTCTTTTTTCATACCATGATCTCTTAGATATTTCATTCTTTCTGCAAGTTCTTCACTATTTGTCAAACACATCCCACCTTCTCCGGTAGTTATGATTTTATTCCCATAGAAACTAAAACACGAAATATGGCTTAATGACCCTGCTTTTCTTCCCATAAACTCTGCACCATGGGCTTCTGCAGAATCTTCAATTATATATAACCCATACTTGCTTGCAAGATTAATTATAGACTCCATATCACAGGGATTCCCATAAAGATGAACTGGGATGATTGCTTTAGTTTTTGGAGTAATCCTTTCTTCTATTTTCTTTGGGTCCATATTCCAGGTCTCTTTGTCAGAATCTACCAATATTGGGGTAGCATTACAATATCTAACCGCATTTGCAGTTGCTATAAATGTCAGGGATGGAATAATAACTTCATCCCCCTCTTTGATTCCAATGGTGGCCAAAGCAAGCTGCAAGGCTGAGGTTCCGTTATTTACTGCAACTCCATGTTTGCAGTCACAAAATTCTGCAAATTCTTCTTCAAATCTTCGGATATATTCTCCTGCAGAAGATATCCAATTTGTGTTTAAACAATCATTCATATATTTTAATTCATTTCCATCTAAAGAAATTTCTGCTACTGGGATAGATTTTGTTGGACATTTAATATATTCTCTAAATCCTTTTAATCTTTCGATTGTTCCTATGTCTGTAAAATAATTGGGATATAACATTTCTCCATTTACCAGTTTTTTTTCATACAACATTGGAAATATCTGATTTTCCAATGAGACTTTTTCATCTTCTCTGATGAACGAAAGAAGAGAAGGTTCTGCAATATAAACTCCGGAATTTGTTAGATCTTCCGTGTTTATTCCTTTTAGTAAACTTTTGATTATATACTTAGAATCTATTAATCCAGCCATCAAAGCTTTGCTATTTTCTACCTGGACATAGCTTACTGTTAGAATTATGTTTTCCTTTTCTTTGTTTTCTTTATGTTTTATTATTAATTCTCCTAATCCATCCTGAATATAAACATCTCCGTTTAAAATTATAAAAGATTCATTTCCAATCAAAGATGATACTTTTTTTATTGCTCCTGCAGTACCTAATGCTGTGGGTTCTTCTGAATAGTGGATCTTAACTCCGAATCTTGAACCATCCCCAAAATAATCTTCAATCTCTTTTTTGGAATTTACACATAAAATTATTTCATTAATGAAATTATTTTTTAATAAAGTAATCTGATATTCTAAAAATTTTTTGCCATTGATTTCAACTAGACTTATAGGGATTTCTCTACCTCTTTCTTTAATAGTTTCCCCTCCTGCAAGGATTACCGCTTTCATAGTCTTAGACCCTTATTTTTCTTTATAAATATTATTATGATTCAGTTACCTTTTTTTTGAGTAAAAACATGCCCCTGAGGATTAGAAAATTATTTAAATAAACCTTTTAGATTAATTCTAATGAATGACTTGGAAAATAGTTCTAGTATAGTGGAAGAGAGGAAAAGAAATTTATTAAAGAACTTAAAAAAGAATAATTTATGGATAAGTATAGTTATTTTAGTTGCAATCTTAATTTTTGGTTTTTATATCAGAACCCTTAATGTGCCTTTATTAAAAGATGCGACAACCGGAGGATATATTACTGCAGATTTAGATCCATTCGCATTTTTAAGATATTCGAGAACTATTTTGGAAACTGGAAGTTTACCCTCGGTTGACTATATGAGATATGTTCCGATTGGATACTCGAGCATAGTGGAATTTAGCTTTTTAAGTTATTCCATTGTTTACTTGTTTAAATTTTTAAGCATATTTAATCCAAACATGACTATTGAGTTAGCTGCTAATCTATATCCACCAATCGCATTTGTTATCGGACTTATTTTCTTCTTCTTATTGGTTAGAAAGTTATTTAATGATAAGATTGCTTTAATAGCAACTGCATTTTTAGCTGTAATTCCAACATTTCTTTATAGGACCATGGCCGGTGTTGCAGATAAAGAGCCAATGGCAACAATATTCTTTTTTATGACTTTTTACTTTTATTTTGTCGGATATAAAAGTGATAAACCATGGAAGCACATTTTGTTTGGTGCTTTGGCTGGAGTTGCTACTGGAATACTAAGCAGGGTTTGGGGGGGAGTTAATTTTGTTTATATGATATTAGGATTATTTGTAATTGTTTCGCTATTATTCTTTAAATTTGAGAAAAAAGACTTTTTACTTTACTCCTCTTGGTTTATTGTTATGTTACCAATTGTAATTTTGGGGAAGTTTAGCCTAACTGCTTTATTGGTTTCATTTACATCTGGTATCGCATTTGTTGCATTTTTTATGGGTTTAGTTTACTATACTGTCTTTGAAGCTAAGTTAATCAAAATTAAGGAAACTATTACTGAGAAACTTCCAAAGGGATTTTTAATTACAATTATATCATTAGTATTATTGATTTTGTTTGCTTCCGTCTTTGTTGATCCTTTATTTATAATTGATAAACCCCATGCATTAGTCCATGAACTTGTTAATCCACTGGAAGACAGATGGAGTAAAACAGTGGCAGAGAGCCATGAATCCTATTTTAGTGATATACTTGGAAACTATGGGAATTGGGTTACTTTATTTTTTATGGCCGGATCAATCTTGCTATTTTGGAATTTGGTTAAAAAATTAAAATCAAAAATTTATTTGACTGTTGCTTATACAGTTTTTATTGTTTTGTTTGGAATACATAAATACTCCATGGATGCTGCGTCCCTTAATGGGCACTCAAATCTGGCAATCTTCTTGCTTGTTGGTTCTACATTAATATTTTTAGGACTTTTAATTTATGGTTACTATAGATTGTTTAAGAGTAATAAAGAAGAATTTGGAAAAATCTTTGAAAGTTCTAAGTCTTATGTTTTTGTTTTGATATGGTTTATAATTACTTTGTTAGCTGCATTAAGAGCAGTAAGATTATTATTCATATTCTCGCCAATAGTTGCCATTTTGGTAGCATATTTATTGTATGAAGGAATTTTGTTTGCAAATGAAAAAATTAAAAATAAAAATTATAAAATTTTAGCAATTGGTTTAATCTTAATTTTAATGATAAATCCATTTATTACTTATGCTAAAGATGATATCAGTATCGCTAAAGTTACTGGACCAATCTATAATGGACAGTGGCAGTATGCTATGCAGTGGGTAAGAGAAAATACTCCAAAAGATGCTGTCTTTGCCCATTGGTGGGATTATGGATATTGGGTGCAAACCGGTGGAGAAAGAGCCACAGTAACTGATGGAGGAAATGCGATAGGTTCATGGAACTATTTTATGGGGAGAAATGTAATAACTGGACAGAATGATTCTGAATCTTTAGAATTTTTATATGCCCACAATGCAAGTTATCTTTTAATGGTTAGTGATGAGATTGGAAAATACCCTGCATTTTCATCAATCGGATCTAATAAGGACTTTGATAGGTATACTCAGATTAGTTCTTTTGTTATTGATAGAACTAAGACTCAAGAAACAAGAAATGAAACCAGCTATGTTTATTTGGGTGGGACTGCTATAGATGAGGATATAATTATTGATGATACTTTATTGCCCAGATTTGGTGCTGGTATTGGAGGATTTTTAGTTCCAATAAGTGTAAACACAGATGGGAACGTCACATTTACCGGGATTCCTTATGCTTTTGTGATATATAATAATAAACAATATAATGTTCCGATTAATTGTATCTACTTTGAAAAACAGATTTATAAGCTTGATATTGAAAGTCCAATCGGAGGATGCTTAAGATATATAACTAAGATTGATGGAACTCAAGGAGACAGGATCGGAGCTCTATTATATATGTCTAATAAAGTTATGAAAGGAAACTTTGGAAGATTATACTTATTTGAACAGGAAACTCCTGCATTCAAGTTAGTTTATAATGATGAATCTTTGGGGGTTCCTTTGGCATACTATAATGGAAGAATTATCGGACCTACAAAGGTATGGAAAATCAATTATCCGGATGGATATAGTATTAGCGATGAGCTAAGAACCATGTATCTGGCAAATTATTTCCCTGAAGGAGTTCAATAGAAATCTTTTTA
Organism: Candidatus Nanoarchaeia archaeon; assembly: GCA_028714375.1. Classification (GTDB taxonomy): domain Archaea; phylum Nanobdellota; class Nanobdellia; order SCGC-AAA011-G17; family JACPNG01; genus JAQTMY01. The sequence continues at coordinate 74,501 of JAQTMK010000002.1, read as the reverse complement.
AAATTGGTTTTGGCTTTAATCTGATGAAATATATTGCTTTTCTGTGTGCAGCAATCGCTTTTTTAATAGTTATAATTTTTACTCCTTTTTTAATTAGGTATCTTAGAAGGATCGGATTGGTTGTTAAGGACATGAATAAGGAAAATACCCCCTTAGTTCCCCTTTCTGGAGGTCTTGCTGTTGCAGCAGGAACTTTGGGTGGATTAATGTTATTCATATTTTTAAGAAAATTTTTTTTCCCAGGAGATTCAGGCATCATATTAGACTTACAAGATTTAATGATATTGTTCGCTTCAATGTTTTCAATATTCATAGTTACGTTTATTGGTTTTGTTGATGATTTGTTTATCAGAAAAGATCATGAGAGTTCTGCTGGATTAAAACAGTGGCAAAAACCAATTTTAACTTTGGCTGCTGCAGTACCTTTGATGATTATCGGAGCGGGGCAGACAATTATGGCTTTGCCACTTATTGGAAGAGTTGATGTCGGAATGCTCTATCCTTTACTGTTTATTCCTTTAGGATTTATCGGTGCTTCTAATATGGTTAACATGCTTGCTGGTTTTAATGGAATGGAGGCCGGGTTAGGTATTATTGCAATTGGCTCCCTGGGGTTGTTTGCTTTTGTTAATCATAGTTATCTTGCTGCTTTGATTGCTCTTATGGTATTTGTTTCTTTGATTGGATTTTTTATTTTTAATAAATATCCTGCTAAAATCTTACCGGGAGATTCATTAACCTACATGATTGGTGCTACTTTAGCTGTGGTTGCTATTGTGGGAGATATAGAGAAAGCTGCAATCATTGTTTCAATACCCTTTTTCATAGAATTTTTATTAAAATTAAGAGCTAAATTTAACACAAAGAGTTATGGTTATTATTTAAATGGGAAAGTTAAATCTTATTACGATAAGATTTATTCATTACCACACATATTTACAAGGACTGGAAGATTTACTGAAAAACAGGTTACTTTATTTGTTATCTTGATTGAATTATTCTTTGGAGCATTGATATGGTTCGTATGATTTTCAAGAAAATTATGGAAAAAGAGATTCTTAGAGATAATTTTATTTTATTTTCTTCACTTATGCTGCTTAATATTTTAGGTTATGTTTTTCATTTTTTTGCTGGAAGAAAATTAGGACCTGAAGATTATGGTACTTTTGGAGTTTTATTATCAATACTTTACCTGTTTAATATTATTTTAACTGTGGTTCAGACAAGTATGACTAAATTTTCATCTGAATTTAAAAACGAAGAAGGGAAATTATCATACTTATTTGCGCATTCATTAAAGAAATTGTCATTTTACGGATTAATATTGACTCTGATTTATTTTGCACTAAGCCCATTCATCGCTAAATTTCTGAATATATCTGAGGTTTTGCCTGTTTTTATTACCGGAACATTTTTGTTTTTATCCTTTGGAATTGCAGTTAACAGAGGAATACTACAAGGATTACAGAACTTTAAAAAATTAGGGTTAAGTTATGTTTTTGAAGGTTTAACTAAAATCTTTTTTGGGATATTACTTATTTATATTGGATGGAAAGTTAATGGGGCTGTCTTAGCAATCACTTTTTCCTATATTGCTGCATTTTTAATTGCTCTTTTACCATTGAGGAAATTGTTTAAGTTACCAAAAATAAAGATAGATACGAAAGCAGTTTATAATTATAGCGTTTATGTTTTCTTTTCTTTGGTTTTACTGACTTTGCTTTATACAATTGATGTTGTACTGGTTAAACACTTTCTAAGTGCAACTGAAGCAGGTTTTTATGTTGCTTTATCCTTGCTTGGAAAAATTATTTTCTTCGGAACCTTGAGTGTGAGTATGGTTATGTTTCCAAAAGCATCTGAGATGTTTGAGGCCAAAGAAGCTTCTAAAAGTTTATTATATAAATCATTAGGATTGGTTTTATTGTTTGGAGTTCCTGTTACTTTGTTTTACTTTTTATTTCCAGAGTTTTCAGTTGGATTGCTTTATGGAAAAGATTATTTTGGAGTTGCAGGTTATCTGGGATATTTTGGGATTATAATGACTTTGTTTTCCCTGATATATATAATTAGCTTCTACTTATTATCTATTAAAAAATACAAATTTATTTATATTCTGCTGGGGTTTGTTGTATTGGAAACTGCCTTAATATGGCTGTTCCATGGAACAATAGGGGTGGTAGTTAACATAATGCTTGGGCTGATGACCTTGTTATTTTTAGTGATGGTCATACTCGCAGGAACTACCAAACATGGCTGAATACACATTTATAATACCGGCACACAATGAAGAGAAAAGAATAGGCAGGACTCTAAGATCTCTGGACAGGTTTTTCGGTGATAGTATTAATGTTTTAGTTGTTGATAATGGAAGTAAGGATCCAAGTGTTGAAGTTTACAAAGAATGGAAAAAAGAACATAAAAATTTTAATTACATTATCTTTCCTGAAGCATTGGGTAAAGGTGGTGCTGTATTAGAGGGGCTTAAGATTGCTCTTAAAGATAATACTAAATATATTGGTTATATTGATGCTGATGATGCATTCCACTTAGAGTCTGTCAAGAACATGCTTGTGTTTTTGGACAGATATGATGTTGTTATGGCTTCGAAATGGAAAGACAAAGGATTTATGAGAGTGGATGAGCCTTTTGTCAGAAAAATCTCAAGCCGTGCATGGAATTTGCTTGTCAGGTTATTATTTGGATTGGACGTGAGAGATACACAGGCAGGAGCTAAATTTTTCAGAAGAGAGGCTCTTGAAAAAATTGATTTTGATTTTATCTGTAAGAATTTTAGTTTTGATGTTGAGTTATTATACAAACTTAAACAGAACAAAGCTAAGATGCTTGAGATGTTTATTCCTACCTTTCATATGGAAGGGAGTACATTTAAAATGGTTTATGTTTGGCCTATGCTTTTGAATATTTTAAAACTGAGGTTTGGGAAATGAATATACTATTAAGTTTTGATGTTGAGGAATTTGACTTACCCAGAGAGTTTAATCTTAAGATTAGTGAGGAAGAGATGTATCTACAGTCTTATCAGGGATTAATCAGAGTTTTAGATTTATTGGATAAATATAAAATTAAAGCTACTTTTTTTGTTACTTTGAATTTTGCCAGGAAACATCCTGATTTGATTAGGGAAATATCTGAGAAACATGAGATTGGATGCCATGGTTACAGCCATTCTGATGATTACAGATTTGAAGAGCCTAAAAGATTAACCGATGCTAAAAAAGAGGTTGAGAAAATAATCAAGAAAAAGATTTATGGATTCAGAGCTCCAAGAGGTTATGGTCCTGGATTTAAGCAGTTGAGTAAGGCTGGATTTGTTTATGACAGTTCTTTGCATCCTGTTTTTATTCCTGGAAGATATTTTCACTTTTTTGAAAGCAGAAGAATCTTTAAGGAAGATGATATAATTGAAATGCCTTGGGGGACATCTTGGTTTTTTAGATTACCTTTGTTTGGTTTTTCCTTTAGAAATTTTGGAGGTTTAATTTATGCCAAAGCTATGACCAGAATGAATGATTTAGATTATATTGTTGAAGGATTTCATCCATGGGAGTTTGTTAAGGTTACACAAAAAGTTCCTTTTTATATTAAAAAAAATACAGGAGACAGGATTTTAAAAATACTTGAGAAATATATCCAATGGTGCTTAAGCAAGGGATATGATTTCAAGAGCTGCTATTCTTATCTGAAAGATGAAAATATTATTGCTTAACTGGAGAGATATAAAAAACCCCGACGCTGGAGGGGCTGAACTATACCTGCATAATTTATTTACTAATTTGGCTGAGAAAAATGAAGTTTATTGGTATTGTTCTGCGTTCAAGAGATGTAAGAAGAAAGAGAAATATGACAATATTAATTTCATAAGGAACGGAACTAGGGTAACTGTTGTGTTTTATGCTTTTTTCCATTATTTGTTTAATAACTATGATTTTGTTGTTGAGGCTTATAATGGTGTTCCTTGGGGAACTCCAATGTATATTGGAAAGAAAAAGATAGGAATTTTTTTCCATAAACTAGGGGACATTTATCTTAAAGAACTAGGAAGAGGGATTGGCTGGTTCCCAAGATTTTTTGAAAAAAGAATTATGAAATTAATCTATAAAAATATGAAATTTATTACCATTTCTGAAAGTTCTAAGGAGGATTTTGTTAAACTTGGACTTAATAAAAATAAAATTGAAATTGTTAATCCTGGAGTCGAATATCATGGATTAAAGAAAGAAGAAAAAACAAAAGAACCAACTATTTGTTTTGTTGGAAGATTAAATAAGTATAAAAGTATCCCTGTTTTAATTAAGGCAATGCCCCTTGTTTTGGAGAAGATCAAAAACGCTAAGTTACTTATTGTTGGGAGAGGAGATAAAGAAGAAGAACTAAAGAGGTTAGTTAAGGAGCTTAAATTAGAAAACTCTGTTAAGTTTTTAGGTTTTATTCCTAACCCAGAACTATCTAAGATTTATGGTTCTTCATGGGTTTTGGTTAATACTTCTTTGAAAGAAGGATGGGGTTTGACTGCTATTGAGGCGAGTGCTTCTGGAACTGTTGTCATCAATTCAAACGTTCCTGGTTTAAAAGAGACTGTTAAAGACGATGAGACTGGATTTTTGTATGAATATGGAAATGTTAAAGAACTAAGCGAGAAGATCATTAAGGTTTTAATTGATTCTAAATTAAGGAAAAGATTTGAAGACAATGGGATTAAGTTTGCCAAACAATTTGAATGGGAACGTTCAAGGGAAAAGTTTGGATCAATTATAAAGAATCTCATAAATAATTAGGATTGGTTTTTGTTCTTGCGTTGTTATTATTTGGCTGTTTGAATCATAAGCCATTACAGGTTTTAGATGATCCGTATAATAATCTACAAACTTAAACTCCCATTCCTGTGAAGGATAGTATCCTGAAACAACCAAATATTTAGGTTTGTTTTTCTGTATGTATTCAACTGCATCTGTTTCATTTTTTCCAAGTCCACGAGTGTATCTTTCAGAGTAATACTGGAGTTCCATCTGAGTGTTTACACTTACAACATTATCATTTGGATTTGAATTTGCCTTAATCCATTTCCCTGCAGGATTTAAAGCACCAAAACTGGATGCTCTGCTTTTAATTAAAGAATCGGCAGTTGTGTATTGTTGATAGCCACCTACAGCGAGAATAATTAAAATGATAACTACTGCAAGCTCTTTGCTGTATTTTGAAACTAAGTCATAAAGGATAATTATCCCAAATGAAGCTAAAATAAATAAAGTAGGCACCATATAAAGACCATACCTATCTTCGAAGTGGTTTACAAAGAAACTGAAATATATTAATGGAATTAAAAAAATCAGAACCAATAATAAATAAGAATAATTCTTATCTTCTTTGCCCTTTAACATTAAGTCAAATCCTAACACAAGATCCAGTAATTTATATAATCCTATTAAAAGGAAGATAAAGAATAAGATTTTTGTATATTCTGGTAAGAATGTCAAATAGGTTCCTAACTGTTTTAGACCCATTGAGAAAGTAAATGCCCCCCCAGTTTCTGCTACTGTTGCTGAACCTCCAGAAGTAATAAAGGATTGAATAGGATTTCCATAGGCTTTGTATGAATAGATGAAGTAAGGAGTTAAGGTTAAAATAAAGATCAACAATGTAATCCAAAGATGTTTGTTTTTAATTATTTTTAGCCTATCTTTTATCAGTATGAATAAGAAAATGATTATTGCTGCTATTCCTCCTGTAAACCTTAGCATAACTGACAGAGCTAAAACAAAACCCATCCAGTACAGACATTTTGGTTTGTCTTTCATATAGCCTTTCCAGAAAAGATAGTAAACTAAGATTGTTAGAGTTAAAGACGGGAATTCTACAAGCAATCTTTGACAATAAAATAAAGATAGATAAAATACTGCTGAAATGAATGACGCTATCAGCGCTGTTTTTTTGTTATGAAATAATTCTTTTGTAAATAAATACATCATCAGAACTCCGGCTAAAGAGAAGAGCAGCATTAAGATCCTGAAACTAGTTTCCCCTAATCCGATTGAATACATCAAATAAAATATAAAGGAGATTAAGATTGGACGTTTATCACTTACATCAGATGGTATGTGGAGGGACCATTTTTTAGCCATGTTAAGATATTCTGCTTCATCCCACCAAACTCCTTCATTTGCATTAAAGTATTTTACCCTAAGGAAAAAGGCCAGAACTAATATTAAAATTAATAAAATAAGATATTTGTTTGTTTTTATTTTTTCTATGTTCATTTTAGTATTTTTAAGAACCTGAACATACTTGAGATTGCTCCAGGTTTAACAATTTTTAATATAGGTATTATCTTTTTTGGCCTTAAATAAAACTTTCTGTAGGCCTGTTTTTGATATTTTTCTAAAGGAAGCTCTGTTTTAAATATCTTTTGAGCATATCTGTATGAATCCCAGTTTTCTATTTCTAATATTCCTTCTTTCTTAAAGTCTTCATAAATTTTAGCTCCAGGGAATGGAGTTAAGATAAAAAAATCAGCAAAATCAGAATCTAATTTGATTGCAAAGTTAATTGTATTATCAATTGTTTGTTCGGTTTCTCCTGGTAAACCCAAAACATAATGAGCCATGGTTAGTAATTTTGCTTTTTTTGCATTCTTGATGGTGTTTTGAACTTTATCCAACGTGATATTTTTGTTTATGTTCTTTAATATTTCAGGATTTCCTGACTCTATTCCAAATGATAATAACCAACATCCGGATTTTTTCATTGCCTGGAACATTTCCAAGTCTACAGTATCAACTCTTGAATTGCTCATCCAATTTATTTTTAGTTTGTGTTTTTCTATTAAATTGCATAATTCCATAACCTGATCTTTTTTTATTGTGAAAGTATCATTGTTCAACCAGAAATTTTTAATATTATATTTTTCAACACATTCTTTGATTTCTTTTACAATTATTTCAGGACTTCTTAGTCTTGCTTTTCTTCCGTAATTAAACGGAACAACACAGAAGGAACAATTAAATGGACAGCCTCTCCCTGTAACTATTGTTGTGAATTTCTGGCCTGTATTTGCCAGCCTGTACTTTTCCAAAGACATTAAATCCCTTGCAGGAAAAGGTAAACTGTCTAAATCTTCAACTTCTTTTTTTTCTGTTACACCTTTTTTTGGATTCTTTAGGAAGTCTTGGATATGGGCTTCTGGTTCTCCTACTAAAACTGCATCTGCGTTGCTTTCTTTCAGAGATCTTTTTGGATCATAATTTGCATGGAATCCATAAATCGCTATAAATGTTTTTGGATATTTTTCTTTTATCTTTTTTATTATGTTTGCATCGTTAATGAATGTCGGTGTTGTTATATCCACCAGTATAAAATCATATTCTTTTATGTTTTCCAGGAAATCCTCTATTGTGATATTGCCTGCAATTGCATCTATGAAATCAACTTCATGAGAACTATCTTTTGCTATCTGTGCACAAATTGCCAAAGTTATTGGAGGGTATAATGCAGAGAAGAAACTAGCTTCGTGCTGGCATCTACCTTCTTTTACAAATTTTTCCTTGTTTGGTGGGTTTAAAAACAGGCATTTCATATTTCTTTGTATTTTAATGATTTTAAAAATCTTTTATATATTAAATAACCATCGTAAAAGGTTCTTAATCTTGACCTACCTTCAATTCTTTTTGGTTCTGTTGTTGGAACTTCTATTATTTTTCCTTTTAGTTTTAAGACTTTTGTTGTCATTTCCATCTCTATGTCAAATCTTTTTGCTTCCAGATTTAATCTTTCCATTATATCTTTTCTTATTGCCCTGAAACCATTTACCGCATCTTTTAATCTTGTTCCAAAAACTAAGTTTGTTAGTATTGCATAACTTCTGTTTCCTATTCTTCTTATGAATGTAACATCATGACTTGCTGATTGTTTCATGAATCTTGAAGCAATAACCATATCATAACCTTCTTCTATTTTTTTAATCATTAAAGGTATTTCTCTTGGGTCTTCGTTTCCATCTGGACTGAAAAAAATTAGAATATCCCCTTTTGCTGCTTTCATTCCTTCATAGAAACCTCTTCCTCTTCCGGTTTCTTTTTGGTTTACTATTTTCATTCCTAATCTTTTAGCTATTTCTAGAGTTTTATCTTTAGAACCGCCATCTACTAATAGAAATTCGTAAATATCTTGTTTGTTTGGCATTTGGTTGTACATTTCTTCCAAAGAAGCTTCTTCGTTTAAAGTTAAGAATATTACTGAAGTTTTCATTTAGTAAATGCTCTTTTTGAGGTTATTTATAGTTTTCTATACTCTTGTTGATAGGTTTTAATATAAGATAATTATTTAAATCAAAATTTGGTTAAGGTTTTATGCCAAAAGTAAGGAAACTTATGGAAAAGGGATTTCAGTTACTGACATTTACAGACAGGGCTTTTACACCACCATTTTATGCTGTAATTGAAGTCAATGAAAGATGCTGCTTAAAATGCAAACAATGTAATCTATGGAAAGATGGTCTTTCTAAACATACTGAAAACAAAAAATTATTGACTGATTCTGAAATAGTTCAGGTTATTCAAGATATAAGGAAATGGAATCCTTTGACAAAAACTTTGATGTTTTGCGGAGGAGAACCTTTCTTGGAAAAATCTATTTTTGATTATATCAAAGTTGCTAAAAGACTGAAATTTTTTACTACAATAACTACAAATGCTTTTATGATTAATGAAAAAATGGCTAAACAGATTGTTGAATCTGGATTAGATGAATTATGTTTTTCATTAGATGCTCCTACTGCTGAAATACATGATGACATCAGAGGTGTTAGCGGAAGTTTTGAAAAAGTTATGAAAGCAAATGAAATGATAAATAGGTATAAAAAAGAATTAAATCTTGATAAACCATTCCTGAGAGTCAATACTGTTATTTCCAATCTAAATTATAAGCACCTTAAGGAAATGCCTGCTTTAATGAAAAAAATGGAGATTAGGGAGTATGATGCCCAGTATATTACGGTTTTAACTCCTGAGATAAAAAATTATGTAGACGGAATTTATAACCGAGATGTTTGTCCAAGTCAGTGGATTTTGCCTCAGGAACTTTTAATTCCAAAGGAAGAGAAAGATGAATTTTGGAATGTTATTTCTGATCTTAAAAAAGAGGCTGAAACCAATGAAGTTCATTTAGGATTAAGATTATATAATGAAGTTCAACCCTGTTCAATATTATGGGGAAGTTTGTTAGTTGACAGTTATGGGGAAATATTCCCATGTACAATGTTAAGGGATTCTGCTGGCAATGTGAAGGATAAAAAAATCAAACAAATCTGGAATAGTCAAAATATGAAGAACACAAGAAAATTATTTAATGGTAAAAAATTAAATAGTGTTTGTACCAGGTGCTGTATTTATCCCAATGTCTTTTTTAGATAAATTCTTTAAATCATAAATATAAACTGCATCTTTGCCTGCAAGTTTGATTATTTTGGTTGGAGTGAACTCCTGATATAAACTGTAGAATCCTTTTTGTTCTGGTAGACGATTTGGATTTATAATAACAAACCTTACTGATTTATTCCCTGGGTGATAGTAGGCAATATAATCTGCTAAGTCTGCAGATTTTTTAAACTGCTGTTCGAACTGAGAATTAAATTGTAGATTATAAAGAGATTCTCCACGATTCAGATAATAAGTAAGGGTTACCGGAGTGATTGGAATAAATGTATCTTCTTCTTTAAGTATTGGTTTTAGATAGTCTGAAATCTGTCTTGCAGCATGATTCATAGGATTTGGATTGCATGAACTTTCATCCGGACTTATAGAGCATACCAATGAATTCTTATTTAAGAATGTTGGACTGTTTGATAGGGAACTAAATACTGAGAATAACAAATAAATGATTATAAAAATACCAAAAATTAATTTTCGGTTTTTCTTTAATGGATAATATTTATTTGAAAATACCAAAGATACCAAACACATTACTCCCATTAGGAATGGGATAGATATTCTGAATAATTTTAATGCATATGAAAAGAAACTTAGGAGGATAAACCAGCTTGAAAGATAAATAATAAATTTTTCTTCCTTTGTTTTTTCTTTATTTTTTATTAATTTATATATTATGTAAATTGAAACGATCAGCAGGATAAGGTCTAGAATATTGACGTTCAAAAATAAATTGTAAATATTCTTAAAAAATAAACTACCAAATGTAAAACCTGAGACATCACTATACACAGTAGAATATGATTTTAACACATCTATCAGATTTTTTGGATTTAGCTGGAATGGCAATAAAAAGAAGAATAAAAATGCAATTATTGATTCTATGGCAAAAATTACCAAGGGTTTTATTTTTTCATTAGAAGTTGTTTTTATCTCATCCCAGAATTTTATTAGGAAGATTATCCCTGCAAAAGCTATAAAACCCAATCCTGGAAACTTAGTTGCAGAGGCTAATCCAAAAAAAGAAACTGAAAGAATTAAAAATAGTTTTTCTTTTTTGGTTTGTTTTTCTGATTTAAAGAAAAGGAACAGGAAGATCAAACCTATTGCTGAGAATGTCATATAAATTATATCTGTGTGAATATATCTTGAATATGTTAATAATTCAGGCAAAAATGCAAAAAATGAAATTACATAAATTGCAGAGTATCGGTTTAACAATAAAATTGCAATAACTATAACGGCTAAGAAAAAGAGGATTCCGAAAAGGATTATGGGGGCATGGCAATAATCCTGCGCATTAATTAAAGGCTCTCCCAGGAGTAGTTCTCTTCCAGGATAAAATGAAGGTTGAATCTCCGTAACTTTGGAGAAATCTTCTCCAGATAACATGCATCCAGATGCAATAATAAGATTTCCTAGTGGGGGTTCTGACACTCCAGAAAGTCCTGGAAAATATGTATGGGGATAAAAAAATAATAATCCAACTGGGATAGTTGATTCATCATCCCCCCAGTAACTGATTCCAGAAGTATCCTGAACTCTGGTAAAGATACCCAGAATAATCACAATAACTAACAGAATAAAGATTAATTTATCATTTTTTATTTCTTTAAACTTTTCTTTTAGAAGATTTTCCTCAGACATAAGTTTTAAGAAGTTTTTTTATTTAAGAAGTTTATTGTTCTAATTTACTATAGACTTGTTCTGCTGTAATACTTTTTACTAAATCTTCATGGTATTGATCTGTGAAGAAATACTTCATCAATAAAGGAGAAACTAACTTTTTAACTCTTCCATAAGTTTCTATTTCCCAGTCTGGAGTGCAGAAGAACAATGCTATTGTTTTTTTCTTTAGAGCAGTTGAAACATGCAAAGCCATACTGTCTCCAGTTACTATTGTTTCACATAAGTTTGCTACTGCAATAAATTCTCCTAAAGAATTTTCTGGGTTATTTGGGTAAACATAATTTTTTATTTCTGGATTGTTAATTAATTCTTTTTGAATTTCTTTTTCCTGGGTACTTGAGAAAATTATAACTTTGTATTTATCTTTTAATAATCTTATAAATTTTAATACTTCATCTTTGTGCCAGACTTTTGAAGGCCATCTTTTTCCTCCGCCACCAATGTGAATACCTAGAATCTTATCTTCTTTTCTTAGATTATTCTTGTGAAGGAATTCTGAAGCAAAGAACCTCTGATGTTCACTTAGGTTTAGAATTGGCTCTTCGTTTGTAAATGGCAGATGTGATGCTTCAAAAATATATTGCTGATAGGTTTTTCTATTATTTTTATTAAGATAATCTGACAATGCCTTTTCAATTATAAATTCTGCTTCTTTATTGAATGCAGAAGGCTGTCCAAACTCATCTAGATAGAATCCATATTTTTTGTCTGCTTTTATTTCATTGGCTATTGCAGTTCCAGGCATATCTGTTTCCAGAGAATATAAAATATCAAACTTTTCATATTTTAATTTTAATAGAGTTTCTTGATTATAGATGTAGATTTTATCTATTAAATAATTATTTTTTAATGCATCTATGGATTCCTCTTTTACAAGCCAGATTATCTGGGGGTTTTCATATTTTCTTCTTAGTGCGGTAAGTATTGGAGTTGTTCTTATCACATCTCCAATTGCTCCAAGTTTTATTATTAATATCTTTTCTGAGTAAGGGTCATAGAATTTGCACTCTTCACAGGATTTGTAGCCTTCTGTTTTGATTAAATCGCAGGCAAAACCGCCATAAGCGGTGAATTCCTTACAGTTTTTATTCCATTTAAATTGCATACTTTTTTAGTATACATAAGATTTATAAGGTTTTATATGAAGGGTTATACTATGAAAATTTACGTAGCTGGGCCTTTATGGGAAGAAAAACAAAGGAAAAAGCTTGAGAAAATTGATAAGATATGTAAGGAGCTAGGTTTTGATACTTTTTTGCCTCACAGAGATGTTGGAGTTTTTACCAAAGGGGATTCTAAGCCTTTTTTTATTAAGGATTCTAAAGTAATAGATTCATGTGGATTGATGATAGCTATCTTAGATTGGAAAGGGATTGGAAGTGGAACTGCATGGGAAATTGGTTATGCTTATGCTAAAAACATTCCGGTTATTGGGTTGGTTGAAGACAAGACTAGTCTAAACCAGTTTGACAGAGTTTGTGTTATGGTTTTGAATTCTGTTAAATTAGTTGAGAATTTGGATGAGTTGAAGACGGAATTAAAGAAAAAAATTAATCATCAAAATAGCAACTGAATGCCATATCATAGGGATATGAACCTTTAGGATACAATTCTAGGATCGTATCAGCAGTATTAGCGCGTATAGGTGGTTCAATTTTATGAATCCCATCTCTTATAAGTTTATAAATTACTTCTTGGTTATTTGGGGTGGGTAATCTATAAAATAATTTTCTTGGCTCATAACCCATCATCTTCTTGATCGCTTTAATAATCAAACTGGACTGATCATATTCATCTAATTTAAAGTTATTTATTTGGTCGACTGCGTCTAGACGATCTTTTAATCGAGCTTTTGGATTGGTGATCGCTTTAAGTAACTCTTTTTCTATAGCTCCCTTAATTTTTTCTTCTAATGTATCCATATTTTTGATAGATAATTTCAGTTTATAAGTATTTATCTAATCCAATGGTTTGGTTGAATCTGTAGTTCCTTCATAACCACGCCAGCCGTCTTTGTATTCTTTCCCTTTTTTCAAGTCTTTTTTAGCCAGCTTCCAGGCTTTTAGTCTTAGAAATGCAGAGTTAATCAACCAGAAAAATTCTTTAAAATTTTTTGGGTGCCTGAACATAATCTTAAAACCCCTAAAAGCTTCCTGCAAGAAGGTATTTTTTCTTTTAGGTATCTTATCAACTAATTTTTCCAAAGCAAGATGACCTTTTATGTTTCTTTTTTTCTGAGTTAGCCAGTCTTTTTCATTCTGGGGATTTAAAACATAGACTTTTGCTTCTTCAGCGTAACTTAGTTTGTATCCTTTGTTCCATAATAGAATTGGAATAATATTATCTTCTGAACTTTCCACTGGGAAATTTTTTATTATGCCATTTCTTATTGCGAATAAATAGCCGGAGACTTCAAAGAACTCTTTTTTTTCACTTAGTTTTTTTCTAGTTAAATTCATCTCATCAAAAAATAAATGAGAATAATAACCATATTTTTCATTTCTTGAATTTAAAGAAACAGGATGACCGCAAACCAAACCAATTTCCGGGTTTTTGAATTTATCCAAAATCTCTTTTACAGCGTTTTCTGAAATATAAACATCCCCATCTGTGAAAATAATAATATCGTTTTTGTTTTCAGAATAAATCTCTTCAAGAATCATATTTAAAGCAAAGGATTTACCTTCATCAGGATCCTGGAAAAATCTTATTTTTTTACTAAATTTGTCAACCAAATATTCTTCAACTTCTGGGAAAGGATCTGAAACTATGATTTCAAAAGGTTTTGGAATATTCTGATTAAGAAATGCATTAACTGCTTTTTCTGTTGATTTTGGCTCATTATAAGAAGCTATAATAATATGGATCATATTAGTTCTGCTTTCATGTCAGAAAGTCTTACTAAAATTTTTTCTTCTTTTTTTGAAGTAATAACAACTAACCTGCACTTTGATCTTCCGTGTTTCCCTATATTTGACACTTCAATTTCTTTTACAATATAGTTATTTCCTTCAAGATTGATTTTTTCTCCAGGTTTTAAGTCTTTAAGCTCTTTTTCCATCTAATTTGGTTAGGGTATAGATTTATAAGGTTTTTTCTGTTCCAGAATAAACATGAATAATGCAATTATTTTGTGTTCGGGAGGACTTGATAGTGTGGCTGTTGCATATAAAGTTAAATCTATGAATCCTAAAAAAATGATATTATTATTCTTTAATTATGGTCAAAAACCACTTGAAGAAGAAAGATTTTGTGTTAAAAAAATAGCTTATGAATTAAATGCTGAATTCAAAGAAATTAACCTGGAATGGCTTGGAAAAATTAGCACATCTTTGATTAACAGAAAAGATAAACTACCGGATGTCAGGGATGAAGATTTAAAAGATATTAAAAAAGAACAGGAACATGAGATATTATACTGGGTTCCATGCAGGAATGCTATTTTTGGTTTGGTTGGATTAAGCCATGCTGAATCTTTGTTTATCTCAACAAAGGAAAGATGGGATGTTTATCTTGGAATAAAAGACGAAGGACAGGTTCAACTGAAAGATACAACTCCTGAATTTTTAAAGAAATTAAATTTACTAAGTGAGGAAGCTACATTTCATGGAGGATATAAATTTTTAGCTCCTTTTATTGACAAAGATAAACCAGAGGTTGTTGAAATTGGAAGTAAATTAAAAGTTCCATGGCAATATACTTACAGTTGTTATAATGGTGGCGGTTTTAGAGGTAATCTCCCAATCCATTGTGGGAAATGTCATAATTGTTTGTTAAGAAAAAAAGCATTTCATTTTAGTGAGAGCAAAGATATTAGTTTATATCTTAGCTAATTTTTGGTATTCTTCCATATATCTTTTGTAAATAATATCCCAATCGTAGTTTTTTGATTTTTCAATATTATTTTTAGACATCTTCTTTGCTATTTCTGGATTGTCTAAAACTTTCAGTATCTTTTCCTTCAGCATTTCAACATCGCCATAATTCACAAAATAACCATTTTCAGGATCTTTTACTTCATAAGAAACACCATTAACAGGAGAAACAACTAGTGGAAGACCTGCAGCCATTGCTTCAAATAAGGTTAATGGAAGACCTTCCCTATAACTAGGAAGGACATATACATCTGCTGCTTGAAAGATAGCGGTTTTATCCTCTCTTTTTATTGGCCCCAGATATTTCATATTCCTATAAGGTTTGATTAATTCTTCAACTTCTTTTGCCTTGCCTTCATCAGGACCGGCCCAAACAAATGAGATATCCTCTCTCTCTTTTGTTATTTCTATTGCTGCTTTAGCAAGAACTTCTGGACCTTTTGTTGGATTTAGTCTCCCAAAAAACAAAACCAGTTTACCTTTGAGATTATTATCTTTTTTAAAATTGTTTGGACTAACTTTCTTGAAAAGGATTTTGTCCATTCCGTTTGGAATTACTTTTATTTTTTCTTTTTTAGTGTATTTTTTGAGGAATGTGTCAACTTCCCAGGGAGTTATAGAAATCACTCTATCAATCATCTTAAAAGAAAGTTTATTTAGAACTTTGTCGTTTATCCATAACAATGGTCTTAAGACCTTTGGTCTAAATGAAGAATCTGTCCATGGGCAATGGGTTGTGTGAATGTGTTTTCCTTTTTTTATTCTTGATACTATGCCTGTTAAAAGAATGTATAAATGTCCTGAAACATGGGAATGGTAAATATCAAATCTTTTTTCTTTTAATAGTCTTGGCAGCAGGGTTGGCCAGATGTAAGTAAATATGGATAGTTTGAACCAATAAGGAAGTCTGTGTATTCTTATTCCGTTTGCAGTTTCTTCTTTTTTTTCTATCCTCTTGTATTTATCTGAATCACAACAGAAGACATGAACTTCGTGGCCTTCTTTAACCTGTCTTTCTGCTAGTTCCTGCATAACTTGTTCTACCCCCCCAATTGTTGGATAGTAAAACATATTGATATGGCAAATTCTCATATTTCGTCCTTTATTGCCCAGACTTCTTCATTCAAACGGCCTTTTATAATCTGGAATAATAATTGTGGTTTTTTGATTGCATTTAGTATTAGATAATGGGGATTATGAATTAGATCTCTTTTAATCTTTTTCCATCTAAAATATTGCAGTTTTTTCCTTCCCTCTATAAATATTTTTTTGAATTCTTCTCTGCTTATATGTTCATCTAATAACAAAGGATTTTCTATTCTCTGGAATGAGAGATCATTCCAATCCATCTCGTCCTTTACTTTATTCCTTTCCTTTGCAATCTCCCAGATTTTAGTTCCAGGAAGAGGAGTCATAATATAGGTCCAGACATTTTCAATGTCTGCTTTTATTAAAAAATCAAACAAGCTTACAGTCTCTTTCATCTCCTCTATTGTTTCGGTTGGACTACCAAATATGAAACTACCATAAACCAAGAATCCATATTTCTTACAAGTTAGGACTGCTTTTTTTATTTTCTCTATGCTTGTTGAGGATCCTTTTAAATATTTTAATACTCTTTCAGAGCCGGATTCAAAACCAAACTGTACTCCTGAAACCCCCATTTCCTTAAGCATCTTACAGAATTCATCATCAACTACCTCTACTCTAGTGTGGACTATATAATTTAATTTAAGATTTTCTTTTTTTAACTTTTCAGCAATTTCCTTAATCCTTGGTTTGTTAAGGAGAAACATATCATCCCACACATAAATAAAGTCTACATTAAATCTTTGTTTTAACATTTTTATATATTCAACAACATAGTCTGGAGAATGAAATCTAGTTCTCTTATGCCAGCAAATACTTGTTGAGCAAAAAACACAGGTATATGGACAGCCCCTTGATGTGACCATTGGTGCAGTTATTCCTCTTTTCCAGGCAGGTGTAACAACTTTTTTGAAATATTTTTTAGATACTAACCTATAATCTGGAATTGGAATCTCATCTAAGTTTTCAATCAATGGTCTTGGTTCTGTAAGTTTAATTTGATTGTCCTTATGGAATGCAATCCCATTTATTTTTTGAAGATCTTTTGTTTCGAATTTTTTCTTTTGCTCATATAATTTCAAAACTTCCAAAGTGGTTATTTCTCCTTCCCCAATTATCCCAATATCAAAACAATCATAGAGACAATTTGGGAGAGTGGATATATGGTTTCCCCCTATTAAGATAGGAACATTTATGTTTTGTTTTAGTTTTTTTGCTAGTTTTGTAGCATATCCATAATAAACAGTCATAGAAGATATCCCAATTATATCAGGTTTATACCTTAATATGCTCTCATAGATGTTGTCTACATTTATATCAATTATCTTAATTTCATTAAAATTACCATATTTTTTTAGATATCCAGCTAATATAATTAAGTTTAAAGGAAGAGTATCTCCTTTGTTGACACTAATTAAAGCTATCTTCATTTTATACCCTATATCTTATTTGATCATACCAAACCCTGAATTTAACCGGTATGAAATTCCTATATAAAGGTTTTAGTATTTTTTCTCTTAGGAAATCAAATATGTTTATTATAAAACCAACACAATAGGTTAAAGATTTGTGTTTTGTGTGGAAATTTATTCTTTTTTCCCTTAATAATTTTTTTAATATGAATCTTGGAATCAAACCTATTCTTCTTTTTGTTACACTGCCTCTCATCAAGTTTAATATTAAAGTTAAATACTCATTTTTCTTTTTTAGTTTGATATGTTTGAACCTATCCCAATAATTAAGATCTGCAGCAGAATCTTTTTCTTTTTTTATAATCCCCTCTACTTTTGCTTTCTGGTATAGTTCTGTTCCTGTGAAGAAAACCAGATTGTTTACTGAAAGATAAAATGGAGGAGGGATCTCCCTGATTAATTCTATGAGGTTTAGAATATCTTTGTTTGTTTCATAGGGATTACAGGTTATAATATCATACATTACAGCAATTTTTGGGAATTTATGCAAAATATTTGCAGTCCTTAATACATCTTCATCAGTCTGATTTCTTAAATAAATTTCCTGATTGACCTTTTCAGAACCCTGGATACCAATTATAATATCTGTGCATCCTGCATCTGCCAATAGTCTTGCTTTTTCTTCTGTAAGTGTCTTAGGGTCTGCCAAACATTTGAAACGAATGTTTACTTTTTGTTTGTATAATTCACAGAAATATTTTATCTGTGACAAAGGTCTTAAGGAGAAAGTATCATCTCTTATGTCAAATACTTTTAGAGAAGGATATTTTTTTCTAAGATATAAAACATTTTCAATAATATAATCCGGAGAGTGCCATCTTAATGTTTTTCCCTTTCCTTCATATAATGTGTTTAGAAAATGATTACTGCAATAGGCACAGCCATATGGACAGCCTCTTCCTGTCAAAAAGAAAATATATCCTCCAAGATGTCTTTCTTCAAATGGAATTAATCTTCCTCTTTCAAGAATATAATGATCCTCAATTTCATAATCTGCAAATGGCAATTCATCCAGTTTTTCCCTTAATGGTCTTACTGGATTCTTGAAGATAACGTCCTTATACCTTATCCAGAGGTTTTGAATTTTTCCTATGTCTTCTCTTTTTTCAAGTTTTTCAACCAACTCAAGAAAAGCGTCTTCCCCCTCACCCACACAGGCAATATTACAATGATTAATACATTCTCTTGGAGATATTGTTGCATGGATTCCACCGTACACTATTGGGACATTTAGTTTTTTAAGAAAACCTATTACTTGTTCGGCTCTTTTGGAGGTAGAGGCGTAGGCAGATACTCCAATTAGTTCTGAATCTTTTGCAATTTCTAAGATTTGTTTTAGAACTGATTTTTTGTAGAGTTTTTTGTAGTTTTCTGTGTAGGGTAAGAATATGATTTTGACTTTGTGACCATATTTTTTTAACAAGCTTGAGATAGTTCTTATTCCTTGATCTGAAGGCGTTACAGATGTTGAAATAAGGGTTATTTTCATAGGCTTTTTGAGAAAAATAGATTATTTAAAGATAGTTATACTATTTTTTGTTTTCTTTTAGGAGTAAATCGCAGGATTGTATCACTTCATCTTTTGTTATTGAATCCATACATTCCATATATCTTTTTCCTTTTCTGAAGCATTTGTATAATCTGCATTCGGTGCATTTTTCTGGATGGAAAATAGTCACAGCCCTATTGGAATAAGGTTTCCATAATTTGTAGGGGCTTGCACCCATTAAAGCAATAACTGGAATATTAAATGTTGCTGCAACATGCATTGCAGAAGTATCAACTGAAATAACTAAGTCAGAATTTTTAATTATTCCAAAGAAATCTTTTATAGATCCTCCTGCAAGGTTTTGAGCTTTGTTTTTCATAAGAGAGATTATTTCATCATTCAGGGGGGCATCTTTTTTTGCACCAGTAAAAAATACTGCTGCTTTTTTTCTTTCAATAAGGTAATCTGCTACTTCTGCAAATCTTTTGTTGTTCCATATATGAGTCTTGTGGTTTGGAACGGCATGAACTACAATCTTTAGTTTGTTTCCCATAATTTTTCTGAATTTTTCTTCATCTTTTTTATCAACAAAAATTTCTTGTTTTATTTCTTTTGGGAATATATTTATTGTTTTTAATACGTCTAAGTTGTAGAACAGATATTGTTTTTCTTTGTGGTCTGGTTTTGTTTTTCTAGTGAGATAATAACCTTTTCCCCTTTTGACTCCAGATTTTGCACAACCAATCCTTATTGGAATATCTGCCTCTTTTAACAATCTGCTAGTTTTTTTGTCTCCCTCAAAGAATATTATTCCAACATCATATTTTTCTTTTTTTAACTTTTCAGAATACCATTTTAGATTTTCTTCAATTTCTTTTTTGTTTATTTCAAAAATTTTATTTATATTTGGATTAAGAGAAAGAACATCTTTCATCCCCTTTGAAATAATTATATCTATTTTGGCTTGTGGATATTGATCCTTTATTACTTTTATAGATGGAGTTAGAACGATTAAGTCTCCAATCAACCAATGGGCCACTATAAGAAACTTTTTTGGATTATTAAGATTTATATTTTTTCTAAAAGAATAGGGGAGATAGTTTAACTCAAGATTTATTTCCCTTAGTAAATTCATTAATTTTGATCTTAATGGTTTCATGAATATAAAGTTCTTCTTTATTTTAAAAGGTTTTCTTCTTTTAGTTTTTGTGTCAGGAGACTACCAATTAACCTATGACCTTCCTTATTGAGATGACCATCTATTTCAAAATAGAAAGTATTATTTACATTTAATCTTTTAAGTTCTGGAGTTGTGTCTAAATAGATTATCTTGTTTTTTTCAAGTATGTTGTTTATTTTCTTTCTTATTTCTGCTTCGTCAACTTGAGTATCATTTATTTTAGATAGATATTCATCCATTTTTGTCTTGTCAACCTGCTCTCTTTCGGGGATAATCAAAACTATGAGAGAAAAATTATTTTTTTCTGATAATTCTTTGTAATATTTAAGATCAGTTTCAAAAACAATAAGATTTTTTTCCAATTCTTCCTCACTATTTACTATTCTTTTTGTCTCCAAAGATTCGGTTTTTATATTAAAGAATTTTACGATTGGGGCAGTTAGTTTACCTTGATAAATATATCTCCATATAAACTTTAATGAATGTACATTCCTTGCCAGAAAAAGACTAATTGGATTAGGAGATACATAAGATTTAGTATAATTTATTTCGGTTATGTTCCCTATACTTCTTAGATCATTTCCTAAGAAAATAGAAACAATTACAATGTCTGGATTGTACTCCAATCCTTTTGTGTTTAATCTTGAATAATAACTTGGAATGCTTAATCCTGGAACTGCAAGATTTAATACCTCTAGATCTTTAAAATTAGATTCAATAATTGCAGCAAACGATTCATTCTGTTCGACTCCCTGCCCAAATGCCATTGAATCTCCCAGCAGAATAATTCTTGGATTATTATGTTCCAATGTAAATTCTTTTTCATTTCTCATACTCTCTGAATTTGTTATAACCGTATATGCATATTCTCTTTTTAGATGAGGATTGTATAGAGTAATTCTTTCATTTGGTTTTATGTAGTCTTCCTTAGATAATAATGAACTTGTTTGAGGATAGAACATTCTTAATCCAACTTCTAGAAATAATAAAAAAATGAATAATCCAAGAAGAACCGCAATTATTTTAAATATTTTTCTTCTTATTCTTATTTGATTTCTGTCTAAATAAGTCATGGTTTTTAATTCTAACCTTATTTTAATAACTTTTACCTAAAACAAAGCATATATTATAGAAGAGAGTCCACTAGACTGACCAAATATTATCAAAACTCCAACTAATAATAACATTATTAAAATTGGTAATAACCACCAAGATCTTCTTATTTTAATGAACTGAAAAAATTCACCAATTAATGATTTATTTCCCATTTTTTTAATTTTTATTCTTTATTTATAAATCTTGCTATCTTCTCTGCTACTGCTTTATTCGAGTAATTAGATGGATGTTTTTGATCATAGGTATAGATTGGAACATTTTTGATTAAGGAAATATCATTATAAACATTAGTTATACAAACCAAATTATTTTCTTTACAAAATTCTTTTGCTTTTAATGAGTAATCTGTTTGATTATATTCATAAAATACATAAATTAAATTGATTTTGTCTTTCTTTAAAATATTGTTGAATGAAATGAGTTTTTGACCTTCTTCTTTAAATATATCCTTGCTTTTGTTTATATCCATTGCATCTTCTTCATTTATGACCCCCAATAAGTGCTGTGAGGTAGCCCACATCCAGGATATAAATGATGATTTCTCTTTAATCTTCCAAAATAATTCTTTTTTGATTGAAGATTCATAAGGGGACATTGGTCTATAGAAATCCGCATTGATTAGGATAGTTATTATTGTGTCCCCTTTTCCAAAATAGTTTTTATTATATTCATATGCAGCAATCATATGATCTATTCCATAACCACCATTACCATAGTTTAATACAGATTCGGAGCTAAGATTTAGATTTTCTTTGAAATATTCTGGGATGGTTTCGTTGTCCTTTAAAACCCACCCAAAAGTAAAAGAATCCCCCAGAAAAATGTACTTTTTTGTTGAATTCAATAAATTTATATCTATATCTTGCCCTCTTGCACCAATATTATTTATTCTTGCCTTGGGTGAGCTTATTATATGAACATACCATCCTTCCTGGTTTGGTTTAAAATGATATAGTCCATTTGGTTCTACTTGTGCAATAAGTCGTTTTCCTATTATTGCCCTGGATGAGATTTCAAACAAAATAAAAAGAAAGCTGAATATTATGAGTAAAACAATTAATTTGAATAAAAGTCTTTTTAATCTTAATTTTCTAGTCTTTAGCATATTTTTCAGAATCCCACATATCCTGAGGATTATCTTCTCTTTTTATCAAAAATTTATCCATTAGCAAATAATCGATTCCTGTCCCCATCATACACCGATATGCATAATAAGGAGACAAAACGATTGGTTCTCCTCTTATATTGAATGAAGTGTTTATAAGAATTGGAATTCCTGAGAGTTTTCCAAATTCTTTTATTAGATCGTAATACAATTCATTGTCTTCTCTTCTTATTGTCTGAAGCCTTCCAGAACCATCTACATGGGTTACTGCAGGAATTAATTTGTGATATTGTTTTTTTATTGGATAAACCATAAGCATAAAATCTGTTGGTTTTGGGATAGGGATATCACATTCAAAATATTTTTTTGCATCGTCTTCGCAAATTACTGGTGCAAATGGTCTGAATTTTTCTCTGTGTTTTACCTTAAGATTTAAAATCTCCTGCATTTTTGGATTTGCGGGATTTGATAAAATACTTCTTGAACCCAAAGCTCTTGGACCCCATTCCATTCTCCCCTGGAACCACCCAATAACATTGTTATTAAAAATTAATTTTGAGATTTCTTTTATTATTTCTTTTTCATTTTTGAATTCAGAGTATTTTATTTTGTTTTCATCCAAAAATTTTTTTATTTCAGCATGAGAATATTCTGGTCCCAAATATGCTGTTTTCAACACCTCTCTTTTTTTAGTGTTTTGATTTAATAAAGCGTAATAGGCATATAATGCTGCACCCATGCTTGTTCCACCATCGCCTGCAGCTGGTTGGATATAAATATCTTTGAAAGGAGTATTACCCAAAATTTTACCATTTGCTACAGAATTCAATGCTGAACCTCCAGCAAGGCATAAATTTGGGCATTTTGTTTCCCTGTATAACTGATTTAACATCTTTAATGTTATTTCTTCTGTGATTAACTGTAAGGCTGCTGCAATGTCCTTGTGCCTCTGATTTAATCCAGATTCTTTTTTTCTTGCTGGACCAAATTCTTTTATGAATTTCTTGCTTGGCATCCTTATCTTATAGTGATAGTCAAAGTAATCCATATCAAGTTCAAAACTACCATCTTCTTTTAGATTTACAATTTTTTTGAATTTTGAATAGTAAGGATTTGTTGTTTTGTCCATTCTTCCATACGGACTTAAACCCATAACTTTGTATTCTGAGTTGTTTACACTAAATCCCAAATAAGCTGTAACTGTGCTGTATAATAGTCCGATGCTGTGGGGGAAAACCAATCTTTTTGTTATTTTAATCTGATTTTCTTTGGCGTAACCTGCTGTAGATGTGTCCCATTCACCAACTCCATCTATTGTTAATATTGCAGATTCTTTAAATGGGCTTATAAAATAAGAACTTGCTGCATGGCATAGATGGTGCTCAATATAAAAAATATCTTTTTTGTATTTTAGTTTCTTTCTGATTAATTTTTTCACTCTTAATTTTTCATTTAACCATGAAGGAATTGCTTTGTAGAACATTGAAAGGGTGAATGGAAATCTTTCAATTGATTGATATAATACTCTTTCAAATTTTTGTAGTGGTTTTTCATAAAAAGTTATGTGATCTATCTGATTTATATTTATTTTTGCATAATCTAAACAAAAATTTATTGCGTTTACTGGGAATGAGATATCATGTTTTTTTCTTGTAAATCTCTCTTCTTCTGCAGCCGCAATTACCTTTCCATCTTTTACCAGACAGGCTGAAGCATCATGATAGAAGCAAGAAATACCAAGAATGTACATCTTAGAACTGCCTATAGTAATTTTCTATAGGTTCTCCTCCAGATTCTTTTTTTATCCAATAGCTGTCTTTTTTTGTTTTTTTGATACTTAAGAAATATTTTTTAGATAATCTTGAAACTAAGTAAGTTGGACCTATTGCAATAATATAGACTAAAAATAAAAGAATAAAATTTACTGCTTTAGCTATTAAATTTCCAAAAGATTGAAATCCTTCCTTTATTCCTTTAAAAAATTCATTATTCATATTACAAATGTTCTTATTATTATTATGATAGTTATAAAAACTATTATGGCCAAGATAAATCCTATAATCTTGCCTCTTTTTCTTGATATATTATTTTCTTCAAAATCCATTTTAAAGAACCATTAAACTTGTTTTATAAGGTTTCTTTGTTTGTGATTTATATATTTTTGTATCTAGATTCAGATAAATCTTCTTAGAATATTATTTATTGGGTTAAAATTAATCCTCACCTTCTGTTGAAGATTTCTTATAGTATCTATGTCTTCTTTGCCAAAGGATTTTGTTATTATTAAGAGTATCAAATAAACTATAATAAGTGAAACCCCTAACACAATCAGATTTAAAATTTTATTATTAAAATTAACGTATCCTTTAATTAAAATTAAGAAACTGAGAGATACTACTGAACAGAAAATTACATTTAAAAACTTAGAGCTAATTGGATATCTTTTTATAAGATTTGTACTTTTTAAGAAGATTAAGATAGAAAAGATGAGGAATGAAATGCTTGTTGCTATTGACGCACCATTAATTCCCATCCTTGGGATGAGCAGATAATTCAGGATGATATTTATTAGAGTAGCAGCTATTGAAATAAACATTATTCTTTTTGTTTCTTTGAATATTATCAGGATTTGGAAGGAGATTAGAGCAAAAGAATAGAGAAATGCTCCAACAGATAAGATCATCAAAGAGGTTGCTCCAATTGAGTATTCTGGACCAAAAAGGATTGTTAAAATTTGTGATGGGAATGTTAAGAACAATGAAAGGATTATAAGATTTATAATTAATACCCATTTGAGGATTGTTTTGTATATTTGATTTATCTCTTCTAAATTGTTTTTGGCGAAAAGTTCAGTTATAATAGGGAGGAACAAGGCAATGAATGCGGTTGTAAAGATATGCATTAATTGTGAGAGAGGCATTACAGCATTGTAGATCCCAACTTCAGACATTGTTCTAAAAAAACCAATCATTATTGTATCTGTCCAGACCATAATAAGAAGAAATATAGATGCGATTGTTAATGGAATAGCATATGTTAAAAGTTCTTTTTTCATAGAAGCTGTTTTGTTTGTTTTTAGTATTGGAATATTTTTTTCTGAAAAGTAGAATGAAATAACTAAACTGATTAGAATTGCAAGAACATATGCAACCGATATCCCAAATAGTCTATAACCCATTATAATTACAATAATCGTAAAGGCTATTCTTAGTATATTTTCAGATAGACTCTTAGAATAAATTTCATATTGTATTTTTTTGAGACCCCGTGTCGCAGCTAAGAAAATATTTCTTATTGTTGA
The DNA here is from genome assembly GCA_028714375.1 of Candidatus Nanoarchaeia archaeon. Lineage (GTDB taxonomy): Archaea > Nanobdellota > Nanobdellia > SCGC-AAA011-G17 > JACPNG01 > JAQTMY01. The sequence continues at coordinate 48,742 of JAQTMK010000002.1, read as the reverse complement.
GAGGGGTATTGCGAATGCAAATATCTTTAGGATAATTGCTACTTCTGCTTTGTGGAATAATATATTAGCTAGTTGATCTGAAAATAAAAATAGAAGAATTCCTATAAAGATTGAAGTTATTGTAGTAATCTTAAGAGCGGATTTTAGAGTGGCAACTGCTCTTTCAGTTTGATTTTTTTCCTGATAATAGGAGATATATCTTGTTACTGCGAGATCTAATCCTAAGGTGGATATTACACTCAAAACTCCCAAGGTCGCTAATCCTATTGAAATCATCCCATAAGTTTCTGACCCAGTTCTTGCAATTATAAACCTATAGGCATACCCTAATAATTTTGCCAGAATGGTTCCGACTAAAATTATTAAAGCTCCTTCTGATATTTTTTTTAATCCATCCGAAGACATAATTTTAATTGAAAATTAAGGTTTATAAATGTTGGGAAAATATTCTGGTTGTTTAGTTTAATAAACCTTAAATAGACCATTTAGATTTTAATTTTATGAAAAATGTCCTGTTAGTCGTAAATGATATGATTATCCCGAATAAAGGAGGGGGGGCACCAAGAGTTTATGCTATAGCAAGGGCTTTTAAAAGAAAGGGATATAATACATTCCTTTTTTCTCCATTTGAAGGATCCGAGGAAGAGGTGAGCAGCAAAACTGGGATTAACTTTGTTAAGATGAAATATATTGATAGGAATGATAAAAAAAAGATAGTTAAATACGCAGTTTATAATCCTTTTTTGTTTATAAAATTATTAAGAATTGTTAAAAAAAATAAAATTGATTTAATTTTTGTGCATAATGCAATCTGTGGTTTCCCTTCTTTGTTAGTTGGTAAAATCTTAAATATTCCAGTTATTTTTGATCCTACGGATTTTGTTGCTGAATTTGTTAGGGACACCAAAGGTTTCAAAGGATTTTTATCTAATCTTGCAGGATTTTTTGAAGGATGGACTATGAGAAATGCAGACAAAGTGATCAGCAATACGAAATTTATCAAAAAATATCTTGAGGATAAATATCATCGGGAAGTTGAAATAGTTTATGATGGAGTTGATTTGAATAAGTTTTATTCTTCTAGAAAGAGGAATAATAAAAAATTTGTGGTGGTTATACAAGGGGGGATGGACCCCCAAGATGGTTTAGAGATTTTGGTTCCTTGTGTCAAATTGGTTATTAATCAAATTAAAAATTTTGAATGTTGGGTCGTGGGAGATGGTAAAATGCTCCCAATCCTTAAAGAGCAGGTTAAAACCAACAATCTAAGCAGGAATTTTAAATTTACTGGTTGGGTTAGTCAGGATGAGGTCAGGCAGTATATGTCAGATGCGGATATTGGCTTAGTTATTCTGCCAGACAGATTATCCGGCAAGATAAGGATCACCTTGAGAACCTTTGAATATTGGGCATGTAATCTGCCGATAATTGCTCCAAATCTGACTTCAATTAAAGAAGTTGTAAGAGATAAAGAAAATGGATTACTATATAGAGTAGAAAATGCTGGGGATTTAGCTGAAAAAATTTTAATATTATATCATGATGATAAACTTAGAGAAAAAATAAGAAAAAATGGATTTATTGATTCTAAGAAATTTAATGATAATCTCTTGGCTGATGAAATTGTCAGTATTTGCGAGAAAATACATTTGTAAGGGTATTTGTATCGTATTTCATTGAATTTAATAAGTTTTCAGGTTGTATACAACTGCAATTCCTTAATTTTTCTTTTATTTTTTTAGTTTCTTCAGAATTCCATAACCTATAAAAATCATAGTTATAATCTCTTATATTTGTAAAAGTTTTTGTTGGTTCACAGATTGAGATATCTCCTTCTGGGAACAGAACTGCATCCGTGTATCTTGCGAGGCATTTTACTGGTGAAATTTTATTTAAGATAATTTCTATTGAATTTTTTATTTTTAGTGCTTCTACTTTGGATGGCAAATTTGTTATGTTTTCTTTTATTAAGGAGTGTACATGGAACAACTCTTCTTTTTCAAGAGGATGGAAGTATTGTGGGTTAAAATTATAGGTAAGGTCTTTATCAACACCTAAAACCATAGAACTATCCCTTAATAGATTGAACTTATGTACAACCTTGAGTAGTTTTAAATAATTAATTAATTCAGGAAGTTCTCGGTAGTTTTCTTTATGGATCGTTGTTGCAATCAGTAATGAGAGGTTCGAATTTTTAATTTGCTTTAATTTTTTTATTGTTTCTGTTGCCTTTGCAAACGCCTTGTCATTACTTCTTATCTTATTATTGGTGGATTCCATACCATCAAGAGATATAAAGATCGTAAGTCTTTTCCTTGGATTATCCTTTAGGATTCTTTTTACGGACTCATAAATAAATTCTGAGTCAAAGCCATTTGTTGTTATGTTAATCCTCTTTGTGTTATTATGTTTGTAAAAAAGATCACAAACCTCAACTATGTCTTTTCTCAGAAAGGGTTCTCCTCCAGTTATTGATAAAACATTTAATGGATGTTTCAGACTCTTTGCTATTTTAATCAGTTCTTCCTGGGTTAATTCATTCTTATTATTTTTGTTAAGGTTCTTCCAGTAGAAACAATGTTTACATCTTAGGTTACAATTATTGGTAATGTAATAAACAAGATTTAGTGGAGTTTTCAATTTTTTAATATTATCCAACCTTTTTTTATTTAAAATCTTTAGTATATTTTTCTTGAATGGTAACCTTGAGAGTATGAAATATCCTAATTGTTCAGTCCTAGAAAATTGATTTTGTTTCATGGTGATTTTCTATTACAATAACCTTTAAATAGGTTGTTGTTTGGAGAAATATTGATTAATATGAGAGTTTTAATTGCTAATCCTCCTTGGCCTGGAGAAGGATATGGAACGAGGACCAACATTAGATGGCCACACAGGAGGGGAGATAAAGTTTTAACTTTCCCAGTTTATTTAGCGACTGCTTTGGCAGTTCTTAAGAAAAATGGTTTTGATGCAAAAGGTATTGATGCTGTGGAAAAAGAGTTTGGGATCCCTGCTTTTGTTGATTATGTCAAAAAATTTAATCCTGAAATTATCTTACTAGAAGTTTCAACACCATCAATAATGTATGATTTGGAAACAGCTTTTCAAATCAAAAAAGAAGTTAACTGTTTAGTTGTTTTGTGGGGGCCTCATGCAAGTTATTTTGACAAAGAAATTATTGAGAATTACAAATTTGTAGATCTTATAATAAAAGGAGAACTTGATTGTACTTTATTGGAATTGTGTAACAATTATTCTAATAAAAAAGGTGTTAAAGAGATTAGGGGGATTACTTATAGGGAAAAAGATAAGGTAATTGTTAATGATCCAAGAGAATTGATTGATAATTTGGATGAGTTGCCTTTTGCTGACAGAGAAGACTTTAGAATTGAAAAATATCAACAAGCATTTTATACTGGTAAAAAAGCTGCGTTATTAATTTCTACTAGGGGGTGTCCTTATCGGTGTACTTTTTGTTTATGGCCTGATACTTTATATGGTCATAAATTTAGGGCAAGGTCTGCAAAGAATGTAGCAGAAGAAATAGAGTTTTTGAAAAGAAATTACAATATAGATGAAATTTATTTTGATGATGATTCTTTCCTAATAGATAAGGAAAGAGTAAGGGAGTTATGCAATGAATTAATAAAAAGAAAAATCAATCTGATATGGAGGTGCATGGCTAGAGTTAATAATGTTGACGAAGAAACATTGGGATTAATGAAAAAAGCTGGATGCAAAGATATTTTTTATGGTTTTGAATCTGGCAGCGATAAAATATTAAAAACCTCCTCTAAAGGGATAACTAAAGAACAAATAATTAATGCGGTTAAATTAACTAAAAAAGCAGGGATCATGTCTTCTGGAAGTTTTGTTATTGGATTACCAGAAGAGTCAAAAGAAACAATCAGTGAAACTATTAAATTTGCAAAACAAGTTCATGCAGATTATGTGCAATTTACATTGGCTGCGGCATTCCCTGGAACAAAATTGTATGAAGAGGCTAGATCTATGAATTTATTTGAATATAATTCTTGGGAAGATTTTGATGGTTGTCATGGCGCTGTTATGAAAACCAAATATCTTTCTAAGAAAGAACTAAATGGGATTATAAGAAAGATGAACCTGAGATATTACACTTCTCCCAGAGTTATCTTCCAGAATATGAGGTCTATAAGAAACTTAAAAGATATAAGAAGGATCATTAGAGGAGTTAGTTCAATTATCTCGAGAATCATGTTTTATAAAGGTTGAAAATGGATAAAAAAAGAGTGTTTAGGAATCTGCTTAGGATTTTTGTTTCTGCAGCTATTATTTTATTTATTTTATGGAAAGTGGATTTTAAAGAGTTTTTTTTTATATTCGAGAATATTAATTTAGTCTATATCTTGGTTGTTCTTGTTTTATTGTTAATCGCTTTGTTACTTTCTGCTTATTCAGTATATATTTTTTTACCAAAAGAATTTGATCTAAAGAAATTTTTGGGATATTATTCATTGAGCTGGGCTTATGGTTGTTTTCTTCCTGGAAGACTTGGAGAGTTTTCAATAGCCTTTTTTCTAAAAAAAGAAAACATTGAATATCATAAATCTGTGTTTTATATGATCCTGGATAAAACGATAACTCTTATTGTTTTAGTTCTATTTTCTTTTTTTATTCTCCCTAAACTTATCCCAATGAAATATATTCTTTATTTGATAGTGGGGGTTATTATTCTTGGTTTAATCTTTTATTTTATTGCTAAAATATTCTTTAAGAGGATTTATGGATATATTGCTGAAGCTAGACTTTATATCTTAGAAAATTATATGAAAATTATCCTTAATCTTATACTTACAGTTCTTAAATGGGGGGTTACCGGAATAGCTTTTTGGTTTGCCTTTAAGGCGATGGGATTTGAGATTAGTTTAATTACAGTTGTTTTATTGAATATGGCAATATTATTATTGTCTTCAATACCCATAACAATTAATGGGTTAGGCTTAAGAGAAGGGATAGCTATCTTAATGTATGCCCCCTACGGAGCAGGCAAGGAGCTGGTTTTAGCAGTTTACCTGACATTAAGAGTGTTTTATTACTTTTTCGCAACCTTTATAATTTTTTTCGTTTATATTTTAAGGAAAGATGTTAGATTTAAATAAATTAGAAGGAACCAAAAAAAAGGATTATGAAGCTTCATTACTCAGAAAACTTTTAAGGATATTATCTTTACCTATTGCTAATGCTCTTAAAAATAGTTTTATTACTCCGAATATGATTACTTTTTTTTATTTAATCTTGTCTTTTCCAATTGCTTATTTGTTTTATTTAAATACAGCTAAAACAAATCTAATAGGGGCTTTTTTGCTTTTTTTAATTCTTATTCTGGATAAAGTAGATGGTTCTTTAGCAAGAATCAAAGGGATACAAAATGATTATGGCTTCTGGCTTGATAGAGTTTTGAACGATTTTTCCAGAATAGTCATTTTCCTTGGAGTTACTTGGGGGGCAGCAAATCAATTTGGAGATATTTATTGGCTATTTGGATTTTTATTGATTTCTTCCTATTTACTGATGGCTATAACCTATGAAATCTTTAGATTTCTATTCTCAGAAGGAAACAATTTTATTTCAGGATTTAAATCTAAGATGTGGATTGTAAGACAGGTATATTATGGAGATCCATTGGCTTCTGTTCTGTTAATTTTATTTGCTTTATTTAATAGATTGGATCTATTTTTAATTTTGGTTGGAAGCTATGGTATATTAAGTGTTATTATCCAAACAATTATATTCACTATTAAAGCTAAGAGATATGATAAAGGAAACAGTCAGGATTAAAATGGAAAAAGAAGATATTTTAACTGCCAGTTTTTATGATGATCCAGAGGTTGTTAAGAGTTATAATGATATCAGATATTCTTCAAAAGGCGGGAAGATTTGTGATAAAAGACAGATGGAATCTTTTTTTAATGTAGTTAATAATGTCAAAGGTAAGAAAATTCTTGAAATTGGGTGCGGAGTTGGCAGGTTTACAAAACTTCTCTCTGAGAGGGGGGCAGACGTTACGGGGGTAGATACAAGTAAAAATATGATTGATTATTGTAAAAAAAATGATAAGAAAGGAACCTACCTTGTTGCTAATGCCTTAGAGTTGCCATTTAAAGATAAATCTTTTGATATTGTTTATAGTATCTCGGTTTTTAATCACCTTAAGAGCTATGAAACAGCAATCTCTGAGTTAGCCAGAGTAAGTAGAGATAAGGTGATCCTAGGATTTCCGAATAAGGTTAGTTTATTGTCTATTGCTTATCTGTATAGGTGGGTCAGACATGGAAATCTAAAATATTCAACATCAGACACAAAAAAAGGGAAAAGACATCAACCCTATGGAATTTATTTTAGTATTGGTCAAATGAAAAAATTACTCAGGAAAAACAATCTACAAAATCTGGGTTATGATTCTTCTTTGATGTTTAATCCTCTTTGGATGCCAAACCTTTTTCCAAATTTCTTTTACAGGATGGATAAAATAATGAGCAAGATTTTAAGACCCTTTATGACCCATATAATTTTATATGGATACAAAAAATAGTTTTTTGTTCAGAAATCTTATTAAATGGATTTAATCCTAGATACCTATGACCCTATCATTATCTAGACAACTCTTTAGTTTATTGGGATGTCCTAGTTGTATAGGAAGGCCTAGATTAAAATTGGGAGAATCTTTTGGGAAGAAAATATTCTATTGTGGAGAGTGTAAGCGAGCATATCCAATAAGGAATGTTAAATTTCAAGGAAACTTATCATTTGAAACTCCATTTTTGTATCCTTTCATAGAAAGTTTTGCTAAAGATTTTAAAGAAACGAATGGAGAATTTTTAAATGAAATTATTGTTAAAGAAGAAAATCCAAGGTATTGTTATAATGCTGAAATCGCTAATAATCTTGTTTTAGAACATCTGAGTGGAAAAGAAAATTCTTTGATTATTGATAATGGATGTGGACATAAGGGGTTACAGAGATTAATTAATTTAAGAATACATGGAATCGAATATAATTTTGGAAAAAGTGCTTATGCTCCTGTTGACCCTATCTCCCCCATAGATTTTTATGCTAATAGTGAATATCTGCCCCTCAGGGATGGTTGTGTTGATTTTTTTATATCTAATTTTGTTTTGGAACACGTTAAACAACAACAGCTTTATCTTAATGAGATGTATAGAACCTTAAAGAAAGATGGAGAAGTTTTAATCTCATTTCCAACACCCAAATGGTATCTTGCCCATTTTATATCTATTGGAACCCAAGTTGGTTATATTAAAGAAGCCCTAAGGGATAAAAAGTTTTATAGAGACCCAATTAGATATGCTTTGGGAAAAAATGCCCATGGATGGAATAATAATTTTATTGAAGAGATGACTAAGCTATGGAAACCAGAAAGGTATGAAAAAATGTTTATTAATGCAGGATTTAAAATTGCTAATAAGTCTAGGAATGGGAACATATTCTCCTTATATATAAGGTATGATGGGTTAGCCAGAAGTTTAAAAGATGATAAAAACGGGATTCAGGTTAGTTATATTTTAAAGAAATAGATTTTTAAACAAGCAAATAGGGTAAAAAAACATGAAAACTTTATTGATATATCCAAGATTTTTTCCTTATAGCAGCCCACCGTTGGGAATTGCTTATTTGGCTTCTTATATGAGAAAAAATGGATTGGAGGTTAGTATAATAGATTGCACATTTAATACTAGTCGCGAGGATTTAATCAAACAGGTTAGAGAAATTAAACCTGACGTGATTGGAATTGGCTTTATGACAGACATGCTTAAAGATATGAAATCTCTAGTTAGTGATATAAGAATTAATGTTTCTAATGCTATTTTTGTTGCGGGGGGAGTCCATCCTTCTACTTTACCAGAAGATATGCTTAACTCTTATGGTTTTGATGTAGTTATTAAGGGGCAGGGGGAAAAGATAATAGTTAATCTGCTAGATGCATTAAAGAGCGGAAAAAATATTAAGAGTGTAAAGGGGATTTATTACAAAGAAAATGAAAAAATAAAATTTACTGGTGCTGAAACCTTTATTGAGAACTTAGATGAGCTGCCTTTTCCTGCAAGAGATTTATTGCCTATGGATAAATACTTAGAATATAGTGTTGGGAGGTCCAGTTGGACTGTTCCAAGCCCATCTACTACAGTAATTGGTACGAGAGGATGTCCTTATCATTGTACTTTCTGTGCAACTAACTTAAATTGTAATGGAAAAGTATTTTTCCGAAGTGCTAAAAACTATGCTGATGAAATCGAACATTTGGTTAAAACCTATTACATTAAAGGTATATGGTTTAATGATGATTCTTTTACTATGAACAAGAAATGGGCTATTGAAATATTTGAAATTTTGAAACAGAGGGGGATAAAAATTAAATGGGGATGCAATACAAGAGTTAATTTAGTTGATGAAGATTTGCTGATAAAAATGAAAGAACATGGATGCGAATTCATTTCATTTGGTGTTGAGTCTGGAGTACAGGCGGTCTTAGATAACTATCTCAAGAAAGGAATTACTTTAGATCAGGTGAGAAGAGCATTTAGATTAGCTAACAAGGTTGGGATATTTACCCAAGCTACATTTATTGTTGGGACTCCAGGGGAGACAATAAGAGATATGAAACAGAGTCTGAAATTTGCCAAGGAAATTAAACCAGATTGCATTCAAGTTAGTGTTATGACTCCTTTCCCAGGGACCGAGGTTGTTGAACTGGTCAAAAAATTTGGTGAGATGGAAGAACTGGATTGGGAAAAGATGGATTATATGGAATTGGGCGTTATAAAAACTAAAGATTTTACACCAGAGCAAGTAAGAAAAATGCAAAAATATTTTTTGAAGAGTTTTTATTTCAGACCTGGGTATATTATCCATCAACTATCTAAAATAAATTCTTTTTATGAATTCAAGAAAAGGGTTAAAGGATTCCACCAGTTAATGGGAGGATATGTAAGTCCGATGTCCATTATAAAAAGAATTATGAAGAAGTAATTTATTTTCTTATCATATCTGCTAAGAATCCAAAGAACCAAATCTGTAGACCGGTAATTATACACAATGCGGAGAGTATTACTCTTGGGATTCCGCCAGCTGCTCCAGCGGTTATTATATTATAAATTACCCACACACCCAAAATAAATCCCACTAATATGAAAATCCCACCAAACAGGCCGAAGAATTTTAATGGAGCATAATCCCTATAGATTCTAAAAATGTTAATCCACGCTTTTATTGCATAATCTATTGGACCATTGAATAATTTACTTTTTCTTGTTTTTCTTGTCGTTATCGGGATTTCTGTTATTTTCATTTTAGTTTTTCCTGCTCTTATTAATTGTTCTTGGGTATAGGTAAATGTGTTAATAAGAGGGAGTTTTGCAACCTCTTTAGTAAATGCTCTGAATCCAGTTGTCGTATCTGTTATTTTTGTTTTTAACAATCCAGAGAAGATTTTAGCGAATGCAACATTTCCAATTTTTTTTAAAAAGGTTTCTGAATATTTTCCTTTTCCAAATCTACTTCCTAAAACCAAATCATACCCTTCTTCTATTTTTTTTATTAGGTAAGGAATATACAACGCTGGATACTGACCATCTGCGTCAGTATGGACAATTATATCTGCATCTAGATTAACACACTCTTGCATTTCTTTTTTGAATGTTTCAGCCAGGCCTAAGTTTCTGGAATTTGAAATAATTATTGCTCCTGCTTTTTTAGCAATTTCTGCAGTTTTATCTCTAGAACCATCATCTAAGACAAGAATAGAATAATTATATTTTGTTTTTGACATAGTTTCTTTTATTTCTTTTATTACATCTAGGAGATTTTTTTCTTCATTGTATGCAGGTATTGAAATTATTACTTTCATTTTAATTCTGGGTCTTTTAGGGAATATATATAGATTTTGTTTTCTTCTTTTACTATTTTATAACTATACTGTTCCTTGCTTATTAGGAAATCATTATTTTTTAGGTTCTGTTCTGACGGAAAATCTATCAAAATATTGTCATTTGTTTTTAAACCTATAATAGTTATGTCATGTTCATAATCACAAATTCCTTCATTAGTTGTTGTTTTTGTAAGCTTTTCTATACAATTATTCCTATCTATCAAGATATTTGAGATTTTATTATCATTCAGGAATTCTCCCAGATGAATCTGAGGATTTTTTGACCAGTCTCCAGATTGTTTTAGCATAGCTGAGTAACCTATTAAGCTGGTTAACATCATTAAAGTTATGAAAACATAAACAAGATAGTTTATTTTTATCTTTGAAATTATAAATACAAACACAGCTAAAAAAATTAAGAGTAGTGGCAACAAAAATGAGGATAAATTTGTTCCAATTATATAAGTTATCCCCCCCACCAATGATAGACTAATTGTATTCACCGGGAACAATTGATAATATATCAGTTGTGAGATTACAACCGCTGCTAAGGCAGTTAGTATGATTAGGGCTGTTTTTTCAAACTTAAGATTTCTTTTTTTAAATCCGATAAACGCACCGATAATAATTAAAGGAGTTAAAAATTCAATATATCTTCCAAGAGGTCTTCCTCTTAGGAAAAATAGATTTGTAAGAGAATCTGCAATAGCATTGATGTGATGCATCGAAGCTATTATTAAAAAACTAAAGATTGAGGATATGACTATTAAACTTAAAATTTTTTCTCTTTTTTCAGATGCATTTTTTATGAAAGATAAATTAAATACAAAAAAGATTATTGCTGAAGAAATTATTAAATAGCCAAGATAAACAAAAAACCATCCAATTAATGTTAAATAGTTCGTTGAAGAAATCGCAGTTGTTATTTTTGTTGTTGGATAGCCTCCTGCAAATAGACCTAAACTAAAACCAAACAACTCGAAATTTCTGATAAACCAAGGTAATGAAACTAAAATAAAGAATACTGCCATAACTATTTTTTTCTTTATTTCATAATAATTTCCTTTAATTAATTTATACAAGAATGGGATTAACACCACAAATATTAATCCGAGACCGAGAGTTTTTGTTAAATAACTTAGTGAAATAAAAATTCCGGCAAGAATGTCATAGGTAATTTTCTTTGTTGTGAAGGACTTGTAAATAAAATATATTGAAAATAAAACCAGAGGATAAAATAAATTCTCTGCCATTATTACATTTGAGAATAAGATATTGTAAGGAAGCAGGGCAGTTATTATCGTTAAGATAATTGTTTCTCTCTCATCCAGAAATTCTCTGGCTAGAAGGAAAATCGGAAAGATAATCAGGGATGAAATTATTGAATTTATTAGTTTCATAAGAACGAATATTAAATTCATATCTTTAACCAAATAAGTAAAAGATAAAATAAGTGGATATAACGGAGGATAGTACAATGGGTTTTGGCTGTTTACCGAGAATGTGTTAAAATAAAAAATATTTCTTGCTAATTTTATATAGGTATAATCATCACTGAACGCTATTGGATTGTTTACTAAAAAACTTAAAGCAAATTTTAATATTATAGCTATCAGAAATACCAAAATCACTATTTTTGTTGTTTTTTTCATATTCTTGAATAGAACCTCTCTTTTATCTATTTTTTTGTAGAATAATATATTTAAAGTTTGTCTCACCCATTAATAAAGTAAAAATGACTAAAATTGGAATCATTGGAGGATCTGGACTGGATAATCCTAATATTCTAGAAGATAAATTTGAATATGAAGTAGAAACTCCATACGGAAAACCTTCTGATAGAATAGTTGAAGGAAAAATTAAAGGAGTAGAGGTAGCTATACTTGCCAGACATGGAAGAAAACATAATATTCCTCCAAGCCAGGTTAATTATAGAGCTAATGTTTATGCTTTAAAACAAATTGGATGTGATTTGATAATTGCTACAACTGCTGTGGGATCTTTGAGAGAGGAGATTGGGAGAGGTGATTTTGTTATTCTAGATCAGTTTATAGATTTTACAAGGCACAGGAAAGTAAGTTTTTTTGAGCACTTTGACGATAAGCCTGTACATGTTTCAACAGCAGAACCTTTTGATAAAAATTTAAGAGAAGTTTTAATTGAAACTGCTAAAGAATTGAAATTAAAAGTTCATGAAAAAGGGACTGTGATTACAATCGAAGGTCCAAGATTTTCCACTAAAGCAGAAAGTAAAATGTTTAGGATGTGGGGAGCTGACGTTATCAATATGTCTATTGCTCCTGAGGCTATCTTAGCCAATGAACTTGGTATAAGATATTCTGCTGTTGCGATGAGTACTGATTATGATTGCTGGAAAGAAGGAGAAGAAAGTGTTTCATGGGAAATGGTATATAAAATCTTTGAGCAAAATGCTGAGAAGATGAAAAGTTTGTTGATAAATATTATACCTAAACTGGCCAAAAAAGAGATTGATCTGAAATCAAAAGTAAGAACAATACCTGATTTTCCTAAAAAAGGGATAATGTTTAGGGATATTACAACTTTACTGAATGATAAATATGCATTCAGTTATGTTCTGGAAAAACTTTATGAAAGATATAGGGATTCAAAGATTGATGTTATCGCTGGGATTGAAAGCAGAGGATTCATTATTGGCGGTGCTCTAGCTAACTTATTAGGAGTCGGTTTTGTTCCAATAAGAAAACCTGGGAAGTTACCATTTAATGTTGACAGTGTTGAGTATTCATTGGAATATGGAACTGATAAACTTGAGATTCATGTGGATTCTATAAAAGAAAACCAAAATGTTTTGCTTATTGATGATTTACTTGCTACTGGTGGAACTGCAAAAGCTGCTGCAGACTTAATTGAAAGAAGAAATGCAAAAGTTTTTGAGATTGCTTTTGTAATCGAACTTCCTGATTTGAAAGGAAGAGATAAATTAAGAAAATATGATATTTATTCTATGATTTCATTCGAAGGAGAATGATTTTTTGAAACTGTAAGATTTATATATAAGTTCTTATGTTATATTTATTAAGTATATAATCAAAATATATATTAAAAATAGTGTGAATTCACAAAAAAAGGAGGTTAGAGAATGGATAAAAAGAGAAATGTGTTTATTCTTTCTAGTGTTTTTTTTGTTTTGTTAGTACTCTTTGGTTCTTTTGTTCTTGCAGATTTGGATACAACGAATACTGCTGTAACTGCAACACTGGGATCTGATGGAGTAAATAACATGACAAAGGGTGGTGAGACAGAATTATTTAAAATTACAATCGTCCATGATGGTACTGGAAGTTTGATAACTAACTTTAACATTACCTTGGATGAAGGAAATTACTCACTTTTGAGATTTACAAATTCAGCAGCGGCAACTGATGAATTAGTTATAGAAGGAGTTGCAGGATTAGATTGGGCAACTTTCCCTAACTCAACAAACAGTTTGAGTAATGTTACTTATGATAGTTCAGGTAATCAGTTAGACTGGAGTTGTTCTAATTTTACTTCAACAATTATTTGTAGTAATAATAGTGCTAGTGCAGCATTGGGTTCAACTAATACAACCATAATACTTTATCTTAATATGACTGCCACTGCAAGTGCGGAGTCAGCTTCCAATATTGTGGTATTGACTAGTACTGCTGTTGCTGCTGGAATCACAAACACAACAAGTATTAGTATTGGAATCGATGGTATAAATCCAACTGTTTTAACTGGAAGTTTAAACATTACAGATGGAAATATGACATGGGTGAATAGTACAGCCAATCACTTTAATGGAAGTTTGGTTTTAAGTGGAGTGAGTTCAGATATTAGATTATTGTTGACAATGACTGATGCGATGAACGATGTCTCTGCGGTTTGGATGAGTTATAACACTACCGGAATTGCAGAAACTGCTAATAATCAGGGAACCATCGTGTTCTTTACTAAGACAGAGCCTTCAATGTACACTGGAACAATTCCACAATCTGCGTTGAGTGAAGGAAATAATTTATCATTCTCCATATTTGCAAATGATTCAGTGGGAAATACTGCAAACTTTAATGAATCTGCAATGGCTGCAACGGTTCCAGGATATGTACTTATAAACTCTTCAGATGTTGTAACAATTACGTTGTTGAATATTACTGATGAGACAAATGCGGTAGATTATCTTAGTACAAATCCGGTTAAGTATTTTAAACCCTACACAAGTATTATTATTGATTTAGAAGCAACTGGACCATTTAAGGATGATACAATATATACATATTACACCAACAACGGAACGGATTTAAGATCTTTAAATTACGTAGAAGCTAAAGAGACTCTTAAGACTGTTAATAGTACTGGTGGTGCAACCCAGCATGTAACTTTGGCTTATAATATTACGTTCCCATCGGGGGTTTGGAATACATCAAATGTATCTTACTTTGTAATTACACTAAACCAAAGTGCAGGATGTGCAGGGATAGAAGGATATACCACTATCTTTAAGGATACATTTACAGTAGATGGAACTGCTCCGGCCGCAACAATTACAGATCCAAGTGATACTTCAATTGACGTATCTGGTTCAGTTACATTTACCTGTGAAGCTAGTGATGACCTATCTGGAGTATCGAGTTATTCATGGAAACTAACTAAGCCAGACGCAAGCACAATTATAAGAGCTTCAACAACAGTGAGCGAAAAAGAATCTGTAACTTGGACAAACACAGATACACAGTCTGCTGGAACATATACAGTTACTTGTTATGCAACAGATGCTGTAGGCAATGAAGGATCTACTACAAGTACATTTACTGCTTCATATGGTGGATCAACATCTGGAACAGGCGGAGGCGGTGGTGGAGGATCTACAACAACCACAACAACTGTGGATGCTGACTTAACTACTGCAACTTCAGCAACATTTACTTCAAGCCAAGGAAGTGAAAGAACATTCAGTTTGGGTGGAACATCAACCCATAAAATCAGAGTAAGCCAGGTTGAAGATAAAAAAGTTACATTTATAGTAAGCTCTAACCCTGTAACTTTGACTTTAGCTGTTGGGGAATCTGAATCGGTTGATATAGACGGAGATGGATCAAAGGATATACAAGTTACACTTGATGGCATTAACAACGGAATTGTTGAATACACAGTTGAAAAATTGGCTACAGAGAGTGTAAGTACATCAACTCCTGAAACTGAAGAAGGTGAAGAAGTAATTGGTGGAGAAGAAACACCAACTGAAGGAACTGAGAGTGGAAGTAAAATATGGCTATGGATTATCTTAGCAGTAATTGTAGTAGCTATAATCGTTTACTTTGTAATTAAAAGAAGAGATTAAATCTCTTTTTCTTTTTTTCTTTTTTAGTAACTTATTTAAATCAAATCTATTCTGAATTTTGATGGTTCAAAAATTAAACTTAGGCTGTGGTTCGGATATAAGAAAAGGTTGGATTAATCTAGATTCTATCAATCTTCAGGGAGTAGATGTTGTCCATGATATTGAAAAACTACCACTCCCCTTTAAAAATGAGGAATTTGATGAAATATTATGTTTGGATATTTTAGAACACGTTGAATATGTTTCGGTCTTAGAAGATTTGCACAGGATTCTTAAAAAGGGAGGAAAAATAAAGATACAAGTCCCCCATTTTACTTCAAGAAACAATTATATAGATCCAACTCATAAAAAGAGATTTTCCATTAAAACCTTTGAGTTTTTTGTTGAAGATTCTAAGCATGGAAGGGATTATTATTTTCATTTTCATTTTAACAAGATAATCAACCAGAAAATTACGTTTGAGAAAGGAATATTATTTTTTAATCATTTGATTGAACCTTTGATCAATTCTTCCAATAAGATGCAGATTTTATATGAAAAGACATTTTTATCCAGAATTTTCCCAGCCATGGATATAGAAGTAGAGTTAATAAAGTAATTATATTCTACATCTAATAAAAGTTTATAAATTGAGATTTTACTTTATTCTTATGAAAAAAGTTATTTTTATATTCATAGTCTTAGTTTTAATGAATCTGGTATATGCGGGAGAAATCAAGACTGTTAATCTTACTGAAAATAAAGAACAAATTGTTGTTTTGAGTGCAAGAGATGCAGTTAAATTTGGTTTAGAATTCAGAGACTATGAAAAACCATTTATTAATGAGGAGGGTAAAGAACAAATTAATTTTGCCCGTTTAAAACACTCAGAAGTCATTAAGATAGATGATGTTAATAGTAATGGTGTAGATTTAGCTATTTTTATTGAGGGAGCTGAAACTCCACAATACGTTACACTTGAGAAAGGCAAAGAAATAAACTTGGATATTGAGAGAGATTTTATAGATGATATGACTATCAAGATTGTTTCAATATTAAATGACCAGGTTAGTCTACAACTTGTTATGCTTCCAGAAGATGGGAATCCTGATCTAAGAATAATTGCTAAAGAAAAAAATTGGTACCCAAAAGAGGAAAAACCAGCTACAGACAATTATAACTGGTATACTGACTGGAAGATTATCGTTGGTGTTGTTTTAATAATTTTAATCCTCTTGTTCAACAGAAGAAGAATCAAAAGAATGTTTAGAAGGCTTAGAAGAAGGATTGAAACCTAAGCCAACAAAATAAACTTCTTTACTTGTTTTCTTTGATGCTTTAGGTTTTGTTACCTTTACTGTTCTGAATCTTTTTTTCATCTGGTTCAACAATATATTACTTTCTTCTCCCTGAAAAATTTTTACTAGAAAATTACCGTTTGGTTTTAGAAGACGTTTTGCTATTTCAAAAGCCCTGGAGCTTAGTTCATAACTTTTGTATTGGTCTATTTCTATTTTCCCTGATGTGTTTGGAGCTACATCTGAAATTATTGAATCAAAAGTGCCTAATTTAAACACTTCATCAGAGTTGATATCTAAGACATGGGTTTTTACATTTGGGAGATTTATTTTTGTTTGTTTTATATCAACACCTACAACTTCTTTTGCTATTTTTGAAGAAACCTGTAACCATGAGCCAGGCCAGCAACCTATATCTAATACTCTTGAATTTGGTTTTATTATTTTGAATTTTTGGTTGATTTCTATTAATTTATATGCAGATCTAGCTTCATAACCTTCTTTTTTTGCCTTTCTTGTTAGTTTATCTTTTTGGAACATTTAAAACGCCGAGGCTGGGATTTGAACCCAGATATCCTTACGGAAACAGGTTTTCAAGACCTGCGCAGTACCAGATTGTGCCACCTCGGCATATTATATGACTTTTAAGAGGTTTTTAAAGCTTATTATTTAAACAGAGCCGCAAATCTTTTGGATTTTTTATCTTAAAAATTATAAAGGATTTTTGTTAAAAACAATCTATGAAAACAACAATCATACTGGTTTTACTTTTGGTAATCCCTTTTGCTTATGCAGATTTGATGATATCTGAAGTTATGAACGATCCAAGTGCTATGAGTGATACTGCTTTGGAATGGATTGAACTTTACAATAATTATACAAAAATTGATTTAAGTGAGTGTACAATAGACGGAAGTGATTTTGAAGATATAGTAATAGAACCGTTTGAGTTTATTGTGATTGCAAGAACATTAACAAGTGATACTGGAGCCTCTTTTGAAGGTTATTATGGAAACAATAATACAATCTGGGATGAAACTGATGGGAACTATAAGGCTGTAGATGGTAGTTTTTCTTTGAATAACGGAGAAGATTTGATTTTTATTGAATGTAGTGATTTTAATGTAAGTTTAAATTATACTGAAGATTTTCCTAGTGAAGCTGGTTATTCTATGGAAAAAATAGATTTGAATGGAAACGATGATGTCAATAATTGGAGACTAGGAAAGATGGATGGAAGTCCAGGTTATTATGATGATTCTGTTGATGTCGTTTTTAATGTTACAGAGAGTAATCTTGAAATAACTTCTTTTTCAATGCATCCAGATGATTTAGAGGAAGAAGGAATACAGATATTACCATTACCAGGACAGAAAAAAAGAATTTATATAAATGCAACAAGTTCTTCCAGGGTAAGTAATGTTAAAGCTGAATTTAACAATGAAGTTATTATACTGGAAAGTAATGGGAATAAATTGGAAGGATATTTTGATTTGTATTATGATTTAAGTCCTGGAAATTATACTATTGAGGTTTATCTTGAAGACAATAATAAAAGTTCTTTAAATGAACTTGAGTTTGAATATTTACCTTTACTTGCTTCTTCCTTGGATACCAAGAACCTAGATTTTGGAAATGTTAAGCAGGGATTGATATCTGAAATCAAAAATCTTAAGATTAAAAATCTTGGTAATGTTAATTTTAATATTGAAGTTTCTGGAACAGATTTTAGTTCTGGAGACGAAAATATTAATGCAGACAGTTTAGAGTTTTACTTTAGCAATAATTGGAATCCCTTAACAAAGATACCAAGTTTATTTTTAATAAATCTTAAGGCCAATGATGAGTCAAATCTTGATTTTAGGGTTAAATTGAATGAAAATACTGCTCCAGATGAATATGAAGGGAAGGTGACTATATCTGCTGTGGAAGAATGAAATTTTTAATATTTCTCTTAATAATACCTTTTGCATCTGGTTTGGGAGTTTATCCTTCAAGTTTTGAAAACGCTGATAACGGTTATTTTGTTGTCTATAATGATAATTCTGTCAGGACTAATTTTAGTTTTTCTTCTGATTTGGATATTAAATTTGAACCTGAAACTTTAGAACTAGATCCTGGTAATTTCAGCAAAGTTGATTTTTTAATCAGAGAGGAGATTAATAAAAGTGAGTATAGGGTTTATATCCAGGAAGTTAGCGAGTCTTATTTTGAAAACTCCTTAGGGATCAAGCTTTTGTTTGATAAAATCAGCGAGCCTATTTTGATTAAAGAAGATAAAAAGATTGATGGTTACATAAGCGATGTTAGAATTAATGGAAACAAACCAGGATTGATAAGAATAGATTCTGTTTTTGTTAATCAAGGAAGAAAGGTTGAAGCATATTCCAATGTTGAAGTTTATTATGAGAATGAATTAATTGATATTTTGAAATCTGAAAGTTATTTGATTGAAGACAAAAAAGTAATCCCGGTCTATTATAACCTTACTAATCTCGGATATTATTTCTTTAAAGTTAAAATAAATTACAATAACTTAGAAACAGATGAACTAAGCGCTAACTTAGACATTAAAGAAGAACCTAAACAGGTAAATTATGGAATTTTTGTGTTTGTTGGTTTGTTGTTTTTAGTTGTTCTTTTGGTTTTAATAGTTAGATTTTTAAATATATAGTTTCTTTTATATTTATGTATTTACTTAGAAAAATTAAAAGCTTTAGAGAGAAGTTTAGAAAAACAAAGCCTTTAATAAATAAAACAGAGCACAAGTACTTACAGCTTCTAAAATCAATTGGTAATAAAAAAAGAGTTAAGAAATTATCAAGGGAATTCCTTATTCTTTTAAACAAATTCAAAAAGACAGAAATGTATATTTATATGGAGGGCGATGTTGAGAGATTGAGAAAAAATGCCATAGAAATTATGAAAAACCCAAAACAAAACAAACTAAAATGGTTGTTTGTTGTTTTTATGCTGACAGTTCCCGGAACATTTAATTTTATCCCAATTGTTATGTTTTTCAGATACTTAAGATTCAGAAGAAAGAATAAGAAAAAGAAATAATTCTTAAATTTATTAAGCAGACGCCAGGATTCGAACCTGGGGTCGGAGGGTTGCAGCCTCCTGCCTTAACCGCTTGGCTACGTCTGCAGCGGGCCTGGGAGGATTTGAACCCCCGACCTTCAGCTTAGAAGGCTGCCGCTCTATCCAAGCTGAGCTACAGGCCCAGTTAAGCTTTTAAACCTAGTTTTAGTTTTTAAACCTTTCCAAAACGTTTTTATATTGTTAGCTAGCTTAATTTTTATATGAACAAAGTAAAATTAGGAATATCAAACAGGCACGCCCATTTGACAAGAGAGCATATTGATAAACTCTTTGGAAAAAGTTATTCTTTGAATGTTAAAAAGTATTTAATGGATAAAGAAAATTTTGCTGCTGAGGAAACTGTTATTTTAAAGAAGGGGGATTTTCAGATTGAGAATGTAAGAATCATAGGTCCTGAAAGATTAAGAACACAAATTGAGATTTTAGAATCTGACCAGAAATATCTGGACATTGAATCTAGCAGGAGAGATTCTGGTGATTTGAAAGAAACCCCTGGATTAACAATTATTGGTCCTAAAGGTACAGTGGAATTATGTGAGGGGGTTATTTTAGCAAGAACACACATTCATCTAATTGAAGAAGAGGCTAGAAAACTTGGATTAATCAACAAGAAGAAAGTTAAGTTAATGCATCCTAAAAAGGGATTAATCTGCGATGATGCTACTCTTTGCATTATTAAAGATGGTTCTAGTCAGATTCATATGGATAAGGAAGAAGCCAAAAAGTTTGATTTAGGTAATGATGAGGAACTGATTATTTCTTAATATCTTTCCATTCATAAGGCCGGTTTAAAATAAAGTGTTTGCATTTTACTCTTGTATCGCAATATATTGATTCGTTTAATTTATACAAATCGATTCCAAAAAATCTATCATCGAAAGCGTCTTTATCTTTTTCATATCTAAAAATGATTTTTTTAAGAATGTCTTTATGAATTAAAACACAGCCAAGACCGCAGGAAACAATTTTTATTAATTTATCACTTAATATTTCTGAATCTGTTAATGATCTCATTGAGGGTAACTCTTCTCCTTTTTCTTTTGGAAGTTCGATATAAGCTAATGGTGTTAGATTCCTTGTTTTAAGATCTCTATTAAAATAAATTCCTGAAATCACTTTTTTATCATGTTCAAGAAAAAGCTCAATTATATTTGAAGGAGGAATAACATCCTGTTCTAAACTTAAAAAATAATCATAATTCTCTATTGTTTTTTCTTTTAATAAATTTCTAGACATAATTATTCTTTCTCTTGCAGATTCGTCATAAGGCCCTTTAATTACAGGAAGTTTAGACTTTATTTTATTGAAAAAGTTATCATTTTCTGAGTTTTCAACTAAAAGAATATCATAATTGTCATAAGTTAGATTTTTAACAGCCTTAAGATATTCATCAAAACAATATTCCTTGTGATAAGAGGTTGGACAGCCAACTAAAACCCGTGGTTTCATAATTATTTTTTAGATTTTTTCTTTTTTAAAGATATTGCAATTACAGTCCCTAAGATTATAATAACTATTAAAATTATCCACATTAGGGGGAATTCTTTTGCTGAATCTTTTTTAGTACATTCACCTTCATGGGTAATTTTGACATTCTCGCATTTTGCGTTACATTCGTTTGGATAGGTTTTGCCATCTTCTCCACAGACAGGCTTGTATATTTCTGCACAAATGCAGGAGTCTTCAACTGATTCTCCAACTGTACAATCCTGACTTGAATAAAAATCTACTTCAGGATAATCATCTTCCAAACATGAGGCTTTCATCCCAAACTCATCATAATAAACATGCATTTCTTTTATTTTGTTTTCTCCAATGTTAAATGATAATTTATAAATATCTTGAGATATTTTTTCAATTGTATAATCTTTTGGTAACATTCCGTCTTTTGTGTTTGCTCCTGTTGCCTGTAGGTATGCAGATTCTGCACTAAATCTATAAGTTATTGCTTTAACTGGGTCAAGTTCGTAGCCTGGAGATTGTTCCATACCTTTCATTGTTATGATTGCTTCAAAACCATTAGGAGTATTGATGCAGGAATCAATTGAAAGTCCTAGCTGAGCACAAGTAAATTTTAATCCTGGGCAATTAACACTAAAATCCAAGGTTTTTGTTTCTGGTTCTCCTTTGGTTGAGCCGGTTAATGCGGTTTGAATATAAGTTAATTTTCCATTATATATTTTATTTCCATTAAACGTACTCTCATTATAAGTTGCTAATGTATTTTCTTTTGAAGAGTCTTCACCTTTTTTAAGATACCTTGTGTTAGACCAAGCGTCTGTGTATTTAATTCCACCAACTTCTAGATTTAAGGAATTAGCCTCAACTTTATAATCTGCTTCAGTTATAGTGAAGGTTAATTTAAGACTTCCTTTATCGTTACATTCTGATTGGTAAAGAGAAAGTACTCCTGCGTTTACTGAAAAACTCAGTAAGACAAAAAACAATATTGTTAATATTAATTTCTTCATAAGAATATAATTAAAAAAGATTATTTATAAATGTTTACTTTATTATGTCAAGAAGCACAAAGTCGAATAAATCTGCACCCTTTACCAAATCATCTTGAGTTCGACCTTCTATGATTATACATAAATCTTGAGAATAAATCCTATTTGAGTCACCTAACTTTAACCATATAACTGCATCTTCTTTATTCTCACAGTTTTTTATTGTCATATTGTTTCTAACATCTTGAGTTAAAGCTGATTTTACTTCTACCCTAAATACTTGTTCAATCATGTTGTTAATGTTTAGGGCGGCAATTGTTGTTTTTCCTGTCAATTGTTGAGTTGGATCTATTGTTACGTAAATCGGGTTTTTTCCATTAATTTTCTGTTTTAATCCCTGTTCAAATGGAATATCTTCAACATCACCAGGAGCATACCTTGAATTTATATAAAATGGTTCTTCTGCTCCGTTTATGTAAATTTCAGTTCTATATCCTTCATAACCCTGATCAGCTATTTTTTCAATATTGAATCCTTCATATTTAAATTTATACTTACTTAGCATTATGGAGTATAATGAGTAGCCTAAAAGAGCCAAGATTAATACCAAAACCACAATGGTTATAATCACTTTTTTGTTTTTCATAATATCCCCTCTGAAGTTAATTTTAATTTTTCAAGTACTTTGATAAAGTAGTCATCATTGCCTTTTAATTCTAGGCAGTTATCATTAAAACTTAGCTGATTTGTTTCAGTTGATACTAGGGTGATGACCCCTTCAGTTGATGTAGAATCTTTGCAAGTCTTTAATGGGAGATTATATTCAATTGATTTTTCATTTGTATTTGCTGCCATAGTTATTGGTGATGTAAACAGTCCAGATATTGCTGTTTTTAATCTCGCTGACAATAAAGAATCCACTGAAAGATAAATCTTTAGATTATTATTCAGATTTAAAATATCCTTGTTTATTTCTAGGGACTGAAGTTCTAATGGATTATTTGTTACTATTATCTGTTTGTCATCTTTGTAGGTCATATATCCAGTATTTACTTTTGTAAATTTGTAACCATTTACTTTTATTTTTTCTTCTGAGTCAGAATTTAAAGACAGGATACTGGTTACCATTAAGGATATTATAAATAATCCTACAATAACTGTTACCCATTTTTTGCTTTTTTGCTTCATTTTAAAACAACCTTGGTGTTACATAAACTTCTATTATTGCTCCGAGTATCAATATTACCAGGGCAATTAGTACCAAATCTAATGAATCATACATTATCCTTTTAAATCTTTCCCCATTTATGTCTCTTCTTATCACTGCTACGGAAATTATTCCTCCCGCCAATCCTCCTACAAAATATGCGACTATTTCAAAAATACCATGGGTCATATATTTTAAGATTCCAAATGAAACCACATGAAAATAACCTGCTACTTTTGCTAGACCAATATGGGAGGCGTATTCACTTAGATTATTCCTTATGAATGAGCCAATTGCGGTTCCGATTACAGATGCGTTCCATGTCAAAATGAAAACTGCTCCTGCTCCGTAGAAGAACGCAAAAAAAACACAAAACAATAAAACTTTAAGATTGTTTGTAAATATCTGCAAGAAGAATTTTGATGAAATTGCATTGCCTGAGATACTTGAAACCTGTGCGTTAATAGCATTTATTGTTGCATGCTGCGTGTTAAACAAAGTTTCAATCAGGTTTTGTGGAAGGAAAAGATACCATACAAAGAATGAAACTACAAAACCCAGGAATAACATAACAAAATAAGTTATTGCTCTGCTGTGTTCTTTTAATAATTTTTTTTCTGAATCAATCTCTACTTCTTTTTTTTCTTCCAATCTTATTGTGTGGTATATTAATGGAATACATGCGAAGACTGTAAGAAATACAGCGACCAAACTGGACTGATCTTTGAAAATCCATAAACTTAAGAGAATACCTACAGACGAGAATAAAATTCCTAACAAGAACATCTTAAACGGATGTGATTCTGCGTTTTCTGCGTTTATTAGAGATTCAAGCACCATCTTTTAGTTTAAGTTACTTATTTTAGTTTAAAAATGTTTTGATATTTGGTAGTTCTAATTAATGGTTGTTGAATAAAAATTATAAAAAATATTTAAAAATAGGTTATGAATTTATAGAATTTAGAATGACTTCTTCTTTCTGTAACATTCTCTGCAAAAAACAGGTTTTCCTTCAGTAGGTTTGAATGGAACTTCACATTCTTGACCACATTCAGAACAGGTTGCTTTATGCATTTCTCTTGGGCCACCAAAATCTCTTCTAGGGGCGCCTCTGTTGAATTCTCTCATCTGATTCCTCCATAGTTGACATAAGAACTTCTATGCCTAATATTTTGGAATATCCTCTGTTTATAAACTTATAGTTTTACAGATTTAGCACCCAAATTGAGAAGTTGAGTATTGCTGCAAAACTGACCCAAAGGAGGTAAGGAATCAGCAGATAGGAGGCTATTCTTGAGGTTTTATGGAACCTTATGATTGTCAACAAGATTGCTGTCCAGAGCAAAAGTATGCATATAAATGCCAAAAATGGAGACTCTAACCCGAAGAAGAAAACTGACCAAAGGATGTTTAATGATAGCTGAATCCAAAAGATTATTGGTATTTTTTTGCTCTTATTCCATATTAAAAATAAACTTACTCCCATCATAATAAATAATATTGTCCATACTGGAGCAAAAACCCAGCTTGGTGGATTGAAACTTGGTTTTATTAGTGTTAGATACGAGGAATTGACAGAGGAACTTGTAAAAAAAGAACCGATTATTCCTGCTAGCTGACATATCAAAATTGAGATTATAAATTTTAACCAACTCTTCATTATTTTGGTTATGTTTTGTTTTATTTAAATGTTTTTGAATCTATTTAGTAATATTTATAAACAAAATATAGTTTTGAATATATATGAACTTTAGGAAAATTGCAGGTGATATCAAATCTTTAAAAATTCAGGGTGCAACAAATGTTGCTATCTGGGCTGTAAGAGCTTACATGTTAAGCTTTAGTAATTCTTCATATAGGAAATTAATATCATTAAGACCAACAGAACCATTTTTAAGGAACGCTTTGAAGTTTGTAAGGAAAAATCCAAACAAGAATTCAAAAATATTTTTTAAGAAAATAAAAACCGATATGGAAAAAATATCAAAATATGGTGCTGCCAAAGTGCAGAAAAATTCAATAGTATTCACACACTGCCATGCAACTACTGTGATTAATATTCTGAAAGAAGCAAGAAAAAAGAAAAACTTTGTTGTTCATAACACAGAAACAAGACCAAGGTATCAGGGAAGAAGGACTGCGATTGAACTTGCTAAAAACAAAATTCATGTTGAGCATTATGTTGATTCTGCAGGAAGAGTGGCTTTGAAAAAAGCAAATCTTATGCTTATAGGCGCTGATGCGATAACTTCTGAAGGCAAGGTTGTAAATAAAATCGGAAGTGAGATGTTTTGTGAAATTGCCAAGAAGCGTAATATTCCTGTTTATGTCTGCACACATTCGTGGAAGTTTGATGTTGATACAATAAAAGGTTTTGAGGAAAAAATAGAACAAAGAAGCAAACAGGAAGTCTGGGATATAGACAAACCTTACATTAATGTGAGAAATCCTGCTTTTGAGTTTATCAATCCTGAATTAATAACCGGAGTTATCTGTGAATTTGGAACCTATAATGTGAAAGGATTTATAAGAGAGGTTAAGAAAAGATACCCAGAGTTATTTTAAAATGAAAAAATTAATTTGCTTTGATTTAGATAATACTTTGATTAACTCTGATGTTTCCCATTTTTTTACCTATAATAAAGCGATTAAACATTATGGTTTTAGGAGTGTTAGTTTTTTGAAATTTCTTAGTCTGATGGGGATGCCAAAAGAGCAGATGGTGAGGGAGATGGTTGGACAGGGCAAAGATGAAGAAATATATTATAAAATCAATAAGCTGCAATTTAAATTGATAACAACCAAATATAAATTCTTTACATGGAGATTATTTGGAGCCAAAAAAGCATTGAAGAAACTAAAGAAAAATTATAAACTGGCTGTGACTTCTAACTGTGCGCATAAGACAATCATTAATTTGTTAAAAAATGCAGGCATTGATTATAAATTATTTGATGCTATTGTCGGCGATGATGATGTTAAGGTTCCCAAACCAAGCCCTAATGAAATAAAAAAAGCTGTAAGAATAACAAAAACAAAAGCAAGCTATGTTGTTGGTGATTCTATCTATGATATTATGGCTGCAAAAAGAGCAAAAGTCAAAATCATATCTGTTTTGACTGGTCATACTTCTAGAAAAGTATTAAAAGAGAAAAAACCAGATTATATTATAAAATCAGTAAGATATTTACCAAAATTGTTGGAGATGATAAATAATGAACCTTAGTATGGGATTTGTATATCTGCTTATTGTTGCTTTTATTATTTTACTTGTTATAAAAGTGGGTGGTTTAATTTTTAGAGTTGTTTTGGTTGCAATTTTATTGGCTTTGGTCTTTAGTATTTTTAAATTTGACTTGATGGATTTTAATATACAAGATAAGATTGAAGACGTTACTGAAAATGGACTTACTGACAGCTTAGTCAATGCAGACTGTTTGTCTAAAAATGGAAAAATAATTAATGGAGAATGTCAGTTTACTTATGAAGATGCAGGATTATCTTGTTATGATTCCAGCCACTGCAAGGGATATTGCTTAGCTGAATTTTCTAATGGCAATTATATTGGCAAATGCCAATCTGATAGTATTTTACCTGATACATTCAATGTTATGGAGGATGGAGAGGTAAAAGAGGTGAAAAAAGGTGAAGAATTATCTGGACTTAAGTTATAAACCAAATAACAAAGACGTTTTAGCAAGTTATTACCTAGAGGGAAAAGGAGTAAGTATTAGAGAGGCTGCAAATAATCTTGCTGGTGAGTCAAGCATTGACACGTGGACAGATATTCAGACCTTGAGCAAATCCATTATTAGGAAATTAAAACCAAGTGTTTATTCCATAAATGGAAACTATGTTAAAATTGCTTATCCTCCTGAATTATTTGAAAAAGGGAACATGTCCCAAATTTTATCCAGCCTGGCTGGAAATGTTTTTGGTTTGAAACTAGTTAAACATCTAAGATTAATTGATATCAAGTTTCCAAAAGATTTTGTCAAGAGTTTTTCTGGACCAAGATTTGGAGTAGAAGGAATAAGAAGATTAACCCATGTTGAAAAAAGACCTTTTGTTGGAACAATCATAAAACCCAAATTAGGATTGAATGAAAAACAGCATGCAAATGTTGCATATGAAGCTTGGCTTGGCGGATGTGATTTAGTTAAGGATGATGAAAATTTGACTAACATGAAATTTAATAATTTTAAGAAAAGAGTTGATGTTACTCTAAAGATGATGGATAAAGCTGAAATGGAAACAGGAGAAAAAAAATTGTACATGCCTAACATTACTTCTGAGACTCTTGAAATGCTTAAAAGAGCTGACTATGTTTACGACGCTGGGGGGAATTATGTCATGATAGATATATTGACTTCTGGTTTTGCTTCAGTTCATACTCTAAGAAATAATACCAAATTACCGATACATGCTCACAGAGCTATGCATGCTGCCTTGACTAAAAATGAAAAAGAAGGAATACACATGGCAGCTTTGGCAAAAATATTTAGACTTATAGGAGTTGATACTTTGCATATCGGAACTGCGATGGTTGGTAAGATGGGAACTTCAATATATGAAACCTTAGATTCTGAAATTGAAATAGAATCTAAGAGAACCAAAAGACATGATCATGCATTTAGTCAGGACTGGTATGGAACCAAAAAAGTTTTTGCTGTTGCTTCCGGTGGCTTACAACCTTTGATGATCGGAAAAGTTATTGCCAGAATGGGTTTGGATGTTGTATGTAATTTTGGCGGCGGAATACATGCCCATCCTTGGGGTACAAGAGCTGGAGCTGTTGCTGCACGTCAGGCTTTAGATGCGTATATGAATCATATTTCTCTAAAAGAAGCTGCAAAAACCAGAATAGAGCTGGCTAAGGCAGCTGAAAAGTGGGGAATTTAATAACTTTTATAAATATCTAATAAAATCCTAAGGTATGAATAATGTCCTTGGAATCCCTTCTTTAAGAATAGCGGTAACTGAAAAGTGTAATCTAGATTGTGAATATTGTCCAAGAGATGGAGATAGTTATAGAATTCATGGAAAAAAATTGTTACAAAAAAATGAATTTGTTAAAATTATAAATCTTGCTTATGGGGTTGGAATAAGACATTTTAGTATTACGGGAGGAGAACCTTTAAAGGTACCGGAGATTACATTTGCAATTGCCGAGACAATAAAAAAACTTCCTGAAGTTAAATATCTTAGATTAAATACAAATGGAATTCTTTTGCAAAACTATGCTAACAATATCAAGAAAAATGGATTTGATAAAGTAAAAGTTAGTTTGGATAGTTTGAAAAAAACGAAAAATACAGAATTAACACTAAGGGGTCTCGCGGAAATTAAAAAAAGAAACATCCCTATAAGGATAAATATGGTAGTAAGCAAAAAAAATGCTGATGAGATATTCGAGATGATTAAATTTTGTGAAGAAAATGAATTTGAATTAAAATTATTTGATATAACATACTATCGTGATTGTAACTCAGCAAATCCAAAATTCTGGAGAGAAAACTATTTTTCCTTGTTACCTTTATTACAGGAGCTTAAGAAAAAGTATGGTAATCCGGAGATGGTGTTGAGTGTGGGAGGTTATGGTAATCCAATGCCGGTTTTTAAACAAAATTCACAATCCCCTATAAGATTGAGGATAAGTGAGCAAGAAGCAAGATATGTTGAACAGTGTAAAATCTGTCCAGATTATATGTGTCAGGATGGATTTTGTAATATCACTCTGAGTACAGATGGAAATTTAAAAACCTGCAGGCCCGAGGGGCTGGATTTTGGATTAAGTATGGTTAAAGATGGACAATTATTATCTAATCAGGAAATCACTAAAAAATTCAGTAAAGTTATCGATTTATTTAAAAGTTCTAGAAAAACTATGCGTAGCTTAGGAAAGATGTCTAGTAGTTGGGAAGAAGCCAAGAATATCTAAGAATTGGAATATAGAAAATCTTAAATACTATTTTCTTTAGATTATTTTCATGAAAAATAAAAAAGTTACCCATGAAGATGATGACTTTGAGGGAGATAACATCTACAGCGAGGATGACAGAGAAGAATTAGTTGAAGAAGATGAACTAGAAGACTTTGAAGACGGTTTTATGCAGGGATACAACGAAGGTGAAAGAGCTGCTAAATGTGCTCTATGTAAATTAGTTCTTGGAAGAGGTCACATAGAGGAAGAAATTAACGGAAAAGTCTACAGATTTTGTTCAGAAGAGCATGCAGAAATCTTTAGGGGTAAATTATTAGAAGATGAGATTGATGAAGAAGAATAACTATAATTTATTCTTGTTTTTTACGAGATAGTGCTATGCCCACAGTTATTATTATGATTAAAATGGCTAAGATTATAAAAATCCCATTGCTTGATGTTTTAGTTTCTGCTGGTTTATAATTTTTAACTTCTATTTCTATTGGTTTTTCTGTATCAATGGTTGTACCATCATTTATTTCATTTGTTTCTTCAATTATTTCCTCTTGTTTAGGATAGCATAATTCGTTTGAGCATGAATCATCACATGAACAGGATTTACAAGTTGTTTCTAATTTTAATCTCGCAGTTTCATCATTATAAACTTCTTTAAGATCTATACTTAGATTATCTGTTTCTTTTGTAGAATCTGTAGAAACAATTATTCTTTCATTGTTTACGCAAAGCAGGACTTTGTCATCTTTGCTATCCAAGCTAAGCAATGTAATATTATGTCCTGGAGCCAAATAACTTTGATCTTTTGAAATATCAATAGATTCTACTTTAGCAAAAACTATTGAAGACAAAATACAGATTAATACCAAATAAATCATTTTTTTCATGAAAAAGAGTAGGAAGGGAAGTTATATAAGGTTAACTTAACTTACTTGTTGGTGGCATTTTTAGGCTTTTTTGGGGTTCTAGAGCTTCCCATGTAATCTTTCAACTGTTTTCTCTAAGGTTTTATAATCTGGGAATTGTCTCCAGTCCCATTTTTCTGTTTTTATTTTGTTGGCTACCATTGTTCTGAAATATTGGGGCGGTCTTGGAAAATTTTGTTCAGAAACTAATTCAACCCCCTCTGGTGTTTGCATATAGAGATAGGATGACCCAGATAGGATAAGATCTCTTGCTTTATCAAGTCCTTCCACTCTGTCAACCCTATAGAATTGTCCTTTATGCCCCAACCTCATCATTAAATCTACAGCCCAGTTTTTAGTTATATCTGCTCCTGGGATAATATGTAAATGAGCATGATCAACTGATTGTCCTGAATCAAGATTTCCTATCCTTGGCCCATGTTCAAAAATCAATGTTGATAAATTATATTCTAGTTTAATTAATCTCTTTATGTTAGATAGGAGTTCATTTAGCTCTGACTGATGAGGGTCTGGAATCTGACTGATAGAGGGATAATGAATTTTTGGAATTACTAAAATATAACCTTCTATACCCATTGAGCCCAAAGTTGGAATTACAAAGAAATTACTAGTCTTACAAAGTAACCTATCTTGTTCAATTGCTGATGCTAATTGACAGCAATATGTTTGATTCATATGATTCTAGATTAAGGTGAATATTTAAGATTTATTTGACTTGTAAATAGGTATTATTTTATGCTTTTTTTATAGTTAGCCTGTCTTTTTCAGTTATTATGGTTACTTCATCATTGTGGATGAATTTAGTTAGTTTTGTAACAACTTGTGGAAGTTTGATCACTCCTTCCTTTATTTTTAGGTTTGTAAGAATTTCCCTTTTTTCCTCTGTTTCATTCAAGATATTCACAAAATCTGTATCCTGGGTATTTTTAATATATTCTCTTGTTTTTTCAGCCAAGAATAATGCTACATCTTTTGCTACTCTTGTTTTGTTTGCTTCACTTATTCCCTGCAGTCCAGGAGACAGATTAATTTCCAAAACATAATTTCTTATTCCTCCCTGCAGAATATCTATTGCACATAAGTCAGCATTTATTGCTCTTGAAGCTCTTATGGCTAAGTTTTTTATTTCTTCAGGTGGATCAAACTTTTCCCCAACACCACCTGCATGAATATTCGCCCTTATTTCGTATAGTGGAGCAACCCTTTTCATTGAAGCAAGAATCTTATCTCCACCAACTATGAGTCTTATGTCGGTTCCTTCTGTTTCAATATATTCCTGAATAATATATGGCTGTTTGAATATATCCAGAGCATCCAAGATTGATTTTGCTGATTCAGCTGAGTTTGCAAACATAACTCCTTTTCCCTGAGTACCTGAAGGAATCTTTATTATTATGGGATAGTTTACTTTTTCCAATAATTTTTTTGCCTGAACTATGTTTGCGCATAGATGGGTTCCTGGAAATTCAACTTTGTTTTCTTCCAATGGCAGTGTCGTCAAGAATTTATCATGAGCATAGATAAAAGCTTCTGGCTGAATTGGTAAATAACAGATGTCTTTTAGTGCTTTGCTTATTCCTTTTTGTAAAAGTGCGTATTTATATGAGCCCCTCATGTAAACACAATCATATTTTTCCAGTGGTTGATTTTCATAAGAAACTTTTAATCCATTTGGAGTTGAATTTATAGTTATTTTTCTTATGTCAAGCAATGAGACCTCACTAAAATGTTCCTTTGCAAATTCAGCGATTTCTTTACTGCTTTTTCCATTTAGACTTATAATTGCTAATCTCATTCTTTATTTGGGTCTATTATAAAACCTTTTTTTAGTATGTTTTGGCCGATTAAAACCTGATGTCTTAATTTTTTTCTATTTGAAAGAGTAAAGAGATCTTCTACTTCTCTACCGGCCAGAATTAATTTTGCATTTACAACAGGTCTTACTGATTTTCCTTCTGCTGACTTAATTCTTATTGTTTTTATCAAGTTGAGCCCCAATTTTGAGGCTAAAGCCATATCTATAGAACTTTTATCAGCACCTGTATCTATTTTAGCAAGAATTGTTTCTTCTCTATCCTTAGAAAGTATCTTTACCTCTTCTATTAAACCCAAAACGGTTTTTTCCATACTCTTCTTTAGTCAATTTTGTTTTTAAATTTTCCTGTTGTATAACCATTAGTTTTATATATTTTAGATATATCCAAATACCATGGACAAGGAGTTAAATAAGAGATATTGGTACTTGTTTTTGGCTGTTTTTGCTTTTGTACTATATTTATCTTACTTGATTGCTAAGCCATTTATTATTGCAATTATATCTGCATTTATACTGTCTTATTTTTTGTACCCTGTTTACAGATTTTTAAGAAAATTTATCAGAAATAAAAGATTAGCTGCTGCTCTAACAATATTTTTATCTATTCTTATTGTTGTAGTTCCTTTATTTTTCCTGTTTGGAGCTTTGTTCCAGGAAGCTGCATTATTATTCGAGTCAGTCAAGAATATGAACTGGGGATTTTTAGATACTTTATTAAAAAATACAGAGATTATTGATTATATCAAAATTGGATCTGAAAATATTTTGAAATTCTTTGTCCAGTCTTCAGCTGCCTTTATTGTTTCTCTCCCACAAAAAATACTTAGTGTTTTAGTCATGTTCTTTGTTATGTTCTTTTCTTTGGTTAATGGAGAAACATTTACCAGAAGATTGAGAGACATAATCCCTATACAGGAAAAATACAAAGACGGAATGATTGAAAACTTAAGAAGGACTTTAAGCGGATTTTTTTATGGCTCTATCTTGATCGGATTGGTTCAGGCAGCAATCGTTATGTTTTTGTTCTTTATGTTTAACTTAACTGGAATAACCAGTATCGGTTCTATTATTCTGCTTGGTGTGCTAGTGTTTATTGTTTCTGTTTTGCCTTTACTTGGTCCAACTGCAGTATGGTTGCCTATTGTTCTGGTTGAAATCACCAAGGGGAATGTGTTCGGGGGAATATTATTGGCTGTATTCTGCTTTATCATAGTTTATCTCGGAATAGACATAATAATGAAACCAAAAATACTTGGAGACAAGACAAGCTTACATCCTGTTTTGGTTTTGATTGGAGGTTTGGGTGGAATTATCTTATTTGGATTTATGGGTTTTGTTTTAGGACCTTTGATTTTAGGTTTACTAGAGGTCTTTGTAGAAATATTCTTGAAAGAAAAAGATAGGAATTAGAATAATTTGTCAGCTAAGTCTTCGTCTTCTCTTTTAGGTTCATGGGTTTTTTTGATCAAAGCTTCAGTTTCCTTAACTTCTTTTTCAATATCAATCCCTAAATCCTTTAATGCTTTTATATGCATCTGGATTAACTGATCTACAATTGTAATTATCCTTGTCATCTCCTGTCTTTCTTTAATCAAGGTTGCCAATGAACCCTTATGAAAACCTACCTGTTCTTCTTTTGCCATTTTGAATGCCCCCATTGAATTAATAAGTCAAAATCTTTTGTATTTGGAATATCACATGCTCCGTAACAAGATCCTAACCAAATGAATATATCTGCTTTGGTTTTTTCTTTTAAATATTTTGCTATTTGAGTTGCTTTTGGTTTTAATCCATCTGGTAGCTGAATCAATACTTTTTTTGCTCTTAGTTTTTTTATTTCTTTTTCTGCTTTTTCCAGATTTAAGTCATATTCCATATACTTTTTATATTAGTTTGTTTTTTATATCTTTCTATGGATAAAGAAGATGTATTTAGATTACTGAAACAGGTTCCTTATGGAAAAGTTACTACTTATGGAGATTTGGCCAAAAAATTAAATTCCAAAGCTTTCAGAGTTATTGGAGTTATTATGCACAGAAATAAAGATCCTGAAAACATCCCCTGTTTTAAGGTTGTTAAAAGCAATGGTGAGGTTGGGGGTTATGCTTCTGGGGTTGATGAGAAAATAAGAAGATTAAACAAAGAAGGGATTGAAGTTGTTAATGGAAAAATTGATTTAGAGAAATATTTACATAAGTTTGGATAATTCAGTAATATTAATTTCTAAAGCAGCTACAGGATTTTCCAAGCCAAAGTTAACTAAAACCTTAGGATGAATTTCTCCGATATAAGCAATCTTTTTTCCTTTTACTGATATCCTACCAACCCTTCCTGGGATAAAAGAATTATGTTCAGTTTCTTCTATAGAGTATTCTAAATCTAAATTTAAGAATATTGCATCTAAGATTTGTTTTATATGTGTGAAGTCTGTTTTAGCATCAGATAACAAAACTGCTAATCTTTGGGATTCTTCTACTCCTGTTTCTGTTTCTTTGTTAATCTTGAAGGTAGTTCCAATTTCAAATATGTTTTGAGGATAGGAATTATGCCTATTTTCAGATAAAACTTTTAGTAGAGAAGGTATCATCCAAGACCTTAAAACAGAATATTCAGAACTTTTTGATTCCTGTATTTCAACGACTTCTGTTTTGTTGTCCATTTTTTCATTATGGTCATTTAAATTAGTTAGGTGGTAGGTATTTGTTTCTATCAGATCCAATCCGGTCAGTAAGTAAACTATTTTTTTCTTGAATATTTCCAATGGATCTTCTGCGCCTATTGTGGAAACATTTGGGATTTCCTCTATGAAGTTTTCATAACCATAAGCAATTGCTACTTCTTCTGCAAGATCTATCTGATGTAAAATATCTGATCTATAGGCAGGAACTAAAACTTTTTTATTTTCATAACCAAAACCCATTTTTTCCAAAAGTTCTCTTATTTCTGCTTCACTTAATTCCAAACCAGTAAGTTTGTTTATGTAGCTAACATCCAATTTCATTTTTCTCGGAGTTAGGTCAGGACTTTCGTAAGTTTTATCTGGATAGATTAAATCCATTGAATAGATTTCCCCGCCTATATCTGCAAACATTGTAACTAAAATGTTTAAAGTTATTTTACAGGATTCAAAACTAAAACCAGAACATTCTATAAATATTTCCTTAGTTGATTCTGTTACTTTTCCTGTATCATTGGAATTAATTATTGGAGGCATAGACAAAATCTTATTTTTAGAGTCTATGAAGATAGGATATTTTTCTTTTCCTTCTAACAGATGAGCATATTCTTTTCCTTTTGGATGTTTTTCCAGAATGTCTTTAGCTGACATCTCTATGTTTGATTCTAGGGGTTTGAATCTTATTTTTTCCGGAGCTAAAGCCTCGAATCTTATTGGATAGGAGATAACTTCAGAAGGATAAATTCCTATTGCTACCTTTTTCCTGTTTCTTCCAATACCAATATGCAGTTTTTCCTGAATATCAATTATTTCTTTTAATTTTTCATCATTTAGTTTGAGATTTTTTACAATTGCACAAACTGTGTAAGGTCTTATATCTTTTACAGATTTATCTACTAGCAATTGTTTGTTTGATTTCTGGATTTTGTAATTTTTTAATCCGGTTTTAACCCCAATAAACGAGGATAAAGCTCTTGCTAAACCCTGACAGGATAACATATCTGGTCTGTTCGGGAAAATTTCCACTGAAACTTCATCATCCTGAACATATTCCAAGTCAGTTCCAATCATGCTTATTCTGTCTTTTAATGTTTCATCGTCCAATGGTTTTCCGATTAGTTTAAGCAGTTCTCTTTTGCTAACTTTAATCATAGTCATTTTATTTCATTCTCATTTTTAGTTTATTATGTTCTCCTTAATCATGGGGTGGGCTAGGTAATGGAGGAGCATTTAAAATAGTGTGGTTTGTTTCTATAGTAAAACTTTCAGATCCATAACCAAATTCAGTTTCTATGATAATATCCGTAGCTTTTCCAACTTCGAGAGTATTATTAAAATCTGTAATATCTAATATATATCCTTCTGATTTAAATTGACCTTGCGTCATCCTTAAAAATAATACCATGAACTTTAACCATTTAGGTGCGAGAAGGATAGGATTTCCTTCTGTTTGTGAAATTATATCATCGATTCCAACCATCGCCCATCCTGCTGCTTTGATATCTTGTTCTATTTTATACTCTCTTACAATTTTATGATCTAAATCCAAAAATTTTATATTTTTAATAATCAAATCTCTATTATAATTCATGTTTATTATTCTTACTATAATAAGCGTCTCATTTCCTACCCTATTTATTGAAGGGCTTCCAGTATCTATATTTATATTTTTAATATCTTGTTTGTCAAATCCTACTTCATAACCAAATTTTTTACATTCTTTATGGTAGATGCATCCTTCTCCAACATACTTCTTACCCCCTTCAAAAAATTTGCCTCCAGAAATCATGTTCAATGGCGTCCCCGCTTCATCCTTGCATGGGCAGGCATCCATTTCTTTACCGGTAATTCTTCCATTTGCCTCAAATTTTGCCTCAATTTCATTACAAATAGCTGGGTATTCATCCATCACATACCAACAATTTTCCCTGGAAAAAATATTGATAGAACGAGCTTCTCCCAACGGGATAACTAGAAAAGTGAAACAGATTATTAAGATACTACAAAACAAAGGTAGATTACTCTTCTTTATTCTTTCATAGTTTTCCCATTCTTTTGTCATTTTATTTCATCCAGATTTTTATTTCCCTTAACTGTTTTAGATCATTTTTGTACAACTCTCTTACATCTTTTAATTTGTAAACTGCGGTCATGATTCTATCAACTCCAGGACCCCATGCCAGAACAGGAATATCTTCTCCAAGCAAAGGAACAACTACTTCAGGTCTTAAGATTCCTGCCCCACCCAATTCAATCCATCTTTGACGCTGAGTATCAAATATATCTATCTCTACGCTGAATTCTGTGTATGGGAAATAAGCTGGCCTGAATCTTGCTTTCTCATATCCCATTTTTTTGAAGAATTGTTTTAGGTAGCCTAATAGATGTCTGAAATTAGCGTTTTTATCTATTACAATACCTTCGGTCTGGTTGAACTCAAACAAATGAGACCAATCCAAAGTTTCATTTCTGAAACATTTTCCTACAGCGAAGAATTTTAATGGTAAATCTTCTTTTTCCAATGAGTTTAATGTTCTAGCGCTAAGAACTGTTGTGTGTGTTCTCAGAACATTTCTTTTTGCTTCGTTTTCATCCCATGAATACTGCCACCCAAGACTATCTAATTCTGAAGTACCTTCGTGAACTTCTTTTACACTATTCACTAATTTTTTATCTGGTAAATTTCCATATCTTGGATTTTTAATGAAAAAAGTATCCTGCATTTCCCTTACCGGATGGTCCTGTGCTGTAAATAAAGCGTCGAAGTTCCAGAACGAAGTATTTAATAATGGACCGGTCATTTCTTTGAATCCCAAATCCAACCAGATTCTTTTTGTGTATTCATTTACCTGATTAACAAAATGTCTTTTTCCAGGATAGATTTTTGGGACTGGTAATTTAATGTCATATCTTCTGAACTTTTTGTTTTTCCAGGAAGAATCTTTAAGCATATCCTGAGTTACTGATTCTATTAGGTTTTCGTCCAGTTTTACTTTTGTTATCTTTTCACCCAAATCAGTCAGTTCAATTACTTTTGTTTTTTCTGTATCTGTTTTTATTATTTCTTTTCTTTCAGAAAGTTCTTTAAGGATTTTTTTATCCAGTTTTGAAACTTCCAATGGCAAAGATTTAAGGAATTTTATTTCAGAATCATCTTTAATAAATTCTTTTCCTTTTTGAGTTATTGAAAGTTTTCCTTCTTTGAATTCTATGTAGTTGTGTTTTTTTAACAAACCTACTGAAATATTTAATTCCTGCTTGTCCAGTTTTGCTTTTGTTTCTATTTCATTTAAAGGTAAAGGATGGTCTTTTATTGCTTCTAAGAATGCTTTTTCTGGCAAATTGTTTTTAAGATATCTTTCACCATTCTTATCTAATGAGATAACTTCCTTTAATTCCTGTTTTATTTTTATTATCTCCTTGTTTTCAAGCCACTGCAGTGCTCTGGAGACTTCAATATAGCTTAGCTTTGATTTTTTTTCAAGTTCCTTGTCTGTTATGTTATTTTTCAATAAAGGAACTATTTTCCTTTCTAAAGGATGCAAAGATTCAGCTATTTTTGTTATTTCCATACATAACAAAGTATGAAGAATATTTATTAAGGTTTTTGTTTAGAAATTATTAAAAAAAGAAATTTACTTTGCTTTTTCCCAGCTTAAATCAAATAAGTTTTGCAAAGCTGCAGCAAAGAATGGTGTTTTTACCCAAATTCCGTTATCAAATGACTCATGTGTTAATTTATCATCTGCGGTCATGAATAAAACTTCTTTTTCATCTATGATTATAAATCTTGCGTTCAAATCAGATGCATTTTTTACTTTAACATTTGGATTTAATTTTGTCATAACATTTTTAAGTTCTGCACTTGGTTTTGTCAAAACCCTAATTTTTAGATTTTTGTTTCTTTTTGCTAATCTGTCCAGCATTGGCATTTTTCTTATGAATCCATCAGGAGTTGTTACAACAGCTACAGATTTTTCTGCATTTTTTAACAACATATCCAAGTGACCATACAGGTTATTTCTTCCCCTGATTGCCCCAGACAATGTAGCTACATCAACATGATTGATACCGGTAGAATATAATTCTTTAATTTCTTTGAACAAGTTAGTTGTTTTTACATTTTCAAGGCTCTGAATTTTTTCTTCACCTTCAACTTCTATTACTTTTCTGACTCTTTTAACAACTTCTTCAGGTTCAACAGCAAGGTATTTGATTGGTTTTCCTAATTTCATTATTACAAAACCTTTCTTTTCTAAGGATTCTAAGACATCATAAGTTCTTGATCTAGGAACTCCGCTAATATCAGATAATTCACCAGCAGCAGCAAGTCCTCTTGACAATAGTGCTGTCCATATTTTTACTTCATAAATGTTTAAATCAAAAGCAGCTCTTAGCTTTTTTAAAAATTCTTCTTGAACTATCATTTTTCTTTCTCCTTTGCCGCTATTACCTTTCTTAAGTAATGAAATCTAGGAGAGGTTATTTATAAAGCTTTCGGTTTTGTAATAACTCTAAAGTGACTAATCTAAACCCTTAGAACAAAGCTATCTAGCTGTTTTTCAGCCCTTTTACGTTTTTCCTGATGTTCCTTTAGGAACTGATTTATCTTCTCAATCAGGATGGCTTTAAGCTCTCCAGAAAGCAGTTTACCAGACCTGTAATCATCATATACCTTTTTTAGCTTTTTGTCATCTGGTTCAAAGAATACTAGCCACTGATAACTGACGTCTATATCTGGATTTCCGCCATGTTTTCTATGCTCTTCAAGTGTGGCTTTTCCTCCAGAGAATGCATATTTGTTTATCTTATTTTTGACAGTTTTTGGATCATCACTCATATTTATTGAGAAACCCTCAGAAGAAGACATTTTTCCGTTTTTTATTCCCTGCAATCCAGGCAGGAATCTGCATTGGATTGAGGAGGGTTTGTAATATCCTAGTTTTGGCAGTATGTCTCTTGTGACTCTGAAATGAGGATCTTGGTCAATAGCATGAGGTATAAGACAGGCCATTTTCCTGTTTTTTAATTTACAGGGCAAAAATGCTGGAACTGCCTGCATAGATGTAAAGAAAATTGATCCAATATTTGTTTCATTTGTAAATCCAAATACTGCCTTTACAGTTGAAAACGTTATTTTTTTAGCAACTTTGATTGCTTCAGGATACAATAAATTAGCATGAACAGTATCTATAATGAAATGGGTTTTCTTAGGATCAAAACCAAAAGCTATAACATCAAGCATATTTTGTTTTGTATACTCAGAGACCTTGTCCATTTCCAAGTCTTTCTTGAACAAGAATTTTTCATCATCTGTGAACTGGAAATAAAGATCTGCGTCAAACAAATCCTGAAGATATTTAGTAAACATTAATGGGATTGCATGTCCTAAATGAATCTCTCCTGATGGTCCTCTTCCAGTATAAAGAAATACCTTGTTTCCTTTTTCGTATTCATTCAGGAAAAAATCCAAATCACGATGGGCAATAAATATTTCTCTAGTAAGAAAATGATGTAATTTCATATTTTTCTTTTTAGCTATTTTTTCAAGTCTTTCAAGAAGTTTTTTATCTATCTTAGAAACACCAAACTCTTTGATTAGTTTATTGTAGTCTATCTCACCCTTGACTTCCCACGGAGTTATTGTTTGATTCATATATTTAGAAAATTTATATAATATAAAAAACTTATGCTAACCTTCTTTTAGTGGCTTTTCTTGCAAAGAATGTTAAAATTGCCAAGACAACACTCACTCCTACCAGTATTACTAAAGATACCCATAAATCACTTATGGAGGAACCAAACATCATTATCTGTTTGACAACTCCCTCTCCCATTACAAACGGATTAAACTGAACAATATCTCTTAGATACTGTGGGATTGTTTCCAATGGCAAGATTGTGTTTGAGAAGAACAACATTAACGTGGCTACTGCAATTGCTGCCAAAGTAGATGTTTCTTCTGAGTTGAACAGATAACCAATCAACATCCCAATCAATATAAAGAGTGTTGAGATTATTATCAATGATAAGCTTAATGGAAGCATAATTGGCAATAAGTCTGAGCTAAATAATGGTATTGCAACTCCAAATAAGATTATTAACTGGACTAACAATAAAATTATGTTTGTTAGGAATGCTCCAAGCATGAATAGGAAGTCATTTGTTGGAGTTATGAAATTCCTGAAATAAGCCAGAGAGGTTTTTTCTCTTACAACCAATGTTGAAGCTAATAATATTGAAATAAACATCATAATCAAGACTACAAGTGTTGGGAATAAAACACCCAAATGAGTCTTTTTGCTTACAATTGGTTCTATAGCTGTTTTAATTGGGCTTACAATTGCCTCGGCATTTGTTATTTTTATGCTTTCAATATTTGATCTTGTTGTTTTTAACGAGTCTTTTGTTTGTTTTATCTTAGCAGTTGATTCTGTTAATTTTGTTCTCATAGTTGAGATGTCTGTCGTTGAAGTATCAATTGTGAGTTTTGCATCGTTCATACTTGTTTCTAATTTTTCAAATCCTTTCTCAAATTTATCCAATTCACTCTTAACTTTACCCATAGATGCACAACCAGAAACTTCTTCATTTTTTTCATCAACTTCATTTAACTCTTTTCTAATTGAAGAAAGGTTTGTTTCAGATGAATTTATTGTTAAATTTAATTTTGCCAAATCTTCATTTATTTTCATTAATTTAGTATTATAGTCAATTGTTGAAGTTTCCAAATCCTGAAGATTTCTTTCATCGTTTACAACTGTTTTTTTAGTCTCATCCAAGACATTTACAATGATAGTTGTTAGGTCCAAGCTTATTGCAGATGACTTATTCGCTATCTTTGTTGAGATTGCACCAGAAACAATAGAAGCCAAGTTCATTCTTGATTCATCAACATAAATAATTATACTATCAACGTTATTATCCAAAGACATATCTTTTGGGAAAATTGCACAGACATGATATTTTGATGTTTTAATTCCATTCATACAATCTTCTGGAGAGACGCTCTTGATCACACTGTACTGCTGGTCTCCCAATTCTATTAAGACCTCTTCGGTAAGTTCTGAATATGATTCTGAGTAAGAACCAATCTTAAGATTGTATAATGATGAAGTATTAAATGCAAATCCTACTAATAATATCAACAATAAAGGACCCAATAAAACAATCAAAGCAGAGGTTTTTGATCTTATTAATAATTTAATGTCTTTCTTAATCATCCAGTGCAGTTTTGCAAATCCTGGGATTTTAGGCCCTCTTTTTTTTATGTTTTCCAAAAACTGTTTTGTTTCTTTTTTCTCTTTTGGAGTTTCTACATTCTTAGCTTCTATTTTCTTTAAAGGCTTAAGCAGCTCTCTAGAACTTTCCTCACCCTCTTTTTTTTCTGCCATGTTTATTTAGATCTTGTAAAGAATTCAAATACCTCCTCTAGTGTTGGTCTATTAACATCAATATCAATTATTTTTTCATTGTTTGCAGAAAGAACATTTAAGATATTATGTAAAACCTTTTCTGCGTCCTGAGTAAATAAAACAATCTTGTTACCCTGGTTCATCGCATCATTAACTCCCCCCTGTTTGCATAAATCAGTCATAATCTTACTATATTTTCCTGGGGAGGTTCTTAGATGTATCTCCTGGTTTTTGGTGTACTGGTCCTTTAATTCTGAAGGTGACCCAGAAGTAATTATTTTTCCTTTATGAAGAATAGCTATTTTACTACAGATTGATTCAACTTCATTTAATAAATGTGAAGTGATTATCATGGTTGTTCCTTCTTCAACATTAATCTTTCTTATTAGTTTTAATATTTCTTTTCTAAGCAATGGATCAAGATCTTCTGTTGGCTCGTCAAGGATTAAAACTTTTGGATTGTGAATCATAGCACAAGCAATGTCCAATCTCCTCTGCATTCCTGTTGAAAGATTTTTTGCTATAACTTTCCTTGAAGGCTCTAATTCTACCAAAGGAAGAAGTTCATTTATCCTTCTTACTATATCTTCCTTTTTCATATTATATAATTCACCAAAGTAATGCAAATTTTCCTCTACTGTAAGTTTTTGATAGAATGAACAACTCTGAGTTGCAAAACCGACAATCTGTTCTATGTTTTTTTTCTTTTTTGAGATGTCCTGAGTTCCATATAAGATTTGACCGCCATTTGACTGGATAAAACCTATCAATGTGTTTAATATTGTTGTTTTTCCAGAACCTGACAATCCAATAATACCAAAAACATCGCCCTGGTTTATTTCAAAATTAACCTTGTCTAAGACAAGATGGTCACCATATTTTTTAGTTATATCCTTAAATTGTATTAAAGCCATAGATAATAATCGAGTTGGTAGTTTATTAAATATTTTTATTAACTTTAAAATGGTAATTGAGTTGTGTGTTATATGATTAATATTTTTATTTATTCTATTAAATGTTCTTCTTTTACTTTTGAAAGGAAAGTTATTATGAGAGTAACTATCCCCATAATTATCAAAGTGTAGTTTAATGACCAGTCTACCATAACTCCCACAATAGGGCTTATTATTGCTATGGAAAATCTTCTCAACATTGAAATAGAGGACAGGACTGTTGCTCTTTTTTCTGATGGAATATATTTATTTAGATGACTCGAGAAAAATGTTCCCCTAGTCAATCCAAATCCTCCCGCAATTATTATAGCAAATATAATTATCGGAACTAGATTAATAATTCCTCCTAAAATAAACATTAAACCAACAATAACTGCACTAAATGTAATAAATCTTTTTTTAGATCCAAATATTCTTTGGAGTTTATTAAAATTATTAAGAATAAGTATCTCACAAATCACAAATGCGGCTTGGACAACCCCAAAATATTCTATTTTGACTTTTGCTTGTATAAGCATTGGCTGATATAACCAAAGGATTAAATATGCCATTGCAGAGATTAATACTGCATCAATTGTAAGAATTCTTAATATTTTGTGTTGATATAAAAACTTTGTTCCAGATTTGATTATATCCCAGTATCTTCTTGATTCTATCCTTTTTGTTGTTTTTGGTTCTTTTAATGTTAAACCTATAAACATAGCAAATATTGCAGGAATTGCAGATAAGAGCATAGGGGTAGTTAGTCCAAATTTAGATGCGATTAAACTGCCTGATAAGGCACCGACTAAGAAACCAGCTAGACTGAAGCTTTCTATCCTACCAAATACTTTCTTGGATATGTTTTCTTGTTTTA
Organism: Candidatus Nanoarchaeia archaeon; assembly: GCA_028714375.1. Taxonomy (GTDB): domain Archaea; phylum Nanobdellota; class Nanobdellia; order SCGC-AAA011-G17; family JACPNG01; genus JAQTMY01. The sequence continues at coordinate 4,847 of JAQTMK010000002.1, read as the reverse complement.
TTTTTTTAAGAGTATCATATACAAAGGCTTCGTCTGCCCCAGACATTAAAGCAACAGATATTGCTAAAATAAATTCTCCAAGCAGAAAAATATAAAAATTTGGAGAGCTTACATAAACAACGCACCCAATAGCCCCCATAACTGCAGCAAGAATTAAAGAATATTTTCGTCCAAGATAATCTGCTACTGCCCCAGTTGGAATTTCTAGAAAAAATATGCATATCATAAACCAGGATTGAAGGATCATGACCTGAGTAAAACTTATTTTTCCCCACTCTGTGAAGAATGGAATTAAAACTGCTGAAAAAAACTGTAAGCTGGACAAGAACTTAAAACTATAAATTTTCCATAAGTTTGATTTATAGTCCAAATCCACAAATTTTTTAATAAATATCCATTTATATAAGTATTGGAAGATTGTTTGAAAATTTAATATTTTTTTAGATTAGTTTGTTTTTTAATCTTTATATTATCTTTTATCAAACTTTCAAGATATTTTATTTTAAGATTTAAGTCAAAATTTTCTTTTGACAATGATGCTACTGCACACCATAACTGAGCGATGTCTGGGTTTTTTGATGATTTGAATGCTTCTTTTTGCTTGTAAGATTCTTCTATTTGTTTTTCTAGATGAAATCTTAAGATAGGATCTATTTTTTCACGCCAGGACATGAAATTTTAATATTTTTCTTATTTTAAAACATTTAGATGGTTCATAATAAAGTTTATATAGTCCTGTTTTTAGCGAAATATCATGAAAACCAAGAAAGATGACTTTGTTGAAATTGATTTTGTAGCAAGAGTTAAAGATACAAATGAAATATTTGATTTAACTAGAGAGGAGATTGCTAAAAAAGAAAAAATCAGCAAGAGAGGGATGACTTTTAAACCTTGGGTAGTTTGTTTAGGTCACGGGGATGTTCTCCCTGGCTTAGACAAAGGATTGGTTGACAAAGAAGTCGGGAAAGAATATAATTTTGTTTTAAAACCTGAAGAAGGATTTGGTTTGAGGAGCAAGGAATTATTACAATTAGTAAATACAGAGAAATTCAGAAAAAACGAGGTCATGCCTGTTCCTGGAATGCAGTTCAATGTTGATAATATGATTGGAACTGTTAAAAGTGTTTCCGGAAGCAGGACTTTAATTGACTTTAACCATCCGCTTGCAGGAAAAGAACTTGTTTACGACGTAAGAATAAACAAAATTATTGAAAACGAAGAGGAAAAAGTCAAAGAGTTCTTTGATTTCCACTTCCATGTTTCAGTTGAAGTTGAGAAAAAGGAAGATAAGTTAGTTGTTAAGGGAAAAATACAAGAACCGGTTAAGAAGATTGCTAAAGAAATTTTGGAAAGATTATTGAAAAAGAAGATTGAGTATGTCATGTAAATTATGTTCTAAGGAGCCAGTAATCACTCTTACAAATAATAATGTTAAATTATGTAAGAATTGTTTTTTCAAATACTATGAAAGCAAAGTTTTCAAGACTATTTTCAAATATAAACTATTTACCAAAAAAGATAAAGTAGGGGTTGCTGTTTCTGGAGGCAAGGATTCTACTGTTTGTCTTTATGTTCTTAAAAAATTAGGATATAATGTAGAGGCTATAACTATTGACGCTGCTATTGGGAATTATACTAAATCTAATCTGGAAAATATAAAAAAAGTCTGCAAGGATAATAAAATCAAACTGCATATAATCTCTTTCAGAAAAGAATTTGGAAAATCTTTATGTTACATAAGAGATATGCTAAAAGAAAAAGGATATGAGTATTCTTCATGTATGTTGTGCGGCATTCTTAAAAGATATTTATTAAACAAATACAGCAAAAAATTGAAATTTGATTACTTGGCTACTGGACATTGTCTTGATGATGAGGCAGAAGCATTCTTGATGAATATTTTCAGGAATGACCTTAACCTTGCTAGAAGACAGGGAATAAAATCAAGCAGTATTTCTTCTAAATTTGTAAGGAGAGTCAAACCACTGTATTTTATGATGAATCTGGAGAACAGAAAATATTCTGAACTTAAAAATTTTCCAGTTAACTATGGAATCTGTCCTTGCTCTGTTGATGCACACAGGAGAGAATTTAGAAATATGCTGGATAAATTTGAAATTAAAAATCCCGGTGTTAAGAATAGCATCTTAAATTTCCATGAAAACATGAAAGAAAATCTTAAAGAACAAAAAAACATTAAAATTAATTACTGTGAAAGCTGTGGGGAACTTAGCTCTGGAAAAATCTGCAAGACCTGTGGATTGCTCAGCAAGCTAAAGAAATAACAAGGTTTTTAAATAATATATATTCTAATGATATTATGAAAAAAAAGAGCAATAATTCTAATCATAAAAAAAATCACCCTGCTTTGCAGAGAAAAGACAGTGTTTGGCAAAGAGCTGCAGATAAATTAACCAAGGGGATAGGGAGCTGGAATTTTGTTTTAGTATTACTTATTTTTATTTTGGTATGGACATTTATTAATATCCAGTTATCTTGGAGATGGGATCCTTACCCCCATGTTTTTTTGAATTTGGTTTTGGGTTGTTTGACTGCTTTGACTGCTCCATTAATTTTGATGAGCCAGAACAGACAGGAACAAAGGGATAGAATAGATTTTAAGTATAATTATGGAGTAAACAGAAAAGCTGAGAGAGAGATACAGAAGATTCAAAAAGAACTTGATACTATTAAAGAATATTTATATAAAAATTTAAAGAAATAATTATCAGAACATTTATAAAAAGAGATTCTAATAAAATATAAATGCTAGTCCCAGATCTTAAAAAAATAACTAAACCAATCTGGTCTCATAAACTCGGCTATGGAGTAAATCAACAAGGATGGTTCAAATTAAATAATCCCGGTCAGGCAACTGCTCCTGAAGATCCTAAACTTCTCCAAAAACTAGGAGTTAAAAAAGGAGAAAAAGTTTTATTTATTGCAGGCTATTATGCGGATTGGGCTTCTTTTTTAGTAAAAAAAGGTGTTAAAGTTGACTACAATGATGTATCAGAACAGATGATTGACTATGTTAAGAAGAATATTAAAATTAAATTTAATAAATATATCCATTCTAACTATGAATTAATTCCAAAAAAAGAAAAAGAGTATGACTGGACCATTACCTTTGAGGCTTGTGGGGGTTCTCAGGGGCTACCAATTGCATACCTAAGATCACTTCTTAACAACAAGGGAGGTATCCTCATTTTGTTTTATCAAAGAGGAGGGCATATGGGGAGTAAATGGAAAAGGTACCCGAGTATTGTAAAAAAACTTGCAAAAATTTACAACACAACCTTTAGTATAAAAGAAATGAAGATAGTCGGTCGTAAAAAAGGAGGACCAAGGTCTTCTCTTCTCCACAGAGTTTATATAATTAGAACAAATAATCAAGCAAGAGAGCTGGTTAAAAAGGATCTTTCAGAACTAACTTCAAATAAATTTTCTAAAGACTCATTAATAAGATTGAGCAAAGTTGCAAAGCTAATAAAAAAAGAATTTTTAAAAGAAGTTGCTGCTTAAATTTGACCTTAACAAAGATGAACAAGAGTCTTAAGAAATAATTATTTTATTCTAATGCTTTCAAGATTTTTAGGTGCAGCAGTTTCTACCTTCAATAGTTTATGAAGAGATGAAGCTAAATCCAAACATTTAGAACTCTCTCCGTGCTGGATTATAATTTTCTTTGGTTTTGGATCTAAATTCTTAAAGAAATTCATTAATTGGTTTCTTGAGGAATGTCCTGAGAACCCTGATATTGTTGCAATCTTACATCTAACAATAACCATATCTGGTTTTTCTGCTGAACCCATGTTAATTTCCTTCATTCCATTCTGAAGAATTCTACCCAAAGATCCTTCTGCCTGATAACAGGTGAATATCAAAACATTTTTTGGATTTTCTGACAGATGCTTGAAATATTCTACAGATGCTCCGCCGACCAACATACCAGATGTTGCCATAATTATGCAGGGCTCTCCTGATTCAATTACTTCCTGCTGTTCTTTCTGTGAAGTTATGTTCTTAAATATTGGAGACAGGAACGGATTCTGATCTTTGTGGAAAACATCTCTCTTGACTTTTGAGTTGAAGAAATCAGGATAAGTGGTGTGAATTGCTGTAATATCCCAAACCATCCCCTGAACGTAAATTGGAATGTCTGGAATTAGTTTTTCTTTCATGGCTTTTTCCAATATAACCATAACTTCCTGTGCTCTACCAGTTCCCAAAACCGGAAGTAAAACCTTTCCTTTATTTGCAATTACATCGTTGATTTCCTTTAAGAAATCATCTTCAGCTTCTTTTCTTGATTTTTGAACATCATCTTTTGAACCTAGTGTCGCTTCTGTAATTACTGTTTCCAATCTTGGGAACTTTGTTGCTGCTGCAGCTAACAGATTAGAAGTTTCATAGTTCATATCTGAAGTATACAATAAATTATGCTGTCCATTTCCAATATGCAAATGAGCCATTGCACTTCCCAATGTGTGTCCTGCGTTATAGAATGTAAGTCTTACATCCGGAGTAATATCTGTGACTTCTTCATAATCCAAACAGATAGTATGTTTTACCATATTTTTAATGTCTGTTGCTGAGTATAACGGATCACGTCCTTCTTTTTGTGCTATTGAGATTGTATCCAAACATATCAAAGCTGTAACATCCCTTGTTGGGGCAGTTGTGTAAGTTGGACCCTCATAACCCATTTTGTAAAGATATGGAATTAATCCGGAATGGTCTGCATGCGCATGAGTTAAAAGAATAGCATCAATATCATTTAATTTAAATTCAGGAGCATCAAAGTGAGGGAATGCTTCTGGATCACTTAAAGATTTTGCTGGATG
>JAQTMK010000001.1 GCA_028714375.1 Candidatus Nanoarchaeia archaeon | reverse complement strand
TGAAGCCTATACTGAATTAATCTATAAAGGACTTAAAAAAATTGCTGAAGCATTTAAGGACAGGCCTGTTTGGGTAAGAACCTCTGATCTAAGAACCGATGAATACAGAGGGCTGGATGGAGGAGAGGAAGAACACAAAGAAGACAATCCGATGATTGGAATGCATGGGATAAGAAGAGGATTAAAAGATATTGGAATATTAAAATGCGAATTTAAGGCTTTTAAAAAATTACATGATGAAGGTTTCAAAAACATGGGAATAATGATCCCTTTCCTGATAAGTGTTGATGAGTTAGTCAAAGCCAAAGAGGTTATGAGGAATCTGGGATTAGAACCTGTAAGAGATATTGAATTCGGTGTTATGGTAGAAACTCCTGCTTCGGTCGCAATCATTGAGGATTTATGTGAGGAAGGAATATCATTTGTTTCTTTTGGAACAAACGATTTAACACAACTTACCCTGGGTTTAGACAGAAACAATGATGAATTATCTTACCTGTTTGATGAGATGCATCCTGCTGTTTTGAAATTCATCAAAGATGTTGTAACCACCTGCAAAAAACATAATGTGGAAACTTCAATATGCGGACAGGCTGGTTCAAGACCTGAGATGGCCAAGTTCTTAAGCGAAATTGGTATTGATTCAATATCTGTAAATCCAGATGCTGTCAACAAAATAAGGCATATTGTCGCAGAGGTGGAAGGTGGACATTGATCCTTTAATCAATAACTGGAAGTCTATGGGCGTTTTTGATGTTTTAACTCCATTCTTTCTGGTGTTTGCTTTTGTTTTTGCTATCTTAAGTGCGACAAAGATTCTTGGTGGAAAGAAAAATTTAGATTTGATTGTAGCTATTGTTTTTGGGGCTTTATTTATTTCAAACAAAACATTGGTGGGTAAATTAAATTCGGTTTTACCAAACGTTGCTTTGTTAGTGATCGGTGCGTTGGTATTTTTATTTATATTTTTAATATTTAGCAAGGGAAAAATGCCAAGCGGTGCATGGCTTGCAATACTTGTAATCATCGGACTGATATTTTTTGTTGTAAGTTTCATGCCTGACTTCAAGATAGGGAACACAGCAGTAAGTTCGATAGGTTCTGAAAAATTTCTTGGATCTATTGACTGGGGTGGAGCAATAATATTATTAACTATAGTATTAGTTATTATAGTCTTTCTTAAAAATAAACCAAAAAAATAGTTATTTTCTATTTTTTTCTATGAATGCCTGCATCTCTCTTACAAAATCTGTAACCAAAATCTTGTATTTATCATAATCTTTTCCTTTTATTTCCTTTATGTTCCTATGGTCTATGTCTTTAAATATTCTGTACATTGATGCCATAACATTTACAGAGTTTTTGCTTATCCCGCCTTTTTTGACAAGTTTTTTATCAAGCATTTCTGCAACATGCTCTGGGTTTGGAGGTATTTCTCCGACAGACATCAAGGCTGCATGAGCAGAATCTATTGTTGCCCAATACAAATCAATCATTGCTGCAAGCAAATGCTCTTTTGATCTTTTCAAACTATCATTTCCCATTAGGAAATAAGTATAGATTGATTCTCTGCTTGGTCTTATTCTTCCCTGATCCAACAGTTCCTGCAACGGATCAAAGAATCCTGTATCTATCAAAGCAATTCCATATCTTAAAATGTTTATTGCAACTGGGTCTCCGGCTCTTACATAATCCCAGAAGCTTGTAAAGGTCATTGTCTGGACATGGAGCTTTCTTGGATCAATGTTAAGTATTATTTTATCTAAAACAATCCTGTAGGTCTGGATAATCTCTCTTCCAATATTAAACTTAACATCATCCAAAATAATCAAAATATCTACGTCTTTTTCTGTTGAAAGTTTATGGACTTTTTGGGTTGCTGATCCAAACAAAACAACTCCTTTGATAAAATCACCAAACTCTGAGTAAATTACTTTTGAGAATTTTCTGGCGATTTCAAAGTCCTCTTTTTTATAGTATAACTGATTTTGTCTTTCCCTCTTTTTTATTTCAAATTTCATTTTTTTACTCCATAGGTTGTTCTGTCCAGAACACCCAATCTTTTGATGGTATTAATTTTTCCCCAACTATGTATGTTGGACTTCCTGTTCTTCCAAAATATGAACCTTCTATCTCTGTCCAGCTTCTTGTCAAGGGTCTTATTGTTGGCAGAGGAGTATAGGTTCCCATATCTATCCTATAAATTGGTGATCCCATTGTTTTCCATGCGTGTTTCAATGCTGCTCCAGGTTCTGAACTAAAATCCCTATCCCCCGCTTCTGCAATAATTTTTCCCTCAAAGTTTCTTTTGCTTAAAACTTCTGTAAATTTTTCTATTGGGACTTTTCCTTCTCCCATTGGTAAATGATCATCTGCATAACCCATATTATCTGTTACATGGACATGACCTATAATTCCTTCTTTTAATAACTGATCTGCCTGCTGTATAACCCACTTATTAAAATCTTTTTCATTTCCCTTATAGTATTTTTTCCATGTGTATGCATGACCAATATCAAAAGTTGCTTTAATATGTTTTGCTGCCAATTCTTTTGCTTCTTCTTTATCCATCCCTTTTTGAACTAATTTTTCCTGCATTCTTTTTCTTGATTCTATAACAACTTCCTTTAATTCTTCGGGATGACTACCATACTGCTCCGGGAAAATACTCTCCGGGGCTATAAAGATTGGATCTTTTAGTCTTTTATCCTGAGTCTGATTCATTGCATAAATTCCCAAGTCTGACACTGACTCTTTTGTTTTTTGAAGGGCATATTCTCTTGCTGTGGATATGTTCTTTATTGTTTCTTCTGTCTGAGCTACTGCCCTGTGAAATCCCTCTGCTGTACTTTTGTGATCTAAAAAATCCTGTCTTTCTTTTTCCAAAAGAAATTTAAAAATCTGATCTTCATCCAATCCTTTGTTCATGAGTGCGTTTTTTATATAGGGGGGTAATCCATTTATGATTGCCTTTTTTTCTTCAGGAGTTTTTGCTTTTTTTAACATTTGTATTTTTTCAAGTTCTTCATCAGCTTCTCTTGCAAACTGGTCACTTCTTCCTTGTTCCATAGCAATTTCTTTTTTTAAATATCTCTCGAAAAAAGTTTTGGCATCTTCCATTGTTTTTCCATCAAATTTTACAATTTCCTTATCCCAATAATGTTTTCCAGTTTCAGGGTTATATTTATAGTGAGGGAGGATAACTTCCTTATCTTTTGTAAAACTAAATAACGGATCACCGGTTCTCTTGTCAACAAAATATTGAGGTACTCCCTCTCCATAATCAATAAATCCTTTTCTTTCTTTTATCCCCTCGGATATCTCTCTTTCTCCGGTTGGTCTGTTAAACTCTCCCAAATGAACAACAACAGCAGATCCTCCAACATCAGCATTAAATTCTATTGCAGCCTTAACTTCATCCAATGCTTTTATTCTTGCAGTCTCACTAAAACCTCCACGCTCTGTAGTACCTGCAAGTCCCATAACACCAAGGCTAGCATGTGTTGACAAAGTTGTTTTGTTAATCTTACTTAACTGACGCATTTCTTCTCTCTGGTCTTTTCCAAATATTCCGGGAGTTGGTCTTCCACCAGAAACACTTCCTTTGTCTACTCCCATAAAACCCAATTCAACGTGGGAAGCTCCTGTAAATATCTGTGCTTTTAATTCATCAAGCTGATCTTTCATTGCAGACGTAGTTGAACCTATATTAGCTGTCTTCATAGTTGGTCTATCCAACGCATGCCAATAAGAGCTTCCGAGGTCTACCATTTTTATGCTGAAAAGTATTTTTTCTTGTCGTCTTCTTTTTCTTCCTCAAATAATTTTAACGCTTTTGGCTTGTAATTAATCTCTTCTGTTGTTTCTTCCGGATTTTTGCTCAGATACAAGCCATTTTTATCTGAAGGATTAAGATAATCAAACTTAAATCCTGCTGTTTTGGTTTCAACTATAACCTGTTCTTCATGAACAACGTTTTCAAGGTTTGGAACTTCATTTATTTTTGTTTTTGAAATCTCCAAAGATCCCTTTGGTTTTAAATCAAATCTTTTCCATAATCTTGAGTCTGCTATTGCCCTGTTTGTTTCTTCAACCAGCTTCATAACTTCTTTTTTCTGGTCATCGTTTATTTCTTTCTTAAGCAATTCTTCAAGTTTATCAGCTCTTTCAATTAAGTCAGGTATTTTCTTTATTTCCCTTATATCTTTTTCAAAATTTACCAACTTAACATCCCATGAGATTTTTTGTAAACATCATAGATATTGTAAAGTGTTTCTCCTATTTCTTCTGCTGATTTTTTTTCTTCCTTTAGCGCAAGATAGGATAGTTTTTCTTCTTTATTTCCTTTTCCTGGAATCATTGAAGGGACTATTTTTTTGGTTGAATCCTTCAGCTGCTTGAATCCCATAACCAAGGCTTTAAATGGACCCGGTTCTTTTTCCTCTTCTTTTTTATTTTTTGCAGCTTCTTCGTCTTTTTTCTTCATAATCAGATTATCTGCCTCTCTTAAATAGTTTTTCAATTCATCTCCAAGAGATTCGAGAGTGTTGTCGATTGATTTTATTATTTCAAACTCTTCATTCTCTTTTTTCTCAATGTATTTTTCATAATCCTCTTTTTTTGGAGTATATCCCTCAAGTTCTATCATACTTAAACCGCCGTGGATAGGACCTTTCTGATATCCTACCTGGAAATTCATCTGAGGTATTGTTGTAAATTTAAATTTAATCCTTATCAGAGGGATAACGTTCTTGTATTCTGTTTTTACCAATCCATAATCAGTAGTTCTCCTGAAATCTTTTTGAGTTGCAATCAATTCCAGTTCAATCTGAGAAGTTTCAAAAGCTGTAACAAGATTTGGATCCTTAAGTGAGTTAATTTTTCCGCCGATATCCAATTTTCCCAAAGATCTTAGGTATGGTTTTATCCATGAAGCATATAATTTCATTGCATCATACTGCTGACTTAAATATTTTAATGTGAATTTTTCCCTTGTTTTCAGTTCATCATAGGTTTTTTCCTTCCAGGTATAGTACTGGTATAGTTTTCTCTGCAAAACTTCTTTCAATTTTTCATTAATCCCTTCAATATTTTTTACTTTAGAACCAACATCGTCCTTGCTTTTTGCATGAACCCTAAAAAAGAAATCAGGTAAGGTGTAAAAACCAACCTTTGAGGCAAGTCCATAGACTGAACCTGCATTCTGGATTCCTCCCTCTACCATATCTACCCATATGGATTTTAAAGCTACTTCTGCTGCATCGCCTGCATCTCTTTCTTTTGGATTGTTTGAATAATATTTTTTTGCATCTTCATAATAACTTAATCTTTCTTTTAAAATTCTTACTTCTCTTACTATCTGGAACAAAGTTTTTGACATTGTTGCAATTAAACCAATATAATTTGCAGTTTTTTCCTGCAAGATTGATCTTCTGCTTGATAAATCACCAAAAAAGCTTGAACCTTCTGTTGCTGTAAAAACATCTGAGGTTTTTTCTATGTTTAGATGCATAGCATCCCTCATAAAACCGACAAACCAGAAATAATTTCCTTCTACCCCTTCATACGGATTCTCAATTATGAACTGCTGTTTTTTAACCAGCTTTCCCAACAATTCTTCTTTTGGAACTTCTTTCTCAACTACTTTTTCTGTCTGAATCAGTTTCCTAAGAATACTTCCTGGAGATTCGATTGCTAATAAAAACTTTTTATCTTTTTTCTCTTCGGCCAAAGATATACACCTCTAGAGAATAATACATCTGTTGCATTTTATAAATTTTTGCATAAGAGACAATACCGAAACCCTTATTAATTTATTAAAATTTGTTTAAGTTATGGGTAAAGACAAAGGGAAGAAACTTCCACAACTTATAACTACTTCTTTAGAAGGAGACAAAAGATTTGTTACACCAAGTTCTGGACTTAAGATAAGAAAAGAAGGGATAATGGATCTTTCAAAGATGTATGGAGATGTACGTTCATGGTTTTCAAAAATGAAGTATATCTACAATGAAAAAGACAATACTACAAAATCAAAGGACAAAGGCGAGGAAATAAGCATTAAATTTGAAGCTTACAGAGAAGTAGATGGTTATGTAAAAAATTTCATAAACATAAGTTTCCTTATCACCCATGTTTCAAAGGTAAAATATGAAGGTAAAAATCTGGAAAAGTGCAAGATGGAGATATTGATAACTGCTTATGCTTTATTGGATTACAAAAATAAATGGAAGAAAAGCGAATCTTCTGAAAAACTCCATAATTTTTACAAGAAATACATAATCAAAAGAAGAATCCAGAGTTATTACGAGGGTGGAATCTATATGGAACTTATGGATCTTAAAAATCTAATACAGGATGATATTGGTTTATTTAGTTAGACGTGATTTTAAATGGCAGAAAGGATAGAGATTGCATCAGGACTTAAGGTCAGAAGAGTGGGTATAATTGACCTTGGTGATTTTTACAGAGATCTTAAAAGATGGTTTGATTTTAATGGCTATGCTGATGAGGGTTCTGGCGGAAAAAAATTTGATGAACTTTCATACAAAGAAACAAAAATGCCTGGTGGGGCTCTTAAAATAGAATTAGTATGGGAAGGAAGAAAAGAAGAAACTCCATTTATTACTTATGTGATAAGCATAGTCTGGTTATTAATTGCTGTTACTGATGTTGAAGTTGTAATAGACAACAAAAAACTAAAAAAACAGAAAGGAGACTTTGAGTTAAGGATAAGTTCTTATATTGACAAGCATTATACAGAAAAACGTGGATTGTTTAAATCTTTGTTTGAAAAATTCATAGCCAAAAAAACAATTGAAGACCATAAAAGAGAGGTTTATGACAAAACTTACAGTTTACAAAGTTATATAAAAGAATACTTTGACCAGTATATGCAGTAACCAAAAAGCTTTAATATTTTAAAATTAAGAGGATGATATGCCAACAAGAGATTTTGTAGTAAGGGATTTGAAATTTGAAAGAGAGGGCATTATAAATGTCAAAGAGTTCTACAGTTTACTCAAGAAATGGGTTATGGATCATAATTATGATTTTACAGAAAAAGAATACATTGACAGCTTAAAAGACGAGACTGAATTTGTAAAAAATACAAAGATTAAATGGGTAAATGAAAGAAAGGTTGATGATTATATCAAATTTTTCATAGAAGTTACAATTAAATTCAAAAATTTCAAAGAAGTAAAGGATAAAAAAGACAGACATACGTACAAAGGTACGGTCAATGTTGAGATTGAAGCTTATTTAGAAAAAGATTATGAAGAAGTCTGGGAGAAAAACTTCATGCTTCATTTTATGAGAGAAATTTATGACAAGACTGTTGATTCTAATAAATTTAACAAATACAAGAAAGAGCTTAATGAAGAAGTTTATGACTTGATTAATGATATCAAAGCTTTCCTTAAATTAGAAGAATGAAAAAATTTATTTTTCTTGGAATTATTTTAGTTTTGATTGATCAGATAAGCAAATTACTTATGATTGATAAAAGCATTGAAATTTTAAGTTTTTTTTCTTTAAATTATATCAAAAATACTGGTGCTTTGTTTGGATTGTTTAAGGGAAACAATTTCTTGTTTATTGTTTTTGGGATTATTGTCCTGTTTTTACTGATTAGATGGTTTTTGAGAGATAAAAATAAATTTACAAGTTATACTCTTGTGTTTTTAATATCTGGGGTTATTGGAAACTTGATTGATAGGATTTTCCACAGTGCAGTAATTGATTTTATTAATTTTAAGTTCTGGTATGTTTTTAATTTCGCAGATTGTTATATTGTTTTCGGTTTGATTGGATTGGTTTATTTGCAGATTAAAACAGATAGGTTTAAATATTAATTTTATTGGTTTTTAACTGTAATTTTAACGTAAATTTAGAGGTGATTTCCTTTAGTTAGTTCTGTGTTTTGAATTCTAAAACTAAGGGAAAACCTTGGAAGATTAACTTTAATTGATTGGAGGTGTATTTTGAAAAAGCGACTTTTTAGAATTAAAGGTGAATCCAATGGGGGTCTTTCAAAACTGCGTGGGATTCACTCTAAAATCTGGGGAACTGTGTCACAATCTCTCCAAGGGGATGTCTCGAATATCAGTGGATATGCCTCGAATATCAGAGGAAATGTCTCGAATATCAGAGGAGATGTCTCGAATATCAGAGGAGATGTCTCGAATATCAGAGGAGATGTCTCGAATATCAGTGGATATGTCTCTTGGATCAGGGGAGATGTCTCGAATATCAGAGGAGAGGTCCCTTGGATCAGGGGAGATGTCTCGAATATCAGAGGAGAGGTCCCTTGTATCAGAGGAGATGTCTCTTGTATCAGTGGGAATGTCTCGAATATCAGAGGAGATGTCTCGAATATCAGAGGAGATGTCTCGAATATCAGAGGAGATGTCTCTTGTATCAATGGAGATTTGGATGAATGTGACATATCCCCTAGCGAAAGAGAAAAGGGAATTGATATTCTAGAATTGATATCTGAATAACTCCCAGATTTAAAAAATTTAGGAAGCTATCTGGCTTCCTTTTTTATACTCTACGTATATATTTGTATCTTATTCAAACTTAATTCTTCTGTCTTTTGGAACATAATTCATAATAATCCCGTTCTTGTACTTACCACAACCATAAAAATCTTTTTTGTGTTTAATTAAAAAAAATCCTTCAGTTTCGTTCTTAAAATCTATGTCCTGGCCCTGCATCCATTTTTTAATCTGTGTTTCATTCAGTTCTAAAATATTTTTTGTTGCAAGTTTGCCAATTATCTGAGAGCCTTCTATTGATAACCTTAACTCGTTAATATCTGTAGCAAAATACAAACCATAAGAAGCAATTCTAAAATCTTTTTCGTTTATATCTTTGAATTTATTTGAAATTAAATATATCTTGCCTTTCTGATCTTTCATGATTACAGTGTCAAGTTTTAATTCATCAATGCCATAATGTTTCTCCATTCTCTTAAAAAATTCCTTTTTTTCCTTTGAATTAAAAAAATGTCTTTCCATCCAGATTTAACAGGAATTATTGTATAAAAAGGTTTTTATATAGGATTAAGTTAATTTGATTTATGAGAGAGCTAATTTTAAAGTATGCGTTACAGAATGCCTTAAAATATAACGGAAAAGCAAGCGAGGGCGCTGTAATAGGAAAAGTTATTGGAGAAAACAAAAAGGTAGACAAACAGGAAATCCTAAAATTAATACCTGAGGTTCTTGAAGAAGTTAATTCTATGAAACTAGAAGAACAAAGATTAATGCTTGAGAAAATTGCTCCTGAATTACTTGAGAAAAAAGAGAAAAAAGAAAGAGATATTTTTGAATTTTTAAATATAAAAGGGAAAATAATAACTGCATTCCCCCCTGGACCTGAAAAATATCCCCATATTGGCCATGCAAAGTCATTGATATTAAACTATGAATTAGCAAAACAACATAACGGGAAATTTTACTTAAGATTTGAAGATACAAATCCAACTTTGGTAAAAAAAGAATTTTATGATATTATGATGGATAATTTTAAATGGCTTGGAGTTAAATGGGACAAGTTAATTTATGCTTCTGATCACATGGAACTATATTATAGTAAAGCTGAAGAGGTTATCAAAAAAGGAAAAGCGTACATGTGCAAATGCTCTACTAAAACAATGAGTGAATACAGGACAAAAGGAAAAGAATGCAAATGCAGAGAAAATTCTATTGAGGAAAATTTGAAATTATGGAAAGAATTTCCAAAAGCAAAGAAAGGTTCTATGGTTTTGAGATTAAAAATAGATTTGGAACATAAAAATACCACAATGAGAGACCCCACTATTTTCAGAATCATCGAGGAAGAACATGCAAGACACGGAAAAAAATACAGAATATGGCCAAATTATGATTTCCAGAACGCAATCATGGACGGTCATTTCAAGATAACACACAGATTGAGATCAAAAGAATTTGAATTAAGATCTGAATTACAAAGACATATTCAGAAATTATTAGGATATGATCTGACTACAACCTATGAATTTGGAAGATTAAACATAAAAGGAGTTCCTGCATCAGGAAGAATTATAAGAGAAAAGATAGAGAAGAAAGAATTAACAGGATGGGATGATCCAAGATTAATCACCTTGGTTGCTCTAAAAAGAAGAGGATTTTTACCTGAAGCAATAAAAGAATTTGTTTTAAGCACTGGAATAAGCAAGGCTGAAGCAACAATGACTTGGGATGATTTAATTGTTAAAAACAAAAAATTGCTTGATTTTGATTCTAACAGATATATGTTCATAAGCGAAAAAGGCAAAAAAATAAAAATAAAAAACTGTCCAAAACTAAAAGTTAAAGTTCCATTGCATCCTGAAGATGAGAAAAGAGGGTTTAACACACTCGAGACTTCAGATGAATTTTTGGTTGAAGACAAATTAGAAAAAAACAAAGTTTACAGATTTATGCATCTTTTTAATTTCATGGATAATAATTTTATTTCTGAAGATTATGACCAAAATCTAAAGGCAAGACTAATACATTGGTTACCTGCAGATGATCTAATTAAGATTGAGATTGTAATGGACGATTCAAAAGTAGTTAAAGGGTTTTGTCATAAATCAATAGAAAAAGTAAAGGTAGATGACATCATTCAGTTTGAAAGGTTTGGATTTTGCAGGAGAGATTCCAAAAACCAATTCTATTTCACACATAAATAGCATTCTATATATTAAACTATAATTATATTTATATATTATAAAAAAAATCCTTTAGAACATGGATAGAATAATAAGAGAGGTAAGAAATAACGACGAGTTGGATCTTAAAAAAATCCCACAAAGAACTTCTGATATTGATGAGGAATTAGAGCAGATTTTAGCCAGACAAAGAGCAAAGATAAAAGTAATCGGTTGCGGTGGTGCTGGTAACAACACAATCAACAGGATGACAGAGGTTGGGATTACTGGTTCTGAGACTATTGCAATAAATACAGATGCTCAGGATTTATTATATACAAATGCTTCATCTAAGATTTTAATTGGCAGAGAGATTACCATGGGTCTTGGAGCAGGATCTATCCCACAGGTTGGAGAGCAAGCAGCCAAAGAATCTGAACATGAAATAAAAGAAAAAATACAGGGATCTGATTTAATATTTATCACATGCGGTTTAGGTGGAGGAACAGGAACAGGAAGTACACCTGTTGTTGCTGAAATCGCCAAGAAAATGGGATGTTTGACTGTTGCTATTGTCACAATACCATTTGAGATGGAAGGTTCAAGAAGATATGAAAACGCAATGATTGGTTTAGAAAAACTAGAAAACATTGTTGATACATTGATTGTTATACCTAATGATAAATTACTTGAATTAGCACCAGACTTACCATTACACACTGCTTTCAAAGTTGCAGATGAGATTTTAACAAATGCTGTAAAAGGAATCGCAGAATTGGTTACTAAAGCTGGACTTGTTAACTTAGACTTTGCAGACATAAGAGCTGTTATGGGTAATGGTGGAGTTGCAATGATTGGTGTTGGTGAATCTGATACTGAACACAGAGCTATTGAAGCTGTTGAAAAAGCAATTTCAAATCCTTTGCTTGATGTTGATATTTCTGGAGCTAATGGTGCTCTTATTAATGTCTCTGGGGGAAGAGATATGACCTTAGAAGAAGCAAGGCAGGTTGTTGAGGCTGTATCCTCAAGATTGGATGATGATGCAAGAATAATCTGGGGAGCTCAAATTTCTGAAGATCTGGATCACACAATAAGAACAATGTTGATTGTAACTGGTGTTAAATCACCTCAGATATTTGGTTCAAAGCATTCTTTAAAGAAAGAAGGAAAATCTGAGATTGAGAATGAATTAGGCATTGATTTCGTTGAATAGATAGGTTTAAATATTAATTTTATTGGTTTTCTTTGTTGTTTTTAACGTAAATTTAGAGGTGATTTCCTTTAGTTAGTTCTGTGTTTTGAATTCTAAAACTAAGGGAAAACCTCAGAAGGAGAAAACTATGATTTTTGTAATCGTCTTGATTGGAATTGTTTTGTTAGTTATCGTGAGCATTGCTGTAGCAGATTTCATCATTGTAAAATTTTTTAACAAAGACTTTATCCCAGTTCTTCCTCAACTGATTGATACCTTTAGAAGAAAAACTCCTGAAGAAATGATAAGGAGGAGTGTATCATTTCAGATATTTGGATATTATAAATTTATGGTTTGTCCCAGATTTCAAATAGATAGAGATGGATCTCTTGTTATGACTAAAAGGGAGAGAGAAGAAGTAGAGAGGGAGATTTGGGACTATCAACTGGATATTACCAAAGAAGAATTGAAGAAAAAAGGTCTAGATTCCAGTGAAGAAAATGCCAAGAAAATCTGCGAATATAAACATCCGGTATACTTGAACCAAAGGGCTGAACAAAAAAGAAAAATTCGGGAAAAGAAGTTTATTGGCAAACGGAGAAAAATTTAACAAAAAGATTGGTTTATATCAATAAAAAACGTAGTAAGTATTCGTAAAGGAGAAAAGATGGATATTCTAAAATCTAATAATTCATTGGAGATTGCTTTAGTTCTAGAAAAACAAGACCTTGAGAATTATCTCAAAAAAAAGAAAGAATCAGGAAAAATCTGCAATTTTTATGGTAAGATAATCCCAATAGATTTGTTCGAGGAATTAAGCAAAAAATTAATGGAAAAATTTGAGACATTTGGGGAAAAAATGGTTAATTCTTCTGTGGTAATCATTGTAACAACATCTTCCTTTATAGACCAATTCCAAAGAGTTTTAACAACACAAAAACCGATTTTACCGATGGAACTTGTAATGAACTATTTTGTTCATCACCTTGAAGAAATAACCAGCATCAATGAGCCTGTAAAAGAATTCCTTGATGAACTAAGTGAACTATAAATGTGTGTTCTTAGCCAAACCTCAAATTTTTAAACCAGGGAGATTTCTCTGGTTTTTTTAATTATTAAATATATACATATATAACTTATTCTGTTCCGTTTGTATAAACTACAGGAATAACTTTTGTTGCTTCGATGCATCTAGTTAAATAAATCTTTTTAGGATCATCTGAACAGACACATTTTTGAATTCCTGCAGAAATATCTGTACAAGAAGGAGCATCACAGGAATTAAAATTATAACTTTTTTCAGCAACCTCTATTTGAGAACATTTAAGCTTCCAGCCAGTGATTGTTTCATCAATAATTCCCTGCTGCTTAGACTTCATATCAAAGATCATATACCAACTAAAAGCCTGAGCAACAACCAAAACCAGAATTATTATAGATGCTGGCCTGATTTTTGGATTAGATCTTCCCTCTTTTTTAAATTTCATATAAACTTACATCTTTTTAACCTATAAAAATCTTTCTAAAAAATCTAATCAAAAGGTTTATAAAGCCTTATTTTTCACTCCTACACATGAATATAATGACTAGATTTACATCTTTTTTACAGGAATGTAAGAGGGTGTTTCAAATAACAAAAAAGCCTTCAAAAACAGAATATATGGCTATTGTGAAGGTTACAAGCATTGGTATTGCCATAATCGGAGTAGTTGGATTTATCATAAGTATAATCGCACAAATGGCTTTAAAATAAAATGGAATCTAAAATATTCGCATTAAGAACAACTGCAAACAGGGAAGATCAGGTTTTGGATTTTGTATCTGGAAATGCAGCAAAGAAAGGATTAGATGTTTACGCTGTAATAAGACCTCACGGATTAAGAGGATATATTTTCATAGAAGCAAAAGACAGACAGACTGCTGAAGAATCATTCAAAGGAGTTCCTTATTCAAAAGGATTATTGCCTAATGAAGTAAGCTATGACGAAATAGGCCATATGTTAGAGCAGGGAAAACAGGAAGTTAATATTCAAAAAGGAGATATTGTTGAAATTATCTCTGGTCCATTCAAAAGAGAAAAAGCAAAAGTAACAAGAATAGACGAAACAAAAGAAGAGGTTGTCTTAGAATTACTAGAAGCTGCTGTTCCAATACCGATGACTTTAAAAATAGATGCTGTAAAGGTAATCAGGCGTGACAGCGATGAAGAGGAAGTAGAAGAAAATGAGTAAGGAAAAAGTTGAAATTTTGATTGAGGGTGGAAAAGCAACTGCAGCACCTCCTTTGGGACCTGCACTTGGTTCTTTCAAAGTAAACATAAAAGAAATTGTTGATAAGATTAATGAGAAGACTCAGGCTTTCAAAGGAATGAAAGTTCCTGTAATTGTTACTGTTGAAACTGAAACCAAAGCATATGATATTGAAATAGGAACTCCTCCAGTTTCACAATTGATTAAAAAAGAAGCTGGAATAGAAAAAGGAGCAGGCATTCCACATCTGGAAAAAGTCGCTAATGTTTCTATTGAGCAATGTATTAAAGTTGCGAAGATGAAAATCGGATCTATGTTTGTAAGAGATTTAAAATCTGCTGTTAAAACTGTGGTGGGATCATGTAATGCTATGGGAGTTTTAGTTGAAGGAAAACCATCAGTGGAAATCAGCAAAGAACTTGATGAAGGAAAATATGACAAATTAATCAAAGAAGGAAAAGAAAGTCATGATGCTGAAAAATCAAAAAGATTAAATGATGATTTAAAAGAATATCAGAAAAAGATGGCACCTTTAGTTGAAAAAGCAAAGACTAAAGAGAAGAAGGAAGAAGCTGCACCTAAAGAGGGTGAAGCTGCTGCTCCGGCTGCTGGAGCTGCTCCGGCTACTGCTGCAACACCAGCTGTTGCTGCCAAGAAAGAAGCTGCACCTAAAAAAGAAGCAGGTAAGAAAAAATGATTACAAAACAACCAGAAATAATTGATGAGGAACAGAAAGCTGAAAACTTATTGGTTCCATTGGATCAGTATCTAAAAGTAGGACTGCACATTGGAACTAAATACAAATCCAAATACATGGAACAGTTTATCTACAAAACAAGACCTGATGGACTTGCTGTTTTAAATGTTCAAAAAATAAACGACAGAATTTCTGTTGCTACTAAATTTTTATCAAGATTCAAACCTGAAGAAATAATGATTGCATGCAGAAGGGAAAATGGATACAGACCTTCAAGAATGTGTGCCAAATTAACAGGAATGAATGTTTACGCAGGAAGATATCCTCCTGGAATTTTAACAAACCCAAGTTTAGACAGTTTCAAAGAAGTAAAAGTCTTGCTTGTTTCTGATCCATGGCCAGACAAGAATGCTATCAAAGATGCTATCAAAGCTGGAATACCAATTGTTGCTTTATGTGATACTAACAACGAATCAAACAATGTTGATTTGGTTATCCCATGCAACAACAAAGGAAGAAAAAGTTTAGCTTTATTTTTCTACATCTTAGCAAGAGATTATCTTAAACTAAGAGGGGATATTAAAGACGATTCTGAATTCAAAGCAAACTTTGAAGAATTTTCTTCTGAAGAATAATCATATTTCTTTTTCTATTCTAACTAATTCTCTTAATTTAGCTCTTCTTTCTTCGCCCATAATCCCGGTTTTTATAAAAGGAATTTCCCAGGCAACAGCAAGATGAGTGATCAAAACATCATTTGTTTCTCCAGAACGATGGGATATTACTGGTGTTATGTTATTTTTTTTGCAGTAATCTACAAGTTCTTTTGTTTTTATCAAAGAACCAATCTGATTTGGTTTTACAATGACTGTATTTATTTTTGCTTTCTTCAATCTTTTAAGGTCTGTACATATCAAGTCATCACCACAAATCAAAGGACCTTTTATTTTTGAAAATCCTTCAAAATCCTCTTCATATAAAGGATCTTCAACATATCTTAAATCAAACTCCTGAATCAAGGTATTCATGTGGATTATCTGAGACTGTTTGTTTAGTTTTTGGATTTTATTTTCTTTTGAGAAATTCTTGTAGTTGTAAAATTTATTTTTATAGAATGAGGTTGATGCAACATCCAATCCCAAATGTACTGGAAATTCAAAATTATATTCAAGTTCCTCAATTGTTTTTTTAATTAATTTTATGACTTCAATATTGGACAAGTTTGGAGAATATGCAGACTCTGCTGTTTTTTTGGGATAGTTTAATTTTTTGCCTATTGTATTGTAAATTAATTCCATTGCTCTTTTATTCTTATAAAATTCATCTGCCATCGGCATCAAAAGAAATTCCTGAAAGTCTGGGGAACTTCCCTTAACATGCAAACCTCCACCAATGACATTGCCCAATGGTTTTGGAATGCTATAAGCCCTTGGATCAAGAAATCTCCACACTTCATTTTGGGACATCGCCTTTAGCAAAGCAGATTCCAGTGCAATAATTGTGTTCCCACCAAGTCCATGGAGTTTCTCTTCAACATATCTTAAATCTTCAAAGCTGTCAAATTTATTATTTATCAGATGCCTGTTGTTTTTTATTGTCTTTATTGCATTGACTAATCCTTTTCTTCCATAATCTGATACCTCATGTTTTCCTTTTGAAGTACCTAAAGGAGCAGATCCCTTAAAAAAATTATTTACAGTTATTTCTATGGCTGGCTGATTTTTGGAGTTTAGAATTTTCTTTGCCTCTATTTTTTTTACTATCATCAGAATTATCTATATTTAAGTATTTATAAAGATTTTAGTTTATAAAAATTAAAAAAAGAAAAAGCTACCTCTTTGTTTTTGTTGGCAGAGGTCTTCTGATTGTTATTGGGATTATGCCCTGAACATATTCTGTTTTTGCAATCTCTATTGGACTGTAATTTATTTTTTCCAATTCATCAGGTTTTAACTTAACCAACATTGGAGCACCCATTGCCAACTGCAATGCTCTTGCACCAATTATTCTAGCTCTTTCGTATTTTGTATACTTATTCATATTTTGCCCCTTAATGTCTTGGCTGCTTTCTGAGCCATTTCAATCATCTTGTCTATGTCTTCAGGTGTTAAAGCTTCATCTCCACCTTTCTGCAAAGCAGACAATGTGTTATCTTCCAAAATAGCAATAGTCAATCTTGAGTCAATGACATTTTCTTCTTCATCTGTTGGATCCAACAGGAAGTTTCCATTGACCTTATTTACTGTAACTGCTAATGGATGTTTTTCAAGCTGTAAAGGATTTTTTGTTCTTTCCTCATATATAATCTTTTCTGCTTTTTCATCATATTTAGGGTATTTTGTATCCTTCAATGCTGCCAATGCTGCCAATGAAGCTGCATCAAACAGGTTACCATTGTCATTAATTGGATATATGTCTATGAATACGAGCCATACTTTTTCTCCAGCTTTTATGCATAGTTTCTTGAAATCAATGGCTTTACTTTCCCTGATTCCCCTGTCAACAACTCTTGCAAGTTCAATTGAATCCACTCTTGGTGGTCCTGACTCAAACTCAGGAGAACTTAATGGAAGTAATTCAACATTAACCATTATTGTTCCTTCATCAGGTTTGTCTGGGAATGGTTCACCAACATCAAACTTGACTCCACATACCACTTCTGTGTTTCCGATTCTGACTCTTGAAGAACCTTCTGCAGATTTTGAACTTATTCCGTATTCTATCTTGATAGGTCTGTGTTCATCCAATTTTCTGTTGTCAAGCCTTTTATGATTCTTAATCAAATTTCTAATGTAGTCTTCATTCATTTTGACCTCCGTACTTTTCCCTTATTGCTTTTTCCTGGACTTCCTTAACTTTCAAAGTTGCTTCTCTTGCTTTTTTCAGAATTTCCTTAATTTCTTCTCTTGAAATAATTCCATCCATCTGCAACAAAGTAACTTTTCCTGAATTTCCCATCATTGCAACAGGGATATCAACTGCTTCCATGTCTTCTTCTTCTTTTGTAAGGTCAACACAGATTTTGTCATGAACTTTACCCATAGCCATAGCAGAGATTATATCTTTCATGCTAATTCCTGCATCAGCCAAAGCAAGTGCGGTTGCGTTTATTGCAGCACATCTTGTTCCTGCATCTGTCTGCAACAATTCTATGTAAACATCTACAGCAGTGTTTGGCACTTCACTTAAATCAACAACAGGAGCAAATGCTTTTTCTATAACCAAATTAATTTCTTTGCTTCTTCTTGATGGTCCTGGTCTTACTCTTTCTCCAGATCCTGAAAATGCCATCATGTTATAATTAACCCTCAGAACTCCTTTTTTTGGATTTCTCATAAATGCAGGGTTTAACTGTCTTGGACCGTGGACTGCAGCTATTGCAACTGATTTTCCTGCCTTAAACATTGCAGATCCGTCAGCTCTTGGAACAACTCCAAGTTTTGCTTCCATAGGTCTTGGCTCATCAAATGCTCTGCCATCAGTTCTCTTCTTGTATGTTGCTGTCATTTTTCTTGCCTCCTAGGAATTTTTCCACTTTGTCTGTCAATCCTTCTGTATGAGCTTCTCTCTCAATCATCTGGATTGCATCTGCAGCTCTCTGGATTTCTTCAGGACTTTCACCACTAATCCAAACCCATCCATTTTGTCCAACAATTATTCTTGTATTTGTTGCATTTTTTATCACTGATATCATTGAACCCTGTTTCCCAATTACTCTTGGAACTTTTGTTGATGTTATTTTAACAATTCTTCCACCAACTAATTTTCTTAAACCTGGTCCTTTTACAGTCAAATCAATCAATCTTGTTTTTGTAACATTGGTTATTTTAGCAACAACCAATTCATCAAAATCAAAGTATTGGCTTAGGTCTGCTCCTCTTTCAATAAATTCTGAGGTTGCATCTTTCAAAGAAATACCTGCTTCTGATGCATAACCAATATCAACAAACCAACTTGCTGTTGACATAGCTGTAATTCTACCAATTACTGTGTCTCCTGCTTTTGGAATATATCTTCCAGAAAGAGGAATTACTTTTATTGATCTTCCCACTACCCTAATCAATCCAACCCTTGTAGAGATTATATTATTCTCTCCTCTATAGGTGTTCATCGCAGGAAGATAATCCATTCCGTCAGCTATAATCTGGCCTGGAATGACTATATCTTTTTCGCTAACTAATAATCCCATTTTATCCTCCCTATTTCTTAGTTAATATCTTAATTTCTGCTTCTCCGTGTGTTAATGCATATACAGATTTTTCAAGGTCTTCCTGAATACCTGCTGGGATTTCCAGAACTGCTGATAAAGAACCATTTGATAACCAATCTTCATTGGATATTTTTCCAAATTTATGAAGAACATTATATGATTGGGCAGAATATTTTGATGGTATTACAACCTGTACCTGCCTTGTCTCAAATTTAATAGGCAAAATTGGATTTATTTTTTTTAATACATCCTGTACCTGTTCTTCTGCTTGTCTGTGTTCGTCTATATTTACTCTTGCCTGTTCCATTGCAGATTTTATTCTGTCTGCTGGATGTGGTAAGCTTGTCTGTGGGTTAATTGCATTTGTTCTTATAATCTCTATAATCTTGTTTCTCTTTAACTCACGTTCTTTATTCCTGTATTCTGCAGTTACCTGGATTTCTCCACGCATTAATATTTCTTTTGATATTATCTCCGGATTTGCAGTCTTGAATATCTCTCTCAGATCCTGTTCTGAAGCTAGGTAACCTTTTTTAAGATCCTTAAACACTTCGTCTGTAACAATTGCCTCTGAAACATTTTTAATTTTTCCTTTTTTGAAGTCCATTGCTTTTTCGCAATCTACCAAAATCTCAAATGTTTTTCCGTTCATTGTTAACTTTGCTGTGCTAGCTTCTTCAACGTTTACCATTTTTAAACATTATATTTCTGAAGTTCCTCTGTTGATATTCTTTCGAATTTCTTTGTTGCTTTTGAAATTCTTATTGCGTCTATTCTTTCTATAGCAAATTCTTTTCCTAAAACTGCTTTAAGAGAAGTAATTGCTGTCTTGATTCCTAAATCCATTGTTATGGAATCCTTGTAGGTTTTTTCCAAAATATTTTTTATTTCCTGTTCATATTCACCAATTGCTGTTGCCTTGTATTCAAAGTAAACTCCTGTTGGGTCTGTCATGAACAAATGAGGATTTTCATTTATTCCAGCTATCAGCAATGAAACACCATATGGACGAGCTCCACCGTACTGAGTATGAGCCTGCTTGATATCTGATATTTCCTTAACCAATGTCAAAACATCGATACTATCATCATATGTTACCCTGTGCTGCTGTGCTATCAACTGAGCTCTCTCAATCAACACTCTTCCATCCATAACCAATCCTGTTGGTGTTGCTGCTATATGATCATCTACCTGAAAAACTTTTTCTACTGAAGTTGGTAAAATTAATTTATCAGCAATTCTTTTGTCTGCAACAAGAATAACTCCATCCTTACATACAATCCCCATTGCTACTGATCCTTGTTTTACTGTTTTTTTTGCATATTCTACCTGCAATAATCTTCCATCTGGGGAAAACATGGTTGAAGCCCTGTCGTATCCCATCATTTGATGCTGTGCTTGTGGTTGCATATTTAATCTCCTCCTAGTTTTATTTTTGCTTTTCCTAAAAGACCTGTAACAAAAATAGGTCTAATGTAAACATCTTTTTGGTTTATTTTATTTGTTAAAATCAAAGCTGTTTTCAGATTATTTAACTCTTTGTTATTAACTCTTATGATTCCTTTATTGTTTTTTGTTTCAACAATCTGTATGCCTGCTTTAGCAAGACCAAAAGAACCAAGAAATTTTCTTATTGAATTTAATATTTCAGTCTTTAAATTAGTTAAGTTTTCATTTGAATATATCTCATATACCAGATATCTTTTCTTTTCTCTTAATGTGGGGATTAAAGGCTTTAGTTTTTTCATATTAGAAAACCCCTGTGTTTTTCTTTTCTCGTCCAAGATTAATTTATAAACACAGTTTATAAAGGTTTTGGTTAGATTTAAATAGTCATATTTCAGAATTAATTTCATGGACCTAAAAAAAGAAAGATTAAAAATTGACAGGATTGATTATAAAATCATAAAACTTATTTCTGAAAGAAGAAGGATCTCCCAAAAAATAATTAAACATAAAACAAAAAATGGTGAGAATAAACACAATCCAAAAGGGAAAAAGAAGTTCTTAGAACAAGAAAATGCAGGGGTTTGAAGCTAAATAAAATCTTTAAAGAAATTATAAAAGAGTGTAAAAGATAACAATAATTCTTAAAAATCCTTAATTAGATTTAGTTTTATGGACTATAATGAACTTAGGGAAAAATTCAGTAAGACAACTGTGGCAGTTATTGGAGATTATGCTATAGACCATTGTTTTTATTATCTTGCAACAAAACTATGCCCTGAAGCACCATGCCCAACTGGCTATCAAATTGGTGAAACTAAAACCTTGGGTGGAGCAGGAAACACTGCAAACAATATTCTTTCTCTTGGCGGGAAAGTTATCCCGGTTGCTATTGTTGGTGATGATGAATACTCTAAATATTTAATCAACTTTTTTGTAAATAGGGGTGTAGATACGTCTTTAATTTTTCAGAGCAAAACCAAGAAACTTCATTTTTACAGAAGAGAATACTTCTCCAATTCAGGAGCCCATGCAGTTCCAACCCTTCAATGTAGAATTGAAAGAGAACCTCAGCCAGATATAAGTAAAGAGGAATCAAAAAAAATAATAGATGGGTTAAAGAATAATTTAGAATTATTTGATGCAATTGTTTTATCGGATTACAGTAAAGGAATTGTTGTAGATCCAATCATAAATTATCTTTCAAAAATTGACAAGATTGTATTAGGAGATTCTAGACCACAATTACACAAATTTAAGAATTTCAATACTTTAGTTCCAAATGATTCTGAAGCATATCTTGCTTTAACAGGTAAAAAAAATAATAAGCATCTTAATGAAGAAGAAATTAAACAGATTGGAGTAAGTTTAAAGAAAAAACTAAATCCTAAAAATTTGATTATAACTGCTGGCCCAAAGGGGATGATAGTTTTTGATGGAGATGAAATTTATTCTCTGTCTGCTACAACAACTAACAATCAAGTTTTAGATATTATTGGTGCTGGAGATACTGTCGCTGCTGCGATTGCTTTGGCATTAGGTGCTGGTTTTTCTTTATATGAATCTGCCTCTTTTGCAAATAAAGCTGCGGGCGTTGTGGTGAGAAAACAGGGAACTGCTACGTGTACTCTGGATGAAATTATTTCTTTATTTCTTTAGAAAAATAAAACGGAGTTTCAAGGCCTGAGTAAGCTAAGTTTATTAACGAGTTAATAAACCTTTGACTCCGAAGAGTCTGTGCTTAAACAGATTGTCTAACTCCAAAATATATAATGCAATAAAATATTTAAATGCGTATAGAACTACTTTATTGTGGGGAAAATCTGGTTTAGAAAGGATTATAAGAAATAAACTCTAAAATATCTTATGGATATATCTACAATTTTGGTTATTTGTGTGGTTATTATAATTTCTGTTGTTGTTGGATATTTGTTAGGAAAAAATTTAACAAATAAATTATGGGAAGATCATCTTGTTCCTGAAATAAGAGAAGATGCAATAAAAAAATCAAGAAGTGTTTTGACTGGGAAGTTTTCTGAACAACTTGCTCCCTATATGCCTAATTTTCCGTATGATCCTACAGAAGCAAGATTTCTCGGAAGTCCTGTGGACTTTATAGTGTTCAAAGGACACAAGGAAAAAAATACTGAAGAGATTATATTTGTTGAAGTTAAGTCTGGAAAATCAAATTTATCTGGCCCTGAAAAGAAAGTCAGAGACACTATAGAAAAGAAACGGGTAAAGTATGAAGTTTATAATCCTGGACAGTAATCTTTATATAAGAGTTCTAGTTAAAAAGATTAACAATCTACATAAGTTTGGAAACTTCATCAGTAGTTAATTCTGCAACATCTTTTTTTAAAGGCTGGAGAACCCGAAATAACCTATTCTAAAAAGAAGGGGGGATTATGAAAACAAAGAAAGGGAAGATCTCAAAGAAAACAAAGAGAGGGAATATTTCAAAGAAAACAAAGAGAAGGAATATTTCAAAGAAAAAAAGCGATGGGAAAGTTAGTGGTTTGATTGTATTCTTCCTTCTCCTGTTAATTTTAGATCTTATCTGGAGTGGGGAATATTTTCGACGAGCCTATAAGTCTGAAAATGCTGAGAGGGGGAAATATTTCCAGATAATTCGGGAGTTAGTTGAGAAGAATGTCAGAGACAAAGAAGGAGTATTCAGAATTCAAGAAAAAATAAAACATATCCTAACAATAGAAGACTTAGGAAAAATACAAAAGGAGATGGAGGATCTCTTTATTTATATCGACAACCTAAGAAATAGTGATAATATAAAAAATAAGCTAACAAACAAACCAATAACTCCCAAGGTAAAGAAAAACAATGACAATTTTGTACTAATTCGGCTAGGTTTTCCTAGCCTTTTTTTCTATTTTTAATGTATATATATCTATTATTTTTTATGTATTATATGCAAACCTTTTATACCAAAGAATAATAAAACTAATAATAATGAACCTGCTACAATGTTTTTCCAGTTAAACAAAACTTTTGGTGGGTTTTTTACAGCAAGTCCTGTTGCTACCCTTGAAGAAGTTTGATTCTCAATTGTTTTTTCAGGTACAATTTCTGGTTCTTCAATAATGTTTTTTTCTATTGCTGGTTCTGTTGTTTTGTTGACTGCTGGTATTGTTTGAATTACTGAACTTGTTGCTGAGCTTCCTCCTCCACCGCCTCCTCCGCCTCCGCCACCGCCTGATGAAGATGCTGGACAGGCCCCGCAATCTGAAGAGCATGAAGAGCAAGTTTCTGAACTATCACAATTACCATCACCGCAATAAGGCTTAATCACAACTTCTTCTGTAAAATTTACTGTAAAGAAATTTGTTTCTTCATTGTAATTTAATAAGGAATCATAACAATAAACAGTAAAGTTACCATCTTCCTGAATATCAACTAGATAACTTATTGTTTCATTTGTGGTTTCATTGAAAAATTCCTGATTATTTACATTTAAGGTACAATTAACCAAATCATCATCAACTGCATAATAACTAAATTCATTTGTTCCGTTTACTAAATAAGAATTATTCGATGGGATTATCAAAGTTATACCTATTGTTGAATCTTCTTCCTGTATTGTGAATGAAAATAAATCTGAAGATCTGACATTATTATTTGTGTCGTTTGCATAATATCTATAAGAAATTTCATCTGAAATGTTAAACTGAGAAGTATCTAACATATAATCTATTGAATAAGTTTGGTTATTTATCTCTATATATTTTGAATCTAAGAAAATATCTGAAGCACTAAAATCAAAAGTCAGGTTTTCATTATTTTTTACACTTTCATAAGTTTTGAAATCATAAATAGATGGTGCTAGATTATCTATGGATTTCAGTGCTTCATAAACATCTATCCTTGAAAAATTAAGATTTGTAGCAGAATCATAAATCTGGACTCCGGTCTGTTTTAAAACATTTTCAATTTCAGCTGAAGTTAAAACTGAATTTGACTCTTCTTTTTTGTATTGCTGCAACAAGGCTATGGCAGCTGAAACGTGTGGAACTGACATGGAAGTTCCTGACATAATAACAGTTCCTCCTCCAAGTTTTAATGAAGTAATTTCATTTCCAGGAGCAAGTAAATCTGTGATTGAATTTCTGCTGGTGTATGTTGAGATTGTATCATCCTTATTTACTGAACCAACAGCAATAGCATTTTCAATGCAGGCAGGAGCTGCTATGGAAGTTGGACTACCAAGATTACCTGTTGCAGCAACAACTGAAATGTTGTTTGATACTGCCAGATCTATTGATTCACCATATAATCTTGTTAAAAGACCCTGACCATTGCAATGACTTGAATAACTCCCCCCACCAAGACTTAGACTTATAACTGAAATATTATAGGAATCTTTATTTTCAATACAATAATTTATTCCTGAGATTAAATCACTGGCCCAACCAGACCCTGTGCTGTCCATTACTTTTACTGCAACAATTTTAGAATCGGGAGCAATTCCATTTATTGTTTGTGCTGCAGACAGTATCCCTGCTATATGGGTTCCGTGACCATTATCATCTGTTGCGTTTAAACTTGTATCGTCTCCCTGGCAGCAATTCTTACAAAAACATGCTTCATTAACAATTGTATTTTGTAATCCTTCATGATATTTGTCTACTCCTGTATCAAGAAGACATATACCAACTGATTCTCCAGTTAGGTTTTGAGTCTGTATCAAATTGTTAACTTTATCTGATTCTATTATTACAGAGGACTGGGGTAAAAATATTTTTACTCTTTCATCCAATCCTATTTCCTGGATTAGATTATTATCTTCTAATATTTCCAGACTTGTTTCATTTACATCCAGAACTAAAATTTGATTATCTATTGTGTTATAGTCTGCAACTACCATCCCTGTAGCTTTCTGGTTTTCAGGAGAAATTTTAACGATTATCCTTGCTTGCCCATCTTCTGCAATTTTTTGATGAACCTCTTTGAAATCAACATTATTATTTGTAATAAACCAAAAACATCCAACAGAAATAACTAATACTATCACCCCGATTGAAATGTATTTACTCATCCAGATAATTCAATTAAAATTAATTTATAAAACTTGTTCTTTATTTTTTCAGAATTCTTAAACCAGGAGTTATAACTTCTTCCTTGTCTTTTAATAATTTTTCAAATAGTTCAGAAGACAGTTTAAAGTCCTGCGTGCTTAAACCCAAGAACAAAGCAAAGGTTTTGATATCATTATAGTGTCTTAATTCATATTCATTTGAAGCAAAGCTTGAAATCAATATAGGAACTCTTGATTTCTTGCATATTTGTATGTTTTGTTTTATTCTTCCCAACAATTCTGCCTGGTTTTTTGAATTTAAAATTCTTGAAATACTGAAAGCGATGATAATATTTTTCTTGTATGCCAAGTCTGTCAAAGGTTTGTTCAGTCCTGAATTCCTATGATGCAAAAAATCCCTTGCTTCTTCTGGTTCTGGATCCAATAAAATATCCACAGAGGAATTTGAAAGAACTTCATAATTAAATTCAGAACCCTTAACAATTATTATTTTATCTTTTATTTTAAGCAAATCTTTTGGAGATTTTATATTATGCACATTTATTCTGTAAAAACTGGAGAAACCATACTTTTCAGGATTTTTGAAATTATTTAAAACCAAGTCTATCATAGAAAATTATAATTCTAGTATGTTTTTAAAGGTTTTTAATGGATTCCCAACATTTATAAATCAGTTTTTTCTAATAATCCTATGCATGAAAGAATCTATGATTTATTGATGAAAGATGATGAGGTTACCTGGCAGACAATCATCCAGGAATTAATAAAAAAAGAAGAGATGAATCCCTGGGATATTGACATTTCTAAATTAACCCAAAAATATATTGAAGTTGTAAAACAAATGCAGGAGGCAAATTTCTTTGTTTCCGGAAAAGTAATTTTGGCTGCTTCATTGCTGCTGAGAATAAAGTCACACAAACTTGTTGATGAAGATATTGCAAATCTGGATCATCTACTAAACCCTCCTGAAGAGGAAATCTATGAGGAAATACCAGGAATAGACAGAAAGGGAATAAAAATACCAAGTCTGGCAATGAAAACTCCACAGGCAAGAAAAAGAAAGATTACATTGGGTGATCTGATTGGAGCACTGCAAAAAGCACTGGTGGTAAGCCACAGAAAAGTTATGAAAAGACTTCAGGATGAAAGAGTACATATGGAAATACCTGAAAGAAAAGTAGATATCACTGCTTTAATTAAAAATGTTTATGAAACTGTCATGGATTACTTAAAACAGAAAGAGACAATTACATTTTCAGAATTAGTTCCAAAAAGAACAAGTGAGACAGTTATCTATACATTGTTGCCTTTGTTGCATTTAGATTTCCAGAAAAAGATAAATATAAAACAGAACGAGCATTTTGAAGAAATATTCATAACAAAATACACTGAAGATTATGACGGACCTTATGAAGTTAACTTAGGAATTTAATTACTTCTTTAAGAGCCATTAATTTTTCTTCACCTGTAACCATATTCTTGAGTTTTACCTTGTTGCTTTCCAATTCCTTGGAACCGCAAATCAGAGAGTATGGTATTTTTAATCTGTCTGCGTAGTCCAGGTTCTTGTAAATATTTTTTCCATTGTAGTCTATATCTGCATTTATCCCGCTGTCTCTTAATTGCTGGACAATTGGGATACATTCATCAAGATTTTTTATTGGAATAACATAAATTTTAACAGGAGTTTTTTCAGGAAAGTTTTCTTTCAGTCTTATGGCATCTGATATCACATCCAATCCAAAGGATATTCCTGTTGCAGGAACTTCCTGTTTATTTTTTACAAACAATCCAATCATATTGTCATATCTTCCACCGCCGCATACAGAACCCTTTATTTCTGAGTTCTTTAAGAATACTTCAAACACAGGACCTGTGTAATAAGAAAGACCTCTTGCCAGTCCTGGATTTAGAATTACTGAATTAACGTCAACGAGTTTAAGATAATCCAAAATTTCTACTATTTCTTTTAGGGTATCTTCCTTGACATATTTTTTTAATTTTGTC
This sequence comes from Candidatus Nanoarchaeia archaeon, assembly GCA_028714375.1. Taxonomy (GTDB): domain Archaea; phylum Nanobdellota; class Nanobdellia; order SCGC-AAA011-G17; family JACPNG01; genus JAQTMY01. The sequence goes on along the minus strand of JAQTMK010000001.1, from coordinate 354,542 downwards.
AAAGTTTTAGAATTATCTTTTTCTTTTTTTAATAAATTAATTAATTCTTTTGCTTTCTTAACTCCTTTTTGTTTTAGTTCAGCTTCTACTTCCTCTTCTGTCAGTTTTTCAATCTTATCCAAAGTTATGATTATAGAATCCTGATTTTCTTTTATTTTCAGGTAAGTTAGTATATCTTTTAAAATATTTCTGCTGTTTAGCTGGATTTCAATCTCAAAGTTTAGCTGTTTGAAAACATCATCAACAACTTTTAATAATTCTGCATCATATTTTAAGTTTTTAGAACCAACTACGTCAATATCACACTGCCAAAATTCCCTGTATCTTCCAAGTTTTATTGGACCATCTCTGAATACCTGTCCAATCTGGTATCTTTTGAAAGGCATTTTTAGATTTGGGTTTAAAGAAATAAATCTTGCCAATGGTAAGGTTAAATCAAATCTTAAGCCTAGGTCTCTTTCACCCTGGTCATTTAATCTGAAGATTTCTTTTGTTGCATCTGATTCTTCTCCTGCTCCAAACTTGGCAATTAAAGTTTCATACCTTTCCAATATTGGAGTTTCCAAAGGTGAAAAACCATAAGATTCAAATTTAGTTCTAAGTATATTAATTATTTTCTGTCTTACTATCTGCTCTTCCGGGAGTATATCCCTTGTTCCTTTTGCTAGTTGAGGTTTCATTTTAGAGTTTGAGGGCGGCCAGCGAGAATCGGACTCGCGTCACAGGATCCACAGTCCCGTATACTAGCCACTGTACGATGGCCGCCATTTTGGTTTTTACTAAAAGTTTGAGAACTATCTAAATCAAGAATACTATCGATGAATACAATCAGCTCTTGTCATGTTAATCAAGTATTAAGGATAATAGATGGTTTATAAAGGTTTTTATTTAAATCCCATCCTTGAAAACACTCTTGTAAAAAAGCCAGGAGAAACCTCTTCTTCATAATTTCTTCCTACAAGATTTGAGGCCAATTTCTTGTAGTTAACTGCTGCAGTTGATTTTGGATGTGTAAGAACAACAGCATCTTTCAATGTCAGTGCTTCCCTTACAGACTTGCTTTCTGGTATCACTGAGATAACCGGTTTTTCAAGTATTGTCTGGACATTTTCTATTGATACATCAAGATTGTTGTCTTTTGTTTTTGTCAAGACGACTCCAAGGATTTTCTTGCCCATCTCTTCAGCCAGTTTTATTGTCTTAAGTGCATCTGTGATTGCTGGAAGTTCTGGGTTTGTAACAATAATTAATTCATCAACTGTATCTATTGCAATAATTGCCTCTCTTCCAAGTCCTGCTGCGCAGTCAACCAAGACAACGTCATGATTTGTAAGGGTTCTAATATGTTTTTTAAAATAATCTGGATTTGTTCTTTTCAGATCCTGCAATGAAATTGAGGCAGGAATAATTTTTGTTCCAGCAGGATGCTCATATATTGCTTCGTGAATTGAGTTTTTACCCTGAAGAACATGATTTAGGTTTATAGGCACTACTGGAGAACCCAAATGAACTCCAATATTTGGGGTGGTCAGGTTTGCATCAACAACAACTGTATTTTTTCCAAGATAGGTTAGAGCTGCACCTAGGTTAATTGATGTTGTTGTTTTTCCTACCCCTCCTTTTCCAGAAATAATTCCTATGAATCTAGTCATTTTTGTATTTTTCGTCACAATAGGCTACAAATCTTTTTGTTGTTTCAAAAAGTTCTTTTAAAAAATCAGTTTTGATCCTAAAATCCTTTGAAATCAAAGTTACATGCTTCCTGTATTCTTCTTTTCCGATATATTCGCTTCTTCTTATTTCCCTAAGCATCAAATAAAATGAAATGTAATCCATCATTTTTTTATCATTTTTCATTAAAGTTTCCAATAGGAGTGCTTTTTCATAACCAGTTCTTGGAACTTCTTTTATTTTTTTCTGTCTTTTATAATCTTCAAGAATTTTCTCAAAACACATCTCAAAAGCTGAAGCAAGTCTCTTTATAGTATTATGTATTACATCAGCAGTTCTAGTGTACTTTAAAGTAACATAGATTAAATGATCTGCCCTTTTTACTTCTTCCTTTGCAGAGGTTTCCTCATTAAAACTTTCCAGCATTCCTAAAGAGATTGTTTAACTTAATTATAAAGCTTTTGGATTGGAATAAGTAATTCTTTATTTTATCGATGGTAATTGTTTTCATGTTATAGTCATCAGAACATATAATATATTTGTCTTTTCTTACAAATTCCATTGGACTTTCGTTCCTATGTGCCATAATTTCTTTTAAATCTTTTATCAATAAAAGATGTTCTCTGCTGAATCCATAGTTTGGCATACATTTTTCCTGAAATATCTGTAATCTTGCTGAAAAACTTTCAGGAACTAAATCTATTCTCTTGTATAGCCTTTCATATAAGATAACTGCATTCACACCTGCTTCCATTGATCTGTATAAACTATCAACTATTGTTATTATTAATTTTAAGTCTTTGACTAAAGGGTAGGTAACATAAGTCAGGTGGTCTGCACTGTTATAATATTCATTTGCTTTTCTGACCAACTCATGTACTTGTTTTAAATCTGAAAGCATAACTAAATAACAATGTTTTATTTAATAAAGATTATTAAAGAGAAGTATCTATTGTTCTTTTGTATCAAATGCAAGTATTGCTGCTGCTATGTCTCCCTGTTCCTGCAATAACTCTTTTGCTGTTTTTTCATCACAGCCTGTCTGTTCCATTACTGTCTTTATATCTTCTTCATTAAAGACTTCTGCATCTCTTTCTGTGATTGTTCCTGTTATCTGTATTGAATCCTGGCCCATCATATTAATCTTCATAACCTGAGGATCTTTGATTACGATTTCCTTGTCTCCACATTTGATAATTACTTCTGTTGCTTCTATCTCTTCCTGTTTCATTCCAAGCTTTTTCATTGCTTGTTTCATTGCCTTTGGATCCATTCCAGGTATCATTTTGTCATAAACCTCAATACTAAACCAAGAATAATTACTATCACTAAGATTGCTACAACTATCTGTGGCTTCATCTCAAACTTAGATCTAACCTCATCTGAATATCTTACAATACCTCCGCCTGAGGATGGCATTTGAATTTTATCTTGTGACATGATTTTTCAGTAATTTTAGTGATTTATAAGGATTATGGTTTAGAATTATTTCTTTTTCCAGAAAAAACCTGCTTTACTTTTGTAGAAAATTACATCAATTTTTCGATGTGACATAGGACCTTCAAGAATTCTTTACCTTTGTCGGTAAGTTCATAATCGACATTCATATGTCCAATGTCTTTTTTCAATACAAATTTCTTTTCTACTAACCATTTTAAGACAGATTGCAGGGTGGTATGGGAAACCTTGGTTGTCTTAAACATTTGAGTATATTTCCCTTTTCCTTTACTTAATATCTTTAGGATTTGAAAGGTACAGTGGGCTTCTTTGCTCTTCAGTATCATGGTCTAAACTAAGAAACATTTATATATAACCACTACATCGTAAAAACGATGTTAGAGGTGAGATAATTCGATATGGAGGATAAAAAATGAATAAAATTCTAGCTATATTGGCTATATTTTTAGTTGGATTTTCTGGTGTTGTTTTGGCTTGGAATCAACCATCAAAAGATACAACTTTCGTTAATCTTGGTAATGTTTACCAAGAAAAAGTCGCAAAACCCATGAGTGGGTGGAGTAATCCATACTACCATACTACTTATGCATTAGATGGAAAGACTATTGTCGATGGATTTGAAAAAATCTTCAAAGACGCTAAATATACAGTTTTACCAAAATACAAAACTGGAGCAATTAATGTAGCAAAAGCTTATGGAGAAACATCATATGGTGGAGCAGATTGTACAGAAGTTCAAGGCGATGGTACAATGTCTGGAACTTGTTCGTTCAGAATGGTTGTGGCACCTGGAGACTGTACAGAAGAAGGGGTAGAAGCTTCTGTAGAAGTACCAATAAAAGATACTAAGGGAAAGATGAAAAGAACAATCAGTGTAAGACATTTAGATGGATTGACTGATGACAGTTTCGAGATTTACTTAGCATATGACTACAATAAAGAAACTGGAGAATACAATAAAAAATGGTTAGTTGGAACTTATGAAGACAATGAATTAGGAACAGAAACATGGATAACAAGTTCATGGACTCTACCAATTACATGCGATGCAGAGTTTGGCAGTGAAGCTTGCTTTGCATATAAGTATTTGTCCTTGAAGAATGCACCAAAGGCAACAATTATAATTGAAGCTACTGGTGATTTATGGGCATACTGTAATACATACGGACAATTGGCAATAAGTTCAATTGCTTTAAATTAAGGAGCTAAGCTCCTTTTTTTATATTTTTTAGTTTCTAAATTTTTATAAATGATTCTTAATTTTTTATCTTATGGAGCCTAGAATCTACAAAGATCTTAATGATATTCAAAAACAGTTAAATACATACGGAAAATATTATCCTCTAAAGAATAGTATTATCACCAAAAACGGAATAAAAATAGAAGTTGACATCTTTCCAATCAACGGTGGGTATTCATTTTCAGTCCACGATCCTGACAATGGTTTTTATATGCCAGATAAAAATAATAAATTAGAAACCATAACTTTAGAGGAATTAAATAAAATAAAAAGTGTAGGAAAGAAATAAGCCGTCTTTTGTCAGATGCAAACTAAACTTAGTCTAGCGATCATCTGGCCTAACATTCAACTTAGCGTTCATTCGAACTTGCACCAGTTGGGACTCGCCGTTTCATCGTATCCTTATATCTATTCAGCTGGTTAACTCAGTTCTGTCACCAAAACCTTCTCAGCCACATCTTTAACAACATAAGGCCGTGCCGTTTCTGAGCGGTTGCCTTCGATTTCTCGAACTTCTCTCAATGAGAAGCAACCGTTTATGGTGGACGGACTTTCCTCAGTTTAATACCGAAAGTTAGGTGTCTTTCCTACGGTGTTTTAGGTATTATCTGGGTTTTTAAAGGTTTTGATTGAATATATAATATTAAACTTTATAAGTTTTTTTAAAGGTTTTTTGTATTCTTTATTAAAATGGGTAAACCCATAAACGGAGTTCATCAAAATCTTGTTGATAGAATTTTCAATGAACCCTCTTTAATTGGCGAAGATCATAAGAACCTGGCTCTAATCCTAAAAGATATGAGATATTTTAGTAAAATGAGCAGAAATAATGGAACATTTTGCGATTTAATCTTATTATACCATTCAAAGAAGGTGGTTTGTGTTGAAGTAAAAAGTACTCCAAATGGTAGCCCTCATGGTGAAGAACAATTAAATGCAGCTGAAAAATTCTTTGAAGAACAAGGTTACACAAAAATTATAAAAAAGTTAGTCCACTACGATGAAAAGGATAATATAAAATATAAGATTATAAAGAATAGTATAAAATAACATCATTCCAGTTAAATTATCTATTTAAACAAATCTTATTTTAAATCTGTAAAGGTGATTTTATTTAAAAAAAGAGGTGGAAATATGAGAAAATTCTTAGTTTTAATCCTATTAGTCATATCTATGAGTTTAGTAAGTGCTATACCTTTAGCAAACACAGACATAAGAGCTCAAAACGGAAATCTAGTTTTTATCAATGAAGCAAATAATTTTGAAAACACAAAAATCACATTTTCTGCTTGGGCAACAGATAACATAAACGGAAAAGGCAGATTGGGCATTTCAGGAAAAACTGATGATGGAAAAAGATTTAATCTTGTACTGAAGTTAGTTCCTGTTGAAGTTCTTGAAAACACTGGTTTGGAATTAAAGGTTCTAAATACAGGCACTGGAACTTATTGGGAAAAAGGAAACAAACCTGAAAAAATAAATTTGGATGTTATCTACACATACAAAAAATACACCAAGGAATTAAGTATAGAGAGTAATTTATTTGAAGTAGAAGATATGGATATTGTAAAAATCAAGTAAGTTTTTCTATTTCTTTTATTATTTTTTTAAATTCTTCATTTGAAAGATTATCGGTATTTTTTTCAAACAGCATAATTGGTATTCTTAATGAATAGGTTTTTTGTTTTGCTTCAAACTTTGTCAAATCATATACTCTTATGAATGAGTTTATCAATGCATTTTTCAGTTTTTTATCATCCTGTAAAATCAATTCCTTAATTATTTTGTCTTTATTTAACAGTCTTGATTTTCTTTTTTTAATCAATATCAAAGTGGAATTTACCCTTGGAACTGGTTCAAAAGATTCTTTTGGAACATCCATTATCTTTTTAGTGTCAAAGAAAATTTTGTTCAGATAATATAATTTAGAATCTTCGTCTGTCAGGGCTTCATAGAATTTTTTTCCTGTCAGTAAAACCGCTAAATTAAAATCTATTTTTGTTAATTTTTTTATCAGAGGCTCGGAGATTGAATAAGGAATATTTGAAACAATTTTATTAAATTTAACTTTATCAATTTTGATCAAAGCATTATCATAAATTATTTCTGCTGGAATGTCTTCCAGATAGGGTTTTAGTTTTTCATCAATCTCTACTGCAGTTACTTTTGCTTTCTTTGCCAATTCTCTTGTCAGGATTCCTCTTCCAGGACCGATTTCCAAAACTAAATCTGATTTTTTTAGTGCTGATACTTTAATTATTTCCTTTAATATTTTTTTATCAGTCAAAAAATGCTGGTCTTGAGTATGGTTTTTTATCATAGTGCTGATCTTTTCTTATTTTTTCCAGTTCCTGTTTTATTTCCAATGCGTATTTTTCTGGATTAGAATGAATCTGTTCTGAATTATATCTTATAACACGCCAACCCCTGTTTAACAGAACTAAATCTCTTCTTCTGTCAATATATCTTTGGTAGGAAGTTTCGTGCGTCGGACCGTCGATTTCCACTGCCAGTTTTTCCTCTGGAAATGCAAAATCCAAAGTCATAGCTTCAAATCTGTGCTGTACTTTTGGTGTTAATCCAACTGATTTTAAAACTTTCATAAATTTAATTTCAGTTTTTGATTGAGATGATTCTGGAAACATGTAAATCTAGAATGGATTAAATTAATAAGGTTTTGGGTATCATTAGTCTTTCTTGGTGTGATAATGTTTATTTTTTAGTCTAGTGGTTCTTGCTCTTTTTAGTAATGCATTAACCCTTCTGTAAGTTTGATTGATATGTTCTATTTCACCTGGGTCATCTGATAATGGACTTTTTATTTCATTTATAACATCTTCAAGACTCATTTCATACATATCTTCCTCTTTTATTCCTGGAATTACAAGATCTGTTCCATATTGCTTCTTAGCTGGCCCTTTTGGTTTTCCATGGAGAGTTTTTTCATATTTATTCTCTCCTTTTTTAAATCCTGGAACAGGAAGAAAATCTTTAAGTGATTGATCCCATGTTGCATCCAGATAGATGGGATCTGTAACCCTTTTAAGTTTAACTTTTACAAATAAATGACCTTCGTCTTCGGGGTTTAATTTATTAATAAATTTTTGTTCATATTTACTTTTTTAATAACTCTCTTAATTTAGAATTATTTTCATAAAATTCCCTAAAATTAAATTTATCTGTACCCATTAATGTAACTTCTTTTATATTTGGGTCTTTCTTTTTTAATCCTTCTAAACTTCTGTAAAGAAATAAATTTTTTTGTACACAAGTGTACTCTCTATCTTCAGGTTTTATACCAATCTGAAAAGGGAAATGATCTCTAACTCTTTTTAATCTATATTTAATTTCATCTAATGTTTTATTTGTGGAATAGTTCATTTCTAAACACTATACAAATTACATATATATATCTTTCTAAGAATTATTAGAATAAAAATACGCAGGAATCACATCAATCAATAGTAATCAGAAACGAGCTATTGGAAAACGCAGACTGAAAACCTCGTTACCTTGGTTCTTACATCCCATTCCCATCAAACCGATCTTTTAATCGGTGCTCTCTATCTCTTTTCCAGGCTGGTTTCGTGCTTAGATGCTTTCAGCACTTATCCATTGACGCGTAGCTGCTCGGCCTGCCTTGTCAGACAACCGATAGACCAGTGGCGCCGAGCCATCGTTCCTTTCGTACTAGATGACCCTTCCTGTCAGATAATCAACATTCCTAGTAGATATCATACGTACTGTCTCACAACGTACTTAACCCAGCTCACGATCCCTTTTAATAAGTGAACACCTTCACCCTTGGGTGCTTCTGCACACCCAGGATAGGAAGAGCCGACATCGAAGTAGCAAGCAGCGCCGTCGATTTGAGCTCTTAGGCGCTACAACTCAATTATCCCCGTGATAGCTTTTCTGTCATCCCTGGCCCCCATCAAGAAGGACACAGGGGTTCGCTAGACCAAACTTTCGTTCCTGGATCCCTTACTCTTCGGAATCCAGTCAGGCAAGCTTATGCTCTTGCACTCTACAGAGGATTTCTAAACCTCTTGAGCTTACCTTCGGGCCCCGTTGATATCGTTTCAACGGGGTGCCGCCCCAGCCAAACTGTCCGCCAGCTGCTGTCCTAATGACTTACATCAGTGAGTGGCGTAAGGATTAGTGGGTAGTATCTCATTTTGCGTCTATACCTAAACTGGCGTTTAAGTCTTGGCGACTACTACCTATGCTGAACACCAACCCCCACGTCACAACAACAAGCTACAGTAAAGTTCAACGGGGTCTTCGCTTCCCACCAGGAATCTCTGGCCTTTGCACCAGAAAGGTGTGTTCAGGGGACTCTAACTTGGGACAGTGGAGGGCTCGTTATGCCATTCATGCAGGTCGTCAATCAAACGACAAGGCATTTCGCTACCTTAAGAGAATTATAGTTATTCCCGCCGTTTACTAGCTCTTGGCTCCCTTGAAAAGGAGTTTGAAGTACTAGCACTGGGCAGACATCACCACCTATACAAACCATTGCTGGCTAGCAGATGGCTACGTTTTTATTAAACAGTCGGGCCTCCCTTGTTATTGCACCCTGTGCTCGCAGTATTAAACAACAAGCGCAGGGACCCCTTATGCCGAGGGCACGGGGCTAATATGCCGAATTCCCTAAATTAGTTTATTCCCACATACCTTGGGCTTCTCACCCTGGGTACCAGTGCTGGTTCTGGGTACGGTTATCTAAGATTCTTCCTATTTCCCTTTTCACGGGCTCCAGGCGTTAGCTTAACTATTGCTAGCTCCCAAGATTTAATCAAGATCTCATCGTTATGATACTCCTTTGATTTATTCTTGTTGACATTTCAGACGTGAAATGAAAGCTGAGCCAGAAGCGTCAGAAAATAGGCTTTCGTTGCCGGGTACTTAGATAGTAAATGAATCTTAACATTTTTCCCATTCTGTAGCGTCAAGTTATGAACTACATTAGGACCGACTTACCCTCAGCTGATTAACATTGCTGAGGAACCCTTACCCTTTCGGTATTAGAGATTCTCACCCTAAACAGATCTTACTTTCACCAGGATTCTCATCTTAAATAGGTCCACTTTCTCTTACGAAAAAGCTTCTGCCCTATCAAAGCACCTGCCTACCATACATCTTTATAGATGATCTATAGTATCGGTAGCTGATTTAGCCCCGTCCATTTTCAGGGCATATTACCTTGATTGGTGAGCTGTTACGCTTTCTTTAAAGGGTGGCTGCTTCTAAGCCAACCTCCCAACTGTCTAAGATAATACACACCTTTCACCCTTTCACACTTAATCAGCATTTTGGGACCTTAACTATAGTCTGGGTTGTTCCCCTCTTGTGTTACACGCTTACCGCGCAACGCTGTTTCCAAAGTAACGACGTTTAAGCATTTGGAGTTGGACAAAAAACCGAGGGATTTCTCCCCCTAAATTTTTAATCCGTGTCTCTACCACATAAACTATCTCACTTAAGACTAGACTAAGGCCTATTTCGGCAGGAACCAGCTATCACCGAACTCGATTGGCTTTTCACCCCTATTCTCAGATCACACGAGTAGATGCACCTAACACCGCTACAGGCCTCCACGAAGGATTAACTCCGCTTCACCTTGCCCAAGAATAGATCGTCCGGTTTCTGGTCGTATCCAAGTGACTTCAGGCACTTTCATACCTTCCCCCTTGTAAACTGCGGGTTTTCGCTTTCGCTACGAGTACGAACTTAGAGTTCTTACCCTCGCCACTTAGATACACTCCCTGGTACGTTATTCAAAACGCACAATGCAACTCCTAAGAGCAGCATTTCTCTATCCCCAACAGGTTTCAGGTTCTTTTAACTCTCTACCAAGAGTACTTTTCAACTTTCCATCACTGTACTATATGCTATCGGTCTCAAGACATATTTAGGGTTAGAAGTTGATGCCTCCTAAATTCCTACTCAATATCCAATGAGCAGTACTCAGGATACTCAAAAGATCTGTATGATTTTGCTTACGGGACTTTCACCCTCTGAGGTTTTCTGTTCCAAGAAAATTTAGCTCATCATCGAAGATCAGAAATGAGTCCTATAACCCCACATCTCTTCTATATTTCTATAAAAGATTCGGTTTGCCCTTGTCTGTTTTCAGTCGCTCTTACTAGCAGAATCTCGATTGATTTCTCTTCCTGCAGGTACTAAGACGTTTCAGTTCCCTGCGTTGTACATCCTTGTGGATTATATCGGAAGTCCGATTGAGGGACCATTGGTTCGCTGGCTGCATGCACCTCGCCAATGAATTTCGTAGCTTGCCACGCCCTTCATCTTTGTTTTGAGCCGAGTCATCCACCTATTGGGATAAGATCTAATTACACATTGATTCCTATGATGTGATTCCTATGCGTGATATTAAAAAATATTAATATCGTCAGTCCACGATTGGTATCTATGAACCTCATTAAATATTCTGGACTCGCCGGGACTCGAACCCGGGGCCTCCGCCTAACTCGAGGACAGAGAATAAAGTCCTTTGCAAGGGCGGCGCTCTAAGCCAACTGAGCTACGAGCCCTTTACTTATATGAAGCGGTCTAGGTTGTTGTAGTAAACAAAAAAATAGGAGGTGATCCAGCTGCAGGTTCCCCTACAGCTACCTTGTGACGACTTACCCCACCTCACTGAATTTATGTTCGACTTAATCCGAAGATTGGTTCTCACATAAACCCTGCTCGGTTGGATTGACGGGCGGTGTGTGCAAGGCGCGTTGCCGCATTCACCGGACGCTGTTGACATCCGATTACTACCGATTCTGGCTTCATGAGGGTGAATTGCAACCCTCAATCTGAACTAGGGAAAGGTTTCGAGGATTGGCTCCTCCTTTCGGAGTTGCAGCCCATTGTCCTTCCCATTATAACGCGTGTGTGGCCCAGGAGATTCGAGGCATACTGACCTACCGTTGCCTACACCTTCCTCTCACTTACGCGAGCAGTCCACACAGTGTGCCCGATCATTCCGAAGAACTCGGTAGCAACTGTGTGCGTAGGTCTTGTTCGTTAACTGGCTTAGCAGTACATCTTACGACACGAACTGACGGCGGCCATGCACCATCTCTCGGCTCGTTAGGTAAGACCTTTAATCTGACCTTCATCCTGCCGTCGCCCCTGGTGAGGTTTCCCGCGTAGAATCAAATTGAACCACACGTTCCACCGGTTGGAGCGCGCCCCCGCCAATTCCTTTAAGTTTCAGCCTTGCGACCGTACTTCCCAGGTGGTGAACTTAACACCTTCGCTACGGCACTGCACATCCACGTGAGATATGCAACACCTAGTTCACAGCGTTTACAGCCAGGACTACTCGGGTATCTAATCCGGTTCGCTCCCCTGGCTTTCATCCCTCACAGTCAGATCCGTTCTGGACAGACGCCTTCGCCACTGGTAGTCTCCAAAGGATTATCACATTTTACCGTTTCCCAATGGATACTTCTGTCCCCTACCGGTCTCTAACCTAGTAGTATCCCTTGCAATCTGTCTGGTTAAGCCAAACAATTTCACAAAGGACTAACTAAATCTGCTACGGATGCTTTAGACCCAATAAATATGATTACCACTCGGGACGCCGGGGTTACCGCGGCGGCTGGCACCGGTCTTGCCCATCCCTTATTCGCCAAGATATTTAAACTTGGCAAAAGCCAACCAAAGGTTAGCACTTGGGTTCCCCTTATCACACTTTCGTGCATTGTAAAGTTTTCGCGCCTGCTGCACCCCTTAGGGCTAGGACCCTTATCTCAGTGTCCTTCTCGGGGCTAGAGCTCTCACTCCCCCTACTGATCATAGGTTTGGTGAGCCTTTACCTCACCAACAGCCTAATCAGCCGCCGACTCATCTTACAGCATTGCTTTTCAGGAAAATAGCATTCCAGCACAAATTCCCTATCCAGTGTTAGCCTCAGTTTCCCGAGGGTATCCTAGACTGTAAGGCAGATTATCGACGTGTTACTGAGCCTTTCGCCGGTGTTCCGAAGAACCCCAGGACTTGCATGGCTAAGTCGGAACCCAATAGCAGCAATCTCCCGCAGGATCGACGGGATTTAAATTGGTCGCAACTATTAGTTCTAATAGTAAATATTTATAGGAATTTTTAGGTTTATCTACAACATTTACCTCCGCTTCATACATCATGCTTCATTGTTCAATCAAGCAATCATTAACTCTTACATATCTCCGTCAGGAAACATGTTAACTTTAAAAACTAAATATGAAATTAAAGATAGAAAAGTTAATCAAAAAGACAATGCACTGCTATCTTTTTTCATAGAAGAGAAGTTAGAAATTCCCCCTTTATAAATGTTTTGGTGGTTTTAGAGGATTGGTTTAGATTATAAAAATAAAAATTTTATTGTTTAATCAATCAAAGAATAAATTTATTAATCTGTGAACTCCCTAATAATTTGATGTATGATTTAATTATTGTTGGTGGTGGACCGGCAGGAATGACTGCTGCAATATACGCTGCAAGATATAAATTAAATGTTATTTTAATTTCTGAAAGTCTTGGCGGTGCAATTGTAAATTCTCATAAAGTTGAAAACTGGCCTGGAATCAAAAGCATAAGCGGTATGGAACTTATGCAAAACTTCGAGGAACATGTCAAGAATTTCAATGTTGAAATTTTAGAACAAAACGTTGTTGATATTAAAAAAGATAAAAAAGAATTTACTGTATTAACTTCTAAAAATAAAAATATACACGGTAGATCTATTATTTTAGCCTCTGGAACACAAAAAAGAAAGTCTGGAATAAAAAACGAAGATAAGTTTTTCAGAAAAGGAATTTCTTACTGTTATACCTGCGATGCTCCTATGTATAAAGACAAAACTGTAGCAGTTATTGGCGGTGGAAATTCTGCATGCATTGCTGCTTTATTATTAACCAAATATTGCCCTAAAGTTTACATGATTCCTAGGAGTAAATTAAGAGGGGATAATCATAATATTGGATTGGTTAGGAAAAATAAAAAAATTGAAATCATTGAGGATAAACTTATTGATGAGATTAACGGTAAAAATTCTGTTGAAGAAATTATTTTAAGTGATGGCAGAAAACTAAAAATTCAGGGATTGTTTGTTGAGATTGGATCTGTTCCTTCTACTGCACTGGCTAAAGAATTAAAGGTTAAACTTGATGAAAAAGAATATGTTATTGTTGATGACCAGATGAAAACCAATATCGACGGTGTTTTTGCTGCAGGAGATATCACAAATGGTAAATTAAAACAAATTATCACTGCTGCTGCACAAGGTGCGATTGCTGCTAATTCGGTTTTTAATTATTTAAGAAATTAGTTTTTGATTATATTAAAATATTTGTCTCTTTCTTCTGGTTTGTCGTTTAATGGATAGTGGATACATAATGCCTGATAAAAATCTCTGTTTAAAATTTCTCCAGAACTCCCATCAAAATTATCTTTAAGAATATCAACTAAACTTTTAGAAGATTTTCTTTTAAGATTTTCATCAAAAAATATTTTCTCAATTGTATCTTTTCCATTTTTGAGGTATTTAACAAGAATATAATGTTGCCCATTAAGATTTCCTATCTGAAATGATACAGATTTGTTATCAGTAGATGCATCAAACCTTAGAATTTTGTTGTTAAATAAAGAATAAATTTTGGTGTCTTCTTTCATGAAGTTTTAAATGTTAAGTTTTATGGTTTATAAATTTTTCTGCTCTCTAAAATGGAAAATAATTATATTTATAGGTTTCAATTATTCTTAAAATATCAAAGTCTCTAATTATATTAGAGAATCTTTTTCTTATATCTGTTAAAATTTTATAAAGTTCATCTTCGTTTTCAGTTTCAAATTCAAGTTCCAAATCCCAAGAACCAATTAGTTTTAAAAATTGGGTTGCTCTTTTATGTTGAGCCACATATAATTTTATTTGTTTTTCTGTTTGTTCATCAAAATTTTTAGTTCTAAAAATTATTTTATAATGATTTATCCCCAGATTTTGAAGATTTAAATAACATCTATACTGAACAATTATTTTTTCTTTTGTTAATTTTTTTAGTCTGTAATTAATTATGTCTCGAGTTAATTTTGTTTTTTTTGCTAAATCTACGATGTTTATTCTTGCATTTATAGAAAGTTCTTTTAGTATTTTTTCGTCTGTTTCATCTAATTCATAGATTTTAGAGGGAGTTCCATAAATAAATTCTGAGGGTTTTGTTTCGGTTAGATATTCTCTTGCATAAACTGGGGAGTATTCTGTAAGTAAAACATCTTTCTTTAAAATAAATCTTGAGAATTTGTTCATGAATTGATTTAGAACCTTACCAAACTCAAAATTTGATTTTGTTAAAATAGAAACTGCCAAATCCCATTCTCCTCTAATCTGAGCAACCCAAATGGAATTCTTATTCTGACTCCAATAATCTAGAATGGTTTTTTCATCTTCTAAGGTTGTGTCTTGAAGCTTAAAATAAATTTTATATTGAAAATAACCAAGTTTTGTAAAATTAATAATAGTATAATACTGAAAAATTAAGTTATTTTTTTCAAGTCTTCTTAATCTGTATTCTACGGTGGGTTTACTTAATCCTATTTTTTTAGCAATCTGACTATTTGATAATCTCGCATTCTCATCTAATAAAGTTAGTAATTTTTTATCTTTTAAATCTAATTTTATTATCATATTTATAATTAGTGTGTTACTTATTTATAAATCTTGCGTAAAAGTAATAAAATTTATAGAAAAGTATTAAATA
Source organism: Candidatus Nanoarchaeia archaeon (assembly GCA_028714375.1). Lineage (GTDB taxonomy): Archaea > Nanobdellota > Nanobdellia > SCGC-AAA011-G17 > JACPNG01 > JAQTMY01. The sequence goes on along the minus strand of JAQTMK010000001.1, from coordinate 339,422 downwards.
AGTGTTATGTGTTATTCTTGCTAAGCGGTGAATTAATGGGGGTCTAAAAATGGAAAATAATAAAGGGTTAACACTTGAGGAAATTGCACAACTTGTTGAAAAAATGGATAAGTGGTATTCTTTTAGTAAGGATAGTTACAATGGTTATCTTGAGGATAAATATCAAAAGGTAAACATTCATTGTGCTAAAATTGGTTTAATTAGTAAGAGTAAAAAAACCAGGGTTACTGTTTATGTTACTAACAAGAAAGAGAGAGGTAGTTTATATGATATCGGAGAAATGAGCGGAACCCAAGTTTATCCAATATATCAAAAAATAAAGGAATTATGTGAAAACTCTCTAGAGAGGCAGACACAAGAACAAGAAAATAAAGAAAGGGAGTGGCTACAAAAGATCAGAGAAAGTTATATTTTGGAGCATCATAAATAAGAAATCCAAATTTTTATTTTTTCTGCTTTCTTTTATACTCTTCTATAGCTTTATGTAAAGTTTCAACTCCAAGAATAGAACAGTGATGTTTTATTGCTGGAACATCTCCTCCAAGCAATTTGATTATATCATTCTTTTCTATTTTAAGTGCCTGCTCTAATGTTTTTCCAATTGCCAGTTCGCACAACGCATCTGAGGCAGCTATTGCAGCAGCACATCCAAAGGTCTTGAATTTAGCATCTGTAATCTTATTGTTTTTAACTTTAATAAAAACTTTCATCACATCTCCGCAACGCATATTCCCTTCTTCTCCAACTCCGTCCGGATTTTTTATCTCACCAACGAATTTTGGATTTCTGAATCTTTCAAGCATTTTTTCTGAATACATTTTATCTCCTTATTGGGCTCATTTCCCTTAATTTTTCCACAACTTTCTTTGTTTCTTTTATTGTGTAATCAATTTCTTTTTCTGTTGTGTATTTGCTTAGTGAGTATCTTATTGTTCCATGTGCAATTTCGTGAGGTAAACCAATAGCTATCAAAACATGACTTGGTTCTAAAGATTGTGAAGAACAGGCAGATCCTGTTGAAACTGCAATACCTTTATCATTAAGGTACAATAAAATTGATTCTCCTTCAACATACTTGAATGAGATGCTTGCATTATTACATAATCTTTTGGTTCTGTCTCCATTTAATCTTGAATTTGATATCTTTAACAAACCATCAATTAATCGATCCCTTAGTTTTTCCATTTGTTTTATTTCTTTTTCTTTTATCAGCATTGAAGCTTTTGCAAAACCTGTGATCCCAGGTATGTTTTCAGTACCTGGACGCACATCTCTTTCATGATGGCCTCCATACATGATTTTTTTCAGCCTTGTTCCTTTCTTCAGATATAAAGCTGCAACTCCTTTTGGACCATGTATCTTGTGGGCTGAGATTGTTATTGCACTCAGATTCATTTTTCTAACATCTATTGGAACTTTTGTGAAAGACTGAACACAGTCTGAATGAAAGAATATTTCTTTTTTTTCACAAATTTTTCCTATCTTTTCTAGATCCTGAATTGTTCCTATTTCATTGTTTGCGTGCATTACTGAAACTAAGATTGTGTTTGGTTTTATTGATTTTTCAAGATTTTTTACAAAACCCTTTTCATCCACGTCTAAGTAAGTAACTTCAAAACCTTCTTTTTCCAGAGTTTTTACAGTTTCCAAAACTGCGGGATGCTCTATTTTTGTTGTTATGATATGCCCTTTTCCTTTTGATTTGGCAATTCCCTGGATAATTATGTTATTTGCTTCTGTTCCTGAAGCTGTAAATATAATTTCTTCTGGTAATGCATTTATTTTTTCAGCTATGATTTTTCTTGAATCTTCAAGTGCTTTTCTTGCCTCTGTACCTAATGAATGCAATGAAGATGCATTTCCGTAGATTTTATTGAAATAAGGATTTATAGTTTTAATTACTTCTTCATCTACTTTTGTTGTTGAGGCATTATCCAAATATATCATTTTAAACAAACTTTACAATTTTTTAGTTCTGGTTCTTGTGCTTTATGTATTGTGCAAAGATGACCGCCTTTTCTTATGATTAGACATAATCTGTTTAATTCTTCTATTAAACCACACTTTTTTTCTTTAAGATTTTTAGCGGATTTTTTTATTTCTTTTTTTATATTTTCTGGAAAATTGAATTGTGTTGCTCTTTTGTTTTTTACATATTGTGATATTGCCGATGGTCTTACGCACAGAATTTTAGCTATTTCTGTCTGAGTTAGACCTAGTTGTTTCAGTTCTAATGTTAATTGCTTTCTCAATGCTGGCAGGGTGTACCAAACTTCCATTTCTTGTCTTGTTTTCATAGTTCACAATAGTGAACTTAACAGTTTATAAATATTTCGGATTCTCTGGAGTAAAAAATATAAAGGAGTATGATTTTATCAAAGAAATGGACAATAATCTTAGTAAAAAAATAAAATACTATTTTACTCCGAAAGAATTTGATGAGAACGGCAGGAGTTTTAAGGATTACTCTCCAGAAGAAATTCTTGATTATATAGAGGGATTAAAGGATGAATTTTTCGGAGGCCTAACCCCTGAAGAGGAAAATGAATATATCCAAATGGAAAAGGAAAGAGCCCTTGGAAAATATGGTCAGATTCCTTCAGATCTTGAAAAGAATCTTCGGAACTATATTGCTAAATTAAAAAATGAAAAGTCTAAATCACAATAATCCTTATAAATTATCAAACTAGTTTAAATTTATGAAGACAAAGAAACTTTCTGAATCAGTATGGAAAATAAACGGTCCAATAGAACCAAGCTCAAATTGTTATTTAATCATAAGAGAAGAACCAATATTAATTGATCCAGGAAATAATGGTAACAGCGATATTTTATTAAGAGCATTGGATTTAATCGGGGTTCCTGCCTCAAAGATAAAACATGTAATCTATACTCATTTACATTATGACCATATTGGCAATCCAAAGAAGTTCCCACATGCGAAATTTTATGCTTCTGAGCAGGAAATCTTAAGTTACAGATTGGCCCCTGAAAAAGCATGTCTAAAAGATTTTGAATTACTCACTGATGTTAAATTGTTAAAAGTACCTGAAGTATTTTATGGACTTAAAACATATTTAACTCCGGGGCATACAAGAGGATCAATATGCTTGTGGTTTGAGGAAGATGCTGTTTTGTTCACCGGAGATACTTTATTCAAAAACGGAACATTGGGGAGAACTGATTTGCCCACTTCTTTGCCATGGAGAATGAAAGAATCAATAACAAAATTAGCTGAGATTCCTTATGTTGTTCTTGCTCCAGGCCATGATAATGAAGATGTACAATAAGTTAAGTCAAAAGGGCTATGAGGAATTATATGGGGATGAACAGAGAGAAAAATTTATGATTATCAAGCAGAATGTCAAATTAAACGGATTAACCTTGGATGTTGGCTGCGGAACCTTAATCTCCAGAGAATTTTTTGACAACGTTATCGGCATAGACCCAAGCGAAGAACTGATTAAAGATAAAGAAAATGCATTTAAAGCCAGTGCTGAGAAAATCCCTTTTGATGATAATTATTTTGACAATGTAATCTGCGTAACTGTATTACAAAATGTTAAGGATCTGGACAAGGCAATAAAGGAAATGAAAAGGGTGTGTAAAGGGAATTTTGTTTTTTCAGTTTTAAGGAGAGTTGAGAGTTTTGATATAATAGTCAAGAAATTAAAAGAAGAATTTAAGTTTAACAAACAAATATTAACAAATAAAGATTTGATTCTAATCAAACATCTTAAATGAGCCGTCTCTAGGTTTATCTTCTTTTTTCCTATTAAAGTAAGAAGATCCCTGCCCCTCTGGTGATTGACTCTTTTTTATATCTTCAACGACTTTATTCCTGAAGTATTCTGTATCTTTTTCGTTTGCTGTTCCAAATCTTCCTATGGAAGACAATTTGTGTTTTCTTACTGGTTCTCTGCTGATTGGTTTTAAGTTATCTGAACTTATATGGGTCTTTCTTATAAATCTTGGAAGTTTTACCTTGAATATTTTCCTGTTCTTTAATATCAATGAGTAGATAACAATCAAGAAGATAAGGATTATCAAAATTATATAGAACACGTTTAGGTTTACTTGTTTTTTACCAACAATGTAAACGTTTGTGAATCTTTTTTCTGATTCATCGTGAGTAATCAAAATATCGTATGTTCCTGTTTCTACTTTTGATGAAAGATCAATGTAGGTTTTTTCTCCTGAATCCAAATTAATTTTTTCATCAAACAAATATGTTCCGGAATTCATGTCTATGTGAATAATATTCTTATATCCGACGTTCCCAACATTGGTTATAACCAAAGTTTCATTCTCTAATCCAATATCTAATTTGGAGATTGCTGTAATTGTGAATGTATCTTCAGTTTTCAAGCTGCTGAATGATAATTTAAGTTTATATGATCCAGGTTCTGCAAGATTGTCAAGTTTGTAAGATCCTTTTGTATTTACCTGTTTTGAGTCCTGATATAATACATTTCCATTTGGATCTAAAATTTCAATTGCTATCTCCCCAGGCATTACATCATTTGCCTGATCATACAACATTGGAGTTATTTCAAGAACATCTCCTGGAACATGTTCTTTGCCATTGATTATCCCGCTAAGTGTGGTTGAGATTGGGTTTATGCTTATTGTTATTTCTTTTACTGCTTTGTTTCCAACTCCGTCATCAACTTCCACGGTTACTACATGTTTCCCTGATTTAATATTTGTTGGAACTGTGATTGAATAATCAATAATTCCATCTGCAAATGTTGTCTTATACTCATTTCCATTAAATATAACCTTTAAATTACCTTGGGCAATTGAAGTTAGGAAAATATTTTTAACATCTCCGGTGATTTTTATTATTTTTCCTGGAAGAGTTTCTGGAAAATCAATGTTTGCATTCAAGGACAATTCATTTGTCAATTCAAATTCTAAGATATTTTCAAATGTTTTTTCGTTTGTGTATGGATCTCTTGCAACAATTTTAATTCCATATTTTCCTGGAGGTATTGCGGTTGTTTTGTATGTAAAATCAATCTTTCCATTATTTATTGCTGTAGTCCCCAAAAAGAATTCGTCTGTGCTGTTATCTTTTCCTGTTATATAAATTTCTGCTGAACCTTCTACGTTTGTATTATCCAATTTTGTTATAAGTGCGGTGAGAGTAAATTCAGTTCCTACCTGCAATCTTGTTTTATCAATATTAAAATTAAGTCCTTTAAGTTCTTTTGAAACAGTAAACTCTGATGTAGATTTGGTTTCCTTAACTTCTCCCTGTTCAATAACTGAAGATTTAACTGTACAGGTTCCAACCATTGAACTTGAGGTTGTTAAAGGTGGAACAATAATATCTGAAGGAAACAATTTTTTCTGTCCTGTTGATAGATATAACTGAACTCTTGGCATTGTTGTTGTTGAAGAACTGCAAACAAATGCTGTTTCAAAGTATCCATCAATATCCTCTGTTGCTTCTATTGATCCTGAGAATAAAAAAGTGTCCCCTATATTGTACTGTGATTTTGTCAAAGGATCGATTGTTATAGTCGCATAAGTAAAAGGGATAATCAATAATATAGCTAAAAATATGAGTAACCTCTTTTTCATGTTAAAAAGGACTGCGTTTTTATTTAAATAGTTTGCGATGGTTAATTTTAAATAGTTCTATCTTTTTAGTTTTTTATGGATTTGGAAACTCTTAGGCATTCAACATCGCATGTAATGGCTGCAGCTGTAAAAAAGCTGTATCCTGATGTCAAACTAGGCATCGGACCTGCGATTGAAGAAGGATTCTATTATGATTTTGGTAATTTAAACATCAAAGAAGAAGATTTAAAAAATATTGAAAAGGAAATGCACAGAATTATTGAGAAAGATGAGAAATTCATACAAAAATCTGTTTCAAGAAAGGAAGCTGAGAAACTTCTTAAGAACGAACCCTACAAATTAGATTTATTAAAGGACTTAGAAGATGATAAAATAAGTTTTTATTACACTGGAGAATTTTTTGATTTGTGCAAGGGTCCACACATTCATTCTACCAAAGAAATAAAAGCATTTAAACTAACTAAATTAGCTGGAGCTTACTGGAGAGGAGATTCTGACAATGACATGCTTCAGAGAATATATGGTATTGCTTTCAGTTCTGAAAAAGAACTCAAGGAATATCTTAAACTTTTAGAAGAAGCTGAAAAAAGAAATCATGTCAAGCTAGGTAAACAACTGGATTTATTTTCAATTCATCCAGAAGCACCGGGAATGCCTTTTTTCCATGACAAAGGAACTTTTATTTTTAATAAATTAGCAGAATTTATGAGAAAGGAAATGAAGAAAAGAGGTTACGAGGAAAATAAAACTCCAATTATATTAAATAAATATTTATGGGAAAGATCAGGACATTGGGATCATTATAAAGACAATATGTATTTCACCAAAATAGACAAACAAGATTTTGCTGTTAAACCAATGAACTGTCCTGGAAATCTTTTAGTATACAAAACAAAAGTTAGATCTTACAGAGATTTGCCATTAAAGGCCGGGGAATTTGGATTAGTACATAGGCATGAACTAAGCGGAGTTTTAAATGGGTTATTTAGAGTAAGAGCTTTTACTCAGGATGATGCTCATGTTTTCTGCGAGGAAGAACAATTAAAAGATTCTATTATAGAATTAATTGAGTTATGTGATTTTATTTATCATTCATTTAAATTAGAATATGAAGTTGAATTAAGTACAAAACCTGGAAAAGCAATGGGTTCCCAGGAGATATGGGACAAAGCTGAAGACTCATTGAAAGATGCACTCGCAACCAAGAAACTTAAATATGAGATTAGTGAAGGTGCTGGAGCATTTTATGGTCCTAAGATAGACTTCCATGTCAAAGACGCATTGGGAAGGAAATGGCAGTGCGGAACTATCCAGGTAGACTTTTCTATGCCTGAAAAATTTGATTTGACTTATGAAGGCAAAGATGGAACTAAGCACAGACCAGTCATGGTGCATAGGGCAATATATGGAAGTTTTGAAAGATTTATCGGAATATTAATAGAACATTACTCAGGTAATTTTCCTTTATGGATAAGTCCTATACAAGTAATAGTTCTAAATCTTACAGACAAAAACATTAAGTTCTGTGATATCATTGTTAGTAAACTTAAAAAAGCAGGAATAAGGGTTGATTCTGATTTCAAAGCAGAAACAATGAACAAAAAAATAAGAAATGCCCAGTTACAGAAAATTCCTTATATGATCACAATAGGAGATAAAGAAGAAGAAAATGGAACATTGGCTGTCAGAACAAGAGACGGAAATGTAAGATTTGGTATAAAACCAGAAGATTTAATAAAAGAGATTGCAGAAAAAGTTGAGAACAAAGATGCTAACTAAACTGAAGGATTCTTGGGAAAAATTACAGAAAAGTAAAGAATACAAGGAATTTATTAAAAAAAATAAAGACTCTTATTTATGTGCCGGTTTTATAATTTACAAGTCAGGAAAAGAGAAAGAGGCTAACTGGCAGATTGATGTCTATATCAAAGAAACAAAAAACATTGCCACTTTTATTTTTGAAAAAGACAAAGTTGTTGTGAAGGAGACCAATGAAATATTCCAGAAAGTAAAAAAAGACTTAGAAGAATTAAAACTGGGTGAACTTAAGATTGATTTTAAAAAAGCTTTAAAGATATTCAACAAATTAAGAGATACAAAATACCCAAAAGAAAAAGAGCTGGATATTATTGTTGTTTTACAGAAAACAGGAAATCCATGCTGGAACATTACTTACATAACAACCGGGTTTAATATGCTTCATCTTGATATTGATGCCATCACTGGTGAAACAAGCAATGAATTATTTGAACCTGTCATGAACTTTTCACAGCAGGTAGCTCCTGGACCCAATTCTATTAATTAAATTCTATAATTTTATTTTTACCTGTGAATCCAGCTTTTATTCTAATCTTTGTTTTAAATTCTTTTGATAAAAATTTTACCAGTTCTAGATTAGCTTTATTATCTTCCGGTGGAGCTTTTATTTTTATTTCATAGTTTCCATCTTTTAAGATAATTTCATTTTTCTTTGAATTTGGTTTTACTTTGATATTTAAAGTTTTAATTTCTGGAAATATTGGTCCTTCAAATTTACAGTTTAAACATCTAAAAACAACGCTTGCTCCCAATGCAACCACCCTATAATCCACATTGTTTAAACATTTTACACTTAAAGATTTGCATTTTGGACAGATATTCATTTTAATTTATAATATTTAATTATTTTTTGAGCGGCCCGTTTTGGGGATAAAACTTCAGTGTCTATTTCTAAAGTTTTTTTGGATGGAATTTTTGTTTCAAAGTCCCATGTTAATAAAATTTTTCTCAATTCTTTTGAATTTTTTAACTTGTTATATTCTTTTCTTGATTTACTTTTTATCCTTTTCAAAAGTTCTTTTTCAGAACATTTGGTATTAACCAAGCAAACTTTCCCTTTGTACTTTTCAATTCTTTCTATTACCTTTTTTAAGAACTCAAAATTATTATGATTGATGCTTCCATAGGTAAATATCAGTCCTTTTATCTTAGATCTGGCCGCTTTTTCAAAAACTGTTAATCTTATTTCATCTACTGCTTCCCAAAATCCCTTTTTATTTTCCCCAAAAATTTCATCAAGGAAATCTAAGGTTAAATGATTATGAAATATTTTATATCCTGTAACCTTAGATATCTCTTTGGCTATCGTTAATTTTCCTGATGCGGGTGCGCCATATATAAATATCAATTTCATTTTAAAAATCCTCAAAAATTTTTTTAGGTTTTTTTCTCCAATAAATATCATATTTCTTTAAAGATTTGGTTAAGTCACTAAAATTTCCATTAAATTGTACACAACGATCATCGATATAGACTACAGATGGATATTTTTTATTAGTAATTTCTATAGCTGGAAAATTATTTTCCTTAAGCCATTCTTTAATTTGTTTTTTATTCCTGGTACTCCAAATAACTGGGGTAAATCCTTTTTTGATAAGGGACTTAACAAATTCTTTTGCTCCTTTAATTGGAGCTCCCAAAACCTTTGTTCCTTCCCAACCCGTATAGTAAGAAATGACTCCATCAAAATCTATACTTACAATCTTTTCATTTTGCCAGTTTCTCTTTTTCATTTTAAAGTTTCCAAGAATTCTTCTTCATGGAAATGCATTTTTCCGGGAACAATAAGACATTGTGGTTTTTGGACAAAGTGTTTTTTCAGTAAGTCTTTTACTTTCCCAGATTTAATCTCAGACGTATCTGAACCCAAAGCACAGCAAACAACACATAGAGTATCTTCTGTGAACAGGCCTTCTTTTCTTTCTTTTTCAACTCTTAACAAATACTCCATTGCTTCATGAACATTCATATATTTTCCATCTTTCAAATCAAGCAAAAGCAGAGTATGCAATGGTTTATTTCTTTTAATAACTTCATAGGGTTCATAGATTTCTTTGTTTTCAAAAGGAATTGAAGTTATTTTCCCGAAATTATACAAAAATAAACCGGTCTCGCCAATTGCAGTCAGTACTGAAGAACCATGTATTACCTTAATTATTATTTTATTTTTTTTGGCTTCTAATAACAAAGAAGAATGTGTTGTTGCTGATAAAGCATCTCCTATGACCAAAATTCCAACTTTGTTTGATTTTGCTTCCCTAATAATCTTATCTGAATTATTTTCAACACCCTCTCTTGTTACTCTTTCTATGACTTTTCCTATTGCCCTTTCTATTTCTTCAAGGGAATTATTGTAATAACTAGTGTAATCTTCAAAATATAACATATCACAAGTTCTTGCCTCGTCCAAAGCTTTTTTGCTTATATCCCTTAAATCATACAACCCCAAACTGATTAAACTTAAACTCATTTTAAACTCCAGATAAGCGCTCCTGCTGCCAATGATATTAAATTAATATTAAAGAAATATAAAACTATTGGTATTAAAAATAAAATTAAATTTAAGATTATTCTCCTAAAGTTTTTGTATTCAAGTATTCCTGAGAAGATTCCTGTTATAAATATTAGACTTGAGAATAAAAAATTATTTTCAAACAACAATGAAGAGCTGAATATTATTCCCAAATAAGGCCAGGTTTCCTTAAGTAAAAATCCCAAAACTATCCCAATAAAAAAATAAATATCCAGGAAAAAATATGCTGATACTAAAATAATTATCAGTATTGTTATTTTTTTAAGTATCAAGAAATATTTTTTAGCAGATTTAATCTCGTCTCTTGATAAATAAGCTATAAAATAACCCATTATCAGACTAATAGAAGTTATTATCATCAAAAAAAATGATTCTTGCATAGTAAATCTATCAAATCTAACATATATATAGTTTTCTCTAGATAATAAGTTATTTAAATATAAAAGTTTTATAAATAGCAAAGGGGGTGGGATAGTTGATATCAGGTAGTGAACTATTGAATCCTTTCCTTGAATTATGGAATGGGTTTGTTGGAGTTTTTCCAGGGATTATCTTAGCGCTAATTATCTTACTAATCGGATATCTGATTGCTTACCTTATTGGATATGGTATTAAACTCTTGCTTGTCAAGATTGGAGTAGACAAAAGAGTTGAAAAAGCAGAGATTTACAAAGCAATAGGCAAGTTCAAATTATCTTCTGTTGTTGGGGAAATTGTTAAATGGTATATATTTATAATATTTCTTCAGGCAGGAGCAGATGTTTTAGATTTAGGAGGATTATCACTCATCTTAAATCAGTTTGTATTCTGGCTGCCAAACTTGGTTGCTGCAGTTATTATCCTATTTATCGGATTGATAGTCGCACAGGTAGTTAACCAGAAAATTGTAGAAAACTCTGACATAAAAGGAACTGCTTCTTTGGGGAATATATTAAAGATAGTAATAATTGCCATAGCAGTAATACTTGCATTAAACCAGATTGGAGTTGATGTTTCTCTATTAGAAACCATCCTGATTGTTTTAGTTGCTGCAGCTGGATTTGGAATTGCACTGGCAATTGGTTTAAGCTTTGGTTTAGGATCCAAGGAAGAAGCAAAAGAATATCTAAAGAAAATCAAAAGAAGATTTTGATTTTTTCTTTTTTATTTTTAGAAAACTATATATTCTTTGAAATATCTAATTTTGTATGCAAATCAGAAAGATTTGTGAAATTTGTGAAAAGAAAATCGGAAATCTAACCTGCAGACGATGTGGGAGACTGGTCTGCAATAATTGTTATAATAGACAAAAAAATGTTTGTACATCCTGTCAAGGATTAGTTATTTAGCTTTTTTAGCAATTTTATGCAAGACTGTTATCAGGATAAAGTAAACTATGAAGAACATAACTGCTCCAACCAAATAATTTAAAATTAAAAATCTGTCATAAATTATAAAATCTATAAGTGAAAATACAATAAAATATACTACTGCGGTTATCAATGCGGATTTTAATGGTTTTATGTTTGTATACCTTGCTCTGAATCTATCATTAACTTTCATAGAATTATAATACTTTAGCTGCTTAAAAAAGTTTGGGTTAGAAAGATATTTAAACTAAATGATAATCAGAATATAAAAGATGGTGTACTATCATATATATCTATTCAGGCATGGAGAAACTTATTTTAATAGATACAAGATTTTTACTGGCTGGAAAGATTCCAGATTAACTTTCAAAGGAATAAAACAGGCCAAGATTATTGCTGAACAACTAAAAGGTAAGAAATTTCAGGTTGCTTTCCAGACTACTTTGTCAAGATCCAAAGACACCTTAAAATATGTTCTTAAATCCCATCCTGAATGCAAAAAAATAATTACAGATGACCGATTAATTGAAAGAAGATATGGAAGACTAGAAGGGAAATTCCATAAGACTGTTATAAGAAAATATGGACAGCAACAATTTGATATATGGCACAGAGCTTATGATATTCATCCCCCTGGCGGAGAGTCATTCAAAGATGTGGAAAAAAGAATTAAACCTTTTATTGAAGATTTAACTAAGTATATCAAGAAAAATAAAGTCAATGTTGCAATTTCTGCTCATGGTAATTCTATAAGACTGTTTAGGAAGATAATGGAAGATGCTTCTGTTAAGGAAACTGTCAAGTGGTTTATTCCTTACGATAAGGTTTTTGTTTACAAAATAAAAGTTTAAGATGAAATACAGAAAAGCAATCTTTATTGTAACCTATCTTAAAGATAATGGGATTAAGTATTTAATTTTCAGAAGAAAACTGCATTGGAGGGGCTATGAGTTTTCTAAAGGTGGATTGGAAAAAAATGAAACAATTCTGAATGGATTAAAAAGAGAATTGTTTGAAGAGACTGGACAAAAAGCTGTTAAAATTTTAAGATTTAATAAAACTGGGAAATATAAATATCCAAAACTCTTAAGAGACAGACCTGAATTTATTGGACAAGAATATTCCTTATTTGCTGCTGAGATTAAAAACAAAAAAGTAAAGATTGACAGAAAAGAACATTCTGGATATAGATGGTTAGAGTATGAAAAAGCATTAAAATTACTTACTTTTCCTAATCAAAGAAATTGTTTAAGAATTGTTAATAAAAAACTTATGCGCTAGTAGTATACCGGTAGTATGAGAGCTTCCCAAGCTTTAGAACCGGGTTCAATTCCCGGCTGGCGCAGATTATTCTAAAAAACGCCGAGGCTAGGATTTGAACCTAGATATCCTTTCGGAAACAAGTTTTCGAGACTTGCGCAATACCAGGTTATGCGACCTCGGCAATAGGATTGTGAGAATTCTTTTATTTTTAAAGTTTGTTTTAGTTAGTTATATTTTCTTGTGAACATTATAAGTTCATCCCCGCCAAATATTCCCCTCATTACACATTCAGGTTCAGCACCTAATACCTTCTTATAGAGTTTCTGTGCCTGATTTTTATTACTTGTTGTGATTTTTATAAGTTCTATTTTTCTAGGTCTTATATATCTGTTAATAAATTGTTTTATACTTTTTTTAATTAAGATTGTTCCAACTCCTTTCCCACGCATTTTCTCAGAGATTCCAATTTGTTCAAGCTCGATTACTGCTTCTTTCCTAAATCCTCCTAATTCTATCCATAGAATATACCCAACAATTTTTTTATTGTTCTCTGCAACATAATATACAAATCTGGGGTTTGCTTTATAATTACCTTTAATCCATGTTAATGAGTCTTTTTTAGAAATATAATCTGTAGGAAAACATTCTTGATGAAGTTTAGAAATAGAGAGAATATCTCTTTCTTTCATTTCTCTAACCAAAATTTCCATAAAATTAAGATAAATCTCTAATATTTATAATTATTGATTTATCCTCAGGGAAGATTATTAACTATTGTCAAAATCTCTTCTGGTTTATCAATGATAAAATCAGGATTTAGTTCTTCAAGTTTTTTTCTTGTATGCCATCCGTAGGTTACTGCAATAACTTTCATTTTTGCAGCCCTAGCAGCATGTATATCTTCAGCCATATCCCCAATATAAACTGCTTCTTTTGGGGATATTTTCAATTTTTCGAGACATAGTTCAAGAGATTCTGGATGAGGTTTTTTATTTTTTACTAGATCTCCTCCAACTAAATGTTCAAATAAGTGTAAAACCTGATATTTATCTAATTTATTTTTAAGGATTTGTGTGTAACTTGTTGAAGCTATCGCCAATTTTTTATCTTTAGATAGCTCACTGATAACTTGGGCCATTCCCTCTTTAAACTTAATATCATAATTGTTCATAAAATTAATATATTCAGGAACTGCAATTTCATCAATCTCTTTATCACTCATTCCAATATTGTAGAGATATTCCCTATAATTATGGTTATATGTTTTTTTAAAATGTTCTGCATTTTTGTAAGGAAATTTATGATTTCCCTTTCTGTAGGTTTGTTTGTAGAATTGATATACTGATTCAAAGGAGTCAACTAATACTCCATCAAAATCAAATATTACTGCTTTTATCATTTTTTAACCTTTAAGGGTATATTCCCATCCTGGTTGCCAAGCCTTCTTTTTTCTCCAATCTTCCTTAAAGGCTTGCTCCCAAGTTTTTCCTTTAAGTAAAACATCTAAGGCAAGTTGCGGAGCTTTATGTGAAACAATTGCTATATTTTTTCCGGAATAATCTTTCTTTAAAAAATTAAGGAAATTATTTATCTTTTTCTTAACATCCTCGTAGCTTTCTCCCTCTGGAAATCTTTTGGTTATATTTTTTTCTTGCATTGGTTCAACAATTTTTGAAGGCTGCGCATTATATCTACCATAATTACATTCTCTTAATCTTTTATCTTTAACTATTTTTACTTTGCCTTTAAAAGTTAATTCAGCAGAATGTGTAGCTCGTTTTAAATCAGAGCAGAACACAACATCAAAATTTTTATCCTTAACTTTGTCCCATAATTCAATTGATTGTTGAATACCCACTCCAGAAAGGTCCGTATTATTCCACCCAGAAGATACTTCTTTTTCATTATCTAGAGTAGTTCCATGAACAAAGTAGGTAATTTTAATGACCATGTTGGGAATACGCCGAGACAGGGATTTGAACCCTGACGCCTTTGCAGGCCAGGCTTTCCAGGCCTGTGCAATACCAGGTTATGCGATCTCGGCAATAGGATTGAGGACATTTCTCAGTTTTTTAAACTTTATGGTATTCATTGTTTATCTTTATGGTAAAGTTCTAGAAATATTAGTTTATTTTCAGAAGGTAGATAAGAATAGGCTAACCGATAGGGAGAAATATAAACTTCTCTTGTGCCTTTCCTGGTATACATCATTGGTTTACCAATCTCAGGATTTTCTAAAATTTTTTCAATATGTTTCTTTACTTTTTCTTTAAAACCAGTATCTTTTATTTTTTTAATTTCATTGAGAAAGTCTTTTTTATATTCAACAATTAGCATGCACGAAGCTCCTTAAGAAATCCTTCCTTGGATTTAGTTTCAAATTTTCCTTTATCATATTCCTGCCAGGCTTTTTCAACTTTTTCAGCAAAAACAAGATCATCTTTGAGGTTTGAAGCTAATCCTTTTAAATTCTTAAGAATAATTCTATCCCCATCCTTTACCATTAAAAATTCATCTCCACTATTTATATTTTCTCTTAGAGAAGTAGGTATGACTATCTGTCCCTTTGTACTAACTTTAGCTATCGCGTATTCCATAAAAATCACTATAGTAAGTTATAACTTACAAGTATATAAATCTTTCTAAGAATTAATCTAACAAATCAATAGTAATTTGAACACCCTCTGGGATTGGGACTCTCATAATTAATCTTAAAGCTCTTTCATCAATACCCAAATCAATAAGTCTTTTATGAACTCTCATTTCAAAATGATCAAAACTTGCCTTACCATTTCCACAAGGTGTTTTTCTTGTAGTTATTTTTAGTTTTTTAGTTGGCAAGGGGATTGGTCCGTTCATCTTTGTTTTCTGAGCCAATTCTTTGATAGAGCTGCAAATCTCATTAAGAGAATCTACATCTGTACTTGACAACAATATTCTTGCTTTTTGCATTTTAGGATTTTGATAAAATTGGGGTTTATAAAGATTACGATTATAAAAAAATAAAATAAAAGAAGAAGTAAATTTACTTCTTTACTACGTCTAAACAAATTCCAGCAGCTACTGTCAAACCAGCATCCCTTATAGCAAATCTTGCCATATGTGGGATATCTTTTTGTCTTTCAATAACCAATGGTTTTGTTGGTTTAAGTTTAACTATTGCTGCGTCTCCAGTTTTAATGAAGTCTGGGTTTTCTTCTAAAACTTCACCTGTAGCTGGATTTAGTTTTTTCTGTATTTCAATAAACTGACATGCTACCTGAGCTGTGTGTATGTGGAATACAGGTGTGTAACCTTTTGTCAAAACAGTTGGGTGGTTTAATACAACAATCTGTGCTGTAAATTCACTTACAACTGTAGGTGGGTTAGTTATGTGTCCCAATACATCTCCTCTTGCAATGTCCTTTTTACCAATACCTCTAACACTAAATCCTACGTTATCACCAGGGATTGCTTCCTGAACTTGCTCGTGATGCATTTCAATTGTCTTAACTTCTCCCTGAACTCCATTTCCTTCCCTAGCAGGCACTACTATAATTTTGTCACCTACTTTCATAATTCCGGTTTCAACTTTACCAACTGGAACAACTCCAATACCAGTTATGTTAAATACATCCTGAATTGGAAGTCTTAGTGGTAAGTTTGTTGGCTTTTCTGGTTCTTTGAATAGATCTAACTGTTCAGCCAATGTTGGTCCTGTGTACCAAGGCATTTTAGTTGATTTTTTGAAAACATTGTCTCCCTGTAAAGCACTGATTGGAATTACTGGAACTGTATCTGGTTTGAAACCAGCTGTTTTCAATAAGTGAAGTACTTCGGTCTTTACTTTGTTGAAAGCATCTTCCTTGTAGTCAACAGTATCGATTTTGTTAACCAAAATACCAATTTGTCCAACACCTAAAGTTTTACATAACCATGCGTGCTCTTTTGTCTGAGCCATGATTCCTTCTTTAGCTGCTACAACTAAGAATGCAACATCCGCCTGTGAAGCTCCTGTAATCATGTTTTTAATAAAATCTTTGTGTCCTGGAGCATCAATAACTGTGTACTCGTACTTATTTGTTATAAATTTCTTGTGTGATAAATCTATGGTAACTCCTCTTTCCCTTTCTTCTTTTAAGTTATCCATAACGAAAGCAAATTCGAATCCTTTTTTACCCAATTCTTCGGCTTTTTCCCTAAGTTTTCTCATTGCCTGTTCATCAATATTACCTGAGTCATACATCAATCTACCTACTGTAGTTGATTTTCCGTGGTCTACGTGACCTACAAATACAATGTTTATGTGTGGTTTTTGTTTTGCCATCTTACCAAATCCTCCTTAAACCTCTATAATCAAATATAAGAGTATTTTATTATCTCAGAGGGAAAATTCTACTATATAAAGGTTTTCTTTTTATTAATGGTTATTTAACTGTTAATGTCTTTAGATATATATACTTATTAATTTAAAAAAAGCTGGATGATTAGTCCAGCTATAGACACATTTCTCTGACAATATTCTAGTTAGTTGACTAGCAAAGAGACACTATCCAACTCCTCTAAGAGTTGTTTTGATGACCGGTCTCTTGGAGCAAGCTCTTGAAGATAATTTTTGGCTTCCCTGATGGTATTTAGAGTTATCAAATCAAATTCGATTGCTTTATTTAAAAGTTCCCTCTCCGTAAGATTTGGATAAGATTTTCTAACCTGAGATAGTGCGATTGAGACCTCACAGATTGGATCCATATCTAATGAGGAGTCATCAAAATCATCAAATCGGTTCTCTTCTTCGATAACTTCGGCGGTCCTATCTTTATAATCATTAAGCAGTTCTTTTTGAATTTCTTCTTCTCCAGGGGTTTTGCTGAATACATTCTTTACTGAGTCTGCCTTATGATGTATTGCTTCTTTTGGGTCTGTGTCTTCCATGATTTCTTCTACTGCAATTCTATGGGCTTGTTGATAATCTGTAATACCTTTTTCAAGCATTACCACTCCAGTTAAAAATTCTTCCTCAAACTCCTCTAGATCCGTATCAGCGGGTGTTTCATCCAGATCATCAAGTATCTCTTCTGAAGAGACCATTTTGGGTGCTTGATTCTCTTTTTTAAGCAAAAATTCTTTCATAGCCTTTTTGCGATTATCAGATCTCTTCTCGTTTAGTTGGTCACTACCCTTATTACACATTTCTTCCTCCAAGAATAAGGTCTTCCTGTTTTTCCCTCGGTTTTAGAAATCACCTTGATCTTAAAACTAAGAGAAATAAAAGAGCTTTTTGCTCCAGCTCCAATACAGGAAGTATTGTTAATTTAATACTTAAATTAGAAAAGTCCAAAATTTATAAATCTTTCGATTTTGTAACTACTAGTTAATAATTACTGATTCTCAGTCAACCCTTTCCTGTTTCTGATTTGAGTTATTACTTTACTCTGAAGAACTTCTGGAAGTTTGTCAAATACCTGGTCTACAACAAAGTAATTACCTCTTCCACCAGTACCTGATCTTAACTCAGAACTAATTCCAAACATTTCAGCTACTGGAAGCTTTGCTTTTACAGTCATAGCAATACCTTCCTGATGAACATCTATCAGCTGACCTCTCTTATTCTGAACTAACTTAGAAACTTCTCCTAAATATTGTGAGGGAGCATCAATCTGCAAGACCTGCAATGGCTCAAATATTGCTGGTTTTCCAGTCAATATTGCTTCCCTGATACCATCTCTTACAGCAGGCAATACCTGTGATGGACCTCTGTGGATAGCATCTTCGTGAAGTTTTAAATCCTGTATTCTTACGAGCATCTTCATTCCTGGTTCTCTTGCCAAAACACCTGCATCCATTACCTGTTCAAATCCGTCTATGATTAATTCTATAACTTCACCAATATGAACAACACCTCTTGTATTATCCACCAACATATTACCGTTGTAAACATCTCTTATTGACTTAGCTTCCTTCATTGGAATTCCTAATTCTTCCAATTTCTTGAAAGTTTCCATATCAGATTTCTTGAATCTACCTTCTGAAATTTCTCCGGCCTTTATTGCCTGGTATAAATTATCTTCCAGAGGTTCAACTGTAAAGTAGAATTTGTTATGCTTGTTTGGAGACTTACCCTCTGCTTCCTGTGATTTAGCCTGGATAGTTTCCCTATAAACAACAATTGGTGGGGAGGTTTTAACCTGCAGTCCTTTTTCTGTTTTGATTCTGTTTTCTATAACTTCTAAATGAAGTTCTCCCATTCCTGAAATCAAATTTTCTCCTGTCTCTTCATTTATTTTAACATGAATTGTTGGGTCTTCTTTGTTAACCTGTTTTAAAACTTCTACTAGTTTAGCCAAATCAGCAGCACTGACAGGTTCAATTGATTTTGTAATTACAGGCTCGAAAATATGTTTGATAGCTTCAAAAGGTTCTATTTTATTTGTTGAAATTGTTTCTCCTGAGAATGTGTTTTTAAGTCCTACAAGACCAATGATGTTTCCAGCTGGACTATCTTCTACCTGAATTCTCTGAGCACCTTTGTAAATGTTAACCTGCTGAACTCTTACTTCTTTTTTAGCACCATTCATATAAAGGATATCTCCCTGTTTAACAGTACCTGAGAATAATCTTCCTGAAGCAACTTCTCCAGCATGCTTATCAATAACAATCTTGGTTACAACAAAAGCAACTGGTCCGTTTGGATCACAGTGAATTAATGCTTTTCCTTCTTCGCTTTCTGGATCACCGTGCCAGATTTTTGGAATTCTGTATTTCTGAGCTTCAACTGGATTTGGGTGATGAGTAACTACCATACCTAAAACAATCTTATGAAGTGGAGCTTTTTTTGATAATTTTTTATATTCTTCTTCTCCAGATTCATAGGCAGTTATAATATCCTTGAAGCTGATATTATTATCTTTCATGTATGGGAAACTCAATGCCCATTTATGGAATGCTGATCCAAAAGCTACAGCCCCTGCCTGAACATTTGCAATCCATTTATCTTTGAATTCTTCTGGTGCAATGCTTTGGATAAACCTGTTAACATCAGTTATAATTCTTATAAATCTTTCAGACATCTGCTCTGGAGTTAATTTAACTTCCTTGATTAATCTATCAACTTTGTTTATGAAAAGAACTGGTTTTACTCTTTCTCTTAAAGCTTGTTTTAGAACTGTCTCGGTCTGAGGCATCATACCTTCAACAGCATCAACCAAAACTATAGCACCATCTACAGCTCTCATTGCTCTTGTAACATCTCCACCGAAATCAACGTGTCCAGGAGTGTCAATCAAATTAATTAAATATTCTTCACCTTTGTTTTCGTGAACCATAGAAACAGAGGCAGCATCGATAGTAATTCCCCTTTCCTGCTCATCTGCATGGAAGTCCAAAGCTAACTGTCTTCCTGCCAATTCTTCAGACATCATTCCAGCTCCTGCCAAAAGATTATCTGAGAAAGTTGTTTTTCCGTGATCAATATGAGCACAAATTGCTATATTCCTAATTTGTTTAGGTTCTCTTGAAAGTTTTCTTACCTTTTCAACTGCATTATCTACCATTTAATTTACACCTTATTAGTTGTTTAATAAGAGGTTTTGTTTTTACTTATTTTATAAATGTTTTGGTTGGAAGGTTATTATACTTATATATACTTAGAGGAGAAAAAAGAAGATCTTTTTATTAGATCTTCTTAAATTTAATTTCGTTAGGAAGGTCAACTCCACAGGAAAACAATTATGTGATTTTCTGGCAACTTATTTATGAATTCAATAATGTTGCGATTCCAGGCGGAGGTGTCATCAGCCAATTTCATTTTCTTGAATTCCTTGGCTTCACAAATGTGAATTCGCCCATATGAATCTTCTGTAAGGTTCTCTTCACAATTCCAACTTAAGATAGAAGATCCAATCGGAATTTCTTGGGTAAAGATTTCTTTTTTGGCGGGGTTATCTTCATCTTCTAAATAATCCTCGGTTAATCCTAGCTTAACAAATAGGGTATAATCCCTGTCGAGTTTGAATGCTCCCCTCGAAAAACCCCCCTCCCTTAAATCTTGGTGGGGCAAGATATGTAATGTAAGATCAATGCCCATAAGCTTAACTCCTTTGTTAGTTAAAAAATTCCCGCAGCTTTCATTTTAGATTGCAAGTCGTTGAAAGCTTGGTTAAATTTCTTGGTCTTATTGGGCTGTTAGATATCTCCGTAGTCTTCAGCTGATAGCCATCTCCATAGTCTTACAAAGGTCTTAAATAATAACATCAGAGCAAGAAAAACCGAGCAGAGAAGCAGATTGACTTTAATCCCGGAGGCTAGACTGAGTGTTAGGAAAACACCAAGAACAGAGCCTAGACCTAATCCAAAATTGCATTCACTCAAACCCCATAATATACCAAAAACTAAACCAACGGATATTAATGGAAGAAAGTAAAAATGGAAATTGCTCATTATCCCACTAAAGACCAAACTTAACACAGCTCCTGAACTCAATCCGGCAAACAAGTCTTTATTGAAATCATTTTTATCTTCTTCTTTTATTCTTTTGTTTGTCAGGATAAGTATCAAGATTGTTGACCAGATTGGTCCAATTAGTATGTCCCACCAACGGGAAATACCAAAGGGGAGGACATAGGTCCAATTTTTGGTCATTTTTATCTCATTAACGACTGGAACAGATCCATTAATGAGATACCAGACTGCCCAGAATAAAGCAATCAGACCCGCAGTCAAAATTGACCATCTCACAATAAGTTTTTGATTCGTGCTCATCTCTTTTCTCCTTTTCAGAAATTTTGGGTTTTCCATTCATTCTAATTTTCAGTTTAGTTTTTTGATTAACTAAAATAAATTTTAGAATTGGTTTTCCAGCCTACAGCAAGCTAGTTTTATGGAAAATCCTTATTTGTTTCAAGAAAACTGTGTGGTTAGTTGTTTATAAATCTTACTAGTCAGTAGTTACAAAAACGAAAGGTTTATAAATTAATGATACTATTCGATGGTAATGAAACCGTTATTTCCTCTGGTGTTGGCTATTTTAGTGGTTGTATCAATTGGAGTTCTTTCAATTGGTTGGCCACTGGCCAATGCCAAAGAAATTAACTCACCTTCTGACAGAGTAACAATAAGCAATCTGGAACTTTCTAAAAACAAATTAACTGTAAACTTAGAAGACATCCATTTGGCACAATTTGAAGATACAAATTCTATGGATCCTATCTTGGATGAAAATTCAATAGGTATTGAAATCAAACCAAATGATGAGAATGGATTAAGTGTCGGTGATATTGTTGCCTATGAATATGAAGGGGAAATGATTATTCACAGAATAGAAAAAATATCCTATGATAATGAAGGTTGGTACGCTACATTGAAAGGAGACAATAATTCTTTTTCAGACCCTTTCAAAGTAAGGTTCAACCAGATTAAATATATTTTAGTTGGAGTGTTGTACTAGGAGGGAAAAATGGCAGATATTAGATGTCCTAAATGCGGAGCAATTTATTCAGCTGAGGAAATTCCTCACGAATTAGTTTGTTATTGCAACGCTAAAATAAAGAACGTAGCTAAAGCAGAGTAATAAACAAATATCCTATCAAACATCCGGCAGTGAGGAAAGGCATTGCTGGATAGAACTTTTTCTTTTTAGCAAATATAAACAATAAAGTTAAGGCTAATCCTGAGAATATTGGGATTAAAAATGCCTGGTAAGAATAATACTTGAACAATACTGCTGCAAACAATAATGGAAATCCTATATCTCCTCCGCCCAAAATTGCATTATCTTTTTTGTATGGAATAAACAAGCCTGCAAACATTTTTGTTTTTGTCTGAAATTCAGCAAGCTTAATCATGTGTTTTGTTTTCCAGACTGCAACCATATCATAAGCAGAAATCAAAATCAATATTATTATCATGCTCAAAATATTTAACATTGGGGCAAATATTGCTGCCAAAGCTCCATAAATAAACAGCTCTGTTATGTTATGAAGGTAAACATTATTTCTGAAGACTCTTAGCAGAGCTAAAACAATTGCGAGTGCCAGGGCTATCATCTCTGGAATAAATGCAGATAGTGAGATTGACAGTGTTAACATCAAACTAAGGAAAAACCAAAACTTCCATAATCTGTAGGTTTTAAATTTAGCCATAATAAAAACAAAGATTGAAGCAAGAATTATTGTCAGTATAATGTCTATGGCTGAAGATGTTTCGTTTACTTCTGGTCTTTCAATCTGATATGGTAGATCGTTGCCGAGATAATGTTTGGCTATAACTAATCCCAAAAACTGTGCAGCTAAGAATAAAATTATTAAAATTAAAGTTATTTTAAAATTATGTTTCATCTTATGGCTCTATCTGATTCCTAAATTTACCCTGATACCTTGCTTTTCCCTCTGTTTTTTCAAAGATTATCTGGCAGATTCTTGTTCCTACATTTAATCTTAATGGAACTTTACCCATATTATTCATCTCCAAAACCTGAAAGTTATTTATTCCTGGCTGCAAAAAGGAGGCTGAGATGTGAACCATTAATCCAACTCTTGCAAATCTGCTTCTGCCTTCCAACCATCCACAGATATTTTCAGCCAAAGTTATTTTTTCCTTTGTCATTGCCAAGACTGTTTCGTTTGGTTTTATAACTATAGAATTTTTCTCAGTAAAGTTTGTTAATTTTTTATAATCAAGGTTTTCATCCAGATTATATATTTTCTTGGATTTTTTAAACGTCCTGAATTTATTGTCAAGAGTCAAATCAACAGAACCTGGACCAACATTATTTTTGTTAAAAGGAGTTATTTTTATTTTTCCTTTCTTAATCTCTTTTAGAATTTCCTCTTTTGTTAATATTGACATAATCAATAGTTATTGTATTTGATTTAAATTTCTTTCTTTTTCTACCAAAACTGATAACCAAAACAATTATGAAAATTAGAAGAGCGATTGCCAGCAAAAATATCCAGATTGCCCCGATGATTATCCCTATAATCAAAACAAATAATAAAATAAACGGTAATATCAATAAAAATCTAAAACCCTTTTTAAGTTCTTTAAGTAGATTCATTTTAATCAAACAGTTTTTCAAAAAAGCTTTTTCCTGCTTTCAATTTCATATTGTCTTCTTTAGCAATCTCTTCAAACAAATCTTTTTGTTTCTTACTTAATTTTGTGGGGGTTATTAAGTTTATTCTTACAAGAATATCCCCAACTCTTGAAGAATTCAAATAAGGAATTCCTTTTCCTTTTAATTTCATAATTGTTCCTGACTGGGTTCCGGCTGGAATTTTAATTTCAATTTCTTTTTCCAGAGTTGGAACTTTTATTGTATCTCCCAAGGTTGCCTGACTGAAAGTAATTGGAACTTCCAAAATCAAATCATTGCCCTGTCTTTCAAAAATATCATCGTCTTCTACTTCAATGTAAATATACAAATCTCCTGGCTCATCTGAATGCTTATTATATTCTCCCTCTCCGGGGATTCTTAATCTTGTTCCAGAATCAACACCTGCAGGAATATTTATTTTCAAGGTATCTTCTTCTTCAATCAATCCATAATTACATTTCTTACATTTTTTTACTATTTCTTTTCCAGAACCATTACAATTATTACATGTGCCGATCTGAGTAAAGATACCAAATGGTGTTCTCTGGTTGATTCTTACCTGACCCTGACCATTACATTTAGAACAAATTTTTAATTCTTCAGCACCACTTCCTTCACACTCTTCGCAGAGTTTGCTTCTGTTTAATTTTATTTTTTTCTCAACGCCTTTTGCTGCCTCTTTTAGAGTTATAGTTAAATCATATCTTAAATCAGTGCCTTTGTATCTTCTCTTGCCCCTACTACCACCAAAGAAGGTTTCAAAAATACTTCCTCCAAAACTGTCTCCAAATATTTCTGAAAAAATATCATCAAAGTTTGCGCCTCTGAATATATCTTCCTGACTGTATCTCTGGTCAAAACCAGCATGGCCAAACTGGTCATACTGTGATCTTTTAGTATCATCGCTCAAAACTGCATAGGCTTCAGAAATTTCCTTGAATTTTTCCTCTGCTCCAGATTCCTTGTTTCTGTCTGGATGAAATTTTAATGCTAATTTTTTATAGGCTTTTTTAATTTCTTCTTTTGTAGCTCCTTTGCTAACTCCCAAAGTTTCATAATAATCTTTTTTTGTCATTCTATGTAGTATATTGTTGGTCTTTTCCCAAACAATAGGGTTTTAAGTTTTTTTCTTGAATATTCTGGAAGGTTATTAGCAAGGCACCCATATATAACGTTTTTGTCTATGTCTTTATTTTCTTTCAAAGTTTCTATAAATTTTTTTGCTGAGAATTTTCCTTCATCCAGAGAGAATCCATCCTCAATCAATTTATCCAAATAATGAGGGTACTCTTTTGAAAGAGTATCCAACATATTTGTTTCCTGGACTGCTTTAAGCAATCTTTCTTCAAAGGATTTAATCCTCGACAGAGTCCTCATCTACAACCTCTGCATCAACTACTTTTTCCTTGTCTTTTTTCTTTGACTTTTTTTCAGACTTTGGTTCCTTAGATTGTTGAGCGGCTGCAGCCTGTTGATACATTTTAACACCAATTTCTTGGGCAGTCTTTTCAACTTCATGGAGTTTTTTCTTTATTTTCTCTGTGTCTTCTGTTTTTAATGCATCTTCCAATTCTTTGATAGACTTCTCAATTTTTTCCTTGGTTTCTTTGTCTATCTTATCTCCGTATTCTTCGAGCAATTTATTTGTGGAAATCACTAAAGCTTCAGCATTGTTCTTGGTTTCAACTGCTTCTTTCTTTTTCTTGTCATCTTCTGCATTTTTCTCTGCATCTTTTACCATTTTTTCAACTTCTTTTTCGTCTAGTCTTGAACCGCCAGTAACAGTTATTTTCTGTTCCTTACCTGTTGCAAGATCTTTAGCTGAAACATTTACAATACCGTTTGCATCTATATCAAAAGTAACTTCAATCTGGGGTATTCCTCTTGGTGCTGGTGGAATTCCCTCTAAATTAAATCTTCCAAGACTTTTGTTATCAGCAGCCATTTCCCTTTCTCCCTGTAAAACATTTACTGTTACAGCGGTCTGATTATCCATTGCTGTGCTGAATATCTGGGATTTTTTAGTTGGTATTGTAGTATTTCTTGTGATCAATGGTGTTCTTATTCCACCCAAAGTTTCAATACCCAATGTCAAAGGAGTTACATCCAACAATAAAATATCCTTAACATCTCCGCCTAAAATTCCTGCCTGTATTGCAGCACCCAAAGCAACAGCTTCATCTGGATGAACAGATCTATCTGGTTCTTTTCCTGTAATGTCTTTTACAAGTTCCTGAACTTTTGGGATTCTTGTTGAACCACCAACCAAAATAATTCTGTCCAAATCTTTTGCTTCCAACTTTGCATCTTTCAGTGCCTGTTTTGTTGGGCCTTTTAGTTTTTCAAAAATATCGTGGCAGATTGATTCAAATTTAGCCCTTGTTAATTTCATAACCAAATGTTTTGGTCCATGGGCATCTGCTGTTATGAATGGCAGATTAATTTCTGTCTGTTGTGCAGTTGAAAGTTCTTTCTTTGCTTTCTCTGCAGCTTCCTTTAATCTTTGCAATGATGTTGGGTCTTCTCTTAGATCAATCTTGTTTTCTTTCTTGAATTCCAAGGAGATATAATCAATCAGTGCTTCATCAATATCATCTCCACCCAATCTGTTATTTCCTGAAGTGGATTTAACTTCAAAAACGCCGTCTCCCAATTCCAATATTGAAACATCAAATGTTCCTCCACCGAAATCAAATACCAAGATTGTATGATCGTGTTTTTTATCAACACCATAGGCCAATGCAGCTGCTGTTGGTTCGTTAACAATTCTTAATACGTTTAATCCAGCAATTTTTCCTGCATCTTTTGTTGCCTGTCTTTGAGCATCGTCAAAATAAGCAGGGACTGTGATGACTGCATCATTAACTTTGGTTCCCAAATATGCTTCTGCATCTGATTTTAATTTTTGTAATATCATTGCAGATATTTGTTCTGGGCTGTAATGTTTTCCGTCTATAGTTATTTTTTCTCTTGTACCCATCAATCTTTTGATAGATCTTACAGTATGTTTTGGGCTTATGATTGCCTGTCTTCTTGCAACATCTCCAACCAAGATCTCATTATCTTTAATCAAAACTACACTTGGTGTTATGTTTGATCCTTCTGAATTTGGAATTATTTTAGATTTACCTGCTTCCATGATTGCTACAGCTGAAAATGTAGTTCCTAAATCAATACCTATTGTTTTACTCATTTTTTACCTCCGTTGCTAAGTTTTACCTTAGCGAATCTTATTACTTTGTTGTTTAATACATAACCAGACTGCAACTCTTCAATTATAGTTCCTTCTGGTTTATCAGAATGCTCCTGTAAAAGAGCTTCATGAATATTAGGATTAAATTTTTCACCTAAAACTTTGATTTTTTTAACTCCCTCTTTCTCTAATGTGTCTGTAAACTGAGAATAAATCAGCTCAATTCCTTTAACGAATTGGTCTTTGTCTTTTCTATTGTTTAAGGCTAATTCAAAACTGTCAACTATAGGAAGTAATTTTATGATTAATTCCTGGTTGCCATACTTAATTATATCTTCTCTTTCTTTTTCTGTTCTTTTTCTGTAGTTTTCAAATTCTGCCTGTAGTCTTTGTAGAATGTCTTTGTATTCCTGGAGTTGTTTCTCAGGATTTTCTTTTGTTTTCTTTGTTTTTTCAGTCATTTTCTAAACACCTTATTTCTGTTGACTTTAAATCAACATAGTTTATTTGAAGTAGCTTATATTTAAGTCTTTCGCAAAAGGTTTATAAATAAGTTTAATTTTATAATAAAATGCCTACGTTTCATAAAATTACGATAGTAAAGATTTCTAGGCCAAAAGAACCTGAAATAAACAATGAAATTCAATGGGTTTCAGAGTCTTTAGGATTATTTGGAGATAGAGACAAGGAAAAGTCATGTTTTAGGGTTTTTTTAGAGTTAGTTAAGAGCAATAAAGAAAATATTCTTTTATCAAGTGACGAGATTGCTGAAAGATCTCATCTATCCAGGGGAACTGTAATACACCATCTTAACAGACTAATGGATTCTGGCCTTGTTTTAAACCATCGGAATAGGTATATGTTAAGAGTTAGTAATCTTGGTTCTCTAGTAAATCAGATTCATCATGAAATAGATGAGTATTTTAGGGAAATAAAAAGAATGGCTGAAGAGATTGACAGGAAAATATAATTATTTTTAAGTAGTTACAAATAAAAAACTTTAAATATTAATGATCCTTTTTAAGATTATGACAAATTCAATGAGTCTTCAAGATTTGCTGGCTAAAAATAAAAAAGATTTAGATCAGATTAGGAAAAAATATATTCCAAAGATTGGAAGAGATAAAATTATTACTGGTTATAATCTTTATCTGGAAAAATTTGATTATTCCGATGGAAACTTATTCTTAAATTATCTCCACTCAGATTTAAAATCTACAGATAAACATTACCGAGAACTTATTAAAAATTTCTCTGAAAATGGTTTTTTTCTTGAGGAAAAGGTTAGAGTTCAAGATAAATTATTAAATAAGATCGGGACATTGGAGAGGCAAGCATATTATAAAACAAATCTTGATGAGTGGGATAATCCGGAGGGTATGATCTTTTATGATGTTGATGGGGAAATGATTTCTTCAGAGAGAGTGTTATCTTATACTGGGATACTAATCGGCGAATCTCTTCAATCGGATTTATTGATTAAATTGGGTGGGATGAAAGAACTAAAAAAACTTGTTAGTTTATTTAAAAAATATGCTAGCATATATAAACTTGATAGAAACGGAAGAAAACTAAAGGGATTTGATGGTGACTATATTGAGAATGTCGATGCTGTTACCAATTCCTGGGATGTTCCCTTACTAACCATAACATCTAAGAGAAATGAATATTTAAATCTTAGAGATTTTGTTCCAGTTTTTCAGTTTGATGTTGAAGAATCTCTTGGAGAAACCTCAATTATCCTGAGCACGTTGGTTGGTACCAACAACCAAAAAGTTAGAAAATTTTTAAACTCAGAAAAAAAATGTTTTGAGACTACTAAAAAGTATGCCTCCAGGGTTTTTATGGAGGATTATATTGACGTTTAGTAAACTATTTATATTGTTAATACTTATTAAAATAGGATAAAAATGATTAATGCTTTGGAAAGGAATATAAATGAGACCTATACTCAGTTAGATTTACCTATTAAGAAAACTTCAATTTTACTTCATAAAGAGAATGTTGATGCTGCTCTTTGTCAATTAATAAATTCTAGAAGTCTCAAAAATCCAGTGGTTATGTATACTAAACAAAAAGCATTGAGAACTAATATATGGTATAATTATAAGATAGTCCCATTGGATATCGCTGAAGAAAAAATAAAGGAAAACCCTTCTCGATATGGTTATATTACTAAAGAACATCTTTACAAAGTAAAAAAAGGAATTCAGCAAAGGGAATATGAAATGCAAAATGGTCAAATTATTAAGGATTTAGCTTATAATTCTTCAAAATAAATTGTTTTTTTCATAAATTATAACAAATAAATAATCAAAATTCCAATTATAAAAAAGCTAAAAACTAAAAGTGATTTTTTAAAGTTTAATTCTTTTCTTAATTCTGGAACCAGATCAGAAGCACTAATATAAATAAATCCTCCAGCGGCAAATGGAATTAAAAATTCTGTGAATGAACCTATTTGATTTGCTAAGAAATAACCAACTAAACCACCAAAAACAGCAGTCAATGCAGTCAAGAAGTTTAACAATAAAGCTTTTCCTTTCTTAAACCCACCATAAACCAAAACACCAAAGTCTCCTATTTCCTGAGGAATCTCGTGGAGCATTACAGCAATTGTTGTAGTTATGCCCAAAGAAACATCAACCACAAAACTTGCTGCTATTATCAGACCATCAATCAGATTGTGAACCATATCTCCAAACAAACTCATATGTGCAAATGTATGGACTTCACAATGACCTTTGTGACAATGTCTCCAGTGAAGTATTTTTTCTATTAATAAAAACAAAATAAAACCAACGAGCAAGAATAAAAAGGTATTTTTATTATTAAGTTCTATGGCTTCCGGGATTAAGTGCAAGAAAGCTCCTCCCATCAGGGCTCCTGCTGCAAGTGAAACTAAAATCAGAACAATCTTGTCCAATATTTTTTCCTTTAAACTTAAAGTCAAGACTCCGATAAAAGATATTAGACTAACTAAAAAAGTGCTTAATAATATTAATAATAATGTATTCATTTTTTATATCTCTTGATTAGGTTTAACCAGTCTTTATAATCTTTTTTGTTAAATAAACCTGAAAGTTCAAAAATAGCAAGATTGGTAGCCCCCATTTTTTCAACAAAATAAATATCCCTTTCCAATTGTTTTAATTTTTTATATTCTGGCTCCTCCCCAAAAATACCTTTGCCAACTGGTCCAACTGCAATACAAAAATTATCTAGTTTTTTTAATCTTAACCAACTCCAGTACCACATCCTAAAAATAGGTCTTATTAAACCAATTACCATGGGAGTATAAAAAAGATAATTCTGATAATAATTATCCATCCACTTTATTTTTTCAATATACTTTTTCATATAAAATTTGGGAGAGATTGGTCCGAGAATAATTTTTTTATTACTTAAGGAATTAATCTTGTCAGCTAAATATTTATTATTTATTCCTTTTCTAAAAAGATATTTAGATAGATACTTAAAGATTGTAAAGAAACTACCTTTTCCATTAATAATTGGAGGTTCTAAATCAATTTTGATATTAAAGTCTTTAAACTGGTCTAACCTATCAATTGATTCTTTGTCTACAAAACCAGAAAACCAGTAACCCTTGCTTTTAGGCAAAACAGGCCAAACCCCAATTTTAATATTTTTATTTTTTATTTTGTTTTTGTATTTTAGAAATTCTTCTTTTGAATTTGAAGCAATATAAATTTCTGTCTTAAAATCAATCTCTTTGTTAATCAGGTCCCAATTGGTTTTTTTTGGGAATTCACACCAGAACAAAATTTCCTTAAACATTTTATTTTATTTTTTCCAGTTCTTCATCAACCTGAGTTTTTGTCTCTCTCCTAAAGATTGGTTTGAAACTGAATTTTTTTGTTTCTTTCTTGACTGGAGCTTCTGGAGTTTTTTTAATTTTAAGTCTTAGGTTTTTGGCTGCAAATATAATTATTATGATTAATATTATTGCCAGTATAAACATGAGAATGTTTACGATGCCTATCTTTCTTACTGTTTTTATTGAAGTTTCTGAACATTTTCCATCACTACAATAATAACTTAGACACTCGTAGTCAGATTCGCAAACTGAACCTACTGCTTTGGCATCTTCTATTTTTCCAGAGGTGCTGCAATAAACTTCTTTTCCGTTCTCCTGAGTTAAGAATTGTTTTCCCTCATTTACACATTTATCATTGTAAGAACAGCCAGTCTCACATCCAGACCCATATTCTGTTTCTTCTGAAGTAAGAACATCGGTTTCACCATAACTTGGACCTTCCAGAGGTTCATTAGCGGCTTCATCGGTTGTTTCATCTGTGTTTTCATCAGGAACATATTCTTCATCTGCAGGAACATAGGATTCATCAACTATGGTAGATTCATCAAAATCATATTCGTCCTGAGCAATAACTACAGACATCATTAAAATAAAAATTATAAAAATTTCTTTTTTCATAGTTTTGCCTCTTTTAAAATTATTTTTGCTGCCTGTTCAGCTCCATTAAACTTAAGTTTGGACTTAGCCAGTTTAGCTACAATTCTGTTTTTGTTTTTTACAAAGTTCTTCATAGATTCCTTAACTTTTCTTAGATCTGTTTCAACATAAAAAGTATCTCTAAGAGTATGGGCATTCATCAGTTGCTCTACATGGTGCTTGATTGGAAATATCAATGCTGGTTTCTTGAATTCAAGACATTCTGACAATGTTAAATTTCCTCCAAGTGTAATTACACCAGAGCAGACATTCAGGTAATCCAAAAAATCATACTTAAATGTTACAAAATGAAGGTGGGGTATTTGCTTGTTACCCCCAAAGATAATCAGTTCCTGATTCAATTCCTGGTTTGCTTCTTTTATTTTTTTAGCCAGGCTTATCCCATAATTTGATCCACCAAGCATAACAAGTATGGGATGCTCATTTAATCTCAAAGACTTCATAATTTTGGTTTTATTTTTTGGTTTGTAATCCCTTACTATTGGGTTTACATAGATAATATTGCTGTGGGCCTTTTGTTTTTTAAATGAAGGAATGATTACCAGATCAGATTCATGGTAAACCCTGCTGATATAGGTTGACTGCAAACTCAAAATTCCTTTTTTATTGGGATAGTCTTTGTATGTTAAAGGATCAAATCCAAATATGGAGATACATTTTATACCTAACTTTCTTGCAATGATTATCCCAAGCGGTTCAAAATCAGAAACAACGATGTCTGGGTTAAAATCTTCTATTATTGTCTTGTGTTTTTTAAAATTATTAAACCATTTCTTTGGGAGATAAAAATTTCTCAGCAAAAACTTTGAAGCACTGAATTTCATGTCCTTATCTGGGAAATTATAACCCTCAACTTCCAGGGTGTGATATTTTTTGCTAAAGTAAGCATAGGATTTCGAATACCCTAAAATTAAAAACTTGGATTTTGGATTTAGTTTTTTTATTTCATCTATGATTGCATCTGTCCTGACAGAATCCCCGTATCCAAATCCTGTAACAACAAAAAGTATTTTCATTGTATTCTGTAAAACCTCTCTGCATATTTTGACTGAATTTTTTTACCATAGCTTCTTGATCTTAAAAAATAAAGGAATAACAACGGATAGGTGTATATTTTTTGACTTACAAATTCTTTTATTAGTTCTATTTTCTTTTTTTGATATTTTGAAACATCAACGTAGATGTAAGGGTTATTTTCTTTTTTTGGAGCCCAAACTTCATAGGTGTAGATCTCCCCAGGATATTTAATTTTCCTGCATGTATCGAGAGTTATATTTGCAACTGCCCTATGATCTGTGTGAATATCATTCAAAGAAGTCATAAATATTTTTTGTGGTTTGTATTTTTTGATAAGATTTGAGAGATTTTCTTTTAGCTTACTATTATGGATTTCATCTTTAATTTTAAAATCTTTAACACCCAAGAAATAAGTTTTAATTCCAAGTCTTTTTTCTATCCTTGTTGTTTCTTTTACTCTTGTTTTTTTAGTGTGCTCTTCTTTTATATGTGGATGTGACTGTTCACCAAAAGAGAATATTATTTTTACCAACTGTTTTTTTTCTTCAAGATATTTGAAAATGGTTCCGCCCATGCCAATGGCTTCATCATCTGAATGGGCACAGATTATAAATATTACCTCTTTTTTCATTAGAATTAAATAATAGTCTTTGTTTAAAAGATTTTCTTTTGAGGGTCTCGTCCAAAATTCGTGGCTAAAAAGAGGTGTCAAATGCGTGGCTTAAAGCAGGAAGGTGGTGAAAATGAGGAAAAAACCCAAAGAAAAGGAATTTAAAGGAATAATACATTTAAATTTGAATATGAGTAAAATTGAGATAAGGGATTTAATGATATTAGGTTCTGCGACCTTGACAACTATTTTTATGTTTTTTAGCGTAACTAAAGATATAGAACCTTTAAAATATATAAGTGCAATTTTATTATTTGCAACTCTTGTATTTAGTTTATCCAAAATTATGAGGTAGTAATATGAATGGTTTGTTTAATCCACCAAAATATGTCAGATACGATTTTTTAATAACCTTTATTGGACTCTTGTGTTTGGGGGGAGCTTGGTATTATGCTAGTATTAAGAATATATGTATTGGATTAACTCAAACTTGCCCAGTTCTTTATCTATACGTTCTTGGTGTGCCCTTAACCCTTTGGGGTATGGGTGAAATGTATAATAATTATAAAGAAGAAAGAGAACTGAGAAAATTAGAAATTATTTTTAAGAAAAAAGAGTTATTTGATAATCTGTTAAAAAATGAAATTATAAATAAAACCCATCATAAAGATAAGATTAATTCCTTAAAAAAAGAACTTAAAGATTTTTTTGATGAAAGAACTGAGAAAAAGGAAAAAAATCTGAGAGTAAGTAAACCTATATAAACACCCAGAACCCACCAAAAATGAGGTTTTAGGAGGCTTAAATGATAAACAAGATAAAAGAAATAGCAAAAGATGTGTTTAATGAATTAGGCTCAGGTCACACAGAATGTATTTATCAAAAGGCTATGGAAGTTGGTTTAAGATTAAACAAGATACCTTATGAAAACCAAAGGATAGTTCCCATTTTCTACAAAAAGTATAATGTAGGTCAGGGAATACCAGATTTAATTATTAATGAAGGCAAAGACGGAAAGATGATTATTGAGCTTAAAGCTGTTGGAACTAAATTAAGTAATAAAGAAGAAGTCCAGCTAAAAAAGTATATGGAAGTTTTAGGCATTAAAAAAGGAATTTTGATTAACTTCCCACAACCAGATTCAAAACAGACTCCAGATGAGCCTGAGATTAAAGTGGTTTAGGTAAGATGAAAGGATTAAACAAAATAGATGTTGGTGAGGTCACCCACGATTACTATGATGGACTCAAAAAAATAAAAATTGGTCGTTACACTTCTAAGAGATATAATCTTTATGAAGCCTTAAAACAAAGTAATCCTAGAAATGTATTTCTTAATGGTCATCTCCATATAGAACTTAAAATTGATGAATTATTGGTTAAGACTTTAACTGGAAAGTCCACTCTTCTGGAATATTCAGATTTTGCTGATTTTTTAAAAACTAGATATATTGATTATTTTGGGAAAATAATTCTTTTAAAGATGATTCATATTAATCATCCAACTAAGAATATTGAGATTAATCTAATTGATAACGATTTATTTAATGATTTGAACGTAATTGGAGCTATAAGAAATGCCTTTCACCACAATCTTGATTATGATGAAGCAATGGTTCAGCTATGTAAGGGGGGTGTAAAGTTTAGTTCAATACAAAAAAAATTTGTGGAATATGATAATATTCAGGAGTTAGTTAGTGATTTTAAAGAAGTAGTTATCAAAGTTCACCTGAAATTAAAAAAATTATTAGAGCCTTAATCCCTGTGTAGACGTGCATTGTTAAGTAAGAGGGACTTAAAAGGTAGAAAATATAAGAAATAAGAAAACAAAAAATATAAAGGGGAAATGGCTAATTTTAGCTATAATGAGTGAGGAAATATTCAAAATATTAGATTTAGAGAAAGGAATTAAAAAATATGGGCTTTTTGCTCCAACATCCATATTCTTAATTTTAGCTATAATAGATAGATTTTCTTTTAGTAGTTCTATGTTTCTTTTTATTTCAGCAATCATTTCAGTAGGATATATAGTCATTAAAGATAGATGGAAATCTAAACTCGGAGAGAGTAAAGGAGATGAACTTTCACAAAAACTTAAAGAAATATTCATTAATGATAACCTTATTGCTTTCATCTTCGTATATTTTACTTTTTGGAATTTAATATTTTCTATAATTGCCTTAATAGATTATATTATAAAAAATTATCAATCCCTCTTTGATGTGTGGCAAGATTATTTCTTAATTGTTGTTGGGTTACTTGCTATAATGGAAATTTTATATATTATTTTGGTTATTTTGATTAATTATAAAGAACTTAAGCAAGTAATGAATTCATTAAAAAGATAAGAGTTTAATCAATTCCAACCATTTATTACCTTCTAACCCTATCCATTCGAACCAAAACTCTATAAATAACTTCTTCTTTATTTTTTTATGTTTATCCATAATTTAAATCCAACCTTACTGACAGTCTTTGGATTAGAGATAAGATATTACGGATTAATCTATGTTATTTCATTAATCTTGGCTTATTTTATACTAAAAAAACTTTCAAGGGAAAAGGAACTTAACCTAAACGTAGAGGACTTTTTATTTTATGGGATTATAGGAGCAATAATTGGAGCAAGAATATTTTATGTTTTGTTTTACAATCTAAATTATTTCATATTAAATCCAGAAGAAATAATCATGCTTTGGAAAGGGGGGTTATCTTTCCATGGGGGATTAGCTGGAGCAATAGTTGCTGGCCTTATTTATTCCAGAATTAAAAAAATAAATTTCTGGAAACTAGCAGACATTTCTGTAATACCCTTGGCTTTAGGGTTGTGTTTAGGAAGGATTGGTAATTTCATAAACGGAGAATTATACGGAAGAGTAACCAATGTCTCATGGGCTGTTAAGTTTCCAAACGCAGAGGGATACAGACATCCATCACAGATCTATGAATCATTAAAAAATCTGTTTATTTTTATTGTTTTATTTTCAACAAGGAAAAATAAGCACAAAGACGGGTTTAATTTTGGATTGTTTTTGTTCTTGTATTCTGTTTTGAGATTTATCCTAGAGTTTTACAGAGAACCAGATGTTCAGATAGGACTGATTGGTGGTTTAACTTTAGGGCAACTTTTAAATATTCCTTTGTTCCTAATATCTATATACCTTTTAATAAAAAAGAGATAAAATGAATGACCTAATAAAAAAGGATATAATAAATCTTATTAATGAAGCCTTAGTAGCAATTTCAAAGAACGATGTTACAGCTTTAAAGGAAATTTCTGATCACACTATCCATAATGCCACAACAAGCCAGGATGATTCTTCAATAAGTATCACCATTGTTGTTTATTCTTTGTACAAAATTTTCAACAATCCTGAATTAACTCACAGTAAGAAGTGGGAAAGATTTAGCAAGGATTTGGTTTTATATCTTGGAAAGGCAAAAGAAGGTCTTGAAAGAGATGATGTTATAAAATACAACAATTCAATAAGCCTGATACTTAAAAGCATGTCCAAGATTGAAAGCCAGTTGGGTAAATATATTATTTCTGTGATTAACAGTGCAAGAGTCAAGAAAGGTTCTAAAATTTATGAGCATGGAGTATCTGCTTCAAGAGCTGCACAAATTCTAGGAATATCCACCTGGGACCTGATGAGCTATCTTGGAAACATAGACATTACTGATGCTGAACCCCTTGTTACAAAAAAAACAAAAGAGAGACTTGAAATAGCAAGGAGAATATTTGAAGTATGAAATCGCTTGTTTTTGACTCAAGTGCAATAATAAGCATAGTAACAAATGATTTACTCTGGAGTCTTTCAAAACTAAAAGAAAAATTCAAAGGACAGTTTTATATTCCTGAAGGCATTAAAGAAGAACTTATAATTAAACCACTTGATTCTAAAAAATATAAATTAGAAGCGATTCAGGTTTTGTCTGAAGTCAATAAAGGGATTTTGGAGATTTATTCTAATCCAAGAGTTAAAGAAAGAGCAAAACAGATAGCTGACAGAGCAAATAACTTAATTAGGGCAAGAGGAAATTGGATAACTTTGGTAAGTCAGAATGATATGGAATGTTTGGCCTTGGCTGAATACCTTAATTCAGATGCTTTGATTGTTGATGAGAGAACTTTAAGGTTATTGGTTGAAGATCCTAAGGATTTGGTTAAATTATTTGAAAGAAAATTACACAGCAAGATTGAGGTAAACAAAGATAATCTTGATTTTTTCAAAGATGAATTTAAAAAAATTAATATTCTAAGATCTACTGAGTTAATGTCTGTTGGTTTTGAGATTGGAGTTCTTGATGATTATCTTAAACAGAACGGGGCTAAGGTTGAGATAGACCTTAAAAAAAATCTTCTAGAGGGTTTATTATGGGGATTAAAATTAAGAGGATGTGCTATTTCTGAAGACGAGATTGAAGATATCATGAAATACTACCGTTAGTTGAATAATTTCCGAGTTGGTCGGAGTAGAAAATATAAACTCTTAAGTCTTTAATAGTGTGTGAATCTATACAAAAATTTTAATAAAAAAGAAGAAGAGTTAATTAATTATTTAAGAAAAAATCCTAACGCTACATATAGGGGGATTAGACAGGATACTAAAATTAAAGTTGAAAGATTATATCCCAAAAATGGAATGAAATCTGCATATATTAAGGCAGGCATTCAGTTCTCAAAATCATTACAAAAAAGAACAAGAGAACAAATGGTCAATGAAGTTATTGAGTTTATTCGTTCTAATGCTTGCGCTAATACAATCTCAATTAAAAAAGAGCTGAGGATTGATATCCCAAAAATATTTGGAACAATAAGTAAGGCATATAAAGTTGCAGGAATTAAATGTATTGATTATCGGAATATTAATACGAAAAAAATTGTAAATTTAATTCAAACAAATCCTCTTTTAACTTCTAAAGAAATTAAAAATCAGATTGGATTAAATATTTATTCTTATTTTAAGGATATGGGAGAATTATATAACAAAGCAAATTTAGACCAGATATCTGGAGGTAAAAAGCGACTAATAAAAAAACAAAATCAAGTTTTAGAATATATAAAAAATAACTCAAATCCAACTCAGTATGAAATTAACAAAAAATGTGAAACTCATGTACAAGAAATTTTTACTGGTGGTATAACTGAAGCTTACAAAAGAGCAGGAGTTGAGTACCCAATTGAAAGAAAAACTCTTTATGGAGCTTCTAACATGGATATAAAAAAGAGGGCTTTGGATTTTGAAAAAGAAATAATTACAATTTTAAAGAATGTTGGACTGGTCATTCCCGGCTTTAAAACTAAACTTGGGATTGCTGATGCCCTACTAATTATTGAGAATACTAAGTATTTCGTTGAGATAAAGGATTACCAATCTAAACCAATCTCTCTTTCAGATATAAAACAACTAAATGGGTATATTAATTCTTTAGATGATTGTAATGCTGGAATTTTGGTTTGTAGGATTAAAGGCAAAAAAAGCAACTTTTATATAGATGGAAATAGGATTTTTGTTTTAACTAAAGATGAGCTCGGGGGTGTAGCTCAACTCGGCTAGAGTGGTCGATTAATCCAAAATTAAGCCAAAGCTCCAGACCGATTGATCCAGGTTCAAATCCTGGCATCCCCATATTTTCAATACTTATATATACTTAGAGGAGAAAAAACCAGTTCGTTGAGAACTGGCTGAAAGCTTGGTTAAATTTCTTGGTCTTATTGGGCTGTTAGATATCTCCGTAGTCTTCAGCTGATAACCATCTCCATAGTCTTACAAAGGTCTTAAAGAATAGTATAAGAGTAAGAGAAATCAAACAGAGAAGCAAGGTGACTGCGATTCCGGAGACCAGAGTAAGGATTAGGAAAGAACCAAGAACTAGGCCTAAACCAAATTCAAAATTGTGTTTACTCCAACCCTCCGCTATTCCAAAGAACAAACCTGCAACGCCTAATGAAAGAACATGGAAATTGAAGTTACTCATTATCCCACTAAGGGCCAAAATTAACACGATTCCTGAATTCAATCCAAAAACAAACAAGTTTTCCTTGAAATTCTTTTGATTTTTTATTCTTTTGTTTGTCAGGATGATTATAAGGATTGTTGACCATATTGGTCCAATTAGTATATCCCACCAACGGGAAATACCAAAAGATAGGGCCAAGTTCCAGTGTCCAGTCATCTCTATTTTATTAACAATTGGGACATTTCCAGTAATGAGATACCAAATTGCCCAAAACAAGGCAATCAACCCGGCGGTCAGAATTGACCACCTCAAGATAATTTTATTTCTCCTTTGTGCTTCTTCCATGGAAATTTCTCCTTTCCAGAAATTTTAGGTTTTCCATTCATTCTAATTTTTAGATTAGTTTTTTGATTAACTAAGATAAATTTTAGAATTGGTTTTCCAGCCTCCTGTTGGCTGAATTATGGAAAATCCTTTAAATTGTTTCAAAGAATTCAAAGACCCAATATTTATAAGCTTTACTTAAGAGTGGTTACAAAATAGAAAGCTTTATAAATGATTTATTATCTAGTAATGGTAACTATATTTCATGAAATACAAATCGGAGGCATAAGATGTTGAATTTAAACAAAATCGCACTTTTTTTAGCAGTATTTGTTCTTAGCATGGTTTCTGTTTCAGCACATATTGGTGTTGGAGACAATGGAGACTGTAATGGAATAGATAATACTGACTTAGTTTCAGCAAGTAACGTAGTTACAAACGGCTGGAATACTTTATACCAAACAATGAAAAAGGGTCAAACACAGACCATTTCATTTGAAGGGATTTACAATGGAAATTCTGAGCCAATTACAATTGAATATCAAATATTCTACTGTACAACTCACAAAAATCCATGTAATGACAATCCTCAGTTTGCTTTGTTTAAACAGGTAACAATACAGCCTGGAGAAACATTAACTGAATTCCCAATTTCATTCACACCTAGAAAAGTAGGAACTTACCAGTTAGACTGGAGAACTTTGGACAGTTCAGAAAGAGGATGCACATTCTATGCATATTTAGTTGATGTAACAAAGAAAAACCAATGCATACCTACAGAAGAGATTTGTGATGGAAAAGACAACGATTGTGATGGTGTTGTAGATGAAGGTTGTGATATCACATGCTGCACTGATGGACAGTGCGGAACATCTGGATTTATTGGTCAAAATTATTGCATAGGAGACAATGTCTACAGAGATTACAAAACTTATATATGTATGAATAAAGGAAAATGGAATTCATTCTGTGATGACTGGACTATGCCTTACTACATAGGTCATTGTGAATATGGATGTACAAGCGGCCAGTGTAATGATGAACCACGTTATGTGTGTTCAGACGGACTGGACAATGATCATGATGGTTTAATAGACTCATATGACCCAGGATGTCATTCTGACTACAATGCAGATAATGAGTCAACATATGATCCAGAAGACAATGATGAATACAATCCTAATAATGAAGAACCTGTAATCAGCTATTGTGATTCTTCAGAGTTCACAATATTTAGTTTATTCCCAGAAACTGAAGAGGTAAGAGCTGGAGATGAACTTGAAGTTATGATTAAGGTAAAAAACCTTGGTTGCTTTGATGAAAAGAAAATCCAGGTTAAAATTCAGGATTTAGATTCTGGAGAAATGGAAATTGTTTCAAATAACTTAAGACTGGACAGATTCCAGAGCAGATGGTTTGATTATTACTTCAGAGTTCCTTATGGTCAGGAAGATGGAGAACACATCTTAAAAGTTATTGTTGGAAACGATAACAACGAAGTATCTGAGTATACAACTTACTCAGTTATTTAATTTTTTCTTTTTAATATCTTTTTTATAATATATGTATTTTAATTGATAAATGTTTAAATACTATTCCGACTCCAGAATGACAACAAATTCAACTATTAGGGGGGAATTATGATGAAAAAACTAAATTTTATCCTAGCAAGCTTAGTATTTGCCCTATTTGCTACAACTTTGGTTTCAGCTGCGGTTGATTATGAGATTAACAAAGTTAAAATAGATGGCATTGAGGCTGCTTTAGGAACAGTCGTTTATGCAGAAACAGACAATACCTTAGAAGTGGAAGTTTTCGTACTTGGTGGAGCCACATCCTATGATGATGTTAAAGTCAAAGCATGGATTGGTGGATACGAATACGCTGATGTTGAAGAAACAACAAGTCCATTCTTGGTAGAGCCAGGCGTTACATACAAAAAAACATTAAATGTAGAGTTGCCTGATGATATGGAAGGCGCAGAAGATTACACATTACATGTTGAAGCTTATGGTAAAGATGGTTCAGCACCAGAATTAGCATTCCCACTTGAACTAAGAGTACAACCAAAAAGACATTCATTAAAGATTCAGGATGTTATTATAAGACCTGATTCAAATGCAGAAGCAGGAAATCCTTTATTTGTTACAGTAAGAGTTGAAAACCTTGGACAGAAAAAGGAAGAAGATATTAAAGTTACTGCTACAATCCCAGAATTGGGAATT
This sequence comes from Candidatus Nanoarchaeia archaeon, assembly GCA_028714375.1. GTDB lineage: Archaea > Nanobdellota > Nanobdellia > SCGC-AAA011-G17 > JACPNG01 > JAQTMY01. Next base: position 297,975 of record JAQTMK010000001.1, on the reverse strand, counting down.
TCAGTAAGAGACTACATTGATGAATTAGCAGCTGATGAAGATTCTGACTTAGATGAAGACAATGAAGACGAAGAAGATTCAGCTTCAAGTGATGAGTTATACTTAAGATTGCCAGAAAATGCTGCAGCAGGAGTCTACACATTAAAGGTTGATGTAGAATACAGCAGAGGTAATGAAATTGTTTCAACCACAAGAACAATCTACATTAACAAAGAAGAAGCAACAGTTGTTGAACAAAAACCTTTAGTTAACTTTGATTCAACTTCAAAAGTTGCTGCTGTTGGAGAAGAAACATTATACAGAGTAACAATTGCAAATCTAAATGATGAAGCAGGAATTTATTCTGTAGAAGTTAGCGGTGCAGACTTATTTGCAACTTCAAGAGTAGACCCAGCATTTGTATCAGTTCCTGGAAAAGGCGCTGCTACTGTAAATGTTTACCTTAAAGCTAAAGATTCAGCTACACTAGGATTACACAGCTTCAGTGTAAAAGTATTAAAGGAAAACAGCTTGATAAGTGAAAATACTTTAAACTTGGAAGTTAGTGGACAAGAAACAAGTTCAACCCAAAACTATTTGGTAATTGGATTTGTTATTTTGGTAGTAATCCTAATAATTTTAGGTGTTGCTGTTTTAGTTGGAAGAGGCAAAGCAGAAGAACCAAGGCAATATTACTAAGCCTTTTTTCTTTCTTTTATTTTTATATTTATAAAAAATGGATTATTCTATAAAACAACCGAGGGTTTTAAAAAAATATCAAGATGAGACTATTCTTCAAACCAGAAACTCAATAGAAAAAATACTTGATAGACTTGGTTCAAAGATTATTATTGAAAGAGAAAAAGATGGAGCAGTGATTTATGAAACTCCAAAGGGACCCATTGTTATTTTTTATGGGGCAGATCTTACCTTATATGATAATATCAAAGAAAAAAGTATACATCCCGATTTAGCAATGTTTTATTTAGGAGACAATATTCAATTTGAAGATAAATTAGTCTATCTTTTTAATAATAGAAGAGATACTGGAAAATTAGAAGTTGCGTTATCATACCCGAGGAGTAATAAGGTAATGTAATTAGATTTTCAAACTTACAATCTTTGTTATTCCTTCCTGCATTGAAACCCCATAGATTGTGTTTGCTTCTGAAATTATAGAATCATTGTGGGAAATTACAATATACTGTGCATTCTGGGAATATTTAGCAATCAGTTTACTTAGCAAAGCAGAGTTTTTCTTATCCAGTGCTGCATCTACCTCATCCAATAAATAGAATGAAGCAGGACTATATTCCTGTATTGCAAATATGAATGCCAAGGCAGTTAATGTTTTCTCTCCACCGGAAAGAGATTTTATATCTAAGTATTTGTTTCCTGTAAGTTTAACTTTAAGATCAACTCCGGTTTCAAACAAGTGTTCCTCATCTTCAATTTCTAAGTGAGCATCTCCTTTTGTGGACAAAGAAGCAAATATTCTTCTGAAGTTTTCAGCCAAGACTTTATATGTTTTCATGAACAAGGATTTTTTCTTTCCTTCAATCTCATTCATCAGTAAAACAACGTCTTCTTTTTCAGATTTAAGTACTTCTACCTTATCTAAAACTTTCTTGTACTCTTCATCAACTTTGTCGTAGACTTCCAGAGCTCTCATATTTATGTTACCCATCTGGCTCTTTAATCCTTCAAATTTCTTGATTTCAAATTTAAGCTCTTCAATCTCAACTCCTCTTCTCAAAGGAACATCAAGATAGTTTTTGTACTCTTCATTAATACTTTCAAGTTCAGCAACAACTTTTGCCCTGTCTATACTAATATTATTTATTCTGTATTCTACTGCTTTGATTTTTTCTTCTTCTCTTAGTCTGTTATTGTCTTTTTTGTTTATTACTTCATTAATCTTGTTCCTCTTTTCAAACATGTTTTTGAAATTATTATAGAATTGTTTCTCAACCTTATCTTTTTCCTTAAGGTCAGAGTCATTTTTCTTTATTTTTTCTGCTAATTCTGTAATCTCTTTAGAGAATAATTCAAGCTCTTTTTCTGAATCCTTAATTATTTTCAAAGTGCTTTCTTTTTCTTTCAGATAAATTCCTTTCTGGGTTTCAAATCCATCTATGTCTGCGCTTAATTTTAGTATTTTTGAGGTAATCTCGTCTCTTCTTGATTCAAGGTCAGTCAATTGCTGATTTTCTTTTGTATTTTTTGTTTTTTCAATTAGTTCTGATCTCTGGACTTTTAATTTTTCAATTTCCTGAGATTTTAAATTAATTTCCTTATCAGACTTCGCCAAGTCTTTTGTTGTTTTATCAAGTTCCTGAACAAGTTCTTTTTGTTTTTTCTTTAATTCACCAAGGTCGTTGCTTCCTGTTAATTTTTCCAGTTTAATTAATTCTGCTTCCAAATCTGATTTAAGATTTTTTAACTCATATACTTTGTTTTCATTTTCAACTCTTTTTTGTTCAAGAGACATTACAAGTTCCTTGAATCTTGAGGTTTCTTCTTCAAGTTTGGCAATGTTCTGGCTAAAGTCTTTTTCCTTGAATGAAGTATTTATTTTCCTATAACCTCCAACCATTGCTCCACTTAATTCCAATAAATCTCCCTCTAATGTGGCCATCCTAATATTTCCAACTCCAATCTTTCTTGCATTATTAATATTATCCACAACTAATGTAGAGCCTAAAGCATAGGAAAAAACATCCTTGTATTTTGGATTAAATTTAACTAAGTCGATTGCAAATCCAACAACGCCAGGTTCTTTAGTAAACTGCTTGTCTGAGTTTGTTATTGAATTTCCTTTTATTTTGTTTAATGGAAGAAATGTAACTACCCCAGATTTTGTTTTCTTAAGATATTCAATGCAATCCTGGGCAGTCTTATCACTATCCACAACTATGCTTGTCAGTCTTGGACCTGCTGCAACAGACAAGGCGGTGTTATATTTTGGATCTACTTCACCCAAATCAGAAACAGTTCCATGAACCCCCTTGTTGTTTAACTTCATAATATTCTGGATTGCAATGTTCTGCTGTGACAGAACTGTCTGAGTCAATTGTTTAGCATTAAATCGTGTTAATTCCTCATTTAATTTGACCAAATTTTCCCTTGCGCTTCCTAACTGAGAATTGATCTTTGAACTTTCATTAAGTTCTTTTGTTAGGTCTGAGGTTACTTTCTTGAAATTATTTCTTAGATCTGAAACTTTTGAAAGAGCATCAGAAGAATCATCAAAGTTTAATTGTAGTTTTTGGTTTTCTAAATTATCTTTTTTCCTCAACATTTCCTGCTGACTGTTTTTTAATGTCTCAATCTCTGCAAGTAATTCATCAAATTTCTTTTCAATCTCTTCAAGATTACCAAAACCATTTATTTTTGATTTTATGGTTCCCAATTCTTTCTTTAATTGCTCCTCATCTGATTTTGATAATTTAATCTGATTCTGGAATTTTGTTTTTTCTGAATCAATTTCCTTTATTTTTTCACTTAGTTCAGTTATGTTTTTATCCAGCTGTATTTTTCTTGCTTTTATTTTTTGTATTTCTGTTTCACAGGTATCTTTCCTAGTCTTATCCTTAACCAAATTAATTTTTAATTCTTCAATGTCTGAATGAAGTTTTTTCTGTTCTATCTCTCCCTTTTCTTCTATGTTTTTATTGATATCTTCTATTTCTTTTTTATGAGTTTCAACCTGGGTTTTTAGATCCAGAACTATTTTTCTTAATTTCTCAATTTCTTCCTGACTAGAACTAATTTTTTTATCAATCTCTTCCTTTTTTGTTTCTCTTTCTTTTATCTGGAAATTTAAATATGTAGCTTTGTTTTTTTTAATATTTTCCTCAAGTTCCTTGTATTTTAATGCCTGGTCCCTGTCTTTTTTTAACTCTCTAAGATTTATCTCTTTTTCATGCATTATTATTCCTGCTTCGTTTAGTTTTTCCTGAACCCTATTTAACTCCAACAATGATTTTTGTTTTTTCTCTTCATAGACTCCTATCCCAGAAACCTCTTCAATTATTTCTCTTCTTTGTTCTGGTTTCATTTCCATGAATCTAATTATATCTCCTTGCAGGATAATATTATGACCATCTGGATCAATTTTTGCATGCGATAAAGTTTCCAAAATTTGCTGTCTTGTGACTGTATCATCATTTAACTTGTAAATAGATGTCCCATTTTCTTTTACAACTCTTGCAATTTTTACTTCTTTATTGTCTATCGGAAATGCTTTTTTTGAGTTGTCAAAAACCAAGGATACCTCTGCCTCCTTTGCTGGACTTCCTTTTTTACCACCATTATAGATTAGGTGCGAGGTTTTTTCTGCTCTTAGTCCCTTAGCAGATAATTTTCCAAGAACAAAACACAATCCATCAACAATGTTAGATTTTCCAGAACCATTTGGACCTAAAACACAATTAAAGTTTTCACCAAAGACTATGTCGGTTTTCTTTGCAAAAGACTTAAAACCACGTGCAGTCATGGATTTTATTAATGTCATTGTTTAAGAAATTCCAATATTGATTTATAAATTTATTGATTTTCTAGAATTCATCTAAATTTTTTTGATTTTTTTTATTATCGTGATTTTTCCATGTTGCCCATGTTCTTCTGAATATTTCCGGATGCTTTTCAAAGTTGGCTTCAACGTATTTTTGGGTTATTGGATTTGAACTATAACCTGGACCAAAATCCCCATATTTTTTCTTTAATTCCTCTATGATATTGTCCCTAGTTACTTTAGCCAATATTGAAGCTGCACCAACAATAACATGGTTGACATCTGCTTTATGCTCACAATGCAATGGTGTTGCCTTATCTATAAGATGTTTTCTTACATAATCTTCATAAGCTTTTATGTTTGGGGATGGACAGTCTAATATTGCCTTCTCTGGTTTTAAGACATTTATAATTTCTGCTGATTTTATTGCTTCCAACCAGTTTAGGTTTAAAGTATCTGACTCCAAAACTTCATCAATTTCTTTTGGTTCAATAATTAAGATATGATTCTCAGTTAGTTCCAGTATTTTTTTGTAAAGAATCTGTCTTTTTTTGGGTGTTATAAGTTTTGAGTCCTTGACTCCTAATTCTTTTAATTTATCCATTTTTGACTCTTCAATCATAGATCCAACTATAACTAATGGGCCAATAACTGGGCCTCTGCCTGCTTCATCAATACCTACAACTTTCATGTAACTGGTAAAAATAAGCTATTTATAAACATTCCGAGTTCAAACAGAAAATTTACGGAATTTTAGGCTAAATATTATTTAAGGATTTTATATTTTAGGGATTATGAATAAGCTGGTTAAATTTGGGTTATATCTTAGTCTTGCAAGTATGCCTTATCTGACTGGTTGTTCTAAAGACATTGAAGAAAACAAAAAAGACATGCTTGATGAATTCAGGGCAGACCCTAAAAAGTATGAGGCACAGATTGATTCTACTATAAACGAACTCTACAAGCTAAAAATCAAAGCAAACAAGGGGCATTTTGTAAAACCAGATTATGTTAATCCTTCGGATATTTCTTTTGTTTACGGAAAATCTGGAGAGGGAGATTATTTGATGATAAGAAACGGCAATACAAATGAATTGTTGGGAATAATGTATGTTGATGGCACAACCCAATTAGGTGATTTTAAACACAGATTTAGGGGACTTAAAAGAGAAGTAACAAAAAAGATATTTAACGGTTCTGAGAGTTTGCTGGACAAGCTAGACAAAATTGGTGGCGAAGGTAAAAATCTTTTATTCATACTTGACAATGGAGGCTTTTGAAAATGGGAAAACTTGGAAGAACAGTAAAATATGGATTAGCTATGCTTTTGGCATTTAAGATGGGCTCTTGCTATGGGGAATATAAAACAGTTAAAGAGTACAAGATGAGAAACCAGAGCAATGTTGTCGGAGAGATTCTAGACAATCACAATAATCTTGAGTCAAAATTAATTAATTATAAAATTATAAAAAGTTGAAAGAATAGCGGGAGGTGGATTTGAACCACCGACCTCCGGGTTATGGGCCCGACGAGCACTCCTGGCTGCTCTATCCCGCTATATGGTTTAGTACTTCTTGGCTGTTTTTAAAGGTTTTGAATCAAAAATTTTAAATAAGGAGAGTGTTTTTTATTATCATGTCAGGTCCTGGTGAAGGTAAAAAATTGTTAAAGGGCATTAAGGTTTATGTCCATGAAAAAGGAAAATCAAATGCTTCTGTTACTCATCTGGATATTGAAGGCAGAGAGATTTCTAAAATAATAAAAAAAGGGGAGATAACTTTTGTGAAAGGAAAAGACGGGGGAGTTTTCATAGCCCTAAAAAAACCAATGATCAAAAGAGCTGAAAAATGATTTTCTTAGAGGGACTCACAACCTTTATGGGGGTGATTATGAGTTTTGGTCATTTTGCACAAACCTATAAAATCTTAAAAAGAAAAAGTTCTGCAGATGTTTCATTAATAACTTACTCAATATTTACAATTGGAGTTGGTGTGTGGTTAATCTATGGACTTTCTATAAACAACATCCCAATAATTGCTGCAAATGCTACTGGTTTAATCGGAACCTTATCTGTAGTTATTAGCTATTTTTTATATAAAAACAGGAAGGAGTAAACCTTATAAATAAACTTAAGGTTCTTTTTCTTGTTGCCGAGGTGGCACAACCTGGTACTGCGCAGGATTGCTAATCCTGTTTCCGCAAGGATATCTGGGTTCAAATCCCAGCCTCGGCGTATTTTAAAATGAACAGGACCGACCTAGTTGTTAAACACCTAAAAGAGAAGGGAGAGTATTGGGTTGAATTTGAAGGTTTAAAACTTAAAATCCTGCCTGAAGTTTTTTACTACTTTGATTCTGAGTTCTTAGCTAAAAATTTAGATATATCCCGAAATGCAGTGGTTCTTGATATGGGAACTGGTTCAGGCATACTAGCTATTGTAGCTTCAAAAAATGCAAAAAAAGTAATTGCTGCGGATATTCTGGACAGGGCAGTAGAATGTGCAAGGCTAAATGTTAAACGATTAGGATTAGAAAATAAAATCGAAGTAATTAAGAGTAATCTTTTTGAGAACATTAATGGTAAATTTGATATAATTATTTTTAACATTCCGTTTAATCCTGAAAAGGAGGCTAAAGACCTTCTAGAAATTGCAACTTTTGATAAAGATGCTAGACTACTTCAAAGGTTTTTTAAAGAAGTCGGAAACTACTTAAAAGAAGGTGGTAAAATAATACTTGCGTATGCTTCATTCGGAAGATTAGATATTTTAAATGAATGTATCAAAAAACAAGGATTTAGACATAAAATAAAAACAACCCTTAGAATCAAAAATAATTTAAACGATGCAACATTCTATATTTATGAAATTTTTAGATAATGGTAAAATACAAACAAAGATGTGGATTGTGTAAGAAGAACATGGTTATAATGACTTATGGAAAAAGATTTCCAATCTGTGTCCAATGCGAGATGAAACAAATTAATGATGACATTGAAGATCCTAAATTCAAGAAGATGTTTGATATTGACAAGAAATTCTATGAAGAAAATTCTTTTTTAAGGGATATTAAGAAAAAATATCTTGCTTATGGAGTTTTAAGTGAAAAGCAGATTGAAGCTTTTAAAAAAACCGTTGCAAAACTAAAAAAGAAATAGGTTTAAATATTAATAAAATATATATTATTTAGAGGTGATATTATGTACTATGGAATTGCCCCAATCATTTGGGTATTAATCATATTGTTAGTTGTATGGGATCTTATTATAAGAGGTATAGGGCTATGGAAAGCAGCAAATAACAAGCATACTGCCTGGTTTATAGCCTTAATGGTACTAAACACAGTAGGTATACTGCCTTTGATATATGTTTTATTCTTTTCCAAACCGAAAAGATCTCAAGACAAAAAAAAGAAATAAAGTAAGACTGCAGTAACGAAAACAATTTAAATAAGTTTTAATAAAAAGTTGTTATGAAACTAGTAGTTGACATACAAAACGACAGCTTATCTGATTTAGGTAAGGCAATCAAAATCCTTGAAAGGGCAAAATATAACAGAGAAAATAATAAACCCTTAACAGAAGGCTTTAATGAAATCGGAATTGATGCTCCTAAAACAACAGCAGCAGCACAATCCAACGAGCCATTATCTAAAGCAGCAGAAGCAGCTAAAAGACAGCAGGAATTGATGGGTAAGATTGATCTTTCAACTTACTTCTCAAAGGGATGAAACCTTTAAGACCTAAAAAAGTAAAATTATTTTGTGGTATGACCCACAGGGATATGAAAGAGGTTGAGGTAATCCTAAAAAGACTTGAGAAAAAATTTGGAAAGATTGAGTCTATCTCTGATGAATTTTCTTTTAATTTTACAGATTATTACACTGATGAGATTGGAACAGATTTAAAAAAGAAGTTTATTATTTTCAGGGATTTGATTGATCCTGAAGAGATTGTTAAAGTAAAATTATTTACAAACAAATTAGAAAATAAATATTCCATTAATGGGAAAAGAATTTTTAATCTTGATCCTGGTTATCTGAATGCTGAACATCTGATATTGCCTAGTGCAAAGCCAAGACCTCACAGGGTTTATCTAAGAAAAGGAATTTATGCAGATATGATTTACGTGTTTGGAAAAAATGAGGTCTTTGATTTTAAACATACTTTCCCAGATTTTAAACAGGATTTTGTTAAGAAATTTTTTCTTGAATTAAGGAAGAAATACCTAGAAGAAATAAAACATTAAATTTAAATATATAAATTCCAAGATAATAGTATGAAGTTAAAGGTAAAAGAGGTAGGACTTTCTACAGGTCATGTATTAGTTGCTGTCCTGAGCAAAGAAGATGCAAAGAGATTAGATGTTTCTGCCAACGACAGGATAGATATCAAAGGAACAAAAGTTATAGTAAATATTTCCCACAAAGGAATTGGCAGCGGAACTATTGGTTTGTTTGAAGAAAGTTTAAGAGAATTAAAATTAAAACCCGGGAATTTGATTGATGTAAAAACAACTGCAAAACCAAGGGGGATTGAATATATTGAAAAAAAATTAAGAGGAAAAAAATTAAACAAAGAGGAAATTGAAAGAATAATAAAAGAAATCACAAAAAATGAATTAAACGAGGCTGAAATTGCTTATTTTATTTCTGGATGTTATGCAAAAGGAATGGATGACCGGGAAGTAGTCCATCTGACAAATGCTATGTTAAAGAGCGGAAAGACATTGAGTTTTGGAGATAAGAAAGTTTTGGATAAACATTGTATTGGTGGTATTCCTGGAAACAGGACTTCAATGATTATGGCACCAATAATTGCATCTGCAGGATATATCATGCCTAAAACCTCAACAAGATCTATAACAAGTCCTTCTGGAACTGCAGACACAATGGAAACCTTGGCTGATGTTTCCTTAAGCAAAGAGAAAATTATGAAAGTTATTAAAAAAACAAATGCCTGTTTAGTGTGGGGGGGAGCTTTGGAATTGGCTAATGCTGACCAGTCGATAATAAGAGTTGAAAGATTCTTGATGTTAGATATCCAACCTATGCTGCTATCTAGTATTTTATCAAAGAAAAAATCTGTAAATGCTAAATATGTCATTATTGATATTCCAATAGGAAAAACTGCTAAAATCAGAGATAAAAAATCAGCGAGAGTGCTAAAAAGAAGATTTATTAAAATTGGCAGAATGCTTGGAATGAAAATCAAAGTTGTATTTACAGACGGGTCTCAGCCAGTTGGTAATGGAATTGGCCCTGTTCTGGAAGCCATAGATGTTTTGAATGTTTTAAAAGGAGATGGTCCCAAAGATTTGATGGATAAATCAATATTTCTGTCTACTGAATTATTAAAGTTGGCAGGTGTTAAAAATGCAAAAGAAAAAGTTATGGAAATTTTAGATTCTGGTAAAGCCTATGAAAAAATGAAACAAATAATTCGAGCTCAGGGAAAAAATGTACATAGGTTAAAAGTTGGAAAATATTTCAAAATAATTGAATCAAATAAATCTGGGGCTGTTACTGAGATTGACAATGGTAGGTTATCCAAGTTAGCGAGAATACTTGGAAGCCCTGAAGACAAAGGGGCTGGGATATACTTAAATGTCAAAAAAGGCCACAAAGTAAGCAAAAAACAACCATTATTCACTATGTATGCTGAGTCTTCAAAAAAGCTGCAATTTGCCCTAGAAGAGCTGGATGAGAAATATCCTTTAATCATAAATTGACTACTCAAATTTAATATTTTCTAGAATTACACTAAAGTTATACAACAAACCTTAAATATATTATTATCCTATAAAAAGTCATGAAAGCTGTCATATTAGCAGCTGGTTATTCTGGAAGAAAATTTCTTTTAATGAGAGATAGACCTAAAGGCCTAATTTTGATTAAGGATAAACCCATTGTTGGGCATATAATAGACAGGATAAGAGAACTAAGGGGAGTAGACAGGATTTATCTGGTTACCAATGAAAAATATAAAAAACTGTATCAGGCCTGGTTTAATGATCCAAAAGTAGAAATCATAAGCGACTTGACTAAAGATAAAAAGGAACAGTTGGGTGCTGTTGGTTCTTTGAATTTCCTGATTAAAAACAAAAATCTCAATGATAATCTATTGGTGGTTGGCTCTGACAATTTATTTAATTTCAGTTTGCATTCTCTGGTTAATGAAAAAAACAAGATCAAGATTGGAGTTTATGACATCAAAGACATAGATGAAGCAGTAAATTATGGGGTTGTAGAGATTGAAGGAGACAAGATAAAAAAACTTGAGGAAAAACCTGAAAAAGCAGAAAGTACCTTGATAAGTACTGCCTGTTATTATTTACCTAAAGAATCCATTAAGTTCGTTGATTCTTTTATACAGGAAAAAGATGGAAATGATTTAGGGCATCTAATAAATTATTTCAAGGATAAGAATGAGGTTTATATACATAAGTTTGAAGGAAAATGGTTTGATGTTGGAACAGATTCAAACCTAAGAGAAGCAAGAAAAGAATATTAATTATCTTCTCTTTTTCTTTTTGATATGTGTTTTTTCTCCTAGTAGTCTTGATATTTTTGCGTCCAGTAACAAGATTCTTTTTTCAAGAATAAATATTCTTCTCAATCCGTATATCATACCTACCACAGCACCAAGAACCACATAAAGAGCAATCATTATTTCATCCATTAATATCACCTCTGGAAAATATATAATAAGATTAGTTTAAATATTTTACTTTTTTAGAATTTTCTCTGCGATGACTGCAAATGCTGGTCTTGTTATGAATACTCCGATTGATACTCCGATAATTGTGGTAACTGCAAATCCTTTAACCAATCCAGCACCGGCCCAGATCAAAGGTATCATTGCTGCTACTGTAGTAGCATATGCTGCTGTAATAATAAAGAATGATCTTTTTATCTTCTCTTTCCAACTATAATATCTTTCTTCCTTGTCTCCTTTCATAATTTCATCAATCATAACAATTTGGTCGTCTACTCCTGTACCAACTGCCGCAATAATTCCTGCAATTGAAACAATATCAAGATTCCATTTAATCATTGCTGCCACACCCAAAGTCATCAATACCTCACTGAATAAAATAATCATAACCGGGATTAAAATTTTGTAGGATCTGTATCTCCAATAGATAACTAATGAGACTCCAATAAATGCTAAAATCCCTACCAATATTGCATTTCTAACAAAATCCTTTCCAAGTATTGGAGAGATTGAATCCAGTTTTTCAACTTTTATTTCATAAGGCAGAGAACCTGTAATCAGGATTGTCTGGAGATTATTCATATTATAAGTTGCTGCCCCAAATGCATCTGCTTCTGTTGCTCCATATCCGGGTCCAGAAATTGCTATATCCTGAGTTGCAACTCCCTTAAGACCTTCAGATATTCTTAATGAGTCAACCAACCTTCCATCTAAATAAAAGTCAAGATTTTTATCTAAGTATTCCTTACCATTTTCTAAGATAACATTTAGATTTTTGGTTACTTCTGCTTGTTTTTTTGCTGCATCTTGACTTAATCTTATTGAAAATTCAAATGTACAGTAATAACCATCTTCAGCTTCTTCACAATTTCTTATTCCTGCACAAGAACCATCATCCCTACATACAAATGGAATATCTTCTTTTCCACCCTCAAATATAATCTGATCTCCGATTTTAGCTTCAAATTTACCCTGTTGTTTTATTAGGTTAGAGATTTCATCTGAAGTTACATCTGCAATTTCAACAAGAACATATTTTTGTCCGTTTAAATCTGATGCCTGTCTAATTGTCATATCAGTTAAACCATAAACATTTAATCTGTTTGTCAAGACAGATATTAAATCCTCAATGTCTTTTTGCTGGATATCTTCTCCAACCGGTCTTAATAAGGCTCTTGTTCCACCCTGCAAATCAAGTCCTTTGATTAGGTTTGAGGTTTTTGCTTTTGTTACAGTAATTTGTGGCAATCCTCTTGCCAGTAATGCAACTTCTTTTTTATTTGTCTTAATGACTAATTTTTCTTTAGAAAATAATTCTTTTTCAATTTTATCCAAATCTTCCTGAGTTTTAACTTCCTGATTATTTATGCTTATAATGATTGCATTCTTATCTACGAATTTACTGGAGGTTACGGTAAGGTTTTCTGATACAAACCCTATATCCTGAACAGATTCATAAGTATACTCTTTCAAATCGGTTTTTATATTTAACTTTACAGCAGATTTATCTAAATATTTCACTGCTTCAGCATATTCTTCGAGGGTTGAAATATCCACTCCGTTGATTGCCAATATTTTTTCTCCCTCTGCCAAGTTTTGTTCTGAATATATTGTTCCTGGGATTACAGATTTAATCTCAACTCCGGTTGCCCAGGGTTTTGGAGCAATTGCCAATATACATATAATTAAACAAAAGATTAAAATCCAGATTCTGACTCCTAAATTCTTTAGTTTATTCATCTTTAAATTTCTTCCTTGTGTACCAATTTATTAAGTATGAGTTAACCGAGTATGTCCCAATAACATCTATAATTAATCCTATCATAATAATCAAAAACATTTCTTTAATAACAAATGAGCTGGAAAGGAAATAACCAAATAACAATGCGACCATTGTTGTTGCGGTCATTGTTAATCCAGTTTTTATTGAAGCAAGCGTCCTTTCGTTTATTGAACCTTCTCTTCTTTTAAACACTTTTGTTGTAAGTAAAATATCTGTATCAATTCCATATCCAATGATTAATAGCAAAGCTGAAATCCCTGCTGTTGAGACTCTTATTCCCAAAAGATTTATGATTGCTAAATTAACAAGCATGTCAAAAACACCAGAGAAAAGAACTATCAAACTTGCAATTGGGTTTCTGAAGGTTATGAAAACAACAATTCCCATAAAAAGAAAAGCAAATAAGATTGCAATTATCATTTGTTTGTAGAAGCTTGAACCAAGACTAGAACCGGTTTCTTCAAATGAAGAATTTTCACTTGTAAGCTCTAATCCCATTATTTCAGATATTGCATTCTTAAATTCCATAGAATCTACTTTACCTTCAATTGAAAATCCTTTTTGTTTGTCGCTTCCAAAATCAGTTAGTTTTCTAAAAACAAAATCTGTATTGAATCTTTTTTCAAGCTCTGGAATTAGATTAGATGTATCTTTATCTGTATATATGGTTGCTGTTGCTCCACCGGTTAAGGTAACATCTTTCTTCATTATATCTCCGGTTTGAATATAAGAATTTGTTAGGATAATAACACTTAGGATAATTAATATCAACGGTATAATTGTTAGTTTCTTCTGATTTTTAAAATAAAACTCTGTTATTTTCATAGATTTTTGGAGTTTTAGAGCATTTAAAAAGGTTTTGGATAGATTTAAATATTAATTTTGGACTATAATTTCAATGGAAATTCACAGGTCTGATTTAGTAATAATAATTAGTTTAGTTTTGTTTGTTGGATTTTTTGTATTTTTCAGTCCAAGTTATATTGGGATGCAGGCTGTGGATAATACTAATGCTTACTGCGGAGACAATGTATGTACCAGCCCTATTGAGGATGAAATTATCTGCCCTGAAGACTGTTTTAAAGAAAATAAATTCCCATATTGGTTAATCATAATTGTTTTAGTTTTATTAATTGTTGGTTTGATTTATTTCAATTTATATAAGGGCAGAAAAGACCTAAGAGAGTTAACCAAAGGAAAAAGTCCATACACAACAATAAAAGACTATGATAATCTTAAGAGTTTTGTCAAGAAAGAAATAGGTAATGGAATTAAACTAAAAGAAATCACATTAAAATTGGCTGAAAAGGGCTGGACAAAAAAACAAATTGAATATGCTTACGATGATGTTTTGTGGGACCAAAGAAAGGTGTTTATTGATCTAACTCCTAAACAAAGCAAAAATCTTGAGGAATTAACAGATTACCTAAATAAATGCAAAAAACTTCATCTTGAAAAAAGAATTGCTAAAATAAACCTGCTAAAAAAAGGCTGGAAAAGAAGTGATATTAAGGAAGGATTTAGGAAGGTTGGGTATTAAAAATTCTAATAGAAAAGTTTATAATTCAACTAATTTGAGGTTTTCATATGCACCGGTAGTGCAACGGTTAACATAGCAGCCTTCCAAGCTGTTGATCTGGGTTCGATTCCCAGCCGGTGCATATTTATTCAAAATCTATTTTTTTAACTAAGAATTCTTCCTGCTGGATTGTTTCAATGATATCGTGCCTTTCAATAACTTCAATATCCAAGTTTGCAAGTTCTTCAATAAAACTATCCACTTCTTTTAGATTTTTAAAAACACCTTGGACTAGATATCCGTTTGTGATTTTTGAGGCATTATTTAGATTTTTATTTTCAGTTAAGAAATCTTTTATGTTATTTTTTGAGTTTAATATAAAATTAACTTTTAAATAATTCAGTGAATCAAAATTAATCAAGGAAGTGTGTTTATCAATTAAACAATTTAATTTTTTTAGCTTATAGAAAATGGTACTCATCGGATAACCGGTTGCATCTGATAACTCAACTAGTGAAGATCTGGAGTTTTTCCTTAACTCTTTCAGGATTAGAATTTCTCTTGCTGTAAGTCTCATTTTAGGTTAGATTATTATAACTTATTTTCTTTATAAGGATTTACGAGGAAAAATAGGAAGATTTCCAGAAAATATGAAAAATTCATCTAAAAATTAAATGAAACAATCCTATTTGAAACTACCAAAATGTATTTAAAGTGTTAATTGATTTTTAAGATATCATTTAGGGAGGGATTTACATGAACAGAAGAGCTATTATGATTGCTGAAAGAGTGTTAATAGTTATTCTTGCTATTTTACTTGTTGCTTCTATAACTACTGATGGTTTTAGCAAAGCTAAAATCTCAAAAGAAGATGCAGTAACTAAAGCAATTAACTACATTAACACTGAAGTTTTAAAAGGTCAAGGAACTGCAACAATTGTAAGTTCAAGTGATGAAGGATCTTTATATAAATTTAATATGGATATTGGTGGAAGTAAATATGAATCCTATGTAACAAAAGATGGAACATTATTACTGCCCCAGGGAATTGAAATGGTTGAAACCGAATCAACACCTGAAGAAACAGAAGTTACTGGAATCACCAAATCAGATAAACCCGTTGTAGAATTATTTGTCATGAGCCATTGTCCTTATGGAACCCAAATTGAAAAAGGAATAATTCCTGTTGCTGAGACATTAAAAGACAAGATTGACTTCAAGATTAAATTTGTAGACTATGCGATGCATGGTGAAAAAGAAGTTTATGAGCAACTAAGACAATACTGTATACAGGAAGAGTTCAATGATAAATACTTTGATTACTTAACCTGTTTCTTAGATAAAGGGGACACAACAGAAACCTGTTTAGACAAAGTTGGAATTGACAAAACTAAGTTAAAAGCTTGTGAAGATAAAGCAGATACTGAATTTGACATAACTAAGAACTTTGAAGACAAAACAAGTTGGTCTGGTGGAACTTATCCACAGTTTAACATCTACAAGGAAGAAAATACTAAGTATGGTGTACAGGGAAGCCCAACATTGGTTATAAACGGTGCAGTTGTCAAGAGTGCAAGAGATTCAGAAAGTTTACTTGCAACAATCTGTAGTGCTTTCAACACAACACCAGAGGAATGTAACACAAAACTTAGTTCAGAAACTCCTTCAGCGGGTTTTGGATATAGTGTAACTGGAAACGCAGCAGCTGATGCTGGCTGTGCCAGTTAATTTTTTCTTTTTTTAATAAAGTTTATAAATAATTAAAAAGGAAGATTAAATATGATATGCGTAATTGCAATGGTTGTGTTTGGAATATTAGGTATTTTTTCTGTTAGATACAGAACTATTGCAAAAGAATCTTTTGAGTGTGTTTTCAAAAGAATTACATTCAGACCCTGCACAACTGGATTGGATGAAAGATTAAAGGGACAGATAACAGGAAGACTAATGAAGAAAAGTCCTAAGGTTGCTGCATTTACATACAAACATTTTGAAGTATTTTCCTGGTTCTTTTTGATATTATTAATTGGAAGTTTGATTTATTCTGGAATCGGTGCTTACAATTTAATTGCACATGGTAACTGTAATGGTCCAGATTCGGATGATATATGTATATTTAATCCAGCTACCTATCCTGAGGATGTTGATTGTGAATGTACTATTGATGGAGATTGTACTTGTCCAGAAGGGGAATGTACTTGTTTAGATGGACAATGTGTTCCTTAGAAACCTTTATTAATTTTATATTTTGTTTAATTCTATGAACTTTGACAAGATAAGGCAGGATTTTCCAATTTTGAATAAAGTTACCTATTTGGATTCTGCCTGCATGAGTTTAAAACCAATTCAAGTAATAGACAAAATAAATGAATACTACAAAGAGTATCCTGGATGTGGTGGGAGAGGAATGCATAGTATAAGTAAAAAGGTTGATGAAGAAGTTTTAAATGCAAGAAAGGAAATACAAAAATTACTTAATATAAAAAAAGAGGATCAGATTGTTTTTTCTAAAAATACTACTGAATCATTAAATCTAGTTTATAATGGATTAAAGATAAACGGCGGAATAATCACAACAGACAAAGAACATAATTCAAACTTAGTACCGGTTATAAGATTATGCAAGAAAAACGGATTAAAACACACTACTATTGGAAGCAAAGATGGGATTTTTGATTTGGAAGAGTTTAAGGAAAAAATGAATAGAGATGTCAAACTAGTATCCATGGTTCATACTTCTAATTTAGATGGTTCAACCATCCCTGCAAAAGAAATAATCAAAATAGCGCATGAGAATGGAGCTTTAACGATGTTAGATGGAGCACAGTCTGCACCACACAAAGAAATTGATCTTAAAAAATTGGATGTTGACTTGTTTGCATGTTCTGGTCATAAAATGTTAGGTCCAACAGGTATAGGGATGTTGTATGGGAAAGAAGAAATTTTAGATAAGATGGAACAGTTTATTCTTGGAGGAGAAACTGTAACAAATTCCACTTATAACAGTTATGAAATAGAAAAAGTTCCAAACAGATTTGAAGCAGGATTACAACATTATTCTGGAATAATTGGTTTTGGAGAAGCATGTAGATATCTAAGAAAAGTTGGAATGGACAATATTGTGAAACAGGAATTAAAAGTAAATCAGATAATTGATGATGGATTAAGAAATATTGAGGGAGTTAGTATCCTTGGTCCTGAAGATGTTGGATTAAGGCCGGGTATCACTTCATTTAACTATAAAAACAAAGATGTGCATCAGATTGCTTTATTGTTAGATCATTCTAAAAAGATAATGATGAGGTCTGGACAACACTGCGTGCATTCATGGTTTAACAAACACAATATTAAAGGCAGCGTAAGAGCTTCATTATATTTATACAATAATGAAGAAGACGCTAATAAATTAGTTGATGGATTTAAACAGGTCACAAAAATATTAGGATGAAGCTAAAAATAGATTTTATTATTTTTGCAGTTTTATTTATATTCTTGTTAGGATTTAAATTTGAGGTTTTTAATGAAAATTTTTATGATAAACAGTTTGACAAAAATGGGGTTTATGATTCTTTTGGAAAAGAAAAGGTTATTGAAGAAAATAATAACTTGATAAATTACTTGCAGGGAAAGGGAGAGTTAGATACTAAATTCTTCAATGAAAAAGAAAAATTGCACCTAAAAGATGTCAAAGATTTAATTGTTGCTGCCAATGTTTTGTTTTATCTATGCTTGATTTTTATTGTTTTTTATATAATTTATTTTATCAAGAAAAAAGAATTTAGATTATTAAAAAATTCCTTATGGTTTTCTGTCTTGACTGTATTTTTTATTTTGTTTTTATTTTTGATTTTTGACTTTTCAAGTTTATTTATCAAATTTCATGAGCTTTTTTTCAGCAATAATTTGTGGATACTTGATCCCCTAAAAGACAATCTGATAGTCATGTTCCCAGAAACTTTCTTTTACAGCATATTTACTGAGATGATTATGGATATTATCTTGATATGTTTATTTCTTGTTTTAGTTAATTCAAAACTTTTAAATAATGTTAACCATGGTTAAATTTTGGTGATTTAAAAATGATAAACATCTATTCCACAGATATGTGTCCGTGGTGTCATAGAGTAAAGGCTTACCTAAAGGAAAAAGGCGTAAAATTTAATGAATTTAATGTTGGAGAAGACAGAGAAAAAGCCAGAGAAATGATTGAAAAATCAGGACAGATGGGAGTTCCGGTCATTGATATTGATGGGGAAATCATTGTTGGTTTTGATAAAGAAGCAATTGATGAAGCTTTGGAAAAATCCAAAAAGAATAAAAAGAAATAGATTATCTTTATTCTGAGGTGATTGGTGTTAATTGAAAAATTTCTTTGAAGCTAAGTCAATAGCTGTTGTTGGAGTATCAAGAGAACCAAACAAGGTTGGAGCAATTTTATTCAATCAATTACTCAGGAATTTTAAAGGGGATGTGTACGGAGTTAATCCTAATGTTAATTCATTGTATGGAAATAAGATATACAAGAAACTTTCAGATATAAACAAAAAAATAGATCTGACTGTGATTGCAGTTCCTGCTGCTTTTGTAATAGATATTATTAAAGAGATGCCCTCTGTAAACTGTAAGAATGTGGTAATTATTTCTGCTGGTTTTAAAGAAATTGGGAATGATAAACTAGAATTAAAACTCAAAGAAGAATTAGATCAGAGAAATATCAAGGCTGTTGGAGTTAATTGTCTAGGAATTTACGATGCTTATTCTGGAATTGATGCTATATTCTTACCTTCTGAGAGAGTTCAAAGGCCTGGGAAAGGAGGTATAAGTTTTATATGTCAGTCTGGAGCGATTGGTGGAGCGATTTTGGATCTTATGGCTTCTAAAAATTATGGAGTCAGTAAGTTCATAAGCTTTGGTAATGCTACAAATTTAGATTCGGTAGATTACTTGGATTATCTTGGAAAAGACAAAAACACTAAAGTCATATGTGTTTATATTGAAGCTGTTAAGGATGGGAAAAAATGTTTAGAGATTTGCAAGAACATCAAAAAACCAGTTATTGTGCTCAAGGGAGGGTTAACCCATGAAGGAAACAAAGCTACGTTAAGTCACACAGGAGCATTAGCTGGAGATCCAAGAGTTTACCTTGGAGCATTTAAACAGGCAGGAACTGTTTATGCTGAGAATTTAGAGGATATGTTTAATTATTCCAGACTTTTAGAAAAAAGTATAAAACCAAAAGGAGATAGGATACTAACAATTACAAACGGCGGAGGATTTGGTATTCTTGGCACAGATAATATAATCAAATATGGTCTTAAATTAGCTGAGCTTAGCAGTGAAACCAAGAAAAAACTAAAGGAGAAATTCCCAAAACTTGTCATTGTTGATAATCCAATGGATTTGATTGGTGATGCAACAGATGAAAGATATGGTCTGGCTTTGGAATATGCTGTCAAAGATAAAAACATAGACATTATCCTAATAACTCTTGACTATCAAACTCCATTACTAACTCCAAACATTGTTAATGTTATTTCTAAATATAAAAATAAAAAACCAATTATTGTCGCCTCTACAGGAGGATCTCCAACTGAAAAAATCAAAAGAATTCTGGAGTCAAGAGGAATTGTCTGTTTTGATTACCCTGAGACTGCAGTAAGAAGCATCAAACAATTGGTTGAATATCATAAATAGTTGTAAAAACCTTTTTAAATTAAACCTTTTAGTTAAAGTTATGAGAGTTGGAGTTTTATTTTCAGGCGGGAAAGATTCGTGTTATGCTTTATTTAAGGCCATGAAAGAACACGAGATTGTTTGCTTAATTTCAATTATTTCTAAAAACAAAGAAAGCTATATGTTCCATACCCCAAATATAAATCTTACCAAGATTCAGGCAAGAGCGATGGAAATTCCAATCATCCAATACAAAACTGAAGGGGTAAAAGAAGAGGAACTTAAAGATCTCGCTGAAGCGATTAAAGAAGCAATAATTAAATATAATATTGATGGGGTTGTTACTGGTGCGATTGCTTCTGCGTATCAGTCCAAAAGAATTCAGGACATATGCGACAATCTAAAAGTTTCATGCATCAATCCTCTCTGGGGCAAGGATCAGCTTGGATTATTAAGAAGCATGGTAAAAGATGGTTTTAAATTTATTATCACCAGCGTCTCTGCAGAAGGGTTGGATAAATCATGGCTTGGAATTGTAATCGATGAAAAAGAAGTGGAAAAATTAAGCAAAATAGAAAAAATAACTAAAATGAATGTTGCTTTTGAAGGGGGGGAGGCTGAGACCTTGGTGGTTGATGGCCCAATTTTTAAAAATAGATTAAGTATAGAAGATTCTAATATTATTATGGAAAATAAAAATGTTGGTAAACTCATAGTAAAAAGAGTAAGGCTTATTCAAAAGTAATCAAAATCTTTAAATATTGATAAAATAAATTAACTAAATGGTTGAGGTATTTATAGTTAATTGTGAAAGTTATAAACAAGACAAAATTGATAAAGCTATAAATAAAATTTTAAGTAATTTTACTTTGCCTCACGGAAAAACCGTTCTGATTAAACCAAATTTATTAGGGGCATACAGAAAAGGACATTTAGTTGTTACAAATCCTGCGATAATTGATGCTTTATGCAGAGTTCTAAAAGAAAATAAAAATAAAATTATAATTGGAGACTCTTCTCTTCAAAATACTGATTTAGCAATAGAAAAATCTGGGGTATTGGGCGTAGCAAAAAAATATAATGCTACAGTCATTAATTTTGAAAAAGTCAAATCTGTAAAAGTCAAGATTCCTGGCGGGAAGATTATAAAAGAGTTAGACTTGCCTGAGATATTATTTAAGGCAGATTATGTAATCAATGTTCCAAGATTAAAAACACATTCGTTGATGAAATTGACGTGCGCAATAAAAAATATGTATGGGGTAATCCCTGGGACAAAAAAACAACAATTGCATGCCTATGCTCCAACTGAAAAAGAATTTGCACAATTACTTCTTGACCTAAATAAAATTGTAAAGCCAGATTTAACTCTTGTTGATGCTGTAATTGGAATGGAAGGAGAAGGTCCTGCTGCAGGAGATGCAAAACACACTGGATTAATCTTGGCATCCAATTCCCAGTTTGCAATTGATCTTTTAGTCACAGACATAATAGGATGGAAAAGAAAAGATGTTCCAACAAACAAACTAATACTTGAACAGAAATTATTCACAGAAAAGATAGAGATAAAGGGGGAGATGCATCATACTCACTATAAAAAACCTCCAGGACTTTCTACAAGGAAGATACTTGGAATAATAAATATGTTTATTCCACAGGAAAAAATAACTGTCCGTGAAGATAAATGTATAAAATGTGGTGTGTGTATGAGAAAATGTCCTAAACAGGCAATAACATTAAATCCCTATCCTACTGTTGATACAAAAAAATGTATAAGGTGTTTTTGCTGTATTGAGGCGTGTCCAGAACACGCATTATATCTCAAAGCTGGTTTTATAAGAAAGTTTGCAAATAGTTTTAGAAAAAAATTCCTTAAAATTTAGGTTCTAAGCCTATTGAAATTACGCCCATAAGTTTTTGTATTCTTGAGATGATTTCTTTTAGATGTTCCAAATCCTCAAAATTAATTGTTATCATAATCTGGGCCCTTTCTTTTACTGGTTTTTTTGCAACAGCTTTGAGTATGCTTGTTTCTGTTGATGCAATTGTGTTTATTATATCTGCTAAAACTCCAATTCTTTCTTTAACTAAAATATTCAGAGTTAATTCAAAATTTTTAATATTATTCCAGGAACATGGCTTAATCTTGGATTTATCCTTGCTATCAAGAGAGCTACAATTTTCATTATGCACTGTATATATTCTCCCATTAAGATAAGCAACAACCTTGTTGGCTGGAAGAGGGTTGCAGCATTGAGCAATTTTTGTTTTATATGCCATATTATCAACAATAAATAATGACTTTGATATTTCTTCTTTAATTGCCTCTGTCTTCTTTGGTTTTGATACTAATATTTTTTCGTGTTCTCTAAAGAATTTCCTTATTTTTGATATTGCCTTTGTTGTCTTTACAATTTTTAGCCAGTCCATCTTTGGTTTTGGTTCTTTTTGAGCTAATATCTTCACAATATCCCCGTGTTTTAGTTCGTGCCTTAGTGAAACAATTCTCCCATTAACAATTGCTCCAGTACATCTATCCCCAAGATCTGTGTGAATTGCATATGCAAAATCTATGGGGGTTGAGCCTTTTGGAAGAGCTATGACCTCGGATTTTGGGGTAAAGACATATATCTCATCCCCAAATAAATCTGTTTTTAAGAAATCATTAAATTCCTGGGTTGGAAGTTTTTCTTTTTTTATTCTCAATAATTCTCTAAGCCATAATAATTTTTTATCAAAACTTTTATCTTTAATTTCAAGTCCTTTATATTTCCAGTGGGCAGCAACTCCTTCTTCTGCTACTTTATCCATTTCTTCGGTTCTAATCTGAAATTCAACTGGTTGATTAAGAGCCATAACTGCAGTATGAAGACTTTGATACCTGTTTTGTTTTGGCATTGCAATATAATCTGAAAATTCTTTTGGGATTGGAGTCCATTCATTGTGTATTATCCCCAAAATTTCATAGCAGTGTTTTACATTATCAGTTATGATTCTAAGACCAACCAAGTCATAAATCTCTTCGAAGGTTCTTTTCTTCTGAATCATTTTCTTATATAAACTATAAATGTGTTTTGGTCTTCCAAAAATTCTTGCAGGAATTTTTTGTTCCTCAAGTTTTTTCTCAATAATATTCTTTATTTTTTTAATATCATTTTCTCTTTCTTTTTTAGTGTTTGAGAATTTTTTTAGAAAAGTTTCATAGATATCTGGATGCAGCATCTTAAATGCTAAATCCTCCAGTTCTGCTTTTACTGCATACATCCCCAATCTGGAGGCCAATGGAGCATAGATTTCAAGAGTAGATTCTGCGATGGTTTTTCTTCTTTCCTCTGAAAGGTATTCTAAAGTACGCATGTTGTGCAATTTGTCAGCAAGTTTTATTATAACAACCCTTATATCACTAGAGGTTGCTAAGAATAATTTTCTTATAGACTCTGCATCCCTTATTTCCTTGGATTTTATCTGGTTTAGCTTTGTCAATCCATCAACTAATTCCCTAATCTCTTTTCCGAATTCTTTTTCAATCTCTTCAAGGGAGGCGGGAGTATCTTCAACTGTATCATGAAGGAGGGCAGCTACAATGCTTTCTGTATCCATCTTAAATTCTGCAAGGATAAATGCGACATTTAACGGATGCTGAATATAAGGTTCACCTGATGCTCTTTTTAGGTTTTTATGGTATTTATCTGCAAATTCGTAGGCTTTCCTGATTAATTCAAAATCTGCATTTTTGTTATAGGATTCTATTTTCCTTAAAAGATTTCGTAGTTGCATGTATTTTTAAAGGTAAGAAAAATTAATAAATTTATTCAAAACTAATACCTGTATATAATTCTTGTTACAACATCATTATAGGATATCCAACCTATCAATAAAGCTGTACCGACAAGCATCAGAACAAATAATATTATCAATATCTTTAGTCCAAAAACTACCTGACCTAGGTGTTTATTTGTTTTTTCTAAATGTGTTTGGGAAAATCCATAAAGGACACTCCCTTCTTTGTCTTTATATTGGGGTTTTTCTTGCAATGGCATTTATATCACCTTTTATTATATATCTGATAGTTTTTTAAATATTTGTATACTTAAAAGCATAGGAAGGTATATAAATTTTATTTTAGACTTTGGGGTTATGAAAATATATATTAAAACGTTTGGATGTGCATTAAACAAGGCAGACAGCAATTTCATGGCTAATTTCCTTAGAAGCAAGGGTTTTGAGGTTGTGAATGATTTATCTAAGGCCAAAATAGCTATTGTTAACTCCTGCGGTGTTAAGGATAGAACCCAGAACAGGGTGTTGAGTTATATTAAAAGAGTAAGAGAATCTGGAAAAAAGGTTTATGTTGGTGGATGTTTACCAAAGATTTTAAAAGGTAAAATAGAAGCAGACGGTCTTTTTGATACAAATTCTATTACTAAATTTATCAAATTGATGAAAGACAATAAAAAAATAGTCTTTTCAGAAAAAAAAGAAAATAAATTAAAAATATTTCCTGAAGAGGGATTGGCAATTATTCCTATAGCTGAAGGCTGTGTTAATCGATGTGGTTATTGCGCTGTGAAAAATGTAAGAGGTAATTTAAGATCTTATAAAAAAGAAGATATAGTCAAACAAATAAAAAAAGTTGTTAAAAGTGGTGCTAAAAAAATATATTTAACTGCCCAGGATACTGGCTGTTATGGATTTGATATAAATGAAAATCTGGTTTCTTTGCTTAGTGATATAATAAAAATAAAGGGAGATTTTAAGATAAGAATTGGGATGGCAAATCCCCAGTTTATATTGAATATGGCTGATGATATGATTAAAATATACAATAATGATAAGGTCATCAAATTTTTACATGTGCCTGTTCAGTCTGGTTCTGATAAAGTTTTAAAAGATATGAACCGAAAATATAAAGTAAGAGATTTTGTTGGGTTAGTTAATAAATTCAGAAAAGGCGTAAAAGGAATAAATATAGCAACTGATATTATTGTGGGTTATCCGACTGAGACAGAAGAGGATTTCAAGAAAACTTTGGAATTAATAGAAAAAATAAAACCAGAAGTAGTCAATGTTTCAAAGTTTGGGCCAAGACCCTATACAGAAGCAGCAAAACTTAAGCAATTAAAATCACAAACAATTAAAGAAAGATCAAAAAAAATAATGAAAAAAATTAAGGTTTAAAAGTAACCTTGTCTGCTGACTTCATTTCTTTCCAAGCAACGCCAAACAAGTTATTTAAGGCAGAAGCAAAGAAAGGAGTATTTATCCAAACTCCAACATCATAGGTTGGATGGACAGCTGAGTCATCTAAAACCATAAATACCAGATCTTTATCATCAACGATACAGAATCTTGCATTTACATTCTTAGCATCCCTGACTTCTGCAACTTTCATCAAATCTTTTAAGATTGGCATAGTTTCTTTTGTCATTGGAGCAGCAATTTTAATTGCAACACCTTTTTTCTTTAATCTTTCCATCTCTGGTTTTAAAGCATCAAACTTTCTCAACAATCCTTTTGAAGAAGTAATCAATGTTACAGACTTTTCTGCATTCTTTATCATTAATTCCAAATGGGTATAGATATTATGTCTCCCCCTTATTGCACCAGACAAATCTGTTGGTTCTACAAATTCGATTCCGTCTTTATGTAAAGTATTAAGTTCTTTCAAAACCGGAGTTCCTTTTAGATTATCTAATTTTTTAGTATCTTCGTCAGCCTTGATTTTAACATTTTTCTTGACTCTGTCAACAACTTCACCAGGATCTACTGCAAGGTATTTGATTGGCTTTCCTAATTTCATAACCACAAATCCTTTTTTCTCCAGTGATTCTAAAACATCATATGCTCTTGATCTTGGTACATTACCAATCTCAGAAAGTTCTCCAGCAGTGGATATTCCTCTGGACAATAATGCTGTCCAAATCCTTGCTTCGTATAAGTTAAGGTTGAAAGACCTTCTTAGCTTGTTTAAAAATTCTTCTTTGACAATCATTAACCATCTTCCTCCTGGTATAAAACCTCTTTTTTATTATAACCACCTTGAAGGTTCGAAATTAATTACT
The DNA here is from genome assembly GCA_028714375.1 of Candidatus Nanoarchaeia archaeon. GTDB lineage: Archaea > Nanobdellota > Nanobdellia > SCGC-AAA011-G17 > JACPNG01 > JAQTMY01. The sequence continues at coordinate 271,729 of JAQTMK010000001.1, read as the reverse complement.
TACTGCATGTGGATATAAAGTTAAGTAAACAGTAAATACTTGAGTATTTAAAGATTTTTATTTTCGAATGTTCATTTTAAAAAGTTACCACTACAAAATTGTTATATAAGAGACTTATTTTGTTTAGTGTATATTCTTTTGACATCTTCGACGGTGTTTGCATTCTTTTCTGATTTGTCATATCTTATCCTAGTGACTCTTGGAAATCTTAAAGCATACCCTGAACTATAGGTTGGAGACTTTTGTATCTCTTCATAGTTAACTTCAACAACGAGCCTTGGTTTTATCTCAGCAGATTGATTTTTTTGTTTCAATATTAGTGGTTTTAATAATTTAGTAAGAGATTCAAATGTAAGTTCTGCATCTTTTTCTTTAATTCCTGTACCAACCTTTCCAACTTCCAAAAATTTGCCATCTGACCTGCATGAAAGAGTAAATGAACTAAATGCAGAAGTTCTTTTCCCTTCTCCCCATTGTGCTCCGGTTATAACCAAGTCCAATGGTTCCTTAATTGGCTTTAATTTTATCCATCCATTAACATGACGGCCAGGCTTGTAATCTTTTTCTATCTGTTTTCCCATCAAACCTTCATTGCCTGCCTTCAAAGATTCCTTATAAAATTTTTCAACTTCTTTCTGATTTTCTGTAAGCAGGGATTTTGTCAGAATAATATTAAATTTTTCTTCTTTGATTATTTTTTCCAATATTTTTCTTCTTTCAATCTGACTTAGATCCATTAGATTTTTCCCGTCAAGATAAAGAACATCAAAAACATTAATTTCCACAGGAAACTCTTTTGCAACTTTCTCAATATTGTGTTTTCTTTTTATTCTCTGAGAGATATACTGGAATGGCCTTGGTCTTTTTGTTTTTGGATCATACCCGACAAACTCTGTATCCAAAATATAAGAATCTCCCTTAACGTGTTTTTCTAATCTTGGGATTAATTCTTTAAATTGGTTTGTAACTTTTTCTAACCTTCTTGTGTAAATTTCATATTTATTCTTCCCGAGCTTGTGAATCTGACCCCTAAAACCATCCAATTTGTATTCCCAAAGAACTTTTTTGCCAAGGATTTCATAGGCCTCTTTAATAGACTCTACTTTAATAGCAAGCATTGGATTAATTGGTTTGGCCAGACTAATTTTTATTTTTTTTAGCGAATCTAATTTGTTTTCCTTAAGAGCTAAAGCAATTTCAGAAAAATCATTAGACATATTATAGGCATGCTGTATTTTATCCATCAATTCATTATACTCATCTCTTGAACCCGTAAGCACAATTTCCTGTTTTTCCTTATCATATGATACCATTTTTGGGAAAAAGGCCCATAACAATGAGTCACGTATTGTTCCCTCTGCAACACCAACTCTTAAAACATCCAATAAGGTTCTTGTTATATATCTTGCCTCAAGGGGGGAAGCATTGGAGTATAATTCTGAGATTAATTGCACTCTCCTATTAACTGTTCCCTGCCCCTGCATGTTTGCTAAGTTAGAAATATTTTCAAAAACTTTTGCAATTGTTAATTTTTTACTGAAAAGTGTTTTTTGTTTGTTTGTTTGAATTAATTCTTCTGCTACCAATCCCAAATCTCCTTTTTTCTTCATCATAGACTCTATTTTTTCTGCTGAAGTTCCTGTTGTCTGGGCCAAGGCTTTAATTGCAATCTTAGAAGAAACACCGATTTTTCTTTCATCATAAATCGGAAAAACTTTTCCGTTAATCAGATACATTATCTGTTTCAGAACTTCCTTAGGTGCTTTTTTGATTAATTCTGCTATGATTTCTGTTTTTTCAAGTCTTTTAGTAGTTTTTTCTAAATTATCATAACATTTAGCTAGTTCCAGATAATCCATAAAAGTTATAAATAACAGGATACATTTAAAGTTTTTGTATGGAACTAAAAAAAGCGATAACAGAGAGAAGGTCTGTAAGATCATTTAAAAATAAAAATATAAAAATTCAGGACATTTATGAATGCATTGATAATTCTAAGTTTGCCCCAAGTTCTGGGAATTTGCAGAACTGGAAAGTGGTTGTAATCCAGGATTCTGAAAAAATAAAAAATCTGGCTGTTGCATGCCTAAGACAAAGATGGATTAGTGAAGCACCTTTGGTTTTGGTAATGTGCAGTGAGCCTGATGTTACTGTTAAAGTTTATAACGAAAGAGGAAATATATATGCAGTAGAAAATGTTTCTTTGTTTACTCAAAATCTAACATTATTATTACATGAAAAAGGATTAGGCAGTTGTTTGGTTGCAAGTTTTGATAAGAATGCTGTAAGGAGAATCATAAAAATACCTGATAATGTTGAACCTTTGTTTGTTGTTCCAATTGGGTATCCCAATCAGAACCATAAAGAGCCAATAAGAAAGGAATTAGAACATTTTGTATATTATGAAGAGTGGGGAGTAAAAGAAAAATCAACAGTCCATGACATAAAAAGAATCAAAGAAGAGATTAAGAAAAAAACAAAACCATTCTATGAAAAAGTAATTAATGTTTTAAAGAAGAAAAAATCCAATTAGTTAATTCTTTTAATTTTAAAAAAAATAATGCTGATGCATAAAGCACCAGCAAGATTTAGGTTAAGGGCAAACAAACATAGGGGGATTCTTTGCCCTTAAAGCATTAATGTACTAGGTCTATACCTAGTTCCCTACTTAGATGCTTTGACTGTGAGCTCATCTTACCTTTTTGGGATTTACCAAGTATGTATGGTGAGTTGACTCCAGTAACGATGGTCATAACTCTTACTCTTCCTTTCATCTCTTTACTGATTCTTGCTCCCCAGATTACGTTAGCATCTGCATCCAGAGCTTCTGTAATAAGGTCACCAACTCTACTTACTTCATCCAATGTAAGGTCATCTCCACCTGAAACGTGGATTAAAGCACCAGTTGCCCCTTCATAACTTACATCAAGTAGTGGGTTTGTTAAGGCTCTTCTTACTGCTTCTTCTACCCTATGAGAAGAGTCAGATTCTCCAATACCAATAACAGATACATCTCCGTTTGCCATAATTGCTTTTACATCTGCATAGTCAAGGTTAACCAATGAAGGTACTGAGATAATTTCTACTATCCCCTTTATCATTGTACTCATTAATTCGTTAGCTACAGCAAATGCCTGCTCAATTGGTAGGTTTCCTGCAATCTGGACTAACCTGTTGTTGTCTATAACTATAACTGTGTCAGAGACCTCTCTTAATTGTTGTAGACCAAATTCAGCTTTGTCAATTCTTGCTCTTTCAATGTTGAAAGGCATAGTGACTGTACCAATTACGATTGCTCCTGCTTCTTTAGCCATCTGTGCCATTACTGGTGCTGCTCCTGTTCCTGTTCCACCACCCATTCCAGCACAGATAAATACCATATCTGTATCTTTAATTAGGTCCCTTAGTTCGTGTAATGATTCTTTGGCAGCATCTCTTCCAACATTCGGATAACCGCCTGCTCCAAGTCCTCTTGTTAGATCTTTTCCAATCAATATTTTTCTGTCTGCTTCAATTATGTCTAGGTGCTGTTTGTCGGTGTTAAGTGCAGCAATTTCTGCTCCTTGAACCCCTTTCTTAAACAACCAGTTAACAGTGTTGGATCCTCCACCACCGCAACCTATAACTTTGATATTTGCCTGACCAACATGTGATGTTGGCATTGTGTCTTTGTGTGTTTCAATTGCGCTTTGAACAATAAAATCCATTTTTCTTTTTCCCCCTTGTTTTTTTGTTTTTTTTTACTCAAAACCGAAACCTTTATATTTGAGTAATGATTATTGTTTCTTAGAAATAGTTTAGCTTGCCCAAGTATAACTGTTTCGACAGATAAATTCAATTAGGAACGCAATACATGCCCGAAAGTTCCTGAACGCCCAATCAGCCTTTATTGCCCGATAAATGCTGAATATGATGGAACTTATTTAATTCTATTATTTTAATTGTCTTTTTAGATAACATATTAGTATTTAAATATTTTTTATGAGTAATATATATTTTAGATAATATTGTTTTATAATATAGAGATTATAAAATATAAATAATTTTTAATTAGGTTTGTATTTTTTATTCAAAAGATGGTTAAAAAATTTAAAGGTTTAGAAAAAATAGAGGTTGAATTAAAGGATGAAGTCTATAAAGGAATAGTCATGCCTAATTCTGATTCAGAAACTTTGTTTTTAAAACTAGAGTCAGGATATAATGTTGGAATAAACATCAAAGACATTAAAAAAGTTAAAATTCTTGACAAAAAAATTGATATAAAATCTTCAACTGTAAAGGTTAAGCACAACAAAAACTTACCCACAGTCTCAATATTACATACTGGGGGAACAATCGCTTCAAAAGTTGATTATAATACTGGTGGAGTTGTAGCAAGATTTGAACCTGAAGAGTTAGTTTCAATGTTTCCGGAACTGGAAAAGATTGCTAATATCAAAAGTATTTTTGTTTCCAATGTTTTTTCTGAAAATTTAAGATTCAAGGACTATGTTAATATATCAAAAGCAATTGAAAAAGAAATTAAAAGCGGTGTAAAGGGGATTATTATCGGACACGGAACTGACACTATGCATTATAGCGCTGCTGCTTTAAGTTTTATGTTTGATAATCTGCCAGTACCGGTAGTTTTGGTCGGTTCTCAGAGATCAAGTGATAGGGGGAGCAGTGATGCTGCATTAAATCTGATTAATGCCACATATTTTATTGCAAATACTGAATTTACTGGAGTTGCAATCTGTATGCACAAAGACATCAACGATGATACTTGTCTAATCATGCCTGCATTAAAAACCAGAAAACTACACAGCTCCAGAAGAGATGCATTCAAGATTATTAATGATGAAGCTATTGCTGAAGTAAATTATTCTAAAAATAAGATTAAAATGATTAAAGAATTAAAGAATGAAAAAGGAGCTTGGAAATCAAAAAATAAATTTGAGGAAAAAGTTGGAATTTTAAGAACATATCCAAATTTAAATTCAAAACAAATTGAAAGTTTTAAAGGTTATAAGGGATTGGTTATTGAAGGGACTGGACTGGGACATATTTCAATTGACAATTCTCCTGAAAATAAAAAAATATTCAATGCCTTAAAAAAATTAAGCAAAAGCTGTGTTATTGTTATGACAAGCCAATGCATTTTTGGAAGAGTTAACATGAATGTTTATTCTACTGGAAGAGAACTGCAAAAGATTGGAGTTATCTCTGGAGAGGATATGACAACTGAAACTGCTTATATTAAACTGGCGTGGTTGCTTGGGAACTACAAAAAAGATCAAGTAAAACAAATGATTTCTACTAACCTAAAAGGAGAAATTAATAAAAGAATTGGATTAGAATTTATTTAGTTTTCAAAAAAGTAAAGAATATAAACCAATATAATTCTAAGATGATAATGATTAACTATAAAGAACTGGGTTTTAAATCTGGATTAGAGATCCATCAACAGATTGAAGGAAGAAAGTTATTCTGCAAATGTCCTGCAATCGTTAATGATGAAAATGAACCCAATATTAAGTTTAAAAGAAAATTAAGAGCAATAGCCGGAGAGACTGGAAAAATAGACAGGGCTGCTGAGTTTGAAATGTCCAAGGACAAAGAAGTTATCTACGAGGCCTGTTCAAGTTCCAGCTGTTTGGTTGAATATGACGAAGAACCACCACATGAACTAAACAAAGATTCATTGGATATTGCATTGCAAATCTGTTTATTATTAAACTGCAAAGTTGTTGATAGTATTCAGTTTATGAGAAAAACCGTTGTAGATGGAAGCAATGTTTCTGGATTTCAAAGAACTGCTTTGATTGGAACTAATGGTTTTATCAATACAAGCAAAGGAAAAGTTAATATTGAAACTGTTTGTTTAGAGGAAGAGGCTGCTAAGAAAGTAAAGGAAGAAAATAATTCCATAACTTATAGGTTAGATAGACTGGGAGTTGGTTTAATTGAAATTGCAACTGCGCCAGAGATCAAAGACAGCGAGCATGCCCGGGAAGTTGCTTCTATCATTGGTATGATTTTAAGATCTACTGGAAAAGTAAAAAGAGGAATTGGAAGCATAAGACAGGATGTTAATGTAAGTATTAAGGGGCATAACAGAATTGAAATAAAAGGATTTCAAGACCTAAAAAATATTCCAAGAACAATTGATAATGAAATCCACAGGCAGTTAAAAACCAAAAATGAAGAAGGTCATGTAAGAAAAGCAAATCCGGATTTCACAACAGAATATCAGAGACCAATGCCTGGAGCATCAAGAATGTATCCTGAAACTGATATAAAAATTATAAAGATTACCAAAAAGATGTTAGACTCACTTGAGTTACCTGAATTAATATCTGAAAAAACAAATAAATTTATTGAAAAATATAAGTTTAGTGAAGAACTATCCAGAGAATTAATCAAGATGGATATTGATTTTGAAAGTTATATTCATAAATTTTCCAAAGTAAACCCTGAATTCATTGCAAATGTTTTGGTTGAGGTCAGAAAAGAGATTCAGTCAAGGTTTGACAAAGAAGTTACGATACCTATGATAGAAAATGCCTTGGGTTATTACAATGAAGGCAAAGTTGGGAAAGATGCTGTTTATGAGATTTTAGTTGATTTTGCAACCAAGGGTGATGCTGATCTAAAAAAATACGAACAGGTTGATGAAAAAGAAATTGAAAAAGAAATCAAGGAGATTATCCACAAGAACAAAAACTTAAGCTTTGGGGCCTTGATGGGCGAGATAATGAAAAAATACCGTGGGAAGGTGGATGGTAAAAAAGCTTCTGAATTATTAAATAAACATCTTAAACAGTAAATAACTTTCTGATTTTTGATTTGATTACCCACATTGTTGTAAAAAAATATTGTTTTGTTGTCAGTGGTTTAGTTTGAATTTCAACTTTATTTTTTCTTATTGCATCTAAAATAGAATCTATGTTTTTTTCTGCATCTATAAGAGTAGCATTCCTGTTTAATTGAAACTTCCAGTGTGCATCTGAGTTTGCTACCATCGTTTTTTTGTATTTTTTTGCGATTTCTTCTGCTTTTTCATTTAAACTATCAAATCCTTTAAGGTAGTGCACTGTCCTTTCTAATGCGTCAAAATATTTTATGTTTTCTTCAAGTTTTCCATTTAATCCCCAGGGATAATAAGGGTGTGGAGCAATTATCAGCCCTCCTTTCTGCCTTACTTTTTGTAAATCTTTAAAGGTATTTATCTCTTCAAAATTATTATAATTTAAAATTAGAACCTCAACCCCCTCTATGTGTCTTTCAACTCCAGGAATTAATAAGATATTCTTTTCTTTTGCATAATCCTTAAATTTAAAGTAAGTATCCAACGCATTTGAATAGCTTTTCTTAACAAATGCTCCATTAAGGGTTGAGTGTTCTGTAATTGCCAAAACTTCATACCCCCATTTAGCCATATGGTCTATTAACCATTTTGGGGAGTACTTTCCCTCTCCTTTTTGGATATAATTCGTATGAATGTGTAAATCTGCCTTTAACATAAGATTTGGATAAAGAAATAGTATTTAAAATTTTGGTTTAAAAGAAAAAACAAGAATTGCTTGGGGCAATTCTAACTAATAATCATCAGACCAATCTTCTTCTTCAGGTTCATCCTCAAGATCGTCATCACTAGTGTCATCGTCCTTAGTGTCATCGTCACCAGTATCAGGCTCGTCATAATCTTCATCATCATGTTTTAACAAGATTTTTAGTTCTTCTGACATTTTTTTACCTCCAAAGGTTTTGTTCTGAAAAAAATATCATATTTATAAATTTATCGATAATCTGAAACTAGTAAGAATACTTATAAATTATCTAAATTAATATAATAAAATGAATATTAAAAATAAATTATTCCTTGCTCCAATGGCTGGAGTAAACGATATAGCTTTTCGATTATTGTGCAGAAAATACGGGGCAGACATAGTAATGACTGAGATGATAAGTGTCAATGCTCTTTCAAGAGACAACAAGGCAACCCTAAAATTGATTGAAACAATTGATGAAGAAAAACCAATTGGGATACAGTTATTCGGAACAAGACTTGATGCATATAAGAAAAGTCTTAAAATTGCTGAAGATGATTTTGATTTTATTGATGTTAATTTTGGATGTCCAGCAACCAAAGTAATTAAACAAGGATCTGGGTCTGCTTTATTAAAACGTCCTGCAAAAATAAAAGAAATAGTTGAATTTTTAGTTAGTAACTCTAAAAAACCAATAAGCGGAAAAATTAGAATTGCTTTGGATAAAAATGACTCACTAAAAAGTGCCAAGATGGTTGAAGACGGAGGAGCTTCTTTTATAATTGTTCATGGAAGAACTGTCGGGCAGGGTTATAGTGGAAATGTTAATTATGATGGTATAAAAAATATTAAAGATAATTTAAACATCCCGGTGGTTGGGAATGGTGATATTAAAGACAGAGAGAGTTTAGAAAAAATGAAAGAGACTAACGTGGATGCTTTCATGGTTGGAAGAGCTGCTATGGGGAATCCTTTAGTTTTTACTGAAATTAAAAAGGGGAAGGAAATTGAATTAAATAAAAAAATAAATGTCCTTTATGAATACTGGAATTTATCTGAAAAGTTAAACTGCCAAAATTTTAATCGTCTAAAGGCATTAAGTTTGTATGTTGTTAAGGGGTTTAATGGCTGTGCAAAATACAGACAAAAAATATCTTTATCCAAGAATTTTGAAGAATGGGATAAAATAGTTAATGGTTTATAATAATATTTATAAATTGCATAGCTAGTTGAATTTTGGGGTGATGGTTAATCAGATACCTTATTCTGATTATCAAATGAAACTTCCAAAAAAGAAAGACTATGATTATTTTATTAGGCATTTCTCTAAGGATTTAAATTTGATTTCCCCAGATTCATGTTTTTATATTTATGGCTCTTATCTCCACAATTGTGACTATGGAAGAAGCGATATAGATGGGGGGTTAATCCTTAATTCTGGGATTATAACTCCAAAAGAGGAGATATTGGAAATTTCAAAAATAATGAAAGAAGACCAAAAAAAGAGAATTCCATTACAGTTAAATCTCTTAGATCGAGTCTTAATTAAAGATGGGAGATTTTTAGCTTACACTACAGACTTTACAGATTGGATAAAAAATAAATCTATTCTTTATTCTGAACAAGATTACAGATCTGAGATGGATGGTAAAGACTACAAGGTAGGTACTTTAAATCACTTATCATTTAATTTCAGAAAAATTAGAAATTTAGTATTAGAATCTCAAACATTATTAAAATATGATTCTGAAAACTTTAAATTAAAAGTTGGAAAAACAGTAGAAGCTCTTTCAAAATCTCCAAAAGGTATCTTGTTGTTGAGAACTGGAGAGATTGTAGATTCAAAAAATATATCTCTAGGCAAATTAAAAAAGAATATTGATTGTCCAGATACTTATTTGAAAACTTTAGACAAAGCTTTTGAGATGTTAAAAAATCCGAAGCTTTTTGAAAAAACTTTGAAAAATAAAGAAACCTCTCTAGATTTATTGATTGAAACTCTTGAAGCTTTTGAGTCTATAATTGATACATACTTAAAAAATTTTCCGACACATAATGAGGGAGAATACAAATTTATTTAAGATGAAATTCTACAATATCTTCGTCGTGAAGAATATGACTTAGTCCAACCTGTGCTCCCTGGAATCTGACAGAATTTCCCCATAATCTTGCAAATTTAAATTTCTTGATAAAGTCCTTATGAACTTTTTGCGCTATGTCTTTAAGAGTTGAGCCTTTTGGAAGCGCCATTGGAGGGTAATCTTTCCCTTTTCCTGGCTGTTTTGTATAAACCTTAATCATATCCAAATGATCCCACATTAAATCTTTTATATTGTTTTGTTTTTTATACTCTAAAATATTTAGCTGTTCATCTTCAAGTTCTTTATATAATAATTTTCTTTCCTCTTCGTTGTTATACATCAGGACTATTAAATCTGAGATTCTTATAATTGACATCAAAGCCAAGCCATTCTTGGAATGCATAAAATCCTTAACTATTGCTGGAAGTTCAACAATCTGTAACTTTACTCCCTTATAATCCATTGTTCCAATTTCTGGATCCTGGGTTGTAAATGGATATTCTGAGATTAAGGGATTTGAATTTGTCAGTTTTTTTAATAAGGTTGATTTCCCAGAATTTGTTGTACCTACCAACGTAATGGTTGCTGCACCTTCTTTTTTTATTGAATATTTTGCTACTTTACCTTTTTTCTGTTTTCTCTCCCTGTCCATCAGTTCCTTGTACTTAGCCATCTTGATTTTGATTTCTTTAAGCAAACCTTCAGAAGACTTGTGTTTGGGAGCAGTCCTGTACATCTCCTTAAGAGCTTCCATCTTTTCATGGATAGTTACAGCTTCGTGAAACTTACGTTCTGCTTTCCCAAACTCAAAACCTGCATTAATTGGCATATTATTTAATTAGCAAAATTTTTTAAATAGTTTTCTCTTATTTATTTTGATGTTTGACATTGCAACTTTGAACATAAGCCAGTCTGAAATCATTGTCAGAGTAACTTCTGCAATAGTTATATTGTTCTTAGGATATCTACTTGGGAGGGTTTTAAGCAATTTATTAAGGGGAGTCTTAAGGAATTTAGAGGTAGATAGTGTTGTAAAAGAACAAACAAAGATAAGGTTAAAGCTGGAAAACAAAGTGGTTTTGATTACCAGATATGTGGTTTATGTTCTTACGATTTTATTTGCCATGAAACAGCTACAACTAAACAGAATTGTTATTATTGTTGTATTAATTTTAGGGATATTATTCTTGTTATATTTATCATTTATCAATTTAATGGATATTGTTCCAAACTTTTTTGCTGGAATAAAGATTAAAATCAAAAAAATAATAAAAGAAGGGCAGGAAGTGGGGATAAGGGAATTTGAAGGGAAAGTTATCAAGATTGGGTTGTTTGAAACTCAATTAAAGCATGGGGAAAATATACTTATAATCCCAAACATTGTTGTAACCAAAAATAAAGTAAGATTCCTGAAATAATTCCGGAAAATTCTTAGTTAAGTTTTTAATTCGAAGATTAAGACTAGATTTATGAAAATAATTTGTTTGATATTAATCATATTTTTTATTGGTTGCAGTCAGACTGTCTACGAAAAAGAATCAGACTATCAGAGAGAGGGTCCATTTAAAGTTATTAAAACCATTGATGGGGACACAGCGGATTTGAACAATAGCTATAGGATAAGATTTTCTGGGATAAATACTCCGGAAAAGAAAAAATGTTATTATAAGGAGGCCAAAGATAGATTGGCTGAATTAATTCTAAATAAAGATGTTTACATCGAGATGGATTACACGAATATAGATAAGTACAATCGATATTTAAGATATGTTTATGTTGATGATATTTTAGTCAATGGAGTTATGGTTAGAGAAGGATATGCTAAGGTCTTCGATAAATATAAGGAAGACACAAGAAAATATGCTGAACTAAAAAAACTTGAAATTTATGCAATTAAGAACAATCTAGGAGTTTGGAACTGCAGTGATTAATTATTCATATCTCAATGCTTCAACAGGGACTAATTTAGAAGCTCTTATTGCCGGAACAATCCCTGATACTACCCCGATCAAGAATGAAAATGCTAAAGCAAAGAAAATCAAGACCGGGCTTACTGATATGCTTATCAAACCAAATCCAAACTGAGAGGCAATAAATTCTACTGAGTATGCAAGTAATGATCCAAGGGTTACACCAAAAATCCCCCCTACTAAACCGATTGAACCAGATTCAATCAAAAACAATGATAAGATATTTTTGTTTGTTGCTCCGATTGCTTTCATAGTTCCAATTTCAGTAGTTCTTTCCAAAACACTAGTAAACATAGCATTCATTATTCCAATCCCCCCAACTAATAATGAAATTGAAGCAATCCCAACCAAAATAATTTGGACAATTCCTAAGATTGAGTTAACTTGTTCCAATAATTGTTTTGGTGTATAAATTTCAAACAGTTCATCATCTCTTGATTTTTTAAGATCTCTTTCAACTTTTTTACCAAGTTCATCTATGTCAACCCCATCTAAAGCATATACAACTATTGCACTTACTCCTTTTGGTTCAGAAAAAGTTGTTCTTGCTTTTTCAAGGGGGATATAAACATTACTATCTATGCTCCCAGTCTTACCAAAAATACAAATTACTTTAAATGTATCATTTCCAATTTCAATTTTGTTTCCTAACATTAATTCTTTTTTAAAAAAATCGTTGGCAAAGGTGTAGCCAATCATCACCACGTTAGTTTCACCATCTTTAAATGGTCGACCTTTCTCACAAGTAACATCATAATTTGCAAGACCTTTTTCACCCTGATCAGATGGGATAGAATAAATTGTGCTAAACTTATCCTCATTATTATAACTGACTTTTATGGATTTAGCCAACATGGGAGTAACATAATCAACACCGATAACATTTTCACAAACTTTCACGTCATCTTCGGTCAGGACATCAGCTTTTTCAGGTGGACCCATCAATCCTTTTGGAACAATTCTAAGATTGGAGGTTCCTAATCTTGAAAATTGTTCTTCAACACCAGATTGAAGACCCTGGCCTAAAGCAATTAAGGAGACTATTGCTGCAATACCAATTATAACTCCGATAACAGTTAACCATGACCTTATTTTTTTGTGTAAGATATTTTTCCATATCAATGTCAAATAGTCTCTTATCATCTTAGTGCCTCTACTGGTTTCATTTTTACAGCTCTTCTTGCTGGCAACCAACTTGATATTAATCCTACTCCAACTGCAAACAATAAGACAAATAATAACATTGGAACATTAATTTTTATAGCTAATATACTATATCCTGCAAACTCTGCAGCATACTTTACAAAGTAAGCAATCAAGGTTCCTAACCCAATCCCAAGTAAGCCTCCAACCAAACCAAACAATGAGCCTTCAATCAAAAAAAGTAATGATATTGTCTTGTTTGTTGCACCAATTGATTTCATTACGCCAATTTCCCTTGTTCTCTGCAATACTGCAGTGTACATTGAGTTCATTATACCAACCCCCCCAACCAAAAGAGAAATTGATGCAATCCCTCCAAGTATAATCTGAACCAGCATTAAAATATCTCCAAACTGAGACAATAATTGCTCGGGGGTTGAGACTATAAAACTTTCTTTTTCTTCTTTTTGTTTTTCTAGTTTGTCTGTTACCTTGTCAGCAACAACATTTATATCATATCCGGGCTTAACTTTTGCTTGGATCATTGTTACTTCTGTAGTTTTATTAAAGAGGGTTCTTATGTCTTCAATATTCATATAAATTTGAGAATCATCTTGAGGATTTCCAACCTCATCCATAACACCGACAACTTTTATTTTTGTATCTTTTATTATGAGTTGGTTGTTTACATGGACCTCTTTGTCGTAAAAATCTTTTGATATTCTATAACCAATCACAACTGAGTTTTTTTCATTTGGTTCAAGATATCTTCCCTCTATGAGTTCATACCCAGATTCATCCATTGTTTTTTTGAAAGGGTCTGGATCAACTCCAAGAACATAACTCATAAATCCCTTATAGTTCCCGTATTCAACAGTATCACTGACCATAATATAGGGGCTAACCCATTCTATTTCTGCCATACCATCCATTAATTCTACATCATCGTTGGTAAGGTATTCAGATATACCACTCACGGAGTTTCCCATAACATACAACTTATCTGAGCCCATCTGTTCAAACTGAACTTTTATTGCATTTTCCAAACCCTGGGATACAGAAATTAAAGCAACTATAGAAGCAATACCAATAATTATACCTATGACTGTTAACCATGACCTTAAACTTCGATGCCGAATATTCTTAACCGCTAGAGTGAGATAATCTTTAATCATTATGATTGTGATTGAATATACAACTTAATCTTTCTTGGAATTCTTTTAATATAACTCCATCTTAATTTTGAAATGAGATTTAATATTAATTTTAATAATTTTCTGAATGCAATCTTTACTGCTTTTCCTATATCCTTAAATTCTCTCCATGCTTTGTAAGTCCAGTAAACAAGTAAAATTACAATTATTATAAATATAAATGAGATTATTGGGTTTCCGTTGCTTCCACTCAATCCATAAACTTTTAACTCAGAGTTAGAATAGATCCTTAATGGAATCTCTTTTATTTCAGAATAATCTTTATTGAATCCGTCTTTGTATCTGAGTTCAACCCTTAATTTAATTTCTTTGCTCTCTTGAGCATTGATTGTAAACTGGCCAGACTCAAAATCATCTGCTTCCAAGTTTCCTAAATATGTCTTTGAGTTTCCAATAACTTCATAGTCTTCAGAAGGCAAAATTTCCATGGTCATATATTTAATTTCTGTAGGACCAACGTTTGAAACTGATAAGACAACTTTTCCTGTTTTTCCTCTGACAAAATTATCTGTTTCTTCAAGATTTAATTCATAATCAATTGGTTTCTGGACCAAAACACCAAAGTAATCTGTCTTGTTTTGATTTATTCCTGCTTCGTCAAAATAATTTAAAACAAATGGTATTGAATATGGTTTTGATTCTGCATCTGAAAGAGGCATTACTTCAAAAATTAGTTTATAAGTTTGACCGGGACTTAATGTTGAGATCTTTTTTTCTGTTGTTGAACCGATTGGAATAAATGAAGAAGGCAAATTTAAATTAACAGATACTTCTTTCATCAATAAATCTTCTGTTGTTTTTAACTCTAAAATTAATTTACCTTTAGATCCCTGCTCAAGATATTCTGGATCTGAATAAGCCTTTAATTCTATGATTGGGTATACTGCCCTTATTGAAATTGGAACATAAATTGTCTGGTATTCTCCATAGTACCCATTGTGATAAATCCTGAACTTAAGATCATAAGTACCCTCCATAAGATCTGAGCTAATCTGTATTTTCTTAAAATTAAAAACTGCTTCTTGGTATTGTGGTATTTCTGACACTACTATATTACTTTCATAACTTGATTTAAATGGGCCATCCTGAATAAGTTCAACTTCTACATTTTTAGATGTGGAACTTCCAAGATTTTTTACGCTTAACCAGACTTCAAAATTATCTCCAGGTCTTAGCGGATAGGGTTCATATCTTAAAGCTGTTGCTGAAAAAGTATCATAAGCATCTACCCCAGTAGTCTGGGATATATTCCCCCCTTGTAATAATGTAGTATAAGCTAATGAAAACGTGGACATTAAAATCAGCATTAAAATATAAATTCCTCTTTTCATCTTAACGTATCTAAAATTAATTTTTCTCCCTTTTTAAATTCTTTGATTATTTCCCCATCCTTTAGATAACATATTCTATCACATATTTTTACCAGTGATTCGTCGTGAGTAACTATAACAATTGTTTTTTTATCTTTCTGGTTTAATTCCTTTAGTATCTGGACTACTTCCTGACCGGTTTTTGAATCTAAGTTTCCGGTTGGCTCATCTGCCAGGATCATTTCGGGATTATTAACCAAGGCTCTGGCAATTGCAACTCTTTGTCTTTCTCCACCTGAAAGTTTTCCAGGAACATGATCGAGACGTGGAGCCATTCCTAATCTTGTGAGGATATCTTTAGCGATTCTTTCTCTTTCTGGATATGGTTTATCCTGAAACATCATAGGGAGCATTACATTCTGGAGCGTTGTTAAACTTGGAATCAAATTAAAGGTCTGAAAAATAAATCCAATCTTTCTTCCTCTTAGTTGTGCAAGGTCAGATTCTGATAAACTGGAAATATTAATTCCATCAAGATAAACAGAACCTTTTGAAGGAACATCCAGAGAGCCTATCATATTCATGGCTGTTGATTTTCCGCTTCCGGATTTACCAAGAATTCCTAAAAATTCCCCTTTTTCAACCTGAAGATTTAAACCACGCAACGCATTAACCTTAACCTCATCCATAACATAGGTTTTCCATACATCACGAAGTTCTATTACTGCTTTACCCATTTAGAATAAATAAAAAATAAGTGTATTTAAAGTTTTTTATAAATATCCGTTTTCTTTTAGAGTTGCTGTCATTTCTTCTCTGGCTTTTGAAATTCTTTCTTCCAGGGCCTTTTTTGGTTTTGGAGAAGCAATCGTACTTCTTTTTCTGATTAGATTAATTAACTTTAAGCCAAACATGACTTGTTCTTCTTTTGTAAATTGAGGCAATTCACCCATCTTTTAGAAAAAGATCATTCCTCTTGAACCTGGCTTATCTCTTCGCCTCTATGGACTTTTGCAAATGAAGGAGTTACAACAATCCAATCATCGCTAAATCCTGCAATATCACCGTCAATAGCATCACAGGTCTTTTTGATTTTATTTACTGCTCTTTTCAATTCAACTAGATCTTTATCTTTTAAAGGCCTTATATTTATCAAGGCTATAGTATAACCTTCTCTTAGACAATCCAAAGCTGGTTTAACATCATTGAAATCCGTAATTGTAAATGGTCTTACCACGATTTTAGACTTTGATGTCTTAGCCTGAGAAGTATCTATCTCTAGATAGTCTTCTGTGTAATTATCTGTGTCAAATTCAGTAGATTTGGACAAGATGTCCTTTATTTTTGAAAATACCGCCATTCTGTTTGCCTCTTTGTTTTATTGTTTTAAATTAATTTATTTTTATATATAAACATTTCTATTGGATAATATCCATATTATTTAATGCTTTCTAAGATACTTACTACATTCCAGATTTGTGACCTTGTGTAGCTTGTAAGGTTAGGATCATCAGATAATTCATCCAGTTCTTGTAAGGACTGGTCTATTTTTAGTGAATCTTCTTTTTCTTCTTTTAAAATAATAACTGTGTTTTTAATCTTGCTCCTTATGTTTTTTGGAACTGTTTGATCTTCACAGATTTCATTTAACAATTCAATTGCTTCTGGTATCATTTTATGTTTTTAAATGCCTCTTTTTGTTTTTCCTGAAATTGTTCTTTGGTTTTTGATTCTTGTTTTTCCAAAGTCTTAATTCTTAGTTCAATAATTTCCTTCTTGCCATTTAAATCTTTTATGAGTGTTGATTTATCAGATTTAATCATAATATTTCCAACAATCTTATAACAATCTCCAGTTGAATGCTCTAATTCCTTCAAAGCATTTTCTATCTCGATCATCTGAGCCTGGAATGTTTGTTTCTGGATAAGAATATTTTGTAGACCTTGCTCTAGAATTTGTAATTCCTGAACCTCTTTTTGATTTTTTGAAGACATTTTTATCTTGCTATTACAGTTGTTTTAAAACTTCTTTCCTTGTATAAAATTTTACTTCCACAATAAGGGCATCTGATTTTTTTTCTTACATAATCATATTTTACCTGCTTTCCACAATCCAAACATTTGTATGTTTTTTCTTGTTCTTTAGCAACCATGTTTATGCAACCTCATAAGCCTTGCTTGTGAATTTTGATCCGCATTTTGAACAGTTATAAATTCCAGATGCAATTCTCTTAACTTGTTTCTTCTTGCAGTAAGGACAGGTTTGTTTTTGTTTTTGTCTGACTTCTATGTCTAAAACTCTCTTTCTTATCTTTCTTCCGTACCTTACTCCAAATCTTCCTGTTGATCCTACTTTCTTTGTCATTTTAAAGATTGATTTTTACTTCATTTAAAAAGGTTTCTATTATGAAATGGGGCTGCCAGGATTCGAACCTGGGTCGAAAGGTCCCAAACCTTTAATGCTGGACCAGGCTACACCACAGCCCCTTCTTGATGTTTTCAACCACAAAGTATTTATAAAG
This sequence comes from Candidatus Nanoarchaeia archaeon, assembly GCA_028714375.1. Taxonomy (GTDB): domain Archaea; phylum Nanobdellota; class Nanobdellia; order SCGC-AAA011-G17; family JACPNG01; genus JAQTMY01. Next base: position 253,958 of record JAQTMK010000001.1, on the reverse strand, counting down.
CTTTTCTTGAAGAATAATATGAAACAAGCAATTATTGTCAGAAATGATTTAAAATTAAGCAAAGGGAAGATGAGTGCACAGTGCAGTCATGCTTCTGTTGAGGCTGTTCTTAAATCAGACAGGAAAAAAGTTAATGACTGGCAGAAAGAGGGCATGAAAAAAGTTGTTCTCAAAGCTGATAATCTTAAAGATTTATTGAAGTATAATCAATTAGCTAAAGATGTTGGTTTGGTTACTGCTTTAATTAAAGACGCTGGCAGGACTGAGGTTGAACCTGGAACTATTACCTGTGTTGGTATTGGTCCTGATGAGGATGAGAAAATAGATTCTGTTACAAGGAATCTGAAGTTGGTTTAGTTATTTCTTTTTAGTAGTTACAAAACGAAAGGTTTATAAATGAGAATTCCATAAAGAAAATATGGTAGAAAGGATATTGGGTGGACTAGGAATTGTGAACGAGAGAGTGAAACCGACTGTTAATTCTCCGTATGTTCTTGAGATTGGAAATATTTGGTGTGGAAGGCTGTCTGATGAAAATGAAGCCTATGCTACAATTTATGTTTATAAATCTTCAAAAGGGGGATTTTTAGATGCTATTGAAAACATTAAGGGAGAATTGGAATTTATTACAACAGAACCTTACCAGGGATTAGATGGTACTAGCAGGGATCAAAAAGAAGACATTTTAGAAGATATTGATTCAAAAATCAAATCTCATTTTATTGTAAACAAGAAAGGTAAAAATTTAAAATCAACCATAGATTTAACTTATTTTGTGACTGGACTTAATTCAAGCTTAGGCAAAAAAGTAGTAGATTAATTTTGGTAAAATTGACTCAGTAGATGGTAAGGTAACGAAGTGGGCGGTGAAATGAAAATATTGGCATTATAAGCCTTCTCCTCTGTGTTTTTGAGCCACCCTAGTGCTAAAGCCTTCTGCCTTTGCCTCAACCAATGGATTCTGGATAATTGCCTTGTCCTTTCAATTTCTTGATATCTGTAGGCTTTTCTCCTTACATTCTCCCGTTCCTTTATTTCTCGTCTATATTCCTTCTTCCTAACTAAGATTTTATCCCGATTCTTGTAGTAGTTCTTTTCTCTGGATTCCTTGGCTCTTTTAATCTTCTCTTCTTCACTTAGTTTTATTTTTGGCTTTTTCTCTGATTTTATGTTTTCAACATCTTGTAGTCTCTGTCTTTCATCCCATTCTCTAAACTCTTTGTTGTCAATCTCTTTTTGTGGAAATAAACCACCACACCTACTACACTTGTATTTATTTCGCTTAGGCAATAACACCAAGAGATAACCACAATTTGGGCATCGTAGCATCACGATAGGGATAGACTAAACAATTATAAATTTTTCTATCTGTTTATTAATTGTTTCAATCAGTTCCTCTTTTTCATTATCTTTGAGAATCTTATTCTCTGCGATTAATTCCTTTAGAAATATCAAATCTTCCTTATCCCCCTTGCTCATAGATTGTGGGGCACATAAAGTATCAATATCATGTTTAAATCGTAAATCTTCACTCCATTCTTTAGTAAGTTCACAACAATTTTTAACACGAACCATAGTTTGGAATCCATAATCTTTATTAAGTTCTTTTTCATGATAAAAAAAACAATAGGTGGTTGGCAGATTATATTTTTTATTGACTTCTGCATGCTCTCTTTCATGATTGATCTCTCTATGTATTTTAAGCATAACTCTTTGATCTCCAGATTTTCTGCTAAGCCTTTGGACAATCTTTTTTGTTTTTCTATAATAACCCTCGAGGTTATCGTATTCAAAATAATTTTCATAAGAAAGCATTTTTTGGAAGATCTCCTCTTCTCTCTTATCCATCTCTTGTTTAGTTATCTCTCCCTTATTCATTAAAATTGATATTTTTTTTAATTCTCCCTGAAATCTGTCAAATTCTTCTTTTGTTAGTTTCATCTACCACCCTTCCTGTTTTAGTTCCTTTCTAGTTTCTTTAGATAAAATTGGTTTAAAAGTTTTCCAGAGTTCTTTACGAAAATATTTTGGAGCTCGATTGTTTTTTAAAAAATGATGGTAAGAGATTAATCTCTTCATTAATTTTCTCTCTTTTTCCTCAGCTCTTTCTTTATTACGAACATCTCTTCTTTTTCGTCTGCATACACCACAAATAGATTGGTTATTTCCCCTCGTCCTATTTCCACAAGAACAGTCTCCCATGTTTTATTCTATATCTTTAATCAACTTATTTGATAAACTTAATCTAATTTTTTTAATAGTTCCTTATCTTTATTAATGTTTTCTGTGACTATGCTAGTCAAATTTAAAGTACTTCCTGTAAAATGTGAATTGGTTGTAATCCATTCTTTGACTTGTGGTTTAGACACTTGATCTTGGGCTATGCCCCCTATAAATCCAATTATACTTTCTGGGCTAGCAGTAAAAGCGTATCCTCCAGATTCCAAGACTCCCTTTGAAAGTTCAAAAGCAGTTCTTTTATTTCCATTAAGAAATGAATGACTATTTGCGATACCATAAAGAAGACTCGTAGCCTTATCTATGATAGTTTTTGCTTGATTTGAAGAATCTACAATAAAATCTAGATCTCCTCTTTGGAGTACCCCAAAATCTCCTCCACTAACATCAATAATATGTTTATTGTGTTTAATAACTTCTTCATTAGTTAACATTTATTTTTTGCCTCCACTTTCTTGCTGATTGGTTTGATTTTTAAAATCTTTTCCATAGGTTTCATGAGCTTTCTTAATAAACATTTTAATTTTTTCATTAAATACATTATCAAAACCTCATACATAACTATTAATAGGATCACATATAAGGCAAATCCAAAAAATAGACTCTTTGACTTAAGAATTTGAGGCAGTGTAGTGAGTAGATACCCTCCAAAGATAAGAAGAAAATAAAATATTACCCTTATAAACATCCTAGCTAATTCCCAAACTTGAGATTTTAATACTGGATGTTTTTCTCTTTCTATAATCAAAGAGTTAGCCCTCTGTAATCTTACCAAGAATTTTTCTAGAGAGTCTGCAATTTTTTCAGTGGATTTCATCTTTTGGCAGATAACTCCAAATAGATAAATTTTTCTCAACTCAAACAATTCTTTTAAATAATCTAATTTTGAAATAATTTAATACATATAGTTTGGATAAACGAAAAGTTTAAATATTAACTATCAAGTGATAATGTTACATTTATATAAGGGGATATTTTATAGATATGTATGAAAAAGGGGTTGGGTAATCCATTGGAGATTACTTTCTATAAAATGTTCTCATACACTTTTATTTATAAATTGAAAGATGGATCATAAAACATGTAATCTCGATCAAAGTGAAAATTTAATTTTTCATATAGATGAATTACTAAAAAAAAGTATTGAACAAAAAGAGATTTCACCTCAAGTGATCGAATGTTTTGATAAATTAGCTAAAGATTTTGAAGAAATGGGAAATGTTTTCTTTAATAAATTTGATCAAAAAATGATGGATCAAATAATCACTTTTGGTGCGGCTATCACTACAAAAGACATTTGTTTAAATCTAAAAGATAACTTGACAAATGCAAAAATGGCTCATCAAAACCCAATAGCTGCAAAAAGAATTTTAGATAGAGATTATTTAGTTTTTATTAGATTAATTATTGATTCTTTAAAAAATATATATGATTCAAATAAAATAGAAAATGAATGTTTTGTCACATTAAATGACTCTATTAGAATTTTAATAAAACTCTCCAAAGAAGACGCAATCTATAAAGAAGATCGGATCCTGTTTAGTAATAAAGAAGGAGAAGAGATTTTAGTTAAAGTTCTTAATGAAACTAACGAACTAATCTCTGAATTATAATGATTTCAGCCAAATTATTTTTTGAAACAAGTGTTATTTTGGGTGCAGCTCAATACAAATTATTAGAATCCAACAATTATCTTAAAATGGATATAGAAAAAGGATTAATATCTAAACCCGAGAGATATAAACATTCTTATGAATTAATAGAGTATGTAATGAAGAAAAAAGGAGAATTAGATCCCTTTGTTTCATATGGTGTAAAGAGAGAGATTAGAAATTTATTACAAAAAAAGGAGCAATTAGAAAAGAAGATTATTGAAAAATTAAAATTACCAAAAAGGATAAGTAAATTACCTATTGAGGATAAAAAAGTGTTTGATTACCTTCTTTTTCAAATATTTTTTGTTAAATTTCCCTCAATTACTTATGATATCTTAGATCAGTTTGGTTCTATAGCAGTAGATGATGTTTCTGTTGAAGGATTGAGAGATGAATTATTTAGTAAAATATTTAAACCGCTCAAAATAAGACAAGATTATTTAATAGACTACTTTGAGAGAAAAGGAGTTAATGAAGGTTTTTTAATAAAAGATAAAGATTATCCAGAATATCAAAATCTAAAAAAGTTATTAGAGCCATTTTATAAATTTGGAAATTATAAGAAAATAAATGATCTTAGAATTTTGGCTGAAGCAATATATTGTTACAATAAAATGAAAGATGAATTAAAGATTACCCCTACTTTCTATTTCGTTTCTTGTGACCATATATTTATTCCTTTCAGAGGAAGTGACGATCAAACCTTTTTTAAAGTCCATAATGAGATAAAAGCATATTATGGTTTAGAACCAATTACCCCAAAGGAATTTCTTCTTAGAGCATCTTCAACAGATTAAATAATCTTTAATCTTGTAGTCTTTTTCACTTTTTTTAATCTTAATCAATCCTAGCTCTTCCAATTGTTCACAATGTTCTCTCAAAGAAGAAGGATTCGTCCAATCTTCCTTTCTAAAGAAGACATAGAAATATCTGGATTCTTTTTAATTGTTCTAATATCCAATCCTTATTTAGATCACTTTTTATGTTCTCTAATCTTCATTAGAGAAACCCTTACAGCTTCCTTGACAAATTCCCCTCTTGACTTATAACCTAACTTAGAATTCTTGATAATGTCATCTATTGCTTTTATTAATTCATCAGGGAGTCCGATATTTGTGTATTTGCTAACCATTTGACATACCTCTCTAACACGTTTCAAAATATATTCTTTTTTGGTTATCCATACCAAATGGATACCAAAAGCTTTATATATTATCACTATTGTTAGAAAGTAACAATAAAAGGGGTAACTAAATATGGAGGATTAAAATGAATAAAATTCTAGCTATATTGGCTATATTTTTAGTTGGATTTGTAAGCTTTGCTAGTGCAGTTACAATCCCAAAAGACGCAAGTGTTTTTGAGTTAGCAAACCAAAAAAACATAAACACAATGATTTCCTTGAAAGGAAATAAAGACCTAACTCTAACAGGATGGAGTGGAGTAGAAAAATATAAAGTAGGTTATAGAATAATTGAGGATTCAGAAGCAAGTTTAGACTTAATCTTGAATAAGAAGAAAGTTGCTTCATTCTCAAATGTTTATGTAACTTACTTAGACAGATGTGATGCAGACGACAGCTTTGACCTGAGTGTTGAAATAGGAAATAAAGACTTTGTTGTGGGTTCTTTTGTAGATGAGAACACAGAGTGTGATACTACAATGGTTAAAGGAGAACCTGTTGTAGAAGTTGATAAATGGAAAACAACACAATTCCATTTCGCAAGTAACTCAAATGTCTATAAATACATTAAAAGCTACAAACCATGGAGAACTAACTTCATCTTTGAAGGTGTAGGAGTAGGCATAAGCACACTTGCCTGGAAATAAGGAGTTAATAACTCCTTTTTTTAATTTTTTAAGATTTAATTAATTAAGTCAGAATTAATACATAAGGTGAATAAACTAAGATTGCTTTTTAAGATCCCTGTATCTTTCATAGTTAAATTTCCATAATAAACTTGTGTTTTGTTGTTTTGTTGTTTTTTTTACGAGAACATATCCTCCTTCATAAAGTTCCTTCAGATAAGATAAACAAGTTTCCCAGGCATAACCAGTTTTAACTGAAATCTCCTTGGTAGACATAAATCTCATTCCTGAAAATAAAATCTTCAAGATTTTGAACTCAATTTCAGAAAAATTATCTGGATTTAACATACTCTACCTCCAATTCGATTACTCCTTCTCTTGGGATTTTTATTAAGGTAAATTTTAATTTATCTCCTTTCCTAAACCCAACAGTATCCATAACTTTTTTTGGGATCTTACAGGAGTATTGTCTGCCATCAAAATAAATAAGGCTTTCTAGGGGTTCTTCTTTGATTTTTTCTGCACCAATCTTTTTTTCTTTTTTAATAGTTTCATACTCTCCAATTTTGGCAAATTGGATATCTCGATTCTTAAGACTATTTTTTTTCATTACTATAATTAAATAGGACTAATACTTAAATATTCTTATTCACTGAAAGGTGAAAATTTTAGTCCTATTTGTTTAGAAAAATTTATAAATGGGATTATTCTAAAATAGTAGGACTAAAATATTAGAAGTTGTCTAAAACAAGCTAGTGGAATTTGATAAGAGAAAAAGATGGTATAAAATATAATGTAAGGGAGGATATATCATGGAAAAATATAAACGATGCAAATATTGCAAAAAACCAGGCAAATTGGATCCATTAACAGGAAAAGTGTTATGTCCAGAACATAGGGATATACAAATGAATCTTAAGAGCATATGGCAAGCAATTGCAATAATACAATCAGAGATGCCAAGGAACAGATAACTGTTCCTGGCAGGAGTCCGTACCGTAAATACAGAATCTTTAATGGAGGGAATAGAAAATGAACTTAATAAAATTTTTGGGAGTCTTAGTAGTTGTTATTCTACTAAGATTTCCTATATTCTTTCTAAACTAAATTTATCCTTACCGATCTTAGATGCTAAGAACCATATTTTCTCTTCAGAATCCTTAATTAAGATATATCTGTTCAAGAGGATTAAAGGATTTTCTACATACCCCCAAATAGAAGACTATTTTAACAACAATAAAAGAGAAGCATACAATCTAGGATTCTTTAAAGATGATAATGATAATTTAATCTTTCCTAAAAAAAGAACATTTAATGAATTTTTACAGAAGAGTTTGGATAAGGAAAAAATTATGTTTTTAGATAAAATTGTTGAGAAAATACTATCCATAGCTACCCAAAATCGTGTCATTTTAGATATAGGCTTAGTAAACAAAGTCATAAAAGAACATAAAAATAAGCTTAATGAAAAGAATAAAGCTTTCAAAGAAGCAGTAAGATTAGTCAAGAGATTAGTTTACCCACAAATAGAAATTAAGCTAAGACATAATGCTAAGTTCACAACAAGAGATCTATTAGATGTTTTAGTTCATATTGCTCAGACTCATGACTTTTGTACGAATGGAGTTGAAACTTTTAAAGAATTAAATCCAGATATAGGATGCCCTGCACGAGAAACCATCCTTTATCACTTAAAAAAATTAAACCAAAAAGAAGGAATAGAAGAGACTTTTAGAAATATTTTTGATGTTATCTTTGAGTTTTCTAAGAAAAATTATAATTTACTTAATAGACGGATGTTAGATGTTGCTATAGATATCCATGAAATCCCTTATTATGGAGATAAAGCAGATCAATTTGTTATGGGTGGAAAGCAAGACAAAGGAACAAGTAATTTCTTTAAGTTTATGACTTGTTCAATTGTTGTTGCTGGAAGAAGATTTACGATAGATGCTTTAATGATCCATCCAGTAGACTCTCAAGAAGATTTAGTTGAAAAATTAATTAAAAGAGCAAAAGAGAAAATACACATTCATAAAGTATATCTTGATAGGGGTTTTGATAAGCCATCCGTAATAAGAATCCTAAAACAAAATAATGTTAAGTATTTAATGCCTAAGATAAAAAGTCCAACAGTTAAACAATGGTATGATAAATCAGAAGACTGTAAGGCAAGAGTAATAAAAGATTTTAAGATCGGAGATGAAACCACTAATTTAGTTTTAGTAGATGATCAAGATGGAATAAAAAGAGCCTTCTCCACAAACTTGGATATGCCTGTCCCACTCACACATTATTTATTTAGATTTTATTCTGCAAGATGGGGTATTGAAACTAAATATAGGCAATTAGAACATGATTTCAAACCCAGAACGACTTCAAAGAATTTTCATATTAGATTGTTTTATTTTTTATTTTCAACCTGTCTATTCAATCTGTGGGTTTTGGTCAATCTTTGCGTTTCTCTAGCTATTTATGGAAGGTTGATAGATAAACCTCTGATTAGTTCAAAGCTGTTTGCTGTGGTTCTTTATAGGGTAGCTTATGAAGACCCACCTTAGATAAATTTACTTGCAATATCTACAATGGTTTTAGCCTTTTTTCTTGGCACACCTTTTCCAACAAGGATATCGGTTGCTACTGGATTAACGATATATCCTGTAGCATAGGAAATTGCTTGTTTTTTAGCAATCTTTATAGCTCCCTCTTTTAGTTTACTCTTATTCCATCCCTTTTTAGATGCTATGGAATGTCCAAAACTCTGTCCATACATCCAGATCTTCTAGGTCTCATAATAAAAGGGAAAAATTCACTCTTTAAAAAATTTTGTATGTTCTACTTTACCATCTACTGTGACTAGCAAAACATTTATAAACTCAAAATTTACCTAAAAACTCGGACGGCCATGGCGGTTTGGTCCCACCCGATCCCATCTCGAACTCGGATAGTTAAACAAACCCACGTTTCAGGTGATACTGTTATATAACGGGAAGCCTGTTTCGCTGTCCACCTTTATATTTCTTACAAAAGATATTTAAAAAAAGAAAATAAGTAATTCTTATGCCAAAAGATTTCTACGTGAAAAAAAAGGAAAAAGATAAGACTATAGCAAAAGAAAGAATTGAGGAACTATTCAAACAGGCAAAAGAAGTTTTCAAAAAAGACAGTTCTTTGGCAAACAGATATGTCAAGCTTGCAAGAAATATTGCAATGAAAACAAAAACAAAGATTCCTTCTAATCTGAAAAAGAATTTCTGTAAACACTGTTATTCTTTTCTTAAACCAGGGATAAACTGCAGAGTCAGAACCAAAGACAATAAACTAATTTACTATTGCTTAAACTGCAAAAAGTATATGAGAACAGTTTTAAAAAAACCTAAATGAATATCTTTTTGGTTTAAAGTTCTGTTTGACAATCACAGGCCATTCGGTTTTTACAAAATCTTTTTCTTTTCTTAACATTTCACCAAAACCTCTTTTTGTTAATTCCTTATTTACGATGTTTCCCTGATGCGGATACTTGAATTTTTTTTCATAAGGAGAATTAAATCCATGCATGTAATGAATCAATTCGTGAGCTATTGTTAGATCTATGATATATTCTGGGATAACATCACTTTTGAAAAAACCATTGATTGCAATTTCTGTATCTTTGTTTTTCAGTAATTTTATATGACCAAACTTATTTCTCCAACTACCCTTAAATCTTATAATCACATTATTTTTTCTTTCCAGCTCTGGGAATAAAAATTTCCATATCTGGTCTAGACGTTCTGCCAAAAAGGAATTATCTCTCATAGAATTAAATAAAAAGAAATTGTTTTTAAGCTTTCTTAAATTTCATTACTGTATCTATCAAATCCACATTACTTATAAATTCAGATCTGCAGCACATTCTTTCCAATCCTAAATCATCCAAAACTTTTTTCTTGTCTTCGGTTTTAGATCTTTCTACAAATTCTTCCCATAAATGGGCGATTGGTTTTCCGCATGATTTGCATCTAATTGGTATAATCATTTTGTATCCTCACCTGTATGACTTCTGTCTTTTTGCTCTAGCTTTGGAATCATTAGGTTTACACATTTCTTTTCTTCTTACGTCAGCAACCAAAAGGTGTCTGTCATAATCCAAAAATTTCTTTTTTAATTCCATGCTATTATTAGAGTAATTAAGCAATGCCTTAGCAATTGCTAATCTTGATGCTTCGGTCTGGCTTTGGAATCCTCCACCTTTAACTTTAATGCTTATGTTAACTTTATTGCTTAGAGGTTCAGCGAGCATCATTGGCTCTTTTAATTTCATTCTTGTGAAATCATTTCCAATAGTATCGAGTAATTGACTGTTGATTCTTATAATTCCTTTTCCAGGTCTAAGAGTAGCTTTAGCTATTGAAGTCTTTCTTTTTCCTGATGTCACAAATGATTTTTGTTCTGTCATTTTATATTAAAGCTGATATTTGTTCCAAAGTCAAATACTTTGTTGCATTTTTTAATTTTGTTTCCTGAATTACTTCTAATTTTTTATCCTTAAACTGATCTGGTATTCCTTTATAGCATCTTATTTTGTTATAAGCTTTTAAACCTTTTTCCTGTTTGTATGGAACCATCCCTCTTATTGTTCTTTTAACAATCTGGTTTGGCTGCCTTGGAAAATAAGGTCCGTGCAAAGGATCTCCCATTGTTCTTTTTCTGTGATATTTAGCAAGTATGTTTGGTTTTGTTCCTGCAACAACAACTTTTTCACAATTTAAAATAATTACTTCTTCTCCCTTAAGTGCTAGTTTTGAAGCTGTAGCTGCAAGTCTTCCCAACACTGCTTTTTTAGCATCAATTATAATCATATTAAAACCCTCACTTTTTTTCCTTTTGGATTTTCTTTTATCAACTGTCTTATTGTCAAAGTTTTTGTTTTTTCTTTTGCTTTTTGTGAGAATGAATATGCTGCTATTTGAACTTTCTTTGTTAGTGTTCCTTCTGAAAGTAATTTTCCTGGTATTACTGCTATTTCTCCATCTTTGCAGTATTTTTCTACCTTAAACAAATTAACAGTGGGTCTTCTTCTTGCTGATTTTTCCAGTTCTTTAGCTACCTTTCTCCATACTGGAGCTTTTTCCTTGTTAGCCAAGATTTTTAGATCTACTATCAAGTTTCTTAGGTGTATGTTTGTTGGACCTGTTCTTTTCATTTTAATAGTAAAGGTGTAAATAGAGCATTTAAAAAGGTTTTGGTTATGCGGACGACAGGGTTCGAACCTGCGCAGGCACTAAGCCAATGGAGCCTTAATCCATTCCGTTTGACCGCTCCGGCACGTCCGCGTATAAGAATCTAGAATTAATTTTATTTAAGTAGTTTTCTTATTCATACTTACTTTAGATTTTTAATCTTAGAATTAAATTCATTAAGTTTTTTGTCAAGCTCTTTCATTGCTTCTTCGATCATTTCCTGAGGTTTAAGCTGACCCCAAGGTTCTATGAACATAACAAATTCTTTTTTACTGCCTTCGACATTGATAACATCTTTTCCAAGTGCTTCAACGCAGGCCATACACAAGTCACATTTTTCAAGCTCTTCAACATTAAGTTTTTTGTTTGCTACCCTAAAAACATTTTTTGGACATACCTTAACAGCGTCTGTAGCTACTGTAGGTTTTAGAATATCAATTTTTGGAACTGCATTGTAATAGACCAATCCTGGTATAAATTTAGCATGATCTTTTCCTTTTCCCAAAACCAATTTTAACTGAGCATTAACTTCCTGACCATCGTCAAGTTTAACAATCAATGTTTTTGGATAAACAACTTTCAATTTTGGATCTTTGAATTTAATGTCTTCAGCATAAAGATTTCCAGGTCCTGTTTTTTTTACTGTTGCGTATGCTTCACATTGAGCGCAACCTTTTCCTTCGCATTTACATTCTTCTGGAAGCTTGTAACTTTTAAGATCTGTTTTAACAACAATCAATCCAATTCTTAATGCAAGCATCTCATCATATAATGCAGATGTATTTTGTATAAAATTAACTTCTTCAACAGCCATGGTTGGAACTTCTTCCATAATCATTCTTCTTAATGTATTAATGTAAGCTGCTTCAGTATCCTTAATGTAAAAGGAAATTCTTTCTTTATTTTTATCAATAAGTTTAAGATTCATACTCTTCTACCCCTTCTGAAATGTTTTTTTCTGCATGTATCATGGGGGGTTGCTGTAACATCTTCGATAGAGCCAATCTTTAATCCTGCTCTTGACAAGGCTCTTACTGCTGCCTGTGCTCCAGGTCCAGGACTGTTTGGACCATTATGTCCTCCTGGTGCTCTTACCTTTACGTGCAATGCATTTACCCCTTTTTCTTTTAATTCTTCAGCTATTTTTTTAGCTGCAGCCATTGCTGCTGTTGGACTTGATTCAAGTCTGTGAGCTTTAACCATCATACCACCTGATGCTTTTGATATTGTTTCACTTCCGGTTAGATCTGTGACGTGAAGTATAGTATTATTATAAGAAGAATATATGTGGGCAATTCCCCATCTGTATTTTACGTTGTCTCTTTTTTGGAATTGCTGTCTTGGTATTCTAATTTCAGTTCTTTTTTCTTCAGTTTTCCTTTCCATTTTCTATGATTTCCTTTACAATTTCTTCTTTTGGTTTTTCCAAAATCTTTTCTTCTTCCTTAGGTTTTTTCTCTTTTAATTTTGTCTGAGTTTTGACTTCTTCTTTTTTAACAACCCTTTCTGGGTGCTCTGGATTATTAAAGGATGATTTTGGATTATATGAAATCTTTGATTCTTCCTCAATTGCAACTCTGTATGAAGGAACTGTAACTTTTTGATTATTAACTGCAATGTGACCATGAGTTATTAATTGTCTTGCCTGGTTTATGGTTCTTGTAAGACCTTTTTTGAAAATTATTGTCTGCAATCTTCTTTCCAAAAGATCCTTAATATCCAATCCCAAAACATCATCCAAACCAGCGTCGCCTTTCAATAAATTAAATTTAACAAGTTTTTTAATCAACTGTTCTTTTTCTTTTTGTGATTGTTCTCCTCTTACTGCTACTAATTTTTTAGCCTGACCTTTATATCTTCTTAATTCAGATGATAATTTCCACAATTCATTTTTTCTTTTAATACCATATTCCTTAGCTAGTTCTTTTTCTAGATTAATTCTTTCCCTTTGCCATGGATGGGTTGGGGTTTGGTATTTTTTTCTTGGTTTTTTTGGATCTCCCATTTTTACTTACCTGTCTTTCCTTTTGTTTCTGCTTTTGCTGGTGTTGGTTTTTTCCTCTGAACACCAACGGTTTTGTTGCCTTTGTTGAAATGATTGGCAGTTCTTTGTCCTCTTACTGGAAGTCCAAGACCATGACGAACTCCTCTGTATGACTTAATCATTCTTAATCTCTTAATATCATTCTCCCTTACAAATTTAATATCAGATGAACTTAAGTGCTTGTCTTCACCGGTTTCATAATCCTTTCTTCTGTTGATCATCCAGTTAGGAAGATTATATTTTAATGGATTTCTTATTACATCCTCTATTTTCTGGATTTCTTCCTTTGAAAGCTCACCTAACTTTCTGTGTTTATCCAGATTTAAAACAGAACAGATTGCATTTGACAATGAATATTTAACTCCTTTAACAGATCTTAATGCCACATAGATAGTTTTCTCACCTGAGAGATCTGAATCTCTAAGTCTTATTAACTGTTTTATTTCTTGTGGTTTTTGTTGAGCCATTATATATACTCCTAAAATGAAATTTTTGAATTTTATTGGTTTAAAAAGCTTACTAATTTCATAATCCGACAAATAAACGGTATTTATCTTCGTTATTTATCTCTGAAAGTATCCTTTTTATGATTGTTTCCTTTGGATCAGGCAATAGCTTAACTCTTTTTTTGATGTCTTCAAAATCACTAAATGGGCCTTCTTTTCTTGCTTCAAGGATTTCCCACATGTGTTTTTTACCTATCCCCGGCAATAATTCAAACTGATGACGCCTCATATTTATTGGACCTGCTTTGTTGAAAAATTCTACAAATTTCTGTTCTTTTGTATCTACTAAATCAATTAAAATATGATTTAATTCCAATTTTGCAGTCTGGGTTAGTTTTTCTGTTGGGATTCTTCCCATGATATGATGAATCTTATCCCTTTTTCCGTCTCCGATATAAACTTCTTCGTTGATTCTAAGGTCGGTTTCTTTTTTTGGGATTAATTCTAAAAGAATGAAGTGCTCTTTACCTATAGCTTGAGCTATTGAAGTCTTCCTGAATGATGGTTTGTTGTCGAAGGGATAGCCATTTGGTAGGAAGTCTAATACTATGGCATATTCTTCTTTTGTTGTATTCATTTTTGTAACCAAACATTTTATTTAATCACTTGAAGTATCTTCTCTAAGTCTTCGTTCTTAATTGTTATATTTTCTCCAATCAATAGTATTTTCAAACTATCTAAGTCCTGAGGCATCAAATCAATTATCTTTACGATCTGTCTGTCTTTTAATCTTGGAATATTTAATTCTGTGATTTTTTTCTTTAGTTCTGTTGCAGTTTTCAAATCCATATCTTTGGTGAATGTACCAAGATATTCTTTGGTTTTTGTTGCTCTAAAGTTTAGTTCTTTGTCTCTCTTTTCTACTTTTTCAATTCTTTCCTTCATCTCCACAAGAGTCAAAGGAACTTCGTTTATGGTCTGTATGCTTGACATTTATAATCTCCTCAAATGGATTGGATGTACTACAATATTTTTTTCCTTTTTTCCATCCTTTATCAAAACATTATAACAATCACCCTGTTTTCCTACAACTTTTCCATTCTTACCATGGAATCTTGGGTAATACATTCCTTTCTGATAAGCTGGTTCAGCTTTTAGGCAAACATTATCTCCTTCTTTGAATTTTTGTAGGAAATTCTTTAGGCTAATCTTACCTTTTTCATTAACAGATTTTCGTAGTTTAGACCTTGTTTTCCTTCTAAAACCACCAATTCTTTGTACCATTTTAAATACTCCTTGCTTTAGAAAATCTTAAGTTCAAGGGTTTATAAAGCTTTTTATTGCTTGGTATTGTTAAGATGACGCGTGGAAAATTAGGAAAAAAAGGCGAAATAAGTTCGCGTAACAGGATAGAGAAACATTTAAATAAATATCAAACTCCAGAATATAGTGAAAAAGAGGGTTGGAGAACTATGGTTACTGAGTTTTTAAAGAAGAAAGAAGAATTTTATCTGGATAGCAAAAAAGTTGAATTGATAATCTTCGTTTTCGCAATAATTCTTTTAATATTGTTTTTTATTACTATTTTTTTACAATAATCTAAGGGCAAGTATCACTTAAATTAAACCCCTGTGCTTCTTGGAGATTATCATATAATTCCATATTGTGATTCTCAATTTTAATTTCTTGTAAATTACAAATGGAACTATTACTTTGTAGATTATATATTATTCCACTTTCTCTATCTGCAACAAATTTAATTTCCCTTATTGAATTCTCATAAGCTAAAATCCCAAACATTAGCATTCCGAGCACTAAAAAGGATAGGATAACTAACTCTCCTTTCTTGTTCATTTATTTAACCTCCTTTAATTTTATTTTTTCAATTAATTCTCCAGCCATAATACCTATAAATGTTATTATTACTAATTGAGCTAGGGCTACTTCTGCAAGACTAAAAAATTTTAAAATTCCTTCTGAGGAAATGTTATCATATTCCATAGAAAAGAATGTAAATCCACTATAATAAATGTTTTCAAAATGTCCAAAATCTAAAGTATAAGGATTACCATCTAAATCGTTAAAGCCCCCATATCCAATATAATTTGATGGTAAATATAGCAGAGAAAAAGAGAGAATATAACCCAAGAGTATTAGACCAAATCCGAGGATGAAACAAAAAAATTTAAGTTCATTAATATCTCCCTTCTTTGTTTGGATTATTG
Organism: Candidatus Nanoarchaeia archaeon; assembly: GCA_028714375.1. Taxonomy (GTDB): domain Archaea; phylum Nanobdellota; class Nanobdellia; order SCGC-AAA011-G17; family JACPNG01; genus JAQTMY01. The sequence continues at coordinate 238,319 of JAQTMK010000001.1, read as the reverse complement.
CCTTTGAGAGTTTAATGAAGGAAAGGCTTACAAACCATAAAGGAAGAAAATAGCCAAATTCTAAAGAACGAATTATAAATAGCTTAAATATAATCAAAGCAAGGAAAAAAAGAAATGTAAAGTGTAAACTGAACGCTAATCCCTTATAACTCGTCCAATACCCTTTAATCTTATTTTTTATCCTCTTCCTTTTCTTGAAGAGATATTCAAAGATATTAACAATAATCATAGATGAGTAAATAATTATTGGGATGGATACCCAAATAAATAGGAAATAGATTAAAACCATAACTGTTTTATTTAAGAATATGATATCCATTATTTTATAAATCTCTTAGACTTTTTAAACTTTTAGATTCACTTTTGGCTTGAACTTAATTCAATCAATTCCAGCCACTTATTATCCTTTAATCTAATATCACTTACCATTTCAATAGGAGTCTTATTTATGCCTTGATGTTTTCTAATAAAATTATAATAAATTTCATAACCTTTCATTATTGCTTTTGCTCCGTTTAAACTTCCAAAGCCTCTGAATGTTTTTGTCCTTTCTCTGATAGAGTTATGCATTCTTTCTATTCTCTGGTTAAATCCCTCTCCTTGAGACGCATTAACAACCTTATGGATAGCTTTCTTGCTGTAAGAGGAAAATGTTTTTTTAATTACATTCCTATAAACCATAAAACCATCTGTTGTGATATAAGAAATTTCCTTGTCTTTGCTCTTAGCATTCAAAAGAACTTCTCTTATCTCCTCTTTTCCTCTCCCTTCAAAGAATCCACTTGAAACCATAAATCTTGTTTCAGGGTCTATGATATCAATAAACCAGCTTGTTTTTCCTTTTGTCTTAAACTCCATCTCATCTACCTGTATCTGTTTTGATGTTGAAACTTTTAATGTATCTGCATATTTCCCAATCATCTTGGAATATTTAACAACCCAATTATAAACACTAACCCAAGAAGAATTATGGGGATAAAATTGTTTTAAGTGAGATTGTATTTTTCTTGTTGATACTCCATTAAAGAATAAATCCAAACACAGGGTTATTTTTTGAGGAGAGTTTTTCATTTTAAGAAAACCATCATCTTGAGTAAATCTCTTGCTACAATCATTACATTTGTAGGTTTGTATTAATCCTCTGTTCTGGGTTTTTCTCCTGCCCCATTTTGATATATTTTCAGAGCCACAAAACCTACATTTTATTTCTGCTTTCATACCATTTAGATACCTAAATGTATTTATATACTTTTTGGTATCTAAAAATATAGGTATCTAAAATAGAAAAGCTTATAAAGGATTAGATACCTAATAAATATATGAGATTGTTATCCCAAACAAGCCGAGAATATAACGGAACTAAATATGAAAAGTTTTGGGTTGTTATTCCATCAAAAGTAATCAAGAAGTTAGGATGGAAAAGAGGGCAGGAATTAGAAGCAGAAACTAAAGGGGATAAGCTTATAATTGAAAAGGATTAAGATGAGGCAAGTCCATAATATAAATGAAAGTTATAGGGATTATCACTTTAGAAAATATGGTCTTCCTAACGCATTAATTATGACTGGGATATTTGCCTTTTGTTTTGGAATGTTTATATTTAATCTCTTTAGAGTTAATGATTCTGTAAAAGAGGGTCTACTTTTTGGAGGTGGACTTATAGTTACTGGAATAATTTTGTTTATAATTGGAATAAAAATAAGGACTTCAAGGAAAAATAAGTGTTTTTCACCATAATTTGTTTTTAAAGATAAATCAAACTTTAAACTTAGGCTATTATTCCACGCTTTAACTTAACAATGTCTTATTGCTTAGCGGTCAGTTCGATAAGTTGGCTCAAAACCTTGTCTATGGCAAAGAAAAGGTTATAATCTGTAATTTCTGTATGATGATTTTTACCTTCTACCATTAGATTTGCTTTAATCTCAAAGTTTGAAGAATGTACTGGTTTCAATGTCAAGGCCAATTCCTGAAATGGAGTTTTTTCAGCCATTTTTCTTGCATAGGTACCAACCATCTTTTTGACTACAATAAGTTTTGCTGGTTCCAGGTCCTTAAACCCAGACAACTTTATATTACCACCCAATTCGATAGTTGTCATGGCAAGAATTAATAAATAATAGAATATATAGTTTTCTATTTTAGAACTTTAACCATATATGGCCCTTCTTTTTTATAACCCTGTTTTTTATAATATTCTCTAACCCCAATGCCTGAGATAATCACCATCTTTGTTTTATTATTTAGTCTTGAAATTTTTTCTGCTTCATTCAACAATATTTTACCATAACCCTTATGCTGCTGGGATTTTTCTGATTTTTTTCCAATCTGAGTTATTGGAGAATAAACGTGGAGTTCTCTTACCAATGCAGAAGTTTTAGTTATTTCTTTTCTAAGAAATGCTGAAGGAAATCTTAATCTTAAAAATCCGATTAATGAATTTTCTGAATCAACAATAGACAAGAAAAATTCCTTTCCTTTTGATGCATTATAAGAAATAATTCTTAGGTGTGTTTTTTTGGGAATCTTATTTTTAATTTCCCTGCATCTGATACATTTACAGAATATTCCTTTTTTCTTTAATTCTTCTGTGACATACTGTCTTAAATTATTTCTGTCTGGTCCTGCCTCTGTAACTTTTGTTGGGATATCTCTCTGAACTCTCATTATTCTGACATATTCAGGGACTATTTTTTTAAATTCTGAAATAATTTTTATTGCTTGTATGGTTGTTAATGGACAGTATTTGTTTTTTTTGTATTTTTCATATAGTTTTGTGCCTTTCAAAACCAAACATGGATAAATCTTTAACATGTCTGGCTGAAAATCAGAATCTTCAAACAGTTTTTTCAGTCCTTCTATGTCCTGCCTTGGGGTTGTTTTTGGAAGACCAATCATGTAGTGGAAATTTAATTTGAATCCGAGATTTTTTAGAATTTTAATCGCCTTTATCGAGTCCTTGACAGTGTGGCCCCTTTCAATTTCTTTCAGGGGGGCATCATAAACACTCTGAACTCCCAATTCAACCCTTGTTGCTCCGAGTCTCAGCATCTGGTTTGCATGTTCAAGTAATGCATAGTCAGGTCTTGTCTCTATTGTTAAACCAACACACCTGATAAATGCTTTTTCATTTCTTTTTTGTTCTTTCTCCAGTGTTGATCTTGATTTTAGTTTTTTAATCTTTAATTTTATTCTGCTTATTCGTGATGGGTTATGAATATTGGATGGAATTTCAAAAAATGATTTTAATTTCTTAATATCCATATTTCCTTTTTTAAAAAACAAAGTTGAAAAATCATTCATTGCTTTAAGTGCATAAGTAACAAATTCGTCCTGATATTTTTTATCCAGAGAAGGGAATGTTCCGCCCATCAAAATTAATTCTACCTTGTCAGGAATATGACCCAAAACCAAATACTGCTCAAGCCTGTTAAATACCTGCAGGTATGGATCATAATTATTTCTTATTGCTCTCAGTGTTGCTGGTTCTCTTCCAGTATAACTCTGAGGAACATCCCCAAAATAAGAATTTATTCCACCCGGACAAATTGCACATTTACCATGGGGACATTTGAATGGTTTTGTCATTATTGCGATAGGTGCAACCCCGGAAATTGTTCTTGTCGGTTTTGAGATTAATCCTTTTAGTTTATTTATCTTATTTTCTGGAAAATTAAGGAAAATTTCTATCAGTGTTGGAAGGTGTTTTATTTTGTATTTCTTCCCCAATTCTGTCCTGAGTTTTAGAATTCCATTTACATCAAGATTTTTCCTTATTATTCCTTTGTTAAGTTCATCATAAAACTCTTTCATACAGTTTGGAATACATAAAGGTTTATATAGATTTTTAAATGGAAAAAAGGTATGAAAAATGGCAAAAGAGATGTTGAAGAATTGCTAAAACCAGAAAGACCTAAGTTGCTCCTAAAAAGAATTTTTGCTTTCCTAATTGATGTTTTAATAATTAATTTAATACTAATTTATCCATTCAGAAAACTTCTGGAAAAATATACTGACATCACTAATATATCTTTTAATTTTGATTTTTTTATTTTGGTTTTAGTTATTTGTTTGATAACTCTTTTTTATTTTGCAGTCTTTGAATATTATTTTGAGCAGACTTTTGGAAAATTAATCTTCAAATTAAAAGTAAGTTCAAGAAGAGAAAAACCAAAATTTATCCAGACAATTATCAGGAACCTGTCAAAAATCTCAATTGTGATTTTAATTATTGATTGTGTTTATTTGTTAAACAGGAAGGGACAAAGAGTTTTAGAAAAAATATCAAATACGAGGGTTATGAAAGATGAATAAGATAATAAAGATGGTTGGTATGTTGGTTGTATTTTTCCTAATTTCCTATTTCTTGTCTGGAATCATTGAGGGTGAGTCAGTTTTAGAAGACAAGATTGTTTTTATTCCAGTAAAAGGGGTCATATCTACCAGTGCAGATCTCTTTAATCAAGACATCGCTGATCCTGAAACAATTGCTGGATATCTTGATCAGGCAGACAACGATGACAGCATTAAAGCAATAATTTTAGAAATTGATAGTCCTGGTGGAACAGTTGTTGCTTCTGAGGAAATTGCCAGAGCTGTAAAACAAACAAAAAAACCAGTTGTTGCATGGATAAGAGAGACTGGTGCTTCTGGTGCATACTGGGTTGCAAGTTCTGCAGACAAAATTGTTGCTGATCCTTTGTCCATGACTGGGAGCATTGGGGTTTACAGCGGTTATTTGGAATTTTCTGGATTATTTGAAAAATATGGTATTGATTATGTTGATTTAAAGTCAGGAGAATATAAAGACACTGGAAGTCCATTTAAAGAATTAAGTTCTGATGAGAGATTAATATTAGAGAATAAACTGAAAATAGTCCATTCTATCTTCATTGATGAGGTTGCTAAAAACAGAAATATGACTATTGATGAGGTTAAGAAACTAAGCAGTGGAATATATTATTTGGGTTTAGAAGCTTATAAGTTTGGTTTAGTTGATTATCTTGGAGATAAGAATAAAGCTATTGAAGTTGCAAAAGAGCTAAGCAATACCAAAGAAGTCAGGTTGGTTAGGTTTGAAAGAAAAACTGGTTTGTTGGGTATATTCAACCAATTAAGCACTGGTGCTTTCTTTAATATTGGAAGAGGTATTGCCTATGAACTTGACTTTAATGTAAAAGAAAACTACTTGGATTTTCGGGTTTAGTAATAATTCTAAAGTGACACTTTTTGGAAAAGTTTATAAGTTCAGAACTTTTTGTATTTTTGTAACTTTAAAGTAGTTTGCCTTATTGGCCTGGAAAACCCTGTTTTTAGGATCATTCTCCTAACTTCTATTATATTGAATTTTCTAGAACCAAAGGACAAACTGTAAAAAATTAATTTAGGAGGTGAAGAATGGATATGTTATCCAAGTATCACTTAGCCCAAACATCAAGACCAGACATTTCACTCAGGGAACTTGGGAGGATATTAAAGTCAACTATTGACGTTCGAGTTATGAGGCGGATTTCAAAGCATTCAAATTCTACAATCGGTCTCAGAAAAAAGGTAGCAAGGAGATATCGAAAGTTAAGAAAGTAACCACCAATCTAGTCTAAACTTTAAATGGGTGGTTTATCCATCCATTTTTTATATATTAAGTATATATATCTATATAATATCTTAAATATAGAAAACAATAAAAAGAATCAATATAAATTAAGGGTAATGGGCTTGTTTGATGATGCGTTGAAAGATTCTGAATCATTGTTCTTAAATGAGATTATGCTGGATTTTTCATACCAACCTAAATTAGTAAGATTCAGGGAAAACCAACAAAAATATATGGCTTCCTGCATACTCCCCCTACTTCAAAAAAGAAACGGAAAAAACTTACTGATAACCGGAACTCCTGGAGTGGGAAAGACTGTGTGCTGCAGACATGTCTTGACTGAATTAAAAGAATATGAAGAAGACATAATTTTGTTGTATCTAAACTGCTGGAAAAAAGACACAAGCTATAAATTAGCCTTAGAAATGTGTGCTTTACTCGGATACAAATGGGTGCATAACAAAAGAACAGATGAATTATTCAATGAGATTAAGGAAATCATCAACAAAAAAAATTTAGTCATTGTTCTGGACGAAGTGGACAAATTGCAGGATTTTCAGATACTTTATTTTTTGGTTGAAGAAATTTACAGAAAAAGTATGTTTTTAATCACAAACGAAAAAGGATGGGCAAGTGAATTAGAAGACAGACTAAAATCAAGATTAATATTAGACACCTTAGAATTTAATCCATATACTTTGGATGAGACAAAAGAAATTTTGAGAGAAAGAGTTAGATATGCTTTTGTAAAGGGTGTGTTTGACGAAACTGCTTTTGAATTAGTTGCTCAAAAAGCATTTGAATTAAATGATATAAGAACTGGATTATTCTTGTTAAGAGAGGCAGGAAACATTGCTGAAAGAAAAGCACTGAGAAGGATAGGTATTGAACATGCGCAGATCGCTATTTCTCAACTAGGTGATTATCAGAAAAGAGAGATAGATAAAATGGAAGATGATGAAAAAGAGATAATCGAGCTAGTTAAGCTAAATTCTGGTAAAAATGCCCAGGAATTACTGGATATTTATAAAAAAGACATTAGTTTACGAACATTACAGAGAAAACTTGATGATTTGGCTAAAGGCGGAGTAATCTTAAAGGAAGAGGCAGTATCTGACCAGGGAGCAAAGGTTTTTGTGTTTAAGTATGGTAGTTTAAAGAGGCTTGATGAGTTCTAGTTTTCGCATAAATTAGGTTAATATATTCTATAGTAAATAGGTTCTTGACAACCTCGAATGAGGCTTATAAATCATTTTTACATTATAGCTTTGTCGGGGGTGATCAGGATGAATAATCTGGACATACAAACAATTCAAGACATATTTAGCAGCCAACTCAGGAACTTGCCTGTTTTGAGAGGTGATAGAAATGATAGAAACAAAAAAAGGTAATATTTATTTGGGAGAGGACAGAGAAGAAATGCTTGAGAACGATGAAATCAGTGCAGAGGAAGAAGGATTTATGCTGGGCTACCAAGACCCTGATTCTTTTTTATTTTAATTTTTAAGGAGGTTTATTCCTTCTTAAGGTATACTATCTGTGTTGGGAATGGAATCTCAATTTTATTTTTAGTCAATGTTTTGTAGATCTTTTCATTTAATTCTACCCTGACATCATATTCTTTTTCAAAATCAGATATCCAAGCCTTTGCAACAAAGTTTAAAGAAAAGTCTCCCATTGATTCAAAAATAACCTCTGGTTTTGGATTTTTTAATATTCCTGAATGAGATTCAAGTAAATCTAAGATTAGTTTTCTTACTTTATCAACGTCTGTTCCATAAGCAACATTGAATGAAACATTCACTCTTATTCTTGAGTCTGGTTTTACAAAATTCAAGAATCTTGCCTTAGACAAGATTGAGTTTGGGACTATAATTATTTGATTGTCTGAAGTTTTTAATTGGGTGCTTCTTAATCCAATGTCCTGGATATGACCAACTTCACCACTGTCTAATTTTATCTTATCTCCTTTTTTCATTGACTGATCTAAGATTAGAGAAATTCCTCCAAAAATATTTGAGAGACTGTCCTGTAAAGCAAATCCTAAGACAATACCTACGACTCCCACTCCGGCAAGTATTCCGGTTATATTAATGTTCCAGACTGTCAAAGATACTGCAATTCCTGCAATGATTACAACTACCCTCATAAATTTCTTGAATAATGGAACCAGATCATCATCGATGCTTGATTCTGTTCTCTTAGCCCATTTATATCCCCAGATATCTATTAATATTGCTAATACTCTTGAAACAATCAATGTAAGTGTCAATACAATAAATGTTCCTATTATTTTTGAAATAATTTTTTGCAAAGTTTCTGGAAGTCCTAATGGAGTCAATGCAATAAGAACACCGATTGTTGTAAGTAGGGTTGTAAGTGGTGCTTTTGTTTTCTTAACAAATAAATCGTCATATTTTGTATGTGTCTTTTTTGTTACTTGAGATACAATTTTATCATAAATAAATACTATTAGTTTTGAAAGTAAAAATGCTATGATGAATATTACAATTGCAGACAAATATTTATTTGAAGATATTTGCTGATAGATTGGATTTTCAGAGGCAAAACTAAAAAATCCATTAATTAATGCTGCATTCATGAGGTAGGATATAAAAAGATAAATATAAAAAGATTTCTACTTACTTTTTTTTATGAATATTTTGGCTTTTGTTGACACTCATGGGAACAATGCTGCACTTAACCGACTGATTAAAAAAGCAGACTCTGCAGATTTATTGGTTTGTGCTGGGGACCTAAGTAATTGGGGGAATAATCTTGATTTACTCATCAAAAAATTTGCAAGCTTAAATAAACCATTATTGATCATCCCGGGGAATCATGAACACGAAGATGATCTTAGGAAAGTTTGTGCCAAATATCCTTACTGTGTTTTCCTGCATGATTCAAGTTACAGGATTAATGAGTATGTTTTCTTTGGAAGAGGTGGGGGAGGGTTTTCAAAGACCGATGAAACCTTTGAAAAAATCTCTAAGAGTTTTTTAAAAAATAAAAGAAGGAATGATAAAATAATTTTAGTGACTCATGCTCCTCCTTCGAATACAAAACTTGATTATCTGCCCTGGGGTGGACACGTCGGATGTGATTCTTACAGAGAATTTATAGAAAAAAACAATGTTGTTTTAGGAATTTCTGGACATCTACACGAAAATGAAAGCAAACAGGACACGATTAACGGAAAAAAGATAGTTAATCCTGGCCCCGACGGAAAAATAATAAAAATTTAAGAATTTAAACAAAAAATAAAAAAAGAAATTAAAAAAGAAGGCTTACTTCTTCCTTTTCTTTGTTGTTTTCTTAGCGGTTTTTTTCTTTTTTGCTGCCACAACTATCACCCCTTTTTATTTGATATGAAATATCTATTATTTTATATGTCTTCTACTTTAAAAATGTTTCTATAAAGAAAAAATTCTTTGATAATTCATAAAAATTATTTTCTTTGTCTCTTCTTCGGTCAGTTTTTTTAGCTTTGCAATCTCATTTATTGTATACCCAATATATTTTGGTTCATTTCTTTGGCCTTTTATTGGAGATAAATAAGGACAGTCTGTTTCTGTAAGCAATTGTTTGAGTGGTACATTCTCGACGAGAGTTTTAAAATGATTTGAAAAAAGGATATTACATGGGATTGAAAAGTTATAATTCAGGTCTGAAGCCTTTTTTACCAGTTTCATATTTCCTGAGAAACAATGCAGAACAACTTTTTTTATTTTAGAGGACTCTAACATTTCAATCACATCGCTTTCAGCCTTTCTTGAATGAACTATAATTGGGAGATTAAGTGATTCTGCCAGTGAGATAATCTGCTGAAAATTCTTTTTCTGTGTTATCTTATCCTGACTTTCCTGATAGTCCAATCCAACTTCACCTATACCCACAATCTCTTTGCTGTGTTTTTTGATAAATTCCAAACAAGAGCTAATCTGTTTACCGTTTAATTTAAGCATATCAATTGGATATAAACCCAAAGAGGCTTCAACGATGCCATATTTTTTAGAAAGCTCCAATGCATTCTCATTTGTTTTCTGATTCAGTCCAGAGGTTATGATCTTAACAACGCCTGCTTTCTTGGCTTCATTAATAACTTCATTCCTATCAGAATCAAATTCCTTGAAATCTAAATGAGCATGAACATCAACTAACATAGAATAATCTAAAAATTAAGGATTTAAATTATTTTGCTTTACAAAATCAATAACAAGATTGGTTTAAATAAAAATATAAGAAGCTTATATACCCATGGCAACAGATTAATGATTATTAATAATAAACAGAATGAACTAATAACTATCCAGATTCTTTTTGCAATTTTCTCGTTGTTTGTAAGTCCAAAAATTCCTGTATACAACATCTTTCCACCATCTACAGGTCCGAGGGGAAGAAGGTTAAACAATCCAACACCAACACTGGCAACAAACAACCAGTACAATAACATCTTAACCCAGACAATTATCCCTTTCAGTAATTTTGAGTCTGTTGGATAAACTGTATCTACTGTGAGTCCAAGGTAGGCTTTGCCTTCAGAGTTTGGATTCTCTTCTGCAATTATTTTATACTCGTCGAGATCTGTCTTGACTATTACTTCCTGACCAATTTCCAAATCATTTAAAGATTTTTTAAAATCAGAAACATAATTAATTGTATAATCATCAATCATTAAAATATTTTCTCCTGCAACAATCCCTGACTGTGAAGCTGGTGAAGATTCAACTATATTTACTATTTGCACTCCACTAAAAACAAAAAAGCTTGAGACTAATAAAAATAAGAATCCGGTTATAACATTCATAAAAGGCCCTGCTGCATAAACAGATAATTGAGCAGTTTTTTTTGATTTCTGCAGTTGCTTTTCATCTGGTTCTACAAATGCTGCAAGTATTGGCCCTAAAAAAGCAAAACCAGAAGATTTTACTTTTATGTTATGAAGTCTTGAAACCAATCCATGTGAAAATTCGTGTATTGTAGCAAGAATCAATATTGCAACAATCCAGTGCCAGAATGACAATGTTGGCATACCTGGGATTGCAACCCCTGGCAACACTGGAGCCAATGCTGGCTGTGATCCAGGATTTAAGATAAGATTTATAGTACCTTTAATCAGAAAATAGAAAATAAAACCCATGCCAAAGAAACATGAAATCCATCCAAAATGGTAAAGTATTTTTTGCAGTCGTGGAAATCTCCTGGATATCTTATCCATTAGTTTTAATCCCCACCTGGTTTTATACATAATAAATATTTTATTTTCAATGTTGAACTTGTGTTTGTTCTTGATGAAATAGAGAAAAATAAGACCGTAAAAAATTACAGCAAATAATATATCATAGTTCATGTTTAAACTTTTCTACCTTTTCTCAATGGTCTTAGTGCAGCTTTTTTACATTTTCTGCATACTGCTTTCTTCTGCAACACTTTTGGCATAGTTGTCCTTATCTTGGATTTACATTTTCTGCAGACGAAAATGTTTTTCATATTCCTGTTGATTGCTTCTTCAAATTTTGCCATTTTACTTTAATTGTTTCATTACCCTTACTCCGGTAACTACCCAGTACATAACCTGGACTCCTTCCTTAACTTGATCATTAATTTCTTCTGGTACTTCTAAATCAAATGTTTCATAACTTTCAATGTCCATAACATTTGCCATTTTTCCATTAACTGATAATACCTGAGCAGTTTTCTTTTCTATAATTGGTGTTTTAACTGCATCATGTCCTGGAAGTATTACTACAACTTTTTTATCATCTAAGATACCAGAGGCTTCAATCTTACATTTTGCATGTCCGTGTTTCCCGGTTTTTGAAATATCTATTTTTGTTACCTTACATGCAACCCCATTAAGAATAACAAATCTTCCTGGTCTAAGTGATGTTGCCGTTGTTTCCCTAGTATCCCCTTCGATTTCTTCTGACATTTTAGAAATGTTCATTACAGAAGGTTTATAAATTTATCGGAGGGATTTAGAATTATCTTAAAAAACTTATCCAATAATTTCTGGAATAGAAAGGTTTAAATAGGTTAATTTTAGGAATTTTATAAAAGAAATGTTAGCTTTATGCTAGAATCTTGGAAAAATGGGATACTTAAAATATATCAATGAATTGTACAAAAAGCCTCAGGCTAATTTGAAAGCATTACTAAGAGAGAGGCTGATTTCTTGGAGAAAAGGTAATTCTGTAGTCAGAGTTGATAATCCAACAAGAATTGATAAAGCAAGAGCTTTGGGTTACAAAGCAAAAGAAGGTTACATAATCATTAGAGTCAGACTACCAAGGGGTGGAAGAAAAAGAGAAAGAGTCATGGGTGGTAGAAGATCAAGAGCACAAAGAAGAAAGAAAATAGTTGCTAAAAGTTATCAATGGGTTGCTGAAGAAAGAGCAAACAAAAAATATGTTAACTGTGAAGTTATAGGATCTTATGAAATATTAAGAGATGGTTTATATTATTGGTATGAAGTAATTTTGGTTGACAGAGTTCAGGTCAGCAAATATCCTGGAATGGAATGGGTTGCCTATGAGCAAGGAAGAGTTTACAGAGGAAAGAGTCCTGCTGCTAGAAAATCCAGAGGTCTATTGAAGAAAGGTAAGGGTGCAGAAAAAATAAGACCAAACAGAAAATCTGTTTACGGAAAATTCACCAAAAAGAAAATAAGACCTAAATCTCATCTATTTGGATGATTTTTTTATTTTATATAATAGAAAAGTTTTTTATATTCATTCATCACTAATATAATAAAAGTGGTGAGTATGAAAACAATAATCTATGGTTTTATTTTTTTAGTTAGTTTGAGTTTTGTTTTTGGAGCCATTACTTATGATCCTGTAATCCCAGATATCACTATGGATGAGGATTCTGTTTATGATGAATTAATGCTGGATGATTATTTTGAGCCCAGTTTTTTAACTTATGAAATCATAACCAATACTACAAATGTGAATATTACCCTTGATGAAGAGGGCGGACAAAATGTTATAATAACCCCTGAAGAGGACTGGTACGGAGAATTTACTTTTGCAATAAGCGCAACTGATGAATCTGCTTCAGAAGATTATGTAACTGATGATATTACAGTCACGGTTGAAGACGTTGAAGACATGCCTGAACTGATTGAAGATATTCCTAATCAGGTTTTAGATATTAATGAAGATGTAACAATAGATTTGAGTGATTATTTCAAACACGGAGACGGAAAAGATTTAGACTATTATCTTTCAGCAAATCTAACCAATGTTGATGCTTCTTTTGATGATGATGAAGTAACTTTTTCCCCAGAATTAGATTGGTATGGAAATGAGAGTGTAACTATAGTTGCAAGCGATGGGGATTATGAAACTTCAAGCAATGAATTTATTATAGAGGTCAGAATAAAAAATATGCCTCCTGTAATTTCAAGCTATAATCCTTCACAGTCTATCATTGAATTAAATGTTGGAGAGTCTCAGTTATTTACAGTTTCTGCTTCTGATAAAAATAACAACACCCTAGAGTATAAATGGTATATAGATGATATTGCACTGGCAGACCAAGATGCTGCAAATTATAATTATGAAGCCGGAGAGATTGGAACTTACTCAATCAAAGTCTCTGTCAGTGATGGTTCATACTCTGATACTCAAAAATGGGATGTTATTGTTAAAGACACTGGGGAAGATATTGTAACCGTTACAAAGGAGGCAGTTTGTGGAAATGGAGAGATTGAAGAGGGAGAAAACTGCGGAACCTGTCAAGAAGATGCTCCTTGTAAAGAAGGTTATACCTGTCAAAATAATGCCTGCATATTTCAGGAGAAAAAAAGTAATCTGACTTTAATCTTGGTAGTTGTGTTTGTTTTCCTAATCTTTGCTGGTCTTGTTTTCTTTTTCTATTCAAGAAAGAAGAAAAAAGAATATGGATTCCATGAAAAATTAGTTGGTGAGAAATTCAAGGCTGGAAAAGAGATTCTGAAAGATGAACCCATGGATATTTCTAAAAAAACTCCAAAGATAAAAGGACAAGAAACAAGCGAACTAGATTTATATCCAAAAAAAGTTGTTGTTGCAGAAATCAAAGAAAAGGAAATTGAAAAGACTGTAGATGGGGTAATGCTTAGAGGTTATATCAGGGATAACCTAAACAAAGGATTTTCTGAAGAAAAGATAAGAGAAATGTTAACTAAGAAGGGTTGGAGCAAGGAAAAGATTGATAAAGCCTTCAAAGAGTATAAATATTAATGATAACCCAAAAAGAAATAGAAGAAATAAGAGAACTACTTAAAAAAAGCAAGAGTCCTTTATTTTTATATGATGATGATCCTGATGGATTAAGTTCTTACTTGTTATTAAGAAAATATCTTGGAAGAGGCAAGGGCATTGTTGTGAAAAGTTCTCCTGCATTGGATTTAACCTATCTTAAAAAAGTCAAGGAATTAAATCCAGATAGAATTTTCATATTAGATAAACCGATTGTGACTCAGGAATTTGTTGATGAAGCCCAAATACCAATTGTCTGGATAGATCATCACGAACCACTTAAATTAGAGGGAATAAAATATTTTAATCCAAGACTTAAAGACGATCATGATTCAAGATGCACAAGTTACTGGTGCAATGAGGTTGCCAAAGAAAATGACTGGATCAGTGCTGCTGGAATTTTCGGAGATTGGTTCTTACCAGATAATTTTGAAGAATTAATCAGAAAATATCCTGACTTGCTGTTTAAAACAAAAAATCCGGGAGATATATTGTTTAACTCTGAGTTTGGAAAATTAGTCAAGGTTTTTTCTTTTGCATTAAAGGGAAGTACAACTCAGATTAGAGATTCTATAAGTGTATTATTAAAAATAGAAACTCCCTATGAAATCTTAAACCAATTAACTCCATCTGGAAGATTCTTATATAAAAGATTTGAAAGGGTAAATAAAGAGTATATTAATTTATTAGAGCAAGCAAGAAAAAAATATGATTCAAAGAAAAAGACATTGGTGTTTTTGTATCCTTCAAACAAAACAAGCCATACAGGATTATTATCAAATGAATTAACCCATGCTTATCCAGATACTTTACTTATCATCGGGAGAGAGAAAAAAGGAGAGGTAAGAATGAGCATAAGATACACAAAGAAAAAACTTCCTCCTTTGATAAACAAAGCATTAGAAGGGTTAACCGGATATGGTGGGGGCCATGATTATGCATGTGGTGGGAACGTTAAAAGTGAGGACTTTGAAATTTTTATTGAAAGACTGGAAAAACTTATTCAAAAATAATTCTTGCATCAACAATTTTTACTTCTTTTTCATTTGCTATTAAAGGGTTAATGTCAAGCTCTTTTATATTTTTATTTTTCATCGCTATCTCTGAGACTTTAACTAAAGTATTTTCCAATTGGTCAAAGTTTATTGGTTTTTCTCCTCTTACTCCCTGAAGAATCTTGTAAGTTTTTATTTCCTTTATCATCTCTTTTGCATCTTTTTTTGTTATTGGACATATTCTAAATGAAATATCCTTAAAGATTTCCACAAAAATACCACCAAAACCAAACATAATTACATGATTAAAGGTTGGATCTTTGATTATACCTATGATTAATTGTTTTCCTGGGATATATTCCTGAACTAAGATTTTTTTTGATATTTTTTTTAACTCGTCAAACTCATTATTAAAATTATAAGAATTAACATTTACCCTTACTCCCTTTACTTCGGTTTTGTGTAGCTGATTTGTTACTTTCAAAACTACTGGAAATTTTATTTTTTTAATATATTCCAAGGCTTCTTCTTTTGTGTTTACTATTCTCCTTCTTGCAATCGGAAGATTATTTTTTTCTAAGAACTCTTCTGCCTCTTTTTCCATCAAAACTTTCATAAATATAAAATATAGTTTAAGATATATAAAATTATTCTTTTCCCATCCTATGTAAATATTCTTTAATCTGGATTTTCATCTGCTCTTTTAATTTTTCATCTAAACTTAAAGAATCGATTTCTTTGTCCCAATTAACTTTTGGGATTTTGGTTAATGTGCTTGTAAAAACTCTGTCTGCTTTTTTAATCTGTGCTTCTATTTTCTTTGCTGCTTCTGTATTAAATTTCTTTGTTGCAGGGAATTTTGTTATTGCATTTGCTCCTGCTTTCATTAATAAGTAAATTTCATCTTTTGTGTTGTATTTTTCTATCTCTGCTACTCTGTTATATGTTGTTCCTGTTATAATCTGTAATTTTGGGAATCTTATTCTTGTTTTTGCTATCCACCAAACATAATCTTCTGTTGTAGGGCCTTTTGTGTAAGGAGTTCCTTTTACTGGTTTTAATGCATAAAAAGTAATTCTTTCCAGTTTGTTTTTTTCTATGAATTCTGCCAGATTTTCAAAGTCTTCTTTTTTCTCACCTAGCCCAATAACTATTGTCATACTTTTCTTTAAATCTTTTGAATAAGAAAACATTTTTTCATAGGGTTGGATTGCTTTGTCTGGACAGATTTTATTATGCAACTCTGGATTTACTGTCTCTATTGAAGCTACGATTCCTTTTAAGTATGGTTTGAATAATTCTAAATCCTGTTTTTCTACTGCCCCTAAATTAATCCATATTTTTTCTCCATAAACTTCTGATACCTTTTTCATTATGTCTATTAATTCTTTGACTGAGAAAATACCATAACCGCCTGTCAAAAATTCTATTTTCCAGTTTAGTTTTTTTGATAATAAGGTTTCAACCAGAACTGAGGATAGAGATCTTCTTGCAGTTTTTTCATCATGTATTCTTGATTTTTGGGTTGATCTAAAACAGAACTTACAGGTTCCTAATTTACAATACCAGCTAAGAAAAATACACCTGCCAAACCAAACTTTGTTTCCGTGATTTTCTAAATGGATTTTGTTTGATTCTTCTAATAGTTCTTTTAGATTTTCCATATTCTTAGACCAGTAAAAAGGTTTATAAAGGTTATTTAGTTGGTTTTTTATGTAATTTTAGAGTTTTCAAAAGAGGTTGAATTAGAGTTAGGACTCTATTTAAAAAATCAGATTCAAGGGAAAACCTTGGAGAAAGGAGTTTATTATTATGGAAGAAGATGGTGGTGTTACATTAGAATGCGGTGATTTTTCTTTGTGGAAAAAAGTGGAAGAAAAAGAAATTCGGAAGGAGGAGGCTAGTAATGCACAAAAAAAAGGATAAAGAAAAAATAAATCTAGTCTCAAAAATATCTAAGGATAATCGCATCGTTAATATTGCAGCCAGGGGAAGGGATATATGTGTACTGCTATTCGCTTTACTATTTGTTACGATAGTCTCTTGGATATTGTTGCCAAAAGGGAAAACGATAACCATCTTATTAATAGATGTGATTTATCTCGTTGTATTATTGATATTGTTCTTCTGGGATAGTCGCGCTGATTCTCCAAAACCTATGATGCTAGCTGAGTATAGCTTATGGCCGCTGGGGGTTGTATTTATAGTGGTAGCTGCTCCCATTTTATTTATCCTTGTGGTTCTAGGAACATTATTTGGAGGAATTGTAGAGATGTTTAAATGGATATCCCAACAGAGAAAATTAAAAAATCTCTAGTATATTTATTTGGGGCTGTTTTAATATTTAAGACAGCCTATTTTTTTCCAGAATAAGTATATATAAGTATTAGTAACTCTTTGCAAAGTAAGCATAGTATTTTGCTTTTCCTTCGCATGCAAAACATCTTTTCTTTGGATCTTTCTGGTTAAATGGAATATTCAAAGATTTAGCCCCGTCTGCCTTTGCTTTAATAGTTTCTTCACATTCTCTGGAGCCACACCAGGGAGCATATCCCATCTTTTTATTTTTAACAGCATCTTTTAGTTTAGAAATTGAATCAACTTCAACTATGCTTGAATCCAAAAACTTCTTTGCTTTGTTGAATAAGTTAGCTTGAATTTCTTCTAATATTTCATCAATTTTTTTGCTAAGGTCTTTGATTTTAACTTTTATCTTTTCATGAGTATCTCTTCTGACCAAAATAACTTCTTTATTTTCCAAATCTTTTGGCCCTAATTCTATTCTTATTGGAATTCCTTTTAGTTCCCAGTCGCTGAATTTCCATCCAGCAGAATAGTCATCCCTGTCATCCAATATTGGATTGTGTTTTGAAAGTTCTTTTTTTATTTCATCACAGACTTTCAAGACTTTTTCTTTTGTGTTTTCAAATATTATTGGGACTATAACAACTTTGTTTAATGCGACTCTTGGAGGCAAAACCAATCCTTTATTATCAGAATGCATCATGATCATTACTCCGATTGTCCTTGTAGTTAATCCCCAAGAATTCTGCCATACATATTGTTTTTTATTTTCTTCGTCTAAGAAAGAAATATTAAATACTTTTGAGAAATTTTGCCCTAAACCATGGCTTGTTGCTCCCTGGATTGCCTTGCCTGTAGGAAGAAATGTTTCAATACTTAGAGTATAATCTGCCCCCGCAAATTTTTCTTTTTCTGATTTAATCCCCTCTATCATTGGAACTGCTAAAAGCTCTTCTAAAACCTGTTTATAATATTTCAAGATTTCTCTTGCTTCCTCATCTGCTTCTTTTTTTGTTGCAAATGCTGTGTGTCCTTCCTGCCATAAAAATTCCCTTGATCTTAAAAATGGTACAGGATTCTTGAATTCCCATCTTACAACATTACACCACTGGTTTAATCTTAAAGGCAAGTCCTTATGCGATCTTATCCATTTTGAATAGGAATCATACATAATTGTTTCTGAAGTTGGTCTTATTGCCAGTCTTTCATCAAGTTTTGAATCTCCTGCATGAGTAACCCATGCAACTTCTGGAGAAAATCCTTCAATATGCTTGGATTCTTTCTTTAACAATGATTCTGGAATCAACAAAGGGAAGTAAGCATTCTTTACCCCTGATTTTTTTATTTTAGCATCAAAATATTTTTGTATTATTTCCCAGATTGCGTAAGCATTTGGTTTTAGAACATAACATCCTGAAACTTTTGTGTATTCAATCAAATCTGCCCTTTGAATTACCTGTGTATACCACTCAGAAGAATCATCTTCTTTTTTAACAGTTATTCCGATTTGTTTTTCTTTCATATTACTTTTTAATTTTAGTTAATATATAAATCTTATGAGCCTGCCAGGATTTGAACCTGGATCAATCGGGCCGAAACCGATTACACTAGTCCGGATTATGCTACAGGCCCAGAATTATAACTTTTTTATTTCTTTTAAACCTTTTCACTAAAATATTTAAATACTAAATTGTAGTTTTAACATAGATGAAGCATAATTATGTTCTTGAGGGTACTGCTACAATGATTGGAACTATCATTGGTGCAGGGGTTTTGGGGTTGCCTTATGTCATTTCCAAGGTTGGTTTATTGGTTGGTATCATAGAAATTTTGATTATTGGATTGATTATTTTAGCTTCAAATTTATTCCTAGCTAAAGTTGTTTTACACACAGAAGGAAATCATCAATTGACTGGCTATGCCAAAATTTACTTGGGAAAGATTGGGGCATTTATCATGGGCTCTTCAATGATATTTGTAAACTGTGGTGCATTAGTTGCTTATATATTTGGTGTTGGGCAGTCCTTGGCTGCAATATTTGGCGGTGATGCTCTTTATTATTCATTTGCATTTTTTATTCCTGCTTCTTTTTTAGTGTATAAGGGACTGGATTTTGTTCGAAAATGGGAAGTTTATCTTAATATTATATTTTTAACTATTGCAGGGGTGATTTGCTTCTCAGTAATTCCTAAGATAAATATGATGAATATTGCCTATACAAATTTAAATTATTTATTTTTCCCATACGGGGTGATTTTGTTTGCCATGCTTGGAGGGATTGCAATTCCTGAGGTTAAGGAAGAAGTCAGAAAAAATAAACAATATTTAATGAAGTCTGTTCTTTTAGGCAGTTTAATCCCAATTGTATTTTATATTATTTTCAGTTTAGCTGTTGTTGGTGTGACTGGAGCTGAAACTACTGAAATAGGAACTATTGGATTGGGAGAAAGAGCTGGTCCATGGATGATTGGTATGGGAAACTTATTTGCAATATTTGCTATGGCAAGTTCATTCCTTACAATCGGATTGGGAATGAGACAGATGTTTAATTACGATTACAATATCAGGAAATTTTATGCTTGGGGTCTGGCATGTTTGGTTCCTCTTATTTTATTTTTAATTGTAAGACATTTTGCTGGTTTTAAAGACATTATTGGATTTGTTGGAACTATTGGAGGAGGGGTAGAAGGAATAATTATTGTTTTAATGAGTCTTAAATTAAAAGAATTACAAAAATGGTATCATAAATTACTGGGAATTATAATAATTCTAGTATTCATATTTGGAATGGTTACTCTAATCAGTTAGATTTATATATTGTTTAAGTTTTTTAATTAAAGAGGTGGTAAGATGGATCCAAGAATTGAAAAGATTGCTAAAATTTTAGTTGATTATTCTGTTAAGGTTAAAAAAGGTGAGACTGTCCAAGTATCTGGAAGTGAATCTGCAAAACCATTATTATTAGAGGTATATAAGAGAGTTTTAGAGAAAGGAGCTTATCCAATCCTTGATGTTGGTTTGGAAGGGAGTTCGTATCTCTATTACAAAATTGCTTCTGAAGAGCAACTAAAAAAGTTTCCTGAAGTTGCTATGTTTAAAACTAGGAAAGCAGATGCTTACATAAGTGTGGCAGGTGATTCTAATACAAGAGAGTTAGCTAACATAAGTCCTGAAAAGATTGCTATCAGGAGAAAAGTAACTAAACCGATTTCTGATCTTATTCACAAAAAAGACAGATGGGTTATATTTGATTTTCCAACAAATGCGTTGGCTATGGAAGCAGATATGTCTTTAGATGAGTTTGAAGACTTTGTTTATGGTGCTTCAATTGTTGATTATAAGGAATTAGAAAGAAAACAAGAAAAATTAAAAGAAATTATTGATAATGGAAACAAAGTAAGAATTATTGGTGAGGACACAGACATTGAAATGAGCATCAAAGGCAGGCTAGGAATTAATCATCCTGGAATATTTAATGTTCCTGACGGTGAAATATTTACCTCTCCAGTAGATGATTCTGCAAACGGACACATTTCCTATAGTTTCCCAGTTATTTATTCTGGAAAAGAAGTAGATGGAGTAAAGTTAAAGTTTGAAAATGGAAAAGTTGTCAAAGCAAGTGCTGAAAAGAATGAGTCTTTGTTAAAAGCTATGATAAAAATGGATCCTGGTGCTTCGAGACTTGGAGAATTAGGCATTGGAACAAATTACAAGATTAATAAATTCATAAAAAATATCTTATTTGATGAAAAAATAGGCGGAACAATCCATTTGGCATTGGGCAATAGTTTTCCAGAAGCTAATGGGAAAAATAAATCTGCTCTGCATTGGGATATGATAAAAGATTTGAGAAAAGGCGGAGAGATTTTAGTTGATGACAAAGTAATACAAAGAAACGGAAAATTTACTTTTAAGTTTTAGACATGGAAAAAATAAATGTTAATGGGATAGATTTAATTCTTGACAGAGTTAAAGGAACTTCTGTAGCTGTTTTTGTAAGAGTCAAGGTTGGATCTAATTATGAAAATAGAGACGAAGCAGGGATCTGCCATCTTATTGAACATATGGTTTTTGAAGGAACTAAAACCAAAAGCGCAATGGAGTTAAGTAATTCTATTGAAAAATACGGCGGAGAAATGAATGCTTTTACAGACAATGAAAAAACTGTTTATTATGTAAGAATTGCCAAGAAACATACTGGTCTTGCTTTTGAAACTTTATCTGACATGATAAAGAATTCTGTTTTCAATGAAAAATCGCTTGAGAAAGAGAAAAAAGTTGTTGCTGATGAAATAAACATGGTCTGGGATGATCCAAAAATATATCAGTGGACTGTTTTGCTTAACAAATTGTTTAACAAAAATCCTGTAAAGAATCCGATTTATGGGAGAAAAGGAACTGTTTTAAAAGTCAACAGGAAAAAAATAATTGATTTTTACAATAAGTATTATGTCAAAGAAAATACTGAAGTCATTGTTATCGGTGACTTTAACAAACCGGAAATAGTTAAATTAGTTAAAGATAATTTTAATAATTTAAGGAAAGGGAAAGGATCAAAAAGAGAAATCATAAACGAAAAACCGCTTAATAATTTAATAACCTATTCTGAAAAGAAAAAAATAAACCAGAGTTATATGGTTGTTGGTTTCAGGACGATGCCAAGAGACGATGAAGAAAGCTATGTCATTGATGTTATCAATGCTATTTTGTGCAAAGGCCAATCTTCAAAACTATTTGATGAAATAAGAACAAAAAGAGGATTAGCTTATATTTTGGGTTCATATACAGATAACGGAACTGACTATGGGTTTTTGGGGATTTATATCGGAACAAACAAGAAGAACATTCCAAAAATAAAAGAAATAATATTTACTGAAATTAATAAATTAAAAAAGATTTCAGACAAGGATCTGAAGAAAGCAAAAGACTATCAGGAAGGAGCTTATCTGCTCCAGATGGAAGAGAAAGACAAGAGAGGAATGTTAATTTCTGCATGGGACTTGACAAATAATCTTAAGGATTTGGAGAATTATGTCAAGAAGATTAACAAGGTAAGCAAGGAAGATGTTGTAAGGGTTGTTAATAAATATTTAAATGAGAAAAATTCTGCCATTATTACCCTAGAACAAATTTAATTTGGTATATATGTTAGATTGACATAATGTTTATAAAATAACTTCTTTATTGAAATTGAATGGACACTTTGTATAAAGTACTGATAATAATTGGGGTGATTGTAGTTTTGATTATTGTAATTAAGATGTTCAAGAAAACCCCTGAAAAATATTATAAAAAAGCTATGAAAATGCATAAGAAAGGGGAAGAGTCTCACCAGATTGGAGACAAGGAATTAGCTGAAGAATATTACCAGGATGCTGATTATTACAGAAACAAAGCAAGGGAGCTGGAAGAGAATGTGGTATGAAGATTTAGATTTTGATTTTAATCCTTTTGAAGACAATCCTGAAATAAGGATGATTGGTTATGATGAAGTTATTGATGAAGCTATCTATGGAGTTCACGCTGGAAATATTATATTTATTGAAGGTAAAGAAGGAAGCGGTAAAACTGCTATTCTAAGAAGAGTTATTGACAGATTTAAAGGCAAGGGAAAGGTTGTTTACATCAAATGCAGCGAGATTAAAGACCTAAACGTTGAAGAAGTTTTGACTCACAAATACGGATTTATCAAAAGATTATTTAGTAAAACCCCTAAAGATATGATTTTATTGTTTGATGATATTGAAGAATTATCCAGAAAAAACACTGAAAGGATAAAATATTTCTATGACCAGAATTACATAAGGAGCATCATATTTACCGGTGTTAATTACAAAAGATTAAACTTTAGTGATAGTCTTAAAGACAGGATTAGCAAAATCTTAACTGTTCCTGAACTTGATGAAGATGATGCAGTCGAGATTGTTGAAGAAAGATTAAACGGAAAAGATCTGATTTCAGAAGCTATTATCAAAAACGCTTTCAAGAAAAGCGACAAGAATGTTAAAAATTTCTTAAAAACCTGTGAAGATTTGGTTAAGTTTTCTCTTGAGCAGAAATCTGAAAAGGTAAGTAAAGAAGAAGCTAAAGTCATATTTGACGGAGAAAAAGCTGTTAAAGAAGAGGTCAAGGAAACTAAACCTGTTAAAAAAGCTGAGAAAAAAGAAGAAGTTAAGAAAAAGAAAGAAGAACCTAAAAAACAAGCTCCTAAAAAAGGAAACGATGATGATCTTAAAATAATGTATGAAGATGTAGCAGAGAGGTACTACTAAAATGGATATATGGTTTAGGGAATTAGGATTTTGGAACAACCCATTCAGCATAAAGCCTGGTGCTTTTGACAATGAGATTTATGGGTATGATATTGATTTAATTTTAAGCAAGATTGAAAACGGAGAGGTTTTATTCATTGAAGGGGGATATGGTAGGGGTAAAACTTCTATTCTTAAAAGAATTATTGAAAGATTTGGCGGTGAGAAGAAATTAATCTATTATTCCTGCAACAGGACTGAATCTAGCATTGATGTTGATAGTTTGATTAAGGGAAGAACTTTCTGGACTAAATTGTTTGGAATGATGGATGATAACTTGATTTT
Organism: Candidatus Nanoarchaeia archaeon; assembly: GCA_028714375.1. Classification (GTDB taxonomy): domain Archaea; phylum Nanobdellota; class Nanobdellia; order SCGC-AAA011-G17; family JACPNG01; genus JAQTMY01. The sequence goes on along the minus strand of JAQTMK010000001.1, from coordinate 214,582 downwards.
GTTACTGGATGAAGTTCAGGATTTGGGTGATACTGATGCAAGGATTATCAAGGATTATTTTGGAAATCACTTTAAAAGTATTATTTTTGTAAGTTCTGACATCAAAGCGATCAAAGTTGATGGTATTAAAGACTTGGTTGGAGATAATATTATTAAATTAGGCAGACTTGACGATAACATTGCAATTGACATTGTAAGAAAAAGAATCGGAAGTCTGGATATTATAAGCAATGATATGATAAAAGAACTGTTTAAGATGTCTGAGTATAATCCAAGAACTTTATTGCAGAACTGTGAAGCTGTCTGTAAAGTTGCTGTCAAGAAAGGCGACTTGAAAGTAACCAAGGAACATATTAAAGAAGTTTTTGGATAAAAAAGATACTTTATTCTTAAAATGGAACAAAAACAAACAAATGATGAATTATTAAGATTGGCAATTATAACTTTATTAGTTGCTTGTATGTTTGGAGTTCTCCAATATTTTCCAGAAGAAAAAACTTTTGATTTGGGGATAGATGTTGTCCTTAAGGTAGTTGCATCGACTATGTTATTAGCTCCCTTTCCAATTTTTGTTATATATCTTATCATTTTAGGATTAAATTTAAGATATAAGAAAAAAAGAACTTTTCTAAAGTCTCAAGCTTTTTTCTATGATTTTGGTATAGCTTTAACCATTTTTATTATTATATTTACTATCTTATTGGCCTCATTAATTTGGCTGCTAGTAAACTTTCCTAAATTTCCTATGGGTATAATTGTGGGAGTTATTTGGGCATTTCTTATTGTGGGGATTATTGTTACTCTTAGAATAAGTCTAAGTCATTTTAAAAAGAAAAAATTATAATGTTTTTACAACTCTTAAATTAAATCTTGGGGGTAAATGCGAAAGAATTTCTTTAACTACTTGATTCTTAGTCTTATTTTCAGTATCTATATTTATTCCATGGTCAAATTTTGTAACCAAACTATAAACTGCTCTTGCAGCACCCTCTCCGTATGATTGTTTTCTTTTACTATCTCTTGCTATACAAACTTCAATAGGTGCTTTTAGATTAAATTCATAATGTTCAAAGGGTAAATATACTTCTAAATGTTTAATTTGCTCTTTATGATAAAAACAACCATCAAAAATAACAATTTTGTCTTTCAAATCTCTTTTAACTTTCGACAATACTATTTCATTTGCTTTAATAAAATTTCTCGCAGGAATACATGGTTCATTCCCTCTTACATCTAATCCATTTTCTTTTAAAATCTGATCCATTGAAATATACTCTGCGCTTAATTTCTTAGCTAAAGCTTTCGCTATTGTAGATTTTCCAATTCCTAAAGGCCCTCGAATGATAATGAAATAACTCATATTAAAACGGAATATTAAACAATTATAAACCTTTTCCTTTGGTTTAGATAGTAATATAAATTAGATTACAATCCCTTTAATATGAAAATAAAAGAATTAAATCCTAATCAAATAATAACTTTAAATGATTATCCAGTTTATAATGAACATATATTAAAAATATTCTTCAAAATATTTAAAGAGGGTTATGGAAAAATTATCCCACCTTGTCTAGTCATACATAAAAAATTAGTAATTCCAGTCTTTAACAAAAATTATAATTTAAAATTTAAGGAATTTGAAAAAATTAATCTAAAAGCTGAGTATTTTTTATTAGATGGCAGCCATAAGACAACTGCCGCAACACTTACAAAAAATAAAATTAAAGTGATGATTTTTGAAAATAATAAAGACATTAAAGAGGCTAAAAATCTAGCAGACATTGGAGAGTTATATAATTTTACTTTACCAAAAACAATCAAGGAAAATATTGAAATTTTAAAAAAACATTTTTATAGAAAAAAAGGTTTTCAAACTGTCGAAAATAAAACAAAAAGAATGATTAAAGAAAAGGCAATTCCAAGGTATATGATTAGGAGTTAATTTTTATTTTTTCCACCAAATTATCATAATTACTAGTCCTATAATAAAAATAAATGCTCCAAAAATATCTATGTCTATTTCCCAAAGGCCATAGGTTAAAATATTTAAGAACTGCATGGCAATTCCTATAACCATCATCCAGATTCCTGTTTTTCTTTTAAAGATTTTCATTTTAATGTTCCAATACCTCCATTTTTATATTTCCCGTCTTAACAGAAATTTTAGCTTTCCCCCCAATTGGAAAAGTAATGTGTGGGGTAGTATGCCCAAAATCCACATTAGAGATTATGGGGATGTTATCTAATTCTTTTTTTGTTTTGATTATTTTAATTAATTTCTCATCGGTTATCTCTGAGGTATTCTGAAATCTTCCTATAACTATCCCTTTAACTCCATTAAATTCTGGTAAATGAATTAAAGATTGTAAATCTCTATCAAAATGGTGTGCTTTAGATTCTCCATCGTCTTCAATAAACAATATTGAATCTTTAAGGCTCGGCATAAACTCTGTGCCCTGAAGTAAATTGAATGTACAAAGATTAGCACCTACGATTGTTCCCTCTGCTTTTCCATCATTTATACCTTTAAATCCTTTGTTATCCACAAAATTTCTTTCCTGCTGATTTTCCCACCATTTATCATTGCTCCATTTCTCTGAGGGATTTATTTTGAATGGGGAAGTATCTATCAAACATTTTTTAAAATACTCAATTGTATAATCAATACCATTTAACATCCCGAAATTTGAAAAACATGGTCCAGAGTAAGTTACCAATCCTGTTTTTTTATAAATTGCATTTTGCAATGCGGTTATGTCTGAGTATCCACAGAATATTTTGGGGTTAGATTTTATTAGATCATAATCCAAATATTTCAGCAATTGATTTGAATTAAAACCTCCGATGGTTGCCATAACACATTTTACATTCTTGTCCTTAAAGGCATCATTTATATCTTGCACTCTTGATTTTATTGATGATGATAGGGACTCATCTGTTTCTTCGGCATTTTTTCCATAAGTGATCTTGAATCCCATTTTTTTAAGACGCTCTGTTGCAATCTCTATAGAATCTTTTGTTATTACAGACAAACTCATTGATGGAGAAACAATTCTAATTTCATCCCCATTCTTTAATTTTGAAGGAATCATTTTAAGGCTTAAATCTCAAAGGCGTTCTTGGGAATGGAATTGAATCTTTTATGTTATCCAAACCGCAAATCCAGGAAATAACTCTTTCTATACCCATACCAAATCCACCGTGAGGAACACTTCCATATTTCCTTGTATCCAAATAAAATTTATACTCTTCAATGTTTTCGCCTTCTTCTTTTAATCTCTGGATTATCTTTTTCTCATCAGATTCTCTTTCACTACCCCCAATAACTTCACCATAATGTTCTGGGGCTATAAAATCAACTCCACGAACTACTTTTGGATTCTTGTCTTCTTCTTTCATATAGAATGCTTTTACTTTTTTAGGATAATGAGTTACAGCTATTGGAGTATCAAACAAATCTGAAAGTTTATCTTCTTCAACAGTTCTTAGATCTTTACCCCATGGAATTTTAATCCCTTGTTTTTCCAATAATTTCAAAGCTTCATCGTAGGTTATTCTTGGGAACTTTTTATGTATGGTTGGTTCTAATTTTTTAGTATCCCTTTCTAGAATTTTAAGATCTTCCTGGTTTTTCTCTAAAACTCTTTTTACGATGTGTTTTATCAGTCCTTCTCCATGATCAATAATTTCATCAAAGTTTTCCCATGCAACTTCCATCTCTGCATGCCAGTATTCTGTTAAGTGCCTTGAAGTTTTTGATTTTTCAGCCCTAAATGAAGGAGCAATAGTATAAATCTTTTCCAGAGCAAATATTGCTGGTTCAGCATATAGCTGCCAAGTTTGAGCCAAATAAGTTTTTTCCTGGAAATATTTTACTTCGAACAAAGTTGAACCGCCCTCACACTGGATAGATTGGAACATTGGACTTTGATATTCATAAAATCCGTTTTCCCTAAAGTATTCATGAATAGCACCAAAAACTGTTGATCTTATTTTTAAAATTGCAGTCATTTTTCTAGATCTTAACCATAAATGTCTATTGTCTGCCAAAAATTCAACACTTTGGTCTTTTGTTATTGGGAATGGTTCTGCATAATGAATTATATTTAGTTTAGAAATTTCAATTTCATATCCTGTTGGTGCTCTTTTGTCTTCTTTTATTGTTCCTTCAACTTCAACTGAACTTTCTATAAGTAATTTATCAGCTGCTTCCCAGGTCTTATCATCGGTTTTTTCTTTCTTAAGAACACACTGAATTATGTTTGAAGAATCCCTTACAACAAGAAACATGAACTGGTTTGATTTTCTTTCCCTGTAAACCCATCCTCTAATGGCTACTTTGCCTTTTTCCTGTTTTATTGCGTCCTGTATTGATTGAAATTTCATAGTTTTTAAAAATAGAGGGTATTATAAAAAGGTTGCGAAAACGAGTTGTTTTTAAATGAATTTTAAAGCCCAAAGTCCTCAATAAAACTTACAATGTTCTTATATTTCTCAAGATAAGCAAAACCCTTGTCTGTGAGGTAGAAATGTTTCTCGTTCTTAATCCCTACTTCTTTTATAAATTCCTTTTCAATCAGTTCCTGAACATATCCAGAAAATCTTTTGGTAGATAAGTTGGATTTTCTTAAAAGGGGAGTAGATTTTATCTTATTCTGATTATTATTTATGGTTTTCAGTATATCATAAATTATCTCCAACCTATCCCTTTTTCTCTCCATACAAATCTACCCGGTTCTTTTAATTACTTCATAAAATATTGCCAAAAATGCACCTATTGAAATAAGATAAACCAAAATCTTGAATGTACCTAAAAATGCTGGAACAAACAGCTGGATTGTGTTGAATGTCCAGAATATGAACAATAAAGTATAAATTATCAGATTACCCCTCATGGCTTTTTTGTTTTTTGAATTTAGATATCTATTGAAAACTATACCCAAGGTAATTAAACTTAAAATTAACTGTGAAGCAAACAAAACAAATCCGTTCCTTGTTAAAATTACAAGAAGAACTATGATTGCGGTTATCAGATGGATATAAATTACTTTTTTTGAATTTTCATCCCATTTTTTCCAAGTCATACTGTAAAATAAATAAAATATTGCGATTGTGCTTGTGTAAATAAACAATATTGAACTAGCCAAGCTAATTATTCTTGAGGAAAAATCAAATATCTTGGATATACCAAACAGAGTAAACAAAAACATAATAACAAATCTTGAAAAGAAAGCTATTGCAAAAAACAGGAATGATTCCCTAAAATATTTTATTCCCTTGTCTGCGGTCAGATTATACATCTCTTTTGTTTTTGCATAAATCATTAAGCTTGAAAGTATTAGAATAAATGAGTAAATTATTTCTACTTGAAATTCAGGCATGAAAAATTGCTGTGGTGACATCATATTATTGTATTAAACTACTATTTAAATTTTTATTCCACCTTTTTATAAAAAACTGTGCAGGCCATAAAAAGGCCCTGCAGCAGCTTTTTCCCGGTTAGAGGTGTCTGAAGTGGAGATAACTATGATTTTTTAGTAACTGCTATCAACCATTTGAAGTGCAATACTAAATGTATTAAAACAAAAACTGCAAATATAATCCCGGACCAATCATGGATTATATTCAAATTCATTAAACGCAATCTGAATATTTCCAGTTTTAATATTCCTGTAACAATAACAATTATTCCTGAGATTAACAATCCGATATCAATCAAGTAATTTAGTTTTGTTCTATCCATAGGAAACTTTATATCTGATGGCTTTATAAAAAAGATGGATTTGAAGTCCATTTAATTTAAAAAATGTGAAGTTTTAGGGTTAAGTAAGATGCATCGGATTTTCGGAGATAAAAAACAGCATGTAATCTATGGATTAATTCTAGCTATAGTCATAATTGGTTTTACTTTAACGGGAAGTTATCAAATAAGTAAAATAAAAGAAGATTATAATTCAAAAATAAATAATTTATCTGTTAGTTTTGATAAAAAACTTCAGGATAAGCAGTCACAGATATCAAACTTGGGTGAGGAAATCAATAAAACAAAAAGCCAGATTGTTGAAATTAACAAGGAATATGAAACTCAGTTTGGGGAACTAAGTCAAAAAATTGGGGATCTTGCTGTTGAAAGTGAAAGCTTCAGTAATATTATATCTGATGTAATTGATGCTACAGTAACTGTTGTTACAAATGTTGGACAAGGATCTGGAGCAATAATATCTTCAGACGGATATGTTGTTACAAACTATCATGTGATTGAAGGAGCAAGCAAAGCAGGAATCTATACTTATGATGGAACTGGTTATGCTGTTAAATTAATTGGTTATGATGCTGGGGAGGACATTGCAGTACTGAAGATGATTTCAAACAATACATTTAATCATTTTGAATTCGGTGATTCTGATTCTCTTGTTGCAGGACAAAAAGTTGTTGCTTTAGGAAATCCTGCAGGATTATCATTTACTGCTACTGAAGGTATTATCAGTTCGCCTTCGAGATACATCAGCGGTGATTATTACATCCAAACAGATGTTACAATCAACCCAGGAAATTCTGGTGGACCATTAATTAATTCCCTGGGTGAAATAATTGGAATTGTAAACTTCAAAATTTCAAATTATGATGAACTTGGATTTGCTATCCCAAGCAACAGAGTTGAAAAGATTGTTAATCAGATTATGGATTAAACGTCCATCTTGTTTATAAATGGCTTTTTAGAATAATTCTTTTATGGGACGTAAAACTTTAATTGAATTAAAAGATGTAAGAAAAACCTACCAAATGGGAGAGGTTAAACTTAATGCTTTAGATTCTATTAATCTAAAGATTGAAAACGGAGAATTTGTTGCCATAACCGGGGCTAGTGGTAGTGGTAAAAGTACTATGATGAATCTTGTTGGGTGTTTAGATATACCATCCCAAGGCACAATATTTTTAGATGGAACAGATATTGCTTCTTTAAATGAATCAGATTTAGCTGAAATAAGGGGCAAGAAAATCGGATTTATTTTTCAAAAATTTAATTTAATATCTACTCTCACAGCTTTAGATAATGTTATTCTTCCGATGGATTTTCAGGAAATAGACAGAACAGAAGCCGAGAAAAAAGCAAAAAAATTACTTGATATGGTTGGATTGGGAGACAGGATGCATCATAAACCCGGAGAATTAAGCGGAGGCCAGGCTCAGAGAGTTGCAATTGCACGAGCATTGGCAAATAGCCCTGAAGTTATTCTAGCTGATGAGCCAACTGGAAACTTAGATTCAAAAACAGGTCAGACAGTTATGGATTTTTTGTGTGAATTGCATGAAAAAGAAGGAAAAACAATTGTTCTAGTAACCCACGACTTAAATCTGGTAAATTTTGCTAAAAGAGTTGTAAAACTTAAAGATGGAAAAATTGAAAGTGATACTCAATCTCATAAAGTCAGGAGGAAGTCAAAATGATTAAGAGAAATATTTTGTTGGTGGTGGGGATTTTTATGTTAAGTCTTACTGCTGTAAGTGCTTCTGTAGAAATCTCTGCAAACAGTTATTATCCAACACCTGCAGAAGCAGGAAATTATGTAACTGTTGATTTAAAGGTTATGAACAAGGGAACATCTGAAACAGACGCTGTTGTGGCATTTAAGGAGTCCTATCCTTTTTATATGGACTCTGGAGAGGAAACAACTTATACAATTGAGTCTATGGAAGCGAGTTCAGTAGCTCTCCAAAAATTCAAGATAAGAATTGATTCTGCGGCTGTTGAAGGAGACAATTCCATAGTCTTCCAGTATAAAGACTGTCCTGGATGCGTATGGAAAGAAAAAGAAATTCCAATTACAGTCATAGAAGCTCAGACCACATTTGATGTTGTATTGCAGGAATTAAATGATGAGGGAGTTTATTTGGCAATAGCAAATATAGGAAAAAATACTGCTAATGCTGTTACAGTAAGAATCCCTGAACAGGATTATTTCACAACTGAACTAATTTCTGCTTCAATAGTCGGGAACTTAGAGAGCGGAGATTACACTCTTGTAGGTTTCCAGATAGTTCCAAAAACAACTACTTCAGTTCCAACAGAAGAGACTGATGAAAGTGGTCAAAAAGGTTTTGGTGGTCCAAGTTCAGTATCTCAGGAAAAGCAGGATCTAAAAATCCAAATAGACTATACAGATCCTTTAGGAACAAGAAGAACTGTTTATGAAACAGTACCGATCTCACCCTCATCCTTAACAGGAACCTCTGCAACTGTAGATGTATCTACTATGGGAACAAGAAGCAGTGGAGGATTCTTTAAGATTGGTGGATTTTGGTTTTGGATTGTAGTAGTCGCCATATTAGGATTTATCGGTAAAAAGTATGTATATCCTAAACTGAAAAAGAAAAAATAAAATAAAGATGAGGCTAACTAAATCAATTAAATTAGCATTCAACATGCTTGTACACAGCAAGCTAAGAAGCTGGTTATCTGTAATCGGGATTATCATAGGTGTAGCCTCTGTTATAACTATCCTTGCTTTAAGCAATGGTATGAAACAGGACATGGAAGAAAGACTTGGGGGTCTTGGTGCTGATATTATTACAATTTCCAAGGGATACAGCAGAGCATCTGGCGCTGGTGGAAGTTTTGAAGGTGGACCTCCTGGACTTAGTGGGACTTCTGCAGGTGAAACTAAAGATCAAAACTTAACTAGCAAAGATATCCAAGCCCTAAAATTAGTTCCAAATGTAAAATATATTCAGGGAAAAGTTTCTGGCAAAGCAGATATAACTTATCTAGCTGAAACTATGTCTGTTACTATTACAGGGGTTGATCCAAAAGTATGGAAAGATATTGAAACCACAGGATTAGATTCTGGAAGATATTTATCACAGGGAGACACAAATGTGATAGTATTGAGTTATAGCTTAGCCAAGGACAGATTCAAAAATGAGATTGAAATAAACCAACAAGTAACTATTGAAGGTGTTGCATTCAGAGTTGTTGGTATATTGGAAGAGTCAACTTCAAGTGGTGGAATGGGTGGCGGTGGTGGTAGTATCTATATGCCAATTGAGACCGCAAGAGATGTACTTGAAGACGTTGGAGAAAAAGAATTTAATTCCATTGAAATAAAAGTAGATGACGTTGACTTGCTTGATGACACTGTAGCTGAAATAGAATCAAGACTAAGATTAACAAGAGCTGTAACTGAAAAAACACAGGACTTTTCAGTAACGTCTGTAAAAGCTATGCAAGAAACAATATCAGCAACGATTGAATCAGTGACTTTGTTTTTAACAGGCATTGCTGCAATCTCTTTATTGGTTGGAGCAGTAGGAATTGCAAACACCATGTTTACAACGGTTTTAGAAAAAATCAAAGACATTGGTATTATGAAATCCATAGGTGCTAAGAATAAGGAAATACTTTCGATTTTCCTATTTAATTCGAGTATGATTGGTTTGGCTGGTGGAATCCTGGGTGGAATCTTGGGGGTTATAATCTCAAAAACAATTATGTCGGTTGTTGGATTAAGTATGGGCGGAGGAAGAGGAGGAATGAGTTTATCTTCGGTAGTCACTCCAGCAATTGTATTATCTGTATTTGGGATTTCAGTTTTGATTGGAATTTTAGCCGGACTTATTCCTGCCTATCAAGCATCAAAAATGAATCCTGTAGACGCCTTGAGATATGAATAATCATTGAGAAAAATTAACAGGTTTATTCTTCATTACTTTATTAAAATCCTCTGAGCTCATCTTTATTGATTTAATGTGAGATCCTGCTGAAAAAACAATCTCTTTGTTTTCCATTACAGAATTGTCTAAAAAATATTCTAAATTAAATAAAACTGGAAAGGCGGGACACTTCCAACCTTGCAATTAGTTATTTTTTCAACTTCTTCAGGTGTTGCAAACCTTAAAGACTGTGAGTTTGATAGTTCTCTTAGTTTTTTGGAATCAATTTTTTTAGCTGCAGATAAAATAGCCATAATAAAATTTTTATCTGTTTTCAGAACCATTGCTTTTGTTCCCATTTTCAAACTTGAACCTCTTATTTTAGAAGCATCTTCAGAAGTAAATGCTGGAGGATGTTCTATAACTTCAAAATCTACCTGCTTTTTTTCAAGCAAACTTACAATTTCATCAAAGACTTTCATTTTTTAACTGAAAGAGATAGTTCGGTAAGTTGGGATTTATTTACTGCTGACGGAGCACCAGTCATTAAATCTTCTGCATTTTTGTTCTTTGGAAAAGCTATAACTTCTCTGATTGATTCTTCTCCAACCATGATTGCAGTCAATCTATCTATACCGAATGCGATTCCTCCATGAGGGGGAGTTCCATATCTTAGAGCTTCAAGAAAAAATCCAAACTTTTCTTCAGCTTCTTTTTTAGATATCCCCAAAGCATCAAATACTTTACTCTGAACTTCTTGGTCATGAATTCTTATAGATCCTCCACCAATTTCAGAACCATTCAATACTAAATCATAAGCCCTTGATTTTACTTTTGCTGGATGAGATTTTAAAAGATCAATATATTTCTCGACTGGATGTGTGAATGGATGATGCTTAGAAACCCACCTTTTTTCCTCTTCGCTGTATTCAAACATTGGAAAATCAGTTACCCACAAGAAACTAAATCTTTCTCCGTCTTTCCTTGTATCTGGTTTATCAGAGTTATATTTTTTCATTGCTTCTTCATAAGTTATTCTTGGAAATGGAATGATTATTTTTACATTTAGCACTTCTTTGAATAAATTTACAATCATTTTTTCCATTAAATCATAAATATCTTTTTCTTCTACAAAACTCATTTCAATATCCAATTGTGTGAACTCCGGCTGTCTGTCTGCCCTTAAATCTTCGTCCCTGAAACATCTTGCAACCTGAAAATATTTATCAAAACCAGAAACCATACATAACTGTTTAAACAATTGTGGTGATTGTGGTAAAGCATAAAAACTTCCAGGATTTATTCTTGATGGAACCAGATAATCTCTTGCTCCTTCTGGAGTTGACTTTGCTAAGATTGGAGTTTCAATTTCCAAAAATCCCTGCTTATCCAGGAAATCTCTCATGGTTTTGATAATTTTATGTCTTTGTTCAATATTTTTCTGCATCTTGCTGTTTCTTAGATCTAAATATCTGTATTTTAATCTTGTATCATCATTAGAAGTAACATTTTCAAATTCTAGGGGTAAGGAATCTGCTTCAGAAAGAATTTTTATTTCATCGGCGTGAACTTCTATTTCTCCGGTTGTTAATTCCTTATTTGGAGTTGGTCTTACATTTACTTTTCCTTTAACCTGAATAACATATTCTCTTTTTAGTTGATTAATAATACTCATTAAATTATCTTTTACAAAAATCTGGGTGATTCCATATCTATCTCTTAAATCAATAAAAGCAATTTTACCCTTGGATCTTACTATATTTACCCATCCGGTCAAGATCACGTTTTTGTCTTTAAAGGATTTATCTAATTCTCCGCAAGTATGGGTTCTTAACATTTTTTTATCTTAATATCATAAATTATTTCTTCTAATTTTTTTAAGTTATATTTTATTGAGTCAAATTTCTTTCTCAGTTCCCCATTCCTTAAATTGAATGTCAAAAACTCTGTATAAATGTCATCTACAAGGTTTTTAATCTTTTCTGCTTCAGTATATTCATTTTTAATTACAAGATTTATTGCTCTTCTTACCAATTCTCCGGTTAAATCACACAAACCCAATAAATAAGACTCTGTATCTATGTTCAGGTCTTTTTTAGAAACTAATTTATTGTCTTTTACATAATGATAAAAAGTCAAAGCTTCAGCATATTCCTGTTTTGCTACATAAGAAGATGGTTCATCTGGATCTAATTTAGGAATCAAGCTCTTTATTTTAACAATATAGGTTTTACATGTAATTAATTCTTCTCTATGAACCAAGTTTATTATCTGTTTTGATAATTTTATGATTTCACGAGAGGTTTGAATTGTCTTTTCCCGCTTAATATCCCAGTTGATTAATTCCTTCCTTATTTCCAAAAAATCTTTCTTATTTATCATAGAAATGAAACAAAGATAAAGTTTATATAGGTTTCTAAATATATACCGTTTTTCCTAAATGTTTTTAAATAAATTTTTTCTAATTTATAAAAGGTGGTAACTAATGGCTAATGCAGCAAAAAGTTTAATAAAAATTATTTTAGGCGTAATTTTGATAGGAATCCCAATCTACGCACTTATCTACAATATGTGGGGATCATGGACTGCTGTCTGGTTAGTAATCAAGGCAGGTATTGTTTTGGGTGTTGGATTGGTAGGATTGATATTTTTAATTTTGGGTTTCACAGAATTAAAATAAAAACATAAATAAAAAAAAGAGGTGTATAGCTTGTCTGCTAAAAAGAGGATAAAGAATATAAATAAGTTCAACTTTGATGAAGATTATCTAGATGAAGATCTTGAAGAAGGTCTTTACATAGCAGGATAAGCATGGTATTATTTACAATTTCTGAAATCATTGGAGTTATAGTTCTGACTTTATACTTGGGTTATCTGTTTAGCGGCATGACCACAAAGAAAAAATTTGACAAAGAAGATTTTAAGTTTTCCATGATGGTTGCTGCTCCTGCAGTTATTTTGCATGAGTTTTCACATAAGTTTACTGCTTTAATTTTAGGTTTTCCGTCGGTGTTTCATGTGTTTTATGAAGAGGGATTTACCTTAATCTTAGCTGGAGTGAGTGTTTTACTAAAAATAGTCGGGAGTCCTTTTATTTTCCTGATTCCGGGATTTGTTTCAATACCAGGAAACGTTGGAGTTATGGATTCAGGGATAATTGCTTTTGCAGGTCCTTTGATTAATTTAATATTATGGATCGGTGCTGGAATCTATTTAAAACACGGAAAAAGAATGACCAAGAGAAAGATGATGCTGGCCTATGCAACAAAGAGAGTTAACATGATATTGTTTATTTTTAATATGCTGCCTTTTGCACCTTTAGATGGAGAAAAAGTTTTTAATGCTTTATTTTCTCTTTTTTAATTTCTTAGAAGGTTTTCTTGTTTGTTTTTTGATTGGTTTTTTGAATATTTTTTTCTTTACTGGTTTTTTAGGTAGTTTCTTAATTGGTTTTTTAATTACTTTCTTTGCTGGTTTTCTTGTTACCTTCTTAATTGGTTCTGGATCTGGAGTGTTTAATTCTTCTTCCAATATTCTAATCTGTTCACTCAAAGAATCAATATATTTTTGGTTATCCAACTGAACTAAATTTGTTCCACACTCAGGGCACAAGAATCCATGCTCCAAAGCATTTGCATAATCCATTCTTATGCACCCTTCTGTACATACAAAGAATGTCTGGCCGGTTTCTGTCTTGATTTTTTCTTTTAACTTATCAAGTTTTTTTCTTCTCATTGCTTTTATCAAAGAATGGGCTTCTTTATCATCAAAAGTCCAATAATAAATATACCAACCACGCTTTTTATCTTTCTTTCTTGTATAATTAACCAGATTAAATTCATTAATCCTATAGAGCATATTCCTTACCTGATTAACACTTAGATTTAATTTTTCAGCTAATTTAATTTCGCTTACGTTTTCTTTTCCTTTCAATAACAGTACTAACGGAATAACATCTGGACCAGCGACTTCCCTGATTAATTCTTCGATATGCTCTTGAGTTATCCTCATTATTCCTCCATAGAAACAACAATTAGTATGTAAAAATCCATTTAAAAACTTTTTGTTTTATTTTTTTTAAAAAATTTCAAATTTTTGATATAGAAGGGCTATAATACAAAATAATCAATAAAACATAAACTATATAAACTATATTACTATTTGATAATGATATAAAAACATTTAATAAGGAGAAATAAGTTTCAAATATAAATCGAGGTGATATGAATGGGTCTTTTCAAAAAAAAGAAAAAAGAGATGTCAAGAGAGGAACAACCTCAAATTAGTTTTCCAGACATTCCAAAAGAAGATTATGATTCTCCAATCATGGATAAAGACATGAGTGATATTAAAAAAGGTGTTGGATTATTTGATGATTTTGAAATTCCAGTAAGAAAATCCACAGATGATAGCAGGACATTTGGTCCTAAATTCAGTCCTGACATGGACGAAGATGTTAAAAGAGCAATGAAAGAAGAAAGACCGGTTTTCATTAAATTAGACAAGTACAAGATGGTTATAAAATCCATCAACGATATGAAAAGAAAGATAGAAGAAACTCAGGAAATAATCGCCAAGTTAGAAGATGTTAAAAAAGAAGAAGACATGCAATTACAAAAATGGCACGATGATCTAGAAACACTAAAAGAAAGATTATTGTCCATAGACTCTACTTTGTTTGAGGAATAAGAATGAGCGAGTTAAAATATGTCCAGATTCCTAGCCCTGTAAATTCCAGAAAAGAATTATTAGGTGGAGCTATTGACATAATTCAATTTCTAAAAGACTATGAAAATGTAATAAAGGTTAGAAAAGAAAAATTAGTTTATTTAAATCAGTGCAAAAGGAATTTCAATGAAATAAAGATTGAGTTCAATGAAATATTAAAACTTCCAAAGGTTGATATCGGTGAATTGGAAAAACATCAGCAACATATTGACAAGGATCAGATAATTGATATTAAAAAATTCAAGAAAAAAGCTGCCAGCTTTAATGATGCTGATATATTAAAAGAACCTGGCAAAAAACAGAAAAAAGTGGATAAACTGCAGTCTGATATGGACTTGCTTAAAGCAAAACTTGCAAGCTTATAAAAAGATTTATAAATCCAGAATCCTAGATTAGGTAAGATGACAAAAACAATAGGTGTGATTTCAATAAAAGGAGGGGTAGGAAAGACCTCTACAGTTGTTTCTTTAGGGGCTGCTTTGGCCAAAGACTGCAATCAAAGAGTTTTAATCGTTGATGCTAATTTTTCTGCACCTAACTTGGGAGCACATTTAGGTTTAAATGATCCTCAAGGGACAATACATGATGTTTTGAATGATAAATTAGACATTAAAGACGTTGTTCATGAGCATGAAGCTTCCGGATTACATGTTATCCCAGCTACTTTACTTGCCAGAAGAATAAAAGATCCATTTGCACTAAAGAAAAAATTAAATCAGATCAAAAAGTATTATGATTATATATTGATTGACTCAAGCCCTTCACTTAACGAAGAGATTGTTTCCACTCTCGTCGCTGCTGATGAGATTTTTGTTGTTACAACCCCTGATGTTCCTACATTAAACTGTACATTGAAAACCATTAAGATTGCCAAACAGAAAAATGTTCCTATTACTGGACTGATATTAAATAAAGTTAGAGGAAAGAACTTTGAATTAAAACTTGAAGAAATTGAAAAAAGCGTTGGTATCCCTGTGATTGCTGTTTTAAGAGAACATGATGATGCATTAAAAGCAGTTGCTTCAAATGTTCCTTTGACTATTTTCAGAGAAAAAAATCCGGTTTCAATTGAGTATAAAAAATTAGCTTCTGCTATAACTGGGAAACAATATTCTGATCCCAGACTTCACATGAAAATCAAAGAAATATTTTCAAAAAAAGCTGAGAAACAGGCTGTTAACAGGCATATTTTGTATTATTCTTAATCTGTTTTCTAGTTCAATTTTCTTTATAAACTAAAAACTAAGTTTTATTCTATGGAAATTCAACCAATCATCAACAAATTGGAAGAATATGTTCAAATCCCATCTGTAGTAAGATATGAAGATTCATTTAGAAATCATCTAAGTGAAGACTTTGCAAATCTTGGTTGTGATATTAAATTTGATGAAAGATTTTTGATAATCTCTAAAAAAAATATAAGAAATCCAAAAGTTTTAACTGCTCATATTGATAGACATGGTATCGTAATAAATTCGAATCTTGATTTTGAATATGCAGCATTTAATGCAAATAAATTTTATAAAAAAGATAATCCTTCTTCTGAAAAAATGTTTCAGGAAGCGGGCAAACGATTTTTAAATTGTTTAGTTTATTCTTATTGGATAAGAAATCGTCTTGAAGAAGGGTTTGTCAAATCATTTGATTATGATCTAGAAACTAAAACTTTAAAATTTGATGTTGATGGAATAAAAAAACTTGAATCAAATTTACCAGTTTCTTATCTATCTAATCTGAAAATCAATGGACCATTCATAGATTCTCAAATTGATAATGCTATCAGCATTGCTTTAATCTATCAACTAGTAAAGGACGGGTATGATGGAAATATTATCTTTTCAACTGAAGAAGAGATAGGAAATAGTTGGAAATATGTTTTGAAGGCATTGGAAAAATTAAATTTGAGTACTAAAGAAATTATTAATCTAGATACAACACCTTATACTGAAAGGGATAAGATTGAAAATGGATTGGTTGTGTTAAGAAACAAAGATCAACATGGGGTATTTAATCCTAATTTAGTTAGATTTTTAAAAAATAAATGTGATGAACTATTAATTCCTTATGAAATGAAAGATGAGTTTATTGAGGGACAAAATAAAAAATTAGTAACAGAAGGTCAAAAACCCAAAAAATTAGGTACAACTGAATTGGGTAGGATTGTAGAGGAAACAAAAGGAGATATTAATGGGGCTACGATTCAAATTCCCACATTCAATTATCATACAAATAATGAAACTGCCTCAATAAAGGGACTTGAAAATTTCTATAGATTAGTTTCCAAAGTGCTATCTAATTAATCTATATTTTATCTTTCATAAATGTTTATAACTATTGTTTTTTATATAAAATCATGGATCAATATACTACTTTCATAGCTTCAATATCTGACCCAACTAATCCGATTTATCTAACATTGAAAGATAAAGATTTATTTTTTAGCTCAAAAGAAATTATTGCAAAAATAAGTGGATTAATTTTATTAAATCATGAATCAGGAGAGTCTGGGAGATGTCTTAGTCGCACCGGGCAAATAGACCTTGTAGATACGATTATTAAATATGAGACTAAACAATCTGGGGAAATTAATAAATTAAAAGACCTTAGAATTAAACTTGAAGATTGTCCAGAATTAAGTCCATATGGTTTTGGTACAATTCTCTATGATGTAATTAAAGATTAATCTACTCCAAAACAGCTTTAATTCTTCTTATTCTGGACAAAATTGAATGTCCACGAACCTTCTTTATGTGTGTATGGCCTATATGAGCCCACAAATTTCTCTTCTTCTTTGGTTAAGCCTTTTCCATCTAATATCAAGTCGCTTCTTATTAATTTAGCATAACTAAAACAATCTTTAATAATGTTTAATACATCTTCTCTTGTGATTTTTGGTGCAAAATGACGAAGGAATAATCTATGCAATTCAGAGACATCAAATAAATCTTTATCCTTTAGTTTTTTTTCTTTCTCGCTAAGCATTCTGAAATATGGCGATCCTGGAAGCACAATTAATGGGCTTGCGCCTATCCAAGTTACGTTTTTTCTCTTTACAATTTCTTTAATAAAATCTCCAGTTTTTTTGAGGGATTCTCTAGTTTCATTACTCCCTCCCAAAACAAAGGTATAATGGGCCTGAATCCCATTTTTTTCCATTAAGTCTAAATTTTTTAAGTAATATTCTCTGGTAAATTCTGGCGACTTTCCAAATTCTTTGAGCATATTTGGATCAACAGATTCTACCCCTATTTGTAATACTAAGTTTGGAGAATATTTTTTCTTAAGAATATCAATATTTTTTTGAGTTACTTGGCCAGCCATTATGAAAAATCTAAACCAAGTGTTTTTCCATTTTGGATCTCCCTGTTCTTCATCCAGGCTTACAACATCTTGTACATTAAATAATCCTCTTACTCCATATTTCTCGTACAAATAATTAATTAGCTCCTTTTCAAGAGACCAAGGTAATATCCTATACCCTAATTCGTTTCTCCCACAAAAAGAACATGCCCCCATATTGTTTACCAAGTCTTCATATTCTTTAAGGGTATAGATCTTTTCCTTAAAAAAACCCCTTCTTTTAATACAACCCTTTCCCCCAAAATAACTGATTGCTCTTCCAAATCCTCTCATCTCTGTTTTTTTAAGAAAAGTATTCATATCAAACACAGAATAATCTATTGGTGGATTCTTATCAAGAATCTTACATAATGAAGGAATTTTTATTGTTATTTTATTTTTATCAATATGAAGTCCCTTCTTATCTTTGTAGGCTAAATTATTTATTCCCTCAAAAGATTTATTTTTCTTGACTCTATCGACTACCTCTGCGAATGCTTCTTCTCCATCAAATAAGATAATAGCATCTACAAAATCACGATTTTTTAATATTTGTTCATATAGGCTTGTAGAATTTACTCCACCAAATACAATTATTATATTTTTGTTTTGTTCTTTTGCCTTTTTTGCAATATCATATGCATTTTCCTGACTGGAGATTGTTGATGAAATAGCCAATATATCTGGATTATATTCCAAAATTTTTTTCATTTGTTCTTCATGAGGCATATCTGTATATGCTCCTATAAGCAGGATATCTATTTCTGGATGTTTTTGCTTACAATAAGTCGCTATGGAACCGAGGCCTAGTGGAACTGCATAGGTATCTGTATTTGTGACACTTAGCCCTGCATCTGGTTGAACCATTGCAATCTTTATATTTTTTCTCTTGTTTATGTCCTTAATTATCATTTTACTAATTCAATCTTCTTCTTTTTTAGTTATTCCAAAACAGCTTTAATTCTTCTTATTCCTGAAGCAGAAGATTTTTCCTTTAGTATTCTAAATTTACCTATTTCTTTTGTGTTTTGAACATGAGGTCCAGCACAAACTTCCTTGGAGAAATCCCCAATAGAATATGTTGAGACCTCTTCTCCGTATTTATCCCTGAAGAAAGCCAAGAATCCTTCTTTTTGTGCATCTTTGAACTTTTTAGTTTCACATTTTACTGGTATTGATTCTTTTATTTTCTTATTTACAATATCTTCAATCTTTTTTCTTTCTTCTTCTGTCAAAGCCCTGTTAAAATTAAAATCAAATCTTATTCTTTCTGGAGTTAAATCAGAACCTGCCTGCCTGACATCCTTGCCTAAGACTTCCCTTAAAGCCTGGTGCAATAAATGAGTTGCTGTGTGCTGTCTTGCTACCTGTTCTCCAAAGTCCCCAACACCACCAAATTTCTTTTCAACTCCTGCTCTTGAAACTTCCTGATGAGATTTGAACATGTCATAGAATTCTTCTTCATTAACTTCCAATTTTTCCTTATTTGCAATTTCTTTTGTTATTTCAAATGGGAAACCATAAGTATCATACAGCTGGAAGATTTCTTTTGTTGGTAATTGTTTTTTCTTTTGTTTTTTTGTATCTTCAATTATTTTCTTAATTTCCACAAAACCTTTATCCAAGGATTTCTGGAACTTGTTTTTTTCTTCTTTAATTATTGTTAAGATTTCTTTTTTATTTTTTTGTAAGTCCTTGTATTCGGTTTTGTATTCATTTATTATTAGTTCTGTTAAATCTAATATTTTATTTGGTTCTGCTCCTAACAAGTTCAAATAAATTATTGATTTTCTTAAGACTCTTCTTAAAATATAACCCTGTTCTATGTTTGATGGACGAACAGCGTCGGAGATTAAGAATACAGATCCCCTTAGATGGTCTGCAATTATTCTCTCCATCCTCTTTGCTTCTTCGGTTCTTTTGTATCCGATTTTTTGGATATTATTTATGATTTTCTGGAAAATATCTGTTTCAAAAAGGGTTTTTTTGTTCTGGACTATCATAGAAATTCTTTCCAATCCCATCCCAGTATCAATATTTTTTAGTGGGAGATTTTCATATTTTTGTTTGTCTGTAAAATTATATTCCATAAATACCAAGTTCCATATTTCTAAGAACCTGCCACATTCACAGTTTGGTCCGCATTTTTTTCCTTTATTACATGGTTTTTTAGTTAAATCATAATGCAATTCAGAACAAGGGCCACATGGACCTGTTGGTCCTGGAGGACCCCAAAAGTTTTCCTTTTCTCCGAACTCAAATATTTTTTCTTCTGCAATTCCCTGTTTTTTCCATAGTTCAATTGCTTCAAAGTCCTTAGGTATTAAATTATTTCCTCCGAAAACTGTAATTGAAATTCTATTTTTATCTAATTTCAGGTCTTCTATCAGAAATTTTAATGCATAATTTATTGCATCTTTTTTAAAATAATCTCCTATTGAAAAATTACCCAACATTTCAAAGAAAGTTAGATGGGTTTCATCTCCAACAGATTCCAAGTCTGAAGTCCTGAAACATTTCTGAACTGAAGTCAAGGTTCTTGATTTGAAATCTTTTTCAGGATTTTTTTCTCCTTTGAAATATGGAGCAAACTGCTGCATACCTGCGGTTGTTAATAAAACTGTTTTATCTGCAGGCAATAAGGAAGATGATTCTATAATCTTATGATTATTCTTTTCAAAGAATTTTACAAATTTGGTTGCTATTTCCCTTGATTCCATTATTATTTAAATTTTGGATTAGTTTAAATATCTTAAGGTTATATATGTAGATACTTACTTTGGAAAAAAGGGGTTTCCCCCTAGAACTTAGATACGTTTAATAAATCCCTTATTGTGGCCCTTTAGAACGATATTTAGATATTTGATTCCTTACTTCTGTTTCATTTACAATATCCATCTTGGATTTGCAGGTTTTACAATAGGTACCAAGACTAATTAGGCTATATAGCCGGAATATTTTCCTACATTCTTGGTCTGTAAATGAAACCTCTTTTTTCTCTCCACAATCAGGGCATTCTAATTGAACAATCAATCCGCTCATTTTTAACTCCTTTCGGGTTTTCCAACCCATTTAAATTAAAGTTTATAGAACTAACTCGTCCTCACCTCTTAGAAAACAAACAGATATAATAAAATACTGTCCTTTCCCTTTATAAATATTTCTGATTAAAAAATTATAAACCTAAAAAAGAAAAAATAAATCTTTTCACTCTGCAGCAACTGAGGCAGCCATATCCTTAACCCCATAATAGATGGGGCCAGGATTCTGTTTTAATGAAAAGATTATTATCATTGCTATTACAACCAATATCAGGGTGAACCCCAAGGTTGCAATTACTGTCCATATACCTTCCTTGACTCCGTATTTAAGTCCAATAAACACTGCTGGAGCAATCCAGATTGCCAAACTTAAAATCACTGTCAGGGTTATAATCAATATCCCTACCAATGAACTGTATTGGTAATATAGGTTATTTCTGACAAAGTCATACAATATTTTAGCAAGGAACCATAATCCCCCTAAAACTATTGTTGAAACCAAAGAAGTTCCAATTATCCTTAGTGCTGGGCTTGTTTGTTTCTTTAGTCCTTTTTTGACTAGTAAAACAGCTCCAACTATGACTAAGATTCCTACTAATGTCCAGATTAGAATTGATCCTTTATGTAGATTAAACCAGGAACTTGAATATTTACCTTTAACTTTCAATGATTCCCATGGATCTAAATTAGATGTCTGTTCTAATCTTTGACCGTTATTACCTATATAATTTGAATATCTGTATAATTCTTCACTCTGAGCTCCACCTGCAAAACTTGCTGCCTTGTCATAAGAAACATCTAGGTATTGTGTTTGAGAGTTTGTGTTTGACATTTTCAAATCATCTACAACATCAACTGCTACAGAAACATATTTTGAGTCATAAGGTATTTTTAATGTTTCAAATTCAAATTTATATACTCCAAATGAGTTTTCAACATAATCACTGGACTTATAATATAAGATTACACTTCCTGTTTCCTGTGATTTAATTGGTTTTGACAGTTTTATTGTGTATTTAACTGAATCTGAAAGTTTATCTTCATCATATTTTAAAGCGTAGTAATATGGCGGGTAAACCTGATATTCATACCAGTTGTTGCATTGTTTTTTAAATTCTTCACAGAAACCATTTGCATCTGATTTAAAGCAAACGTCTTCCCAATAAGAACATCTTTTTTCTTTTGCATAATATTCCTGCAAAACAGAAACAATCCTGTGATTTGTTCCTGGAAGTTCCACTACAACTTCATTCATGTCTTCAGTAGCTGAATTGTAATAGGTTATTTTTGCTGCTACTGCTGCTTCTCCTTCTTTGTCGAAAGTTACAGAGTAGTATTGATCCTGACCAAAACTGGTTTGATCTGGTACTGGCATGATAGCCAAGACTGAGGGCAGTATTATCAATGCCAATAAAATTAAAACTATTTTTTTCATTTTTCAGACCTCCATGTCTTTATTAAAAAGAATATTAAAAGAGCAAAAACTGCTCCTATAAAAAACCATGAACCTGGATTTAATAAATAAGTTGATTGCTGTATGAAATTTTCTCTTGCTCCTGCCAATGAAGCGTCTGCTGCATACATTGCTTTTTCTTCCATCACAGCTGGCTGTATTATCTGATAGGTTTTTGTGTAAATGTAAACTAATAATGAAGCAAAACCTGAAATTAAAACCACTGGCAAGAATTGTCTTAATGCAGTAATACCTGTATTTTTTGGTGAGATTATAATTGTTTTATTTGAAACTTTGTAGAAATTTATCTTGTTTCCTTTTTCACTCCAGGTGAAATCTACTGCTTCTATTAAGTTTGATTTCATAAGTGCTTTTATGTTGTAATTAACTGTTGAAGCTGGTAAGCTTAATTTTTTTGCAATTTCTGCTTCAGAAGCCTTGTTTTCTGATAAGAAATCAATAATTTTTCTTGAGGTTTTATTAGAGATAACATTGGCAAGTTCTTCTGCTTTTTTATCTTCCAATGATACCATAATATATTTATCTGTCATGGAAAATAAGTAAATTATCTAGTATTTAAATGATTTTATAGTTTCAAGTTGAATTGGAGTTATTCGGAATGGTTATTTTAAAAAGCGAACCATATGTTTGGTATTTAACGTTGCAACATTATTTCTCCACCAAGCAACAATCGTCAAAGCGCCTCCAAGTATGAGGCAAATTCCAATAAGCCAACTCCATGCCATCCCTTCTGACCAATTAAACCACTCTACAAAAATTTTATAACTAAATCTAAAAGTTAAGATTCCTGAAAAAATCAAAATTACCCCAGACATAATTTGGGATGGTGCTTTTATTCTTTTTTTACCAATCCTTAAACTCCCCATCTTCATTCTTCTAAGGAATATAATTAAAATCGTAAAAATTATAGAGACCAGTAAGAGATTAAGATACCTGTCATAGGTTAAATTAACTTGGATCTTTGGTAATTTATTTAATATAAAGTTAACGAAGGCGATTGCAAGTGTATAAATTGTCCCCCAAAAAACAATTCCATTTAAATTAAAATGTTTTCTTTTATATGCAGAATATATAACCCTGGATACTACAACCAGAATAAATCCGATGGCTAAATAGAAACCAAATTTAGATTGGTATAGTTTAGTATTCTCAAAAACTAATTCTAACAAAATTAAAAGAATAGAATAAACTAAAAACCAAACTATAAAATTTTTAATATGGCTCTTCCAGGTTGATTTAGGTTTATTGGTTTGTTTGTGAAACCGTTTCATACCAATTATAAAATAATAGATAATTTATAAATATTATTATTCAATCAAAATAGCAACCTTGCCTGGTACTGCCTGTTTAGCTTTAACTTCTTTAGAACTTTCTGCTTTTATAATTTCAATCTTAGAATTAAACATACTTTCAAGTTCTTTCTTGTTTTCTTCCAATATCTTCATCTCTGTTTTTTGATCCAAGACAATTTTCATAAATGCATTTGGATTTTTGATAAATGATTGGGCTATTTTTGGTATTTCTTTTTCATAACCCTTAACCATTATCTTTTCAATGACTTCTTTTATATTTCTGGATTCTAGTTTGGCTAATTTTCTATAAACCTCATATTTCCATGACTCTGAAACAAACATTTTAATTATTTTTGGCTGTTTTCCTACAAGTTTTATTACTGTATTAATATCTGACTTAATATTTTCCATAAATTCATCTTCGTATTCAAATTCTATTTTGATTTTCTTAGAATCATACTTTGGCCATTCTGAAACAGAAATAAATCCTTTATTTCCAATCTTTTCCCACAACTCTTCTGCCAAATGGGGGGCAAATGGACTTAACAATTTAAGGAAGTTTTCTAGGGTTTCTTTATTGACTTCTTCTTTGGAGATTTTTTCAAACAATTGCCTTAATTTTATTGTTGCTATATTGTATTTGAAACTCTCAATGTCCTCTGTAATCTCTTTTATTGCTTTGTTTGAAGCAGATTCTAATTTTTCATTTTTAGCTTTAGAGATTTTAACGTTTTCAAAATAATCCACTAATCTGTTTGTAAATCTAAACATTCCCTGGATTCCATTTTCGCTCCATTCAATATCCTTGTCAGGAGATGCAACTGAAACTAGGAATAATCTTGCAGTATCAATTCCATAAACTTTTGAAACTTCTTCAGGAACAATAACATTGCCTAAGGATTTTGACATTTTGTTTCCGTCTGCACCATGAAGCATTCCCTGATTAAACAATCTTGTAAATGGTTCATCAATTTTCAACAATCCTAAGTCCCTTAGTGCTTTTACAAAAAATCTTGCATAGATTAAATGCATACATGCATGTTCTGCTCCACCAATGTATTGGTCTACTGGAAGCCAGTAATCTGCTTTTTTCTTTTCAAAAGCTTCTTTTAGGTTTTTATTATCACAATATCTCAGGTAATACCAGGATGAATCAAAGAATGTATCCATAGTGTCTGTTTCTCTTTTTGCATCTGAATTACATTTTGGACATTTAACATTTACAAAATTCTTATTTGTAGCCAAAGGATTTCCTTTTCCAAATTCCACTTTTTCTGGGAGTAAGACCGGAAGGTTTTTTTCTGGAACTAAACCACATTTATTACAATAAATAATTGGTATTGGTGTTCCCCAGTATCTTTGTCTTGAAACTAACCAGTCTTTGAATTTATACTGCAAAGTTTTTTTACCTAATTTTCTGTTTTCAAGCCAATTTTGCATTTTTATTATTGCCTCATCACTTGACAAACCCGAGAATTCTCCTGAATTGTATAAGATTCCTTTTTCGGTGAAAACTTCATTAGGATTTGTTTTTCTTTCGATTGGTTTAATCACAGTTTTTAATGGAATATTATACTTTTTCGCAAATTCTACATCTCTTACATCATGGCCATCTGCCATTACCATTCCAGAACCATAGTCTGCAAGAACAAAATTTCCTATCCATACTGGGACTTTTTCTCCTGTAAATGGATTTATAGCATAACTTCCTGTAAACACTCCTTCTTTTTCCAAAGCTTCTAATTCTTTTTCTGAAACAGATTTTATTTTTTTAAGGAAATTATTAACTTCTTTTTTTTGTTTTTCAGTAATTAAACTATTTAATTTTGGATGCTGAGCTGATACTACCATAAATGTCACACTAAATATTGTATCCACTCTTGTTGTGAATATTGGCCAGTTTTCCCCGTTGATTTCAAAATTAATTTCAGTTCCATAACTTTTTCCAATCCAGTTCTGCTGCATTAACTTGATTCTTTCTGGCCATTCAAGTTTTTCAATATCTTTTAAAAGTTCTTCTGAATATTTTGTTGTTTTGATAAACCACTGTTCTAGGTGTTTTATTTCCACTTCTGTATCTTCATGACGCCAGCATCTTCCATTATGAACCTGCTCATTAGCTAAAACAGTATCACATTTGGGACACCAGTTTACAGGAGATTTTTTTCTGTAAACTAATCCGTTTTCAAAGAACTTAAGGAAAAAATACTGGTTCCATTTGTAGTATTCTGACTCACAGGTCTTTACAATCCTTGACCAATCATAACTTAAACCCAAAGATTTTTGCTGCTTTTCAAAGTTTTTCATTGAAGCTTCTGTGTAAACCTTAGGATGCTGTTTTGCTTTTATTGCTGCATTTTCAGCAGGCAAACCAAAAGCATCATAACCCATAGGGTATAGAACATTATAGTTCTGCATTCTTTTGAACCTTGCAAAAATATCCCCAATTGTATAGTTTAGTGCATGTCCCATATGCAATCCAGAAGCACTTGGATAAGGAAACATTTCTAAGACATAATACTTCTTTTTTTTAGAATCTTCCTTTACCTTAAAAATTTCAGAATCTTCCCACTTTTTTTGCCATTTCTGCTCTATTTTCTGGAAGTTTGTCATGGTTATTTCTAAAAGAGAGATTTATTTAAAGGTTTCTGGTATAAAAAATATAATAAAAAAGAAAAAAGAAATTTATTTCTTCTTCTTAGTAAACAAGAACTTTAGCAATACTACAGCCAGAATAATCAAGACTATGTCTCCAATTATCCATAAGACTTTGCTATTGTTACTGAAAAAGTCTTTGATGCCTCCGCTCACGTTTACATCTTCTTCAACTACTTCTTCTCCTAACTTCAAGGAAACTGACTGTGTTTTCAAAATGTTTCCAGATTCAGATCTTACGTTTATTGTAGCTGTTCTGGTTCCAGTAATTCCTTCATTAGGTGTTATGTAAAAGTAGAAAGTTGTACTCTGATCTTTGTCAAGTAACTGAGTTTTAGCACTTCCAGCTGTTGCCCAATCATCTAAATTGGTTAATTCAACACTTAATTCCTGACTTTCAGCTTTGTTTGTTACTGTAACTGGCAAGCTAAATGCATTACCTTCAGCAACTGCTTCCCCTGCACTCAATAAAATTGAGTCTTTTGGAACTACTGGTGTTGCTGTGCTTTGTCCTTTAACTTCCAACATAACAAACTCTGAATCAGTACCGTCTCCATCATCAAAGTAAACGATAACTTCAATTGAGTATTGTTTATTAGCTGCATCTTCTGGAACACTTAAAGTAAATCTTGCTGTAGCGCTGTTGTCATTACCATCGTAATTTTCTAGGTCATAAGTTGTTGACTTTTCGTTAAGTCCTAATGTATTTTCCTTAACAACAACATATACACTATCATCGTCTTTACTTCCAACGTTTTCAAAATCAACAGTTACATCAAATGTTTCTCCTGCTTTTACTGAAGTTGGGTTTATGAATGCATCTGTAATTGATACATCGTACTTTTCCCTTTCAATATTTATATCTTCGGATTCAAACATACAAACTGGTATTTCTGAATCGTCTGCATCTGCTTGGATAACTGCAAAGAGTTTGTAATCTTTTTTATCCCCAATTTCTTCCACGTTTGGAATCTCAAAGCTGATGTCAAAATCTTCTGATTCATCTTCATCAATGTCAATTTCTTCTGAAGCACTCCAACAATCAATCTCTTCATTTGAATTTACATTATATAAGCATACCTGTGCATTTACATCAACAAGATCTTCTTTTTCTGCATTTACATCTTCAATTGAAGTATCTACCTTATCAAAAATTGTATAGTCATCATCATCGAAGTCTAAACTTCCAATTGATACATAACTATTTGATACTTTAAGGTCATCATCTTCTCTATCACAGAAGTCTGGGTAAACTCTGATTGAGTAGGTCTCACTTACATTACCATCTGTAACTGTAATAGTGGTTCCCTTAAAATCATAATCATCACTTGAAGGAGTCCCTGTTAGATATATTGTGGTTCCTATTGCAGATGATTTGCTTAACCAAGATGGATTACCAGTTAAATCCCATGCGATTGTTCCTGTAAAATCTGTGGTTAAAGAAATTTTCCCAGTTACGTCTTCGTAAAATATATAGCAACTATCACTTGTACACCCATCAATGCCTGTGTCTACATATGCATCGTTAGCGTCAACAGTGTTAACTATTGTTGCTGAAGCTATACCAGCCAAAACAACAAATACTGCTAAAAACATTATTGCTAGCTTTCTCATTTTTTTAATCCTCCAAATTACGTAATTTTGTTACCATCTGTGAGTTGGAACGGGTTTATAAGGTTTTCCATAGGTTCAAAAAAGGTTGATTTCATTGAAGTTTTTAGTGAAAAATACAAAAACTATTTGAATAGGAAATGTTACTTTTAAGCCTTAATGGACAAGAAATACAAAAAGAGGGTAATTAGAACTTTTTCTTTGGCTTCTTTCTTAAATGATCTAGGTTCAGATATGATAACTCCTATCTGGCCTTTGTTTGTCACAACATTTTTGGGGGCAAGCATGGCTACTTTGGGATTAATAGATGGATTGGGAAATGCTTTAGTCTCAATATCTCAGGCTTTATCGGGTTATATTTCAGACAGAATCAAGAAAAGAAAGATATTTGTCTGGTTAGGATATTTATTTGCTTCTTTTTCAAGAGTTGGGTATGCTTTTTCCACAATGTGGCAACACTTAATCCCCTTTAAAATTTTAGACAGATTTGGAAAAATGAGAGATGCTCCAAGAGATGCTTTAATCGCCAATGTTTCAAATCATAAGGATAGAGGCAAGAGTTTTGGAATTTTAGAAGCAATGGACAAATTAGGGGGATTATGTGGTGTTATAGCAAGCATTTTGTTATTTGGTTTACTTGGATATAAAAAATTATTTTTAGTTGCTGCAGTTCCATCTTTGATTGCTGTTTTGTTAATAATATTTATTATAAAGGAAAAAAAATCAAATCATATCAAGATCTATAGAGGAATTCATTTCAAAGATATAAATAATAATCTAAGGTTATTCTTAGTTTTAGGAAGTATTTTTTCTTTGGGTGCTTTCAGCTATTCATTCTTATTGGTATTTGCAAAAGATTTTGGGTTTAGTGTTGGATTAGTTTCTGTCTTATATTTAATCTTTGCAGCATTTGCTTCAGTATCTGCATTACCATTTGGTAAAATGGCTGACAAGATAGGAAGAAAGAATGTTTTAGGTTTATCTTTTGTTTTGTGGATTTTGGTTTGTTTGAGTTTTATTTTCCTTAACAGTTATGTAGGAATTATTCTTGCATTTGTTTTATATGGATTACATAGGGGAGCATTAGATCCAGTGCAAAAAACATTTGTTTCTGAATTGGCTCCTGAAAATTACAAAGCAAGTGTTTTAGGCGGGTATCAGATGTTACTGGGTATAGTTGCCTTACCAGCTTCGCTGATTGCCGGATTGTTATGGGATAAAATAGATTTTATGGCTCCATTTTATTTTTCAATGGGTTTAGCTGTTTTAGCATTTATAATGTTAGTATTTGTAAAAGAAAATAAAAATATTAAATAAAAAAATAAAACTTACATAACCTTAAAGGTTAGGTAAGCTACATCATGTTCTTTGCTGTTTTCTGCCATTACTCTTAATGTGTATGTTCCTGGTTTTATTTTGGTTGTTTTTATGGTTATCCATGTTGACTGAGACTCTCCTTTTTCCAGGTCAACATAACTTGGAGTTGATATTTGGCCAGTCTCCATTATTGTTGCCTGAACTTTAATACCGTCTTCGTCTTGGTTTCCTCTGTTCTTTAATTTTACATATAAGTCAAGGTTTTCACCAGGATTTATTTTTTCATCTTCCAATGAAACTGAGCTTAGGCTAAATTCATGGCTGATTATTTCTTTTATTCTACCGTCTACATCATCACACACGTTTCCAATTCCGTCTTTGTCTATATCGGCTTGGTCTCTGTTTTTAATATATGGACAGTTATCTGATGCATCTGGAACACTATCATTATCCCAATCTACATCACAGACGTCTCCTTTCCTATCGCTGTCTCTGTCTTCCTGGCCTGGGTTGTAATTTATTGGACAGTTATCGTCGTGGTCATCAAGACCATCGTTATCATCATCGTCATCACATTTATCTCCCAAACCGTCTGAATCTGTATCTAACTGATCTGGATTGTAAACATCTGAACAGTTATCTTCGCTGTCTGGAATTCCATCATTATCGTTATCATCATCACAGACATCTCCTAAACCATCATGATCTACATCTTCCTGTTCTGGGTTAAAGATGCTCTGACAATTATCTTTATTATTATTTATTCCATCTCCATCTTTATCCAAATCACAGACATCTCCAATTCCATCTGAGTCAATATCTAATTGGTCTGGGTTTGGAGTTGTTATACAATTATCATCTTCGTTTAATATTCCATCGCCATCTATGTCTGAATCACAAACATCTCCAATTCCGTCATGGTCCTGATCTTCCTGATTTGGATTGTAAAGAATTACACAATTATCATCTGGATCCTGAATTCCATCCTGATCTGCATCATTATCTAATGTATGTGAATTACAATCATCATCTTTTCCATTATTTGGAATTTCTGTTGCTCCTGGGTGCACTAATGGATCTAAATCATCACAATCTACATTATGGTTGTAGCCATCCTGATCTAAATCTTCATCCAAAGTTAATGGATTACAATCATTATCGATTCCATCGTATGGAATCTCTAAAACTCCTGGATTTATTGCTGGATTATTATCGTTACAATCTGTTCCTCCAACTTGCGGAGCACTGTAACCATCATTATCAACATCAACCAAATCCCATCCATTACAATTTTCGTCTATTCCATTGTATGGAATCTCTGTTGCACCTGGATGAATCTTATTATTAGTTTCATCACAATCTACATCATGATTATATCCATCCTGGTCTAAATCATCATCTAATGTATGTGAATTACAATCATCATCTATTGTATTGTAGATGATTTCTGAAACTCCTGGGTTAATTGAAGCTGCTGTATCATCACAGTCTCCATTTACTGAGGCTGTATAATATCCAGTTATTGCACATAAACATTTGTCATCATTTGTACCATAGGCATCAGCATCTTCATCGTAATAATATACTGAACATCCTGTTGAATCTTCTTCATCAATTGTTCCGTCACAATCATCATCAATTGTGTTACAGGATTCTGTTTCTCCAGGATTTACATCTGGATCATTATCATTGCAATCTGTAGTATAATCATATCCGTCTGCATCCACATCAGTTAAATCAGCACCACTACAATCTTGGTCAATTGAATCGTATGGAACTTCTGTAGCTCCAGGATAAATTGTATTTTGACTATCATCACAATCAGTATCATCTAAAACATAACCTGTTGGTTTAGTACATACATCCTGTGAGCTTGTTGCATTTCCATAAGTATCATTATCTGAATCTTCATAGAATGTTGTTTTAACACCATCATCAACTATTCCATCACAATCATTATCTAAACTGTCACAGGCTTCTTCTGTTTCTTGATAAGTTGAGATTGTTGAATAAGTATCGATCCATCCTAATTCTCCCTGACAGGTTTGATTTGATTCAAAACATACTCCATTTTGGTTTGTATTTAATGGTGCAGATAAATCTTCATCAATTGTTCCATCACAATCATTATCATCACCATCACAAACTTCTGGATTTCCTGGATACATATTTGCATTTGAATCATCACAATCTAGATTATTTACAGAGTAACCTGCTGGAAGAGAACATGCATCTAAAATGCTTAATGCATCTCCATAGGTATCATTATCTGAATCTTCATAATATTCTGTAGTTACTCCTTCATCTGTTTCACCATCACAGTTGTTATCTAAACCATCACAAGTCTCAGCTACTGCTCCAGCATAAGGATCACAAGTATCATTAATCCATTCTCCTGCTGAACAAGTTTCTATTCCTGTGTTGTCTGAACATTCTCCTAGTCCACAAGTTGTTATTTGTGTAAGAGATTCATCAATTAAACCATCACAGTCATTGTCTAAGTTATCACAAACTTCTATGTTTCCTGGATACATATCTGAATCATCGTCGTTACAATCTGTTCCGCTGGTTTCTGAACAGTCTTCTGGAACACAATTATAGGTGTTACATGTTCCTGAGATATCTAAGCTTAGATAACTGTCTGAATCATCATCACAATAGTAAGTCTTTACTGCACAAACTCCTCCCTCATCAATCAAACCATCACAATCATCGTCAATTCCATTACAGGTTTCTGTTGCTCCTGGGTGAATTGTAGCAAAGTTATCATTACAATCTGTCTTATCCAATAAATATCCTGTTGGAGCAGAACATGCCTGTTTGGTTACTCCTGAATTTCCGTAAAGATCTCCATCCTTATCCTGATAATAAGTTGTTTTTACACCATCATCAATAACATAATCACAGTCATTGTCCAGACCATCACAGGTTTCTGCTTTTCCTAAATACATATTTGCATTATGGTCATTACAATCATCTCCGGGTGTTGTTGAACATCCTGTTGGAACACAGTTATAGGTATCACAAGTTCCTGATTGTGTCAAGCTTAAATGTAAATCTGCATCTGCATCACAATAATAAATTGTTATTTCACAGATATCATCTTCATCGATGGCTCCGTCACAGTTGTCATCAATACCATTACATTCTTCAATTCCGTCTGGACTTATATCTGCATTATTATCATTACAATCATCATTGTTTTCAACATAACCATCCACAATATCACAAGACTGGATTGTTACTGTTTTACTTCCATAGGTATCTTCATCTAAATCTTTATAATAAGTTGTTGCTAAATCTTCATCAACTGTTCCGTCACAGTTATTATCTAAACCATCACAACTTAATTCTGGATTTTCATAATCTTCCAGTTCTGTG
The DNA here is from genome assembly GCA_028714375.1 of Candidatus Nanoarchaeia archaeon. GTDB lineage: Archaea > Nanobdellota > Nanobdellia > SCGC-AAA011-G17 > JACPNG01 > JAQTMY01. Next base: position 182,093 of record JAQTMK010000001.1, on the reverse strand, counting down.
TAATCTGGATTTGTCCATCCTGAAGTTCCTTCACAGATTTTTACAGAATTTTTACAGATTCCTTTTTGGTTGTCTGACAAAGGTTCAATTAAGTCTTCATCAATGATATCATCACAACTATCGTCTATTCCATTACACAATTCCTGTGCGTCTGGATGTATATTTATATTGTTATCATTACAGTCATCGTTTGTTTCTGAATCATAAAATGCGTTTGGTGAACATAAACACTTAGATAAGAATACTCCATAAGTATCCTGATCAAAATCATAGTAATAATCAGTACATCCTAATGAGTTTTCTTCATCGATAATTAAATCACAATTATCATCTACTCCGTTACAGGTTTCTTCTGCATCTGGATTAATATCTGCGTTTGTATCATCACAGTCTTCATCTGAGTAGAAACCATCATTATCATTATCTACTCCTAATGCTGACCATGTTGCACAATTAATGAATAATGTTTCTGCATCGCTTGTCCAGTATGCTGGAGTATTAATACCAAAATAACATATTCTTGAATTTACGGTTGTGTATTTCCAACCACTATTGTAGATTTTTAAAACATCTCCTGGAGATGCTGTTGCAATTATTCCATCATTTATATTGCTGCTGAAATAAGTTGAAGCAATAACCTTCATTTTTCCAGCTTTATCTGAAGAAGGTAAGTATGACAGGCCTGCTGAAACTCCTCCAGTTGTATAAACCTGAATTTCAGAGGGCAGTCCTTCTGTTATTGGACTGGTAGGATCATTATTAACTACTTTTTCTGGTTGACTGCTTGTCTGATCTGCAACTGAGGTACTTAGACCCCAAGTTAAAACATCACCATCATTAGAACTTAAAATTACTGTACTGTGGGAGGTTACTGGAATTCTTTCTGGATATGGAAAGTTCTGATCTGCAACAACAATTAAATCATAATTACTGAAATTTGTTGTTAGTAATGCAGAATCATCAATAACTTCTACATTATATCCCTCGTTTTCCAACACTGTTATTGGTTCCTGTGCTGCAGTTGATGGGTTAGTAACCACATAAGCTACATCCCAAGCACTTACACATGAAACTGTTAATAACAAAGCAAATAAAAAAACTACTTTCTTCATTTTTTTCCTCCCCTTAAAAAAGCAAACACCCCTGCTGCGATTACGATTAAAAGTAAACCTATGAAAATTATGAGTGGCCAATTTATGTTTGTTTTAGGTGTTACAGGATTTTGTCCTCCTCCGAATACATCTACTCCTTCTCCATCAGTTGTGTCTTCTTCCTGAGGGATATCGGTTGTGTCTTCTGGAGTTTCTTCTGTATCTTCTGGGATTTCTTCAGTATTAGGTTCTGGACTTACAAATTCTTCACCCTCACCATCTGCAATAACGGTTATAGCTAATGAGATTCCTACTCCATTTTCTTTAGAACCATCTGCTGGAGAAAAACCAATATTTAATTTTCCATAATAATTTCCTGGCTGGGAAATTTTCAATAAATATTTAACTGTTTTTTCCTGGCCTGGCTGAAGTATAAAAGAAGGTTCTTCTATTTCTGTTCTGTCTTCAATATCATCTATTGCAATAATTGCGACATTAACCGGAATATCATTTACATTCTTAACCCAAACAGTTCTTGAGATTACTTCTGTGCTACCTTCATCAACGTCAACGTTGATTACAGCCTGTCCTCTAGCTTGTCCCGTAAGTTTTGCGCTTACTGGAAATATCAAAAGCAATGCTAAAACCAATATGAATACTGTTATTTTCCTCATTTTACCACTCCCTGTATTTAATTTATAACACCACTTTTAAGTTAATACCACTCCAAGATTATATATAAACATTTATGGAAAGAAATAGATATTATCGTAAATTCTATTATTTGATAGTATTAATTAAAAATAGATAAAAAAAGAAGAGGTTTAGATAACCTCAAAGTTTATTGGGTCGGTAATTTCAGTATTTCCTGCCTTGTCAATTATTTTTATTTCAACTTCATGAGGGCCTTTGCTGAAACTTACTGACTTTTTATACTCTGTTACTTTTGAAGCTAACCTTGTCCATCTGTCTGGATTTTTTCCTTTGTTATCTTTGTAATAAATATCTACGGGTTCACTAACTTCAATATCAAATGGCACCTTCTTTGTATAGTTTGTTTCCTTCAAAGGTGAACCTAACTTAGTCATCACTGGTGGTATGGTATCCATTGTTGTGGTTATTACTTTTGATGTTGTGTTAAATCCTGAAATATCGATGATTTCAAAGTAATAATCTAATTTTTCATTCATTACTCCTTCTACAACAAAGGTACAGTCCTTATTTTTTCCAGCTGGACAATCTGTTTTTGTTACTTTCTGGAAAACTCCTGTCTGATTGTAATCATAATATAGATTTACTTCAACAGGATTTTCTTCAGTGTATCTTACTGTAAAGTTTCCGTTACCAAATGTTCCTCCTTTTGGAGTTGTGTATGGTATCTTTGGTGCGATTGAATCTATAAAGAAGGATACACTCTGATTAAATTCAGCTCCTGAATAACTTACTGCAGTTACTGTCAGATTATGCTGACCTTCGCTAAATGCCTTCATTTTATCATAATGATCACAATTTCTGCATAAGTTTTTGTAAGTTGGAGTTGAATCAATTGAGTCTGTGTATCCTAAACTTTTTACTTTTTCTCCCAGCGATATGTTCAATAATTGTCTTTTACTGTTCAAGATTCCTTCAGGTGGATTAAGTATTCTTAATTCAACTGGATTTGTGTTTATTGTAAAGTTCCAGATTTTTTCTCCTTTATTTCCTGCTAGATCTGAAACTTCCAGTTTCACTTCGTGGAATCCTTCAGTTAAATTTGAATTATAATTTATTTTTCTTATGTTGCTGCTATATTCAAATTCATTAATTACTGTTCCATCTACAGTTAATATTATTGATGAAACATTTATCTGTGAATTTGTCTGATGCTGTTGTTTATCAATAAATGCTGATATTTTTGGATTTATTGTAGATATCATGCTTGATTCTTCTGGATAAACATCAGATATGGTTGGGACTAATCTATCCACATTTAATTCTTTTACCTGCTCTGGTTCTCCCCCACAAATATTTGACCAGTAAGTTAATTCTAAATAACCATCTCCATCATTTGGTGCATCTGCTACCCCAAATTCAGTTCCATTATATACAAATGGTCCTAGACCATCCCATCTATAACTTATAACTGCTGTTGAATTGCTTGGATTGTTTAATGTAAATAATGGTTCTGTTACATACCATCCATTTTGTCCATCTGCATCTTCTGGATTTACTGTTAAAACGGTGAGTTGGTTTACATAAAATGATTGAATTGCTCCTTCATCTAAATGATCTTCACAATCTTCAACAACAAACTTCCATGATACTGTGGAACCACCAACTAAATCAGAACCAGGTATTGTTGCAACATAAAATCCTGATTGTTTAGATGCAGTATAATTTTTTGAATCTGTCTGTAACCATACTGAAGGTGTTGAACATGAATCAACACTTGAAAGATTTGTTTTGAATTCAACATCTTCTACTTCTAAAACACAATTGTCTTCTATTGATTGATGATCAATACAAACTCCCAACCATGGGGTATAGTCTACATTACCAGAAACTACATTAATATTATCTCCGGTTCCTGGACCAATTCCAGAAGGACCATCGCAAACTCCCCAGTAATTATTTTTTGCATCGATTGTTTCATTAGCTGGAACTTCAACCCAAAGTGCATCAGGTCCATTCCCAATAATTTCATTAAAGTTTATTTTAACTTTTGAAGGATAATGGCCGGTATAATCCCTCCAACTTGTTAAACCATAACTATAAACATCAATACCATCATAAACTGAATTTAAAATTTTATTATCTGTTACGATTACATCTTCTATATCATTAAATATTGAAATCCCCCATTCATTATCATAAATCTCGTTACCGGTTATTTCGATGTTTGAAGCTGAAACATAAAATTCACCAACACCTATTGCTTGCTCATTGCTATATACTTTATTAGAGATTATATTTACTCCATCACAATCAACAACTAAAATTCCGGTTCCACTCCATTCGTCTCCCAACCATCCGCTTCCAATTACTTCGTTACTTTCGATTGTTCCGGTAGTACCATATCCAAATTGGATACCGTTTGCTGCCCAGGTTACTGGAACTCCTAGTCCTGGACCTGAAACTTTATTATTTTTAACCATTGCTTTTGGATCTGGATTTGTTCCTAAGTCCCCATTTATTCCAATTCCACCTCTAGAATAACCACTTATATCATTCCCTTCTACTACTACATCCGATTTACCGTAAACAGAAACTCCAAAAGTTTCATATCCATCTAATTTCATATGTCCAATCGTATTTTCTTTAACGTTTCCTTTAACATTTCTGTATAAAATTCCAACATATCTTCCGGATGGAGTTTTATCTAAACCATCAATTTCAAAACCTTCAATATCAACATTAACAACATCATTTCCTGAAATTGCCCCACTTATTTCAGATCCACCATAAGCGATTATGATTGGGTCCCATGTGCTAGTTGATTCTGTAAATGTAAATGTTTTTCTTGAATCTGGTGCATTAATTTTTGCATCTCCAGTATTTTTTAGTTTAAGATTTTTATTTATTATAATCTGTTCTGAATATGTTCCGCCTAAAACATTAATAGTATCACCATTGCTTGAATAGTTCACAGCTGCCTGGATTGTACAAAAATAGGTTTCATTTCCTAAATCACTACAAACATTCCCACCAAGATTTCTATTATCTACCTGATAGGTTGTTGCGGCTGAGACTAAACTCAAAGACAGAGCAAAGAGTAAAGACATTAAAAAAATATTTTTTTTCATTTTTATTGGGGCCTCCATGGTTTTGAAATTAAATCACAGCAAACTAATAGCTTACTGTGAAATCATAATTATATCCGGTTGGATTTCCAGCCAAGTCAGTTGCCTGGATATCAACATTGTGTGTACCTCTGCCAAAACTTATTACTTTATTATAAACAGTACATTTACTACATAAAGTTTTCCAGGTTGGTCTTAGTGCAGAGTTATCCCTGTATTGCAATTTTACTGTTTCACTGCTCTGCATATTGAATGGAACATATTTATTGTAAACAGCTCCATCATCAGGATCAAACACAGCCAGGTTTGGATTAGTTATATCAACTTTTACAGCTACTGGTGTTTTTAGTGTAGATGTAGTTAACAAATCTTCCAATACGAATGTATAATTAATTTCCTGTCCATCATACTGAGTCAAATCAACATTAAATATGCATGAAGCTTTTTTTGAACTTGAAGGACAATCTATTTTTTTCTGTACATTTACTCCGTTTATTACCAAAGTAACTGACTGCAGGTTTTCTTCTGTGTATTCAACTGTAAACTCGCCTGTTGCATAAGTTCCTTTCTTAGGGTAGGTTTTCTTTATTTTTGGTGCTTTTGAATCTACGTAAAATTTGATTGTTTTATTTGCTTCGTTTCCATCTTCATCTCTTGCACTTAAGGTTAGATCATTTAATCCTTCTTTCATGCTTAATTTTTTTGAGTAAGAATTTCTTTCACTAAATAATGTAGACCATCTTCCCTGCCCATTTATATTATCATAATAGGATACTTCTCCTTTTTCATCTAAGGTAAGATTAAATAAAACTGATCTTGAATTATAAACTGCGTTTGGGATTGGATCAATTAATGTTAGAGTTGGTGGAGTTACATCCATAGATCCTGTACCACCAGGTTCACAACTTAAACCTAAAGCAAAACAGATACTTGAATCTGTGCTGTATCTTTTTCCGCTTGGTGTATCATAAACACAAAAATTTGGACAGGATGTAGTCTGACAAACATAACTTTGAGGTGCAGTCAAGTTTGCACTTTCTCCTTTTGATAAACATAATAATGTATATGTGTAACTTGGGTCATATGAGATAACAAATGATATTGCTGTTAAAGCAATCAAAGTGAATATGATGATTTTGTATTTCATTTTTTGATAGTTCTCCCTTTCTTTCATCACCACTTTAAGTTTTTAAAAATAAAATAAAAAAAGGAAAAAAATTTTCCTTTACTTAGATAGCTTCTCCCCAGAAGTAAATGGTACCTGTATCGAAGTCACCATTACATGGTTCTGGTAATGCCAATCTGAAAGTCAATGCCATTTCAGCACCTGGAGTTAATGTGTTTCCTCTCCAGTTATTGTAGGATGAACCTGCATCTCCGAAGAACTCGGTTCCGACAATTTCTTTAGCCTGGTTGATTGTATTACCTTCTGGTATTCCTACGTAACCTTCATCATCTGGATCCCATGCTGGGTTTACTCCAGATACGGTTGCAGTTGTGTAAGCTCCGTTTACTGCGTAGTAAGCGAAGTTATCCAATTCTAAAACGTTACTTGTTGGGCACATTGCACCTGAGCTACTTGAATCGTAGAAGTTGGTTCCTGAGATGTACATATCTAATGTAACACCAGATCCTTCATCAGCATCGTTTCCTACTAAAAGTGTTTCAGAGTAGGAGTTTGTTCCTGGTCTTACGTTTTCAAATGCTAATTCTCCTTCAACAGTCAATGCAATGACTGGGTTGAAGAACCAGTATTCGTTTTCATCAACTGAGTTTTGCAAACCATCTAGGTCAGTAACTTCTGCTGTTACCCAGTATTCACCGTACATTGATTCTGGAGTTTCAACGGTCAAAGTACATGTGTACATTGCTGCAATCTGATTCCAGTTATCAAAGTTTTTAGCTTCTACTTTTTCTTCTCCAATGTATGCATTACAACTTGAATCAACTTCTGGTCCAAGTTCATTTAATACACAGTTAACTTCAATGTCGTTTCCTGTACCTTGTGAGGTTCCAATTGTCATGTAAACGTCTTCAATTTTGTTGATTCCGTTTTTATCCAAGACTAATACGTCATATTCAAGTTGCTCTCCTTCGAAAGCATAGTTGTTTAATCTTTCACTCAATGATGGAGCTCCGTTTCTTCCTGGTTCGATGTTATCATCGTAAACAGCTCTACCATCACACATCCAGATTTCTGGAACAAAGTCTTCAGTTTCAATGTCAACGCCAATACCAGTTCCTATACTATTTGCTAGGATTGGGCTAACAGCTAAAACTAAAACAGCCAATATTGCTAATAGCTTTTTCATTTTCTATATTCCTCCATTGTTTTTTATCAGCCCTCTTTTTCTTTTTCTTTTTCATTAACGCCAACACGTTTGATGTTGGGTTTGCGCAAATCCAACTTGCGAATTTGCCAAGTTGTATTTTCTGTCTCTGTAGTCAATTCTAAGTTGTCACTCTGAAATTAATAGCTCATAATCTCCAAAGTTTTTATTTAAACATTATTCAGAAATCAAATATATTTTAGAAGAACGAAAAGGAGTGAAAAAAAGTTTACTATGAAATGGTGCGTAAAATAAAAAAACTCCTCGGGAAATAACAATTCAAGGCTTAAGGGCGCAAAACTCCAATTAATATCAGAATAAGATTATATATTCAAAAAAAGTAGTATGCTTTTAAAAGAACTATTACGCACACAAAGTGGTAATTAAATTCAAGTAACATCAACAACTTACTTTGAAGTGATTAGAAAACTCTGCAATAATATCCTGGTTGTTAATAATAGATGTATATACTCTAATAATAAAAAACAAGGTTAGAAATTAATCTAACCTTTGGAGGATTACCCTGGAATCATATCAGATTGAATAATTTTTCCACTTCAATAAGATGATCATCAGTCTTTTTAATGTAGTCTCTGATAAATCCCAGCACTTCTTGGGGGTTTATTTCCTGTTGAGGTATTGAAGACTTAACATTTAAATATGTTAAAGCATTCTTAGCCCTTACAATTATACCCTCATCTGTTTTTCTGTTTGTAAGAATAAAACATATGTCTTCTTTATCTTGTGGGACTTCATTTCTTTTGTCATCTCTCACCTCGATGCGGAGATCTTTCTTGTATTCAATGAATGCTGCAATAAGGTCCCATAAAGCTCCTCCTCTAATAATTGTTTTTTGTAGGGCTTCATCCATAGGTATTTTTCTTCCTGATTCAGTAATTATCATTCTCCCTCTCCTTTCTTTGAGTTTAAAGTTTTAGGTTTTACCATTCTTCCTCCGTTTTTTAAAATTAAACAATCCCCTTAATCTTGAGAGAATCTTCTTATGCTGAAGGTAACATATTAACTGATTGGCATCAATTCGAATCTCCTTTTCAATCTTGATATAATTTCCATAAGTTGGGAACAACAAAACTGGAGAATATTTCTTGTGAAAAAAAGAATTTACTAAAACAACTTTGATCATTTTTTCTGGAACTTGTTTCTCTTTCTTTTTCCTAGATATTTCGGTGATAGAGATTTTAACATATCTCACATATCGAAAGAAAAGGAAAAACTTTATAGAGATTAGTTCCTTGAGAGTCTTAAATTTTGTTGGATCCTCTTCCAAGATTTTGATTATGTTTTTCACATTTTCCTTAACCTCTGAGTTTAATAGAGAACGTATTCTTCTCATAGTTTCTCCTTTCAAGGTAGGTTTAATGTTCCTTTAAGTTTTTTTAACATAATATCCATTCTAGGTGATTCAACTTCAAGATAGTTAGATTCACCAACTCCAATGATTCTCTTATAACCGTTGTTCTGCTCAACCCTTATTTTAGAACTTTTTCCCAAGATAAGTCTTTTAAATTCCTTGATTGTACCAGAAACCTTCTGTCTGGTTTGAGTATCTTCAATGGTAACGATTTGGTTTTTAAAACCATGTATCACACTAATGTTAAATCCATTGTTTGAACTGAGGGGGTCTCCACTTTTTTCCATTTTTTAATCTCCTTCTTTTAGATTTCTTCGATAGAAAAACTATTTTTGTCTTCTTCCGGGTTTTCCATGAGTTTCAGAAAAACAAATAGAATACCCTCTATCAAGACAAAAATACAAATTTAATTCAATCAGAGCCTTTTACTGGAGTAATGCTTTATAAACCTTGCTTTTTGAGGATATAATGGGTTATTCCTTCTATCTGTCTTATCTCTGTTTTGAATAAAAAATTCCTCAGATTATTGTTAATTTTTATGCCTTTATTCTGTAATCCGGACTTTAAAACTGAATAAAGTTCTTTTCCTGTTTGATCCAAATCTGTTAAGATTAAAACTTCTTTTTCGTTGATTTCATCTATAACTTTGTATATTGGTTTTCTGTTTATTGGGTATATTTTTTCTATTCCCAGTTCTTCCAGGGCTTTAAGATCTTTCTTGCCTTCAACTATAACAAGGATTTGTTTTGTGTTTATTTCCTCGATTAATCCTTCTAATCTTTCTTCGATGTCTTCCATTTTAACCAATAATAAGATTTATAAACTTAAAATAGTTTGCTAAAACCTTAACAAAACGGAGTTCTGGTTGGTAAAAGAGGTTGTAGTTAGAACCATCTTCTAAATTTTAAAATCCACGGAAAACGTGGAAGAAAGGAGAATTTTATGAGTGTAAATTTAAAAGTTTCTCAAACAACTGAGGTAATCCGTCTTAGTAAGGCTGTCGTTGACTGCTTGCTGAATTTGAAAGTTGTAGAAACTGACCAACAATCAAGGCTTTTAGATAATCCGATCGAAAATTTAAGACGATTCTCGGTTATCTCATTTAAGGTTTCAGAGGAAGGGGAGGAAGGCATCAAATTCAAAAATATGATTAAACATATCCTAAGTGAAGAGGTGGAAGATATGAATTTGATATCTTTTTCGATACAAACCTTCCTTACCAATAATCAACACGTCATATGGATGAAAGCAAATGGAAATGGATATCCTCGATCTTGGCGAGCATATCCAAAATTGTGGATCTTTATCCTCAAAAAAGATGATCTTCCCCAGCTTTTAACTGATCATTCTATCCAATTGGAAATTACCGATAACGCAAAAGAAGAGATGGAAGCATTTCTAAAATAATTACAAGGAGGAAATATGGGATATAAAATCTATCGGGAGAATGTTTGTTATCCAGAAGATGTTATGATATTCTTAAAAAATCTCAGCTCGCCTCAGGAGAAGATTAACAATTTTCTCAAATACATCACTGGAGTATTAGAACCTCGGATAATTCCAGAGGATTCCCTAATTGAAATTTATTTTCCTTTGGGAGATATTGGAACCGAAAAGCCATTCGAGGATCTTTATCTTCAAATTTCAATTGGGGGAGATGAAATAGAAACTTTCGGACCCTGCAAAAACAATTCTGGAAACGGACTCCACGGGATACAGGTAGAAGACAGTATTGAAAACTTTCTTAAAGAAGCTAAGAAAGTTCTCAAGATGAAATGATTCATTCCTGTTTAAATTAGAGCCCGTTTAATCGGGCCTTTTTTTGATTTACTAAGTGTATATGTGTATTATAAAAAAAAAGAAAAAAGAATCAGTACTTTGATTCAATTTCAATGTTGTTTATTTCAAAGTCAATGTCAGGACCAATTCCGTAGACATTTAACAAATTAGTTTCCCTGTTCCATTCATACCAGATGCTATCCAGATGGATTTTTTCTGTTTTCTTGGAATTTGGTGCTCTGTAGGTAGCTAAACTCCACCAGGAATTTTCAACGTTAAATGCTTCACAGGTATTTTCATAGACGTTTCTTACTTTACCTTTTAATTTCAAAGAAAGTCTTCCACCATCTGTGGTTGTTCCTGTCACAGAAACTATAACATATCCTGTGTACTTGTCTGATTTTGAAACCCAAGCCTTGAAATCAATCTTATTTTTTGTAAAGTCTTCATTTGTAAATTCATTTATGTGATCAATAAATCCATTTTCCCCATCAAGTCTGGTTTTATTCAGAACACATATTTCACAGACTTTGTCTTCATCGATTAAACCATCACAGTCATTGTCTTTTTGGTCACAGATTTCTGTTGTTGGATTTACACTTCCAACGCATTCGCTCCAGTCTGTCCATTCTTCATCAATACATATTCTTTGTTTCTGACCATAAGAGCATTCTCCAACATCGGTCATACCACAGGAAACAATATCAATATCTCCTTCTGTACATTCTGGTTGTTCACATCTTGGATCATTTTCAGAAATTACTGGAAGACCACATTCATTATGACTACATAAACAGGAATTACATAGGTTTGAAACATCACTGTAATCATAGTAATCATTTCCATAGCAACCATCTAAGTAATCACATTCTGTTTTTTCACAAGAATCAATACATTCTGCTCCACAACCATAATAACAAATATGAGATATTATGCTACTTCCAATTGTACACATATCTAAATCTTCGTTACAGGTTGAAGTAAATGCATTTCTATAATCTAATGTGTATGGATTGCTGTCTGGACTATTGTAGCAAGTATTTATTCCTGGAATATTGTATAAATTACAATTAATTTCTGTTCCTGAATAACACTCGTTATCTATGCAGATTTCCTCACCATCACAATACAAACCATTATCACAGTCATCATTAGTGTAACATTCTTCTGGAGGGCAAACATCGCCTTCATCTATCAACCCATCACAATCATCATCTAACTGATTACATATTTCTGTTGAAGGATTAATGGCACCAATACAATCACCCCAATTTCCCCATGAGCCATTCTCACAGATTTTTTCTTTATGTCCGTATTCGCAAATTCCAACATCAGTTATTCCACATTGCTGTGTTTGTGTTTCTCCATCTTCACATTCTGGAACTTCACAAACATTGTCTTCATCGATTAAACCATCACAGTCATTGTCTTTCTGGTCACAGATTTCTGTTGTTGGATAGGTTGCTCCAATGCAAATTCCATATTTCCAATAACTTGTTGGACCAATTAACTGTGACTGGGCTGTACAGGTTAAAGTTTTAGTTCCATAACTACATTCTCCAACATCAGAGTAACCACATTTTCTTGTTTGGGTTGAACCTGCCTTACATGAAGTATCTACAAGATAAGCCAAAAATGTACAATCCTCACAGTAGGTTTTATCTAAATAAGAACACTGAGAGTTTTCAATTTTTTCAACAGCCCAATCTAACTGATAACAACCTTCCTGAGCTGGCTTGAAATTTATAGTAATATCTTTTTTAGAATTTGCTTCTATGACTGTTTTTTGTTGAAGAACTAAATGATCTGAACATGCATCTGCTGCAGTGACTTTTCCATCTCCGTTCAAATCACATGCTCTTTTACAGTAAAACAAAGAATAGGTTACTGTTATTGGATCTGGATTGTCATTGCTTATACCTTTGAAGCTGATTGTATGAACATCATTAACCTGCATCTGCTGGTATAAATTATTCCAACCATTTGTAATTAAATTATCATTAAAAATATGGTCGGTTAAGTCTTTTCCCTTACAATTGTCAGGGCTTGTTCCAATTTCTGCTGAAACTGAAAACGAAAATAGAATTAATAGGGTTATGAAAATTATAGATTTATCAAACCTCATCGTATCACCTCTCTTTTAAATTTATAAACAGAGGTGGTTTATATATATAATTTAATTAAAAAGATGGTTTTAGAATAGATATTAATTAAAGTATGATCTTAATAAAGAATTATTTTTGGGATTTTAGATACTCATCCAATACTCCTAATATCTTTTTACTTAAGTCAGCTTTAAATATGTAATTTATACCCAATTTAGATACAAGTTCTTCATAATCTTCATAACGATATTGGATAGCTGATTCTGAAGTACCGGTCTGTAAAATAATTTTTCCGAATAAATTGTTTGTTTCTTTTATAATATCCATCCCAGTTGTTTTCTCCCCTAAATCAAAATCTGTGATTAATACATTATTCTTCTTGTTAGCTTCCTGCAAATGTTTTGTTTCTTTTATTGCATCTTTATATGTATAAACAGAAGTCACCTTAAAATCATAATCTAAAAGTTTTCTTGTGATAGTTTGATTAAATCCTGCCTCATCCTCAACAAAAAGTATATTTAAAGTTTTCATGGATGTAGAAAAAATTTTGCCTTTTTCTTTAATTTTTGTGAAAAAAGAAAAAGGAGGGAAATGATTTCCCTGTTATCTTAGTAGTAACTCTCATTATCACTATCTGAGCTTCTCATTTTATTGAAAGCCAAGATAAGTGCTATAATGATAAGCAACACTACTAATATTCCGAATGCAATTGCCAATGTTTTCTTTGCGTTTGAAGCACTAGCTGCATTTACGTCTACGGTAACTGTTTTTTCAGCAACGATTACATCATCAGCTTTTACCTTAATGGTAAATTGATGAACACCATCTGAAGCTCCTTCTTTAACGTTTAGTTTAACGTAGGATTCTCCAACATTTCCTTTTTCAATTGTTACAAATCCTGGTTCAACTGCAACGTCTGCAAACAAATCTGCACCAGTAGCTTCTACTGTGTAAACATGTTTTGCTCCGTTTAGGTTAGCAATCATTACTTTGTAGCTAACTTCTTCACCAGCATCAGCTGACTTTGAAGCTGCATCAACATTTACCAATGCTTTTCCTTCTTCAACTATTGGGGTATTACCAACAACGTAAATTGTTTCGGTTTTTGTTACTTCTTCATGTCCTCTTGAGTAAACAACTTTAACAATTACATCGTAAGCTCCAGTCATTGCGTTTTCTGGTATTTTCAAGTAAATTTCATCACTTGAAGCAGAGTCCTCTTCATCTTCATTGTCTTCATTAGCATCAGAATCTTCATCTGCTGATAATTCGTCAATGTAGTCTCTTGCTGAAACGCCTAAGTCTGGAATTTCAATGTTAACTTGGATATCTTCTTCTTTTCTGTCTCCCATATTTTCAACTCTAATAGTTGCAAATAAGGATCTTCCTGCTTCAATGGTTGAATCAGGTCTTAAGATAACATCCTGTATCTGAAGGTTATGTCTGCCTTCTTTAACTCTTAATGTATATTCTTTATCAACAAGTTCTGTATCCTTGTTGTAAACTTCTACATTAATTGTATAGTCTTCAGAAGCATCCATATCGTCTGGTAATTCCAAACTCAATGATTTCTTGTATGTAACGCCTGACTCAACGTCAAACATTGATGTTACATCTTCAATATCATCGTATTCGTAACCACCAATCCAAGCTTTAAGTTTAAGGTCGTCAATATCTGCGTTAGCAGTAAATTTAACGATTACGTCGCATGTTTCTCCTCTTTCAGCATAAATGGTTGATACTGTAGTGTCGTATTCAATACCACATGCTTCAACAGAGTTGATGTCTATTTGAGCAGCACTTACAATAGGTGTAGCTATTAAAGCAACAACTGCCAAAAATACTGCACTCAAAATTTTCATTGTTTTATTCATCTTTTCCCTCCTCGTAAATGAGTATCACAAAATACAAATTGTTTGATGCATTTTGTAATTACTATGCAATAATATCTCCTTTATAAAGCTTTCTATTTTGTAACTACTATGGAATTAATATGTTCTATAACAAGGTTTAAATAGCATTTCTGCCTAAGAAAAGGCATACGGAGGTGTATTTTGGATGAAAAAGAAGGAAACATCTATGCCAGGGGTGCAGAAAAAAGATCCTAAAACCTTGGTAATCGGGTTCTTGATTATTACTATAATAATAATACTTGCTTATACTTTTGGCAATATAACGGGAGCAAATGTGAATGAGCAAACTATGCTAGAAGTAAATCCAAAAGTTGTAACTGCAGGCGATTTAATTAAAATTTCTATAAAACCCGGAACAGACGGTATAAATAGAATTTATAGAATCTGCGAAGCTGAGAATGATATGTGTAGAGTAAGATATTCATTTAAGTGCGGAGAATATAAATGTAAACAGATCCATTCTGTAGAATACAAAACCAGTTCATCCTGGGATGGGATATATTATATAAAAATATTTGACTACACGAATGAAAGATGGGAAAAAGCTTACTTCACAGTCCTTAATGATCAGATATAAGGACTTATTTTATTTTCTTTTAGAATTTCTTTTTTGAATAAATATTGGATCATCTCTTTACATTGTGGATGAGTATCTATTAACTGACCTTCTATATGGTTATGGTTGTTGGATTTATACTTAATTCTATCATAAGCATCTACGATTGTAATGATCATTGTAAAGAAAGAAATAACATATTTTTTACGTGTAGGTAAATTATTTAACCCTGGTAGCTTAGCTGGATAAATTCTATTCTGGAAGGTATGGTGCCCTTCACATATCAAAGCTACTTCTTTATCAATATCCTTTAACAGTTGGTAACCTATTTCTGGATGGTTATCCATAATCTCCCTGCACCTGTCATCAAATGGGACTGCATTAATTATCTCTTTGGATATCCCCAATTTGCCAATGTCATGGGAAATACCGGCACAGAAGATATAATCTAAATAAAACTGTTTTGAGGTATAGGCTTCTAAGGCCTTTTTGCTAAGTTCTCCAACTCTTATAGAATGATTATAAGTATCTAAATCATGATTTTTTAGGGATTCTAATAGATCAGATAGTTTGTGAGCTTTTTTTCCCTTAACTACTTTCTCTATACTTTTTGATATCTCTGATTCTAAGTTTAGCATGGGAGTTTTCTCTTTTTTGGCTAGTTTATAATACTTTTGGTGAGAATTTTTTGAATTTATTTATAAAAAAATATTGTAACTTCGCAAATGAGACATTTAAAAAGATTTATGTAAACTAAAAAATATATCTTATAAAATATATTCTAGATTATAAATATATATAAAGCAGTTTAAATTAATGTTTTTTCTGAAAAGATGGTGACTAGAATTAAGTGCAAACATTGCGGTGCATGGCATGAGATGCAGGAACAATGTCCTTACTGCAAGAACCAAAAACAAACAGATCTTTCTAAATTTGTAAAAAAGTGATTAAGTAAAATATATTAGGAAGTATAATTGTAGTTTTAAATTCTCTGAATTTTTCAATTCAATGTTTATAACAAGATTAAAGAGAAAGGTTAAAAAAAGATGGGAGGAATATCCTTTATGTAGTGTAAGGGATCTTGTCTTTTTCAGATCAGAAAGCGAAAAATTAAATGGAAATTATCCTTCCTCCAAGATTGGGACTATCGCTTCAATACTTTTGAGACAAAATAAAAATATTTTTGACATCTGCCTTACTATGCCAGAATTATTTATAGATGAAGATGAAGACGATTGTGAAGATAGCAATTCCTTTGAATATCTTAAGGATTCTGATGGGATTTTTATAGGTGAGAAAGATCCAGATACAATTTACCAGATTAGTTTTCCATGTTATCCTCTCCAAGAGAATGATTGGCTCTGCGATGGAGAATCAGATTATTCCAATTTATCGGATTTGTTGAAAGATATGGCCGAGTTTAGAGAACCTGCTTATTTTTTTGGAAGATTAGAAAAAAAATGTTCAATTTTTAGGATTAATTCTATCATAATCCCTGATGGAGAAAATCAAGGAGATTATTTTCAATTCAAGTATTAGTTATTTTTTCAAGACAACTACAATAACGTCTCTTCCGATATATCTTTTCACAAAGTCTATCTTTGCACCATTACCGAAAGGGGTTACTTTTCTTGAATAAATTCCTTCAGCTTCTACTTTTGTTCCAATTTCAATTTTGTTTTCTTCAATTTTAACTTTCATAAGGAACATGTATATACTCCTTATTTATAAATTTATTTGTTATATATGTATATATAGGATAGATAAAAAAAGAGCCCGAGACTTGGGCTTTGGGTGTAAGGGGGGGAAAGAGGCAGGCTTTATTGTCTCGGGCTTCCGGGAAGGAAGTTAAAATCCAATAGTAAATATCAGAAAGATTCCTCCGATGTTTTCATCTTCTACCTTATTGTAACTGTACATAACTCTCCCGCCGACTGTTATGTTGTTGATATCCTCATCGATTAGATATCTGGCACCAGTTTCAATAAATCCTCCAAATCCCATATCATCCAGAGTTCCGGATTCTGTTTTTTCACGGAGAGAAGTATATGATATGCCTCCACCAATAAATATTATTTTGGATAGTTGGATTGTGGCTCCGAACAAGAAATAATCTATTTTAATTTCTTTATTTTCAGGTTCTCTTATCTCATTGGCAGATCTTATAATACTAATATTTAATGTAAGGGTATCATCAATAGAGTAAGAACCGCCCGCCCCCCATACAAAATCTGAGTCTATTTCGTTGAATTCTCCAAAAAAATATCCGAAGGACATATCAAATCCAAATCCTTTGCCAAAGATTGTGGTTGTTAAAAGCAGAAATATTATGATTATGAATATTATTTTTTTCATAAAATCCTCTTTTCTTAGGCACCTCCTAATTCAATTAAGTGTTAAAAATAGTGGAAAATTTAACGATGAAAAGTTTTTGGAGGCGGAATTCTTTTTCTTTTGCTTCTGCGACTTGGACGACGAAATTTTGGTTTTGGCGATTTTGTGGAGGTATTTTCTTTATCGTTTTCTTCCCCTCCATTAATCCCGTTTTTGAGGCTTTCATTTCCACTAATTTCTGATCCCATAAAATCTCCTTATTTAATGGGTTTTACAGGTCTTCCGTGAAGATTTAATAATGATGTAGAAATCAAACTAGATGTATAATACTTGTGTGGTCAAAAAGACCTGTGGTTGTAAATACTGCCATAAATGCATTATTTAAAAAGGTTTCGGGCTTTTTTTTCGTAGATATAAAGTGTCAAATAACCAAATGCTAAACCAACAAGTGCACCAGCCAAGATATCACTTAAATAATGAACCCCCGAATAAATCCTTACAATGCCCATTAAAACTGCCAGACCTACCCAAACATATCTTAACTTGCTCTTTAGTTTGAATATAAAA
The DNA here is from genome assembly GCA_028714375.1 of Candidatus Nanoarchaeia archaeon. GTDB lineage: Archaea > Nanobdellota > Nanobdellia > SCGC-AAA011-G17 > JACPNG01 > JAQTMY01. The sequence goes on along the minus strand of JAQTMK010000001.1, from coordinate 164,267 downwards.
GGTATCATAAAGAACATCGCTGCAACATGAAAACTAGGAAAAGTTGTATTCCAAGAAGCAAAATCATATGAAAACCCCTCTATTTGTTTTAGTGAAATCTCTATAAATGGTCTTGGTCTGTTTATAAAAAATTTAATTATAATATGAAAAAATCCATGAACCAGATACCCTAATGTCATATAGGGGATCATTGTCTTGTTTCTTATTAAGAATAAAGCACCAAACAAGAATATTGTCAGATTTGTGAAAATATAACTAAAATACACAAAAATAGTTGTTAAAATTGGGTCCTGTAACTTAAAGATTCCTATAGCAACTTCCTGATCTATAAAAAAAGAACCGATGATTGTCAAAACAAAAAGCGAAATTATAGGAATAAAATATTTTTTCATTGTAATTATCAGGTTTTGTTTTCTTAAAAAGGTTTTTATATTTAGGTTATTGTTTGGTCTTGTGAGATATTATAAAGACTTAATATTAAGAATTTGTTTAGTATTGGTTATTTTATTGATCCCTTTTAATTTGTTTTATTTTATTTTTTTAAAACCTACACTGTTATTAAGCGGAGTTTTCTGGATTTCAAAAGGAATTGTGATTGGTTCTGATTATTTAGTATATAATAATACTATATTAAGTTTTATTCCTGCCTGTATCGCAACCTCTGCTTACTTTTTGTTATTTATTTTGGTGATGTTAACAAGAATGAAGTGGGTTAAACGACTAAAAATATTTATTTCAGGTTGTTTATTTATATTTATTGGCAATATAATAAGGATTACTGTTTTATTATATTATTTTTTGAATAACAATATCAACATGTTTGAGAATTTACATTTTTTAATCTGGAATGTTCTCTCTACAGTCTATGTTTTCCTGGTCTGGGTATTTCTGGTTTACAGATTTAAGGTAAAATCAATTCCTTTAATAGATGATATCAAATATCTGATAAATAAGATAAAAGCATAACCTTTTTAAAGTGGTGATTTTACAGAAATTATATCTTAAGACAACTGTTTTGATTGGGACACAAAAAATGGATAAGGAAAAACTAGATTCATTGAAAAACGAAATAAAAGAGCTAAAAGATAAACTAAATTCTATTAATGCTGAAAAAGAAACCTGGTTTGCGAAGAAAGAAGAATTAAAGAAAGTTCTTGCTGAAAACATAACAAAGGCAAAGGCAATACAGGATAAAAAGAAGGAAATAGACAAAGAACTTAAAAATATAAAGAAAGAAAGAGATAAATTCAATGCTGAAGTCAAAATCATTGCTGAAGAACTTAAAAAAGTCAGCGAAGAGAAAAGAAAGGTAAGATTTGACAAGGAAGACAAAAACATCAAAGAAACCATTGAAAGATTAGAATTAAGTATACAAACAGATGTTCTAAGTTTTTCAAAAGAAAAAGCCACAATGGTTAAATTAAAAGAATTAAAAGACAAACTAAAAAAATCTAATACTCAAACAAACCTAAATGAAAAATATATTAACCTAAGAAAGGATTTCAAAGATAAAAGAAAGATAGCCAATGATTTTCACAGCAAACTTGAGGAATTAAGAAACAATGAAAGTTATTCTGAATTCTTAAAAATAAGCAAGGAGATAAACAGAATCAAAAAAGAACAGGAAGATGCTTTTGACAACTTTATCAAATTCAAAAAAGAATTTTCAATATTAAACAATGATCTAAAAGAAAAATTATTGCAGTTAAAAGTTTCACAGGCAGAAATACCTAGACCTCAGATAATTAAAAGACCAAAAAGAGTTTTTGAGAAAAGGGAAGAACCTAATGAGTTTATTGAAGGAAGAAAAAGAGAAATAGAACAAAAAATTAAGAATAAGAAAAAATTAACAACTGAAGATTTATGGATTTTACAGGGCGATAAGATTTAAACGAAAGTAATTTAAAGGCATTTTTATTTCTTTGTTTATGGGTTTAATAACTAGTTTGGTAGACTGGACAAAATTAACTTTTCAGCCTTTAGGAAGTTTGGGGTTATTTGTTTTAGCATTTATTGAATCAAGTTTTTTTCCTGTTCCACCAGACATTCTCCTGATTATATTATGTTTAGCTGATCCTAAAAACGCTTTATGGTTTTCTTTAGTCTGCACAGTTGGTAGTGTTTTGGGGGCTATATTTGGATATGGGATTGGTTATGTTGGTGGGAGACCAATATTAAATAAGTTATTCAAACAGGAAAAAATAGACAAAGTCCATAGATTATTTGAAAAACATGGGGGTTTGGCAATCTTCATTGCTGGTTTTACCCCAATTCCATATAAAGTATTTACAATTGCTTCTGGTGTCTTTTATATTAAATTAAGAACTTTAATAATATATTCTATAATCGGAAGAGGATTGAGATTCTTCTTAGTTGGTGGCTTGATTATGTTCTTTGGAAATCCTATCATCGCTTTTATTGATAAATACTTTGAGACTATCAGTTTACTTGTTGGTATTGTTGTAATCGCTGTTGCTTACTGGTACTGGAGAAGGAGAAAAAGAATTAAACAATTTAGTGTGTGATCTCCTTAATAAATACTTCAATTATCTATTTTAAATTTACAAATTGTTTTTAAATTAAGAAATCACTATATTTTTATGAAGAAACTTGATTTAGAAATTATATTTTGTTGTGATGATCGGGATGGAGAGAAGTATGAACAGTTTATAGATATAAGATTAAATTGTCTTAAAGTCCAACCAATTGGAGCCCCCCAAATCATGGAAGTTTACAACCGGACTACTCCTGAAATCACAAAATCCACAAAAGAAGATCTAAAAAGATTCCCTTATCTTGGGGGGTACATGGATAATGAATTTATTGAAACTGATGGATTAGATCAATCTAATTTAGATGGATTAAAGTCTGATTTAGAAAAACTTCTTGAAAAAGGGATACTTTCTTCGTATAGGGATCAACCAGATGCAGTAGTGATTGGTGATTATGGAACATTGGGAGGGGGGAACTTTGGGGTTTCAAGTATAAACTTAAATAACACACAATTTATGGCTGTTCAATTTTACAAAATCTTAGAAAGAGGACCTGATAAACTCAAGTAAACTATTTTCTTTTTATAAGGCTTTAAAATTCTTTATAAATAGTATACCAAAACATTTAAATAAAACAAGAAGTTTTAATTGAATTAGAGGTGAAATGTATGTTTAATAAAAAAGGAGCGGAAATTTCTCTTAATACAATTATTATAGCGATTATCGTAATTATTGTTTTAGTTGCAGTTGTATTTTTCTTCCTATACGGATTTAAAGGAACAACTGATAAGATAAAAGGAATATTTTTCCAGGGAACAGCTGGAACTGACAGATCATTAGCAATTCAGTTCTGCAATCAGTATTGTGATGCAGCTAAAGAAGAGCAAAGAACAAATAGTCAAAAATTCATTGCATCGGATTCTGCTTATTGCAAAAAAGAGTTTGATATTTTAGATCCTACAACAAGTGTGGTTAAGAGTGGAGTTCATTGCAATGAGTTAATCAGTTGTACGGTTTCTTGTGCATAAAAACATAATTTTATATATTTCTTTTTTATTTTAATTTAATGGATAATTCAAATCTTAAAAGTTTAGAGAAAAGTTGTTATGAGGAGTTTTGTAAGTTTATTGATCAGAATAGAAATAAAATCTTAGCAGAATTTAAAAGGGACATATCTTATTCTTCTGGGGGGGAAGAAATCCCATCAATACCAATCGTAGATGGGTATCTCAGGGATCTTGAAATAAAATTACAAGAGGAAGTAAGAAAACTTGGCTTCTTTAATGGCCACTCACACAGGATTATCCAAGATTATTGGGCAAAGTTCTATTATAATGTCCTTCCCGACTTAATTCATCCCCCACTAAAATCAAATAAATATAAAAAGGCAGTAAATTACTAAAGTTCATTTTTAATTAAGTTTATATATTTCTTTTTTATTTTAATTTAATGAATAAAAGAGGTTTAATGACTTTAAAGTTTCTTATCTTATTAATCTTAGGTATTATTGTAACTTTGGTTGTAGCTACATTTTTAACAGATTTATACAAAACATTAATTCCTGATGAAGTTGAAATGGATTCTGCAACTGATAACAGTTTTAACGATCTATATACTACATTAAAAGGACTTGAAGAAGGCAAAGGAACAAGTATTCCGATGCAGATAAGCGATGAATACACAATATATGCAAAGAATAAATTTTCAGCTGAAGGTTCTTTGAAAGCTTTTGATGATAAGGTGATAGAAAAAAACATCCAGTGCAAAGAATTATCCTGCATTTGTGTTTATAATACTGAAGAACAAAAATTTATGGTTTGTAAAGTTTTGAGTTATGATTTTATTAGTTCTGGGGTAGTCTTATCCAATCTTGATGACTTGAGACCGGTAAACGTAAAACTCGAATCTGGAAAGTATAGTGTTGCTTAACAAAACTAATATAAATACTATAAATCTAATTCTTAACATGAAAAAAAGAGGGGAGATGCAGTTATTTATGCTTTTTTCAATACTGGTTGCTGTAATTGTGGTTGCTTCATTGGGATATTATGTTGCTAGTTTTAAAAATTCAAGAGCTCTTGAGAGAAGAGCAAATACAATTGATATTGGTTTAACTTTGGATACACTTTATCTTAGCAAGAATTCAAAGATATCTTATGATATAAATAAGGATGATGATTTGGAAATAACAATAAATTTAGTTAAACAGGGGTTGTTTAATTTTAATTATTATCCAAGTAATGTTACTAAATTAAACTGGAAACAGGAAGAAAGAAAGTTTGAGGTGAGTTCATGAGTTCTGATTTGGGAGAAAAATTACCTTATCAGGTATTGATTTTGGTTGTTTTGGGTATTATGGTTGCTGCAGTTGTGGCTGTATTACACTTAGCTGTGAATCAAGAGATTAAGGTTGGTAATTTTGAATCTGACTTAATGATGAAGAGATTGTTTTACAGCAGTGATTGCTTTGCTTTGGAAGACCTAAGAGTTTATCCTGGAACAATCGATATGAATAAATTTACAGAAGAGAGATTAAAAAACTGCATCAGTACTGATAATTTAATTTATGCAAAAATTGGTGATAAGGAAATTTCCAACGATATTAAAAGTTATAAAGACCAATTAAATTTATGTAAATTAGAAAAGAATTGTTATTCTGAAAAAAAATATGTTCTTGTTGAAAACAAACTTAAACTTTTAGAAATGGGGGTAATATTAGATGAATAAGAGAGGTGAGGTATTTCCATTAAAAGATATTCTTTCCATATTTGCATTTGTGTTAATCTTAGCTCTTTTCTTTTTTAGTTTAAGTTCAAGTTTTAAGAAAGGCTCTGATATTGAAGAAAAAATTATCACTAAAGGAGTAGACGAGGATGTTAATCTGCTTCTTATTAATTTATTAAAAACAAAAGTTGAGGATCAATACTTATCTGATTTTGTTATTGAAAACGAAGAGGATGAAAGCAAAATCATAGCTGTTATGAAACCTTTGATTAATGGTTATTGCAAAATTAATGAAGAATGTTTATGGAAGATGTTTATTGATGAAAGAGAGATTTATGATGAGTATATTGTTCCACTCGGAGCAGGTTATAATGAAGATATGTGGGAAGATAAAATGCTAAACCAATTCCCAATAAAAAGCGAAGCTGAAGTAAAATATCCTTATCAGGATAAACTTGTAAAAATTAAACTTGCAATTGCAAGAACTGAAAAAGATGAATAAGAAAGGAACTGACATGACATTGCCTTTGGCAACAATCGGAATAATCCTAATACTTTTATCTGCAATGTTTTTGTTTGATATTAAAAGAACTGGATTAAAAGAAGTTGGAGATAATTCCTTAAGCTTGATAGATGCGTATAATGATGTTGAAGCAGAATTGTTTTATCTTGATTCTTCTGTAAGAATTAGTGCTGAAAAGGCTTCAAAAAACTATAATGAAGAGTATGATTTCAAGAACCAATTTACAAATGAATTTTATAAATTGCTTAAATTAAATAACATGCCTACAAACTATGAGATTTCAATCATAAATGGAAAAATAATTGGGAAAACCAAAGACAGGATTTACTGGACTGACGGGATTATTTCATATCAGGAAAAAGAAGGAAAGATAACCTACAGTAAAAATTTAGATTTTTCATATGATTTTGTTTTGTTTGATTTCAAGGAATTTAATAAATCTTACAGAAGAGACTGTTTAATTAGTGTAAAGGAAAATCTAAAGGATGATGAAGAGAAAAAAGAATTAGAAGCATGTTTTGACAAAAGTTATGATTTTAAAGTTTTAAACAAGGAAAAAACAAAAGTTATTGTTGAGATTAATTATGAGAATCAGGTTATCAAAGCTGAGATAGATTTAAATAATTTAAAGTAAATAAAATATTAAAAAGAGGAAAAAATGGGATCTATAGAATCTACTGGAGGGGGAGACAGTTCTGCTCCAAAAGAAAAAAGAGGATTTTTTAAAAAAATATTCAGTGTAATTGGAAGAAGTGCTGAAAGATCTGATAAAAGAATGGAAAGGAGATCTAGAAAAGCATCTTTTAATGCAAATACATGGAAAACAAGGAATGCTAGATGGAATGCATTAAAAGGGATTATTGGAGCTGGTGGTAGACGTTCTGCACCTCAACAAGTTCCTGCCCAACAATCTTCTGGACCAAGTACAACCATACTTAAACAACCAAAACACTGGGGGAAATGGCTGATAATAATTGGTATAATTGTCCTAGTTGTATGGATGAGTTCTGGATTTTTTTCAGCAGGAACAGAAGGAATCAGTATATGGGCTAAATCTAACGAAGGGATTCAACAAATAGGTAAATTAATCACAAATACTGTTGGTTTGATTTTACATCCAGAAGAATCATTTGGATCGTGGACAGATCCTAGTGCTAAAACAACTGGACCACTAAAAGGAGTTGAAATTACTCAATTAGAATCCAATGGTCCTTTTTATGAAAATTACCCAGTCAGCATAAATGGAAAATATACTATAAATGGGGTAACATTAAATGAAGGCCAAATAAGTTTAGATTTAAAAATTGTTTGTGAATTAGAGGATTATGATGGCAAACCAGAATATACAGTTGGTGGCACTTCTAAGGTTTCAGAAGACGGTAAGTATGTGATCAATAATATTATTCCAAATGAAGCTAGAACAATAAATTCAAGAACAAATACTGTTATATGTAATTTTCCAGATGGGATCAAAGAAATAAAAAACAATGTTGAAACAAAAGCTGCCAGTTTAAACATAAGTTATGACAGCCATGCAGAAACAGAACAATTATTATTCTTAACCACCGCTGAAAATGAAAACATCGAAGATGTATTTTATGAGATTAAAAATGATCCAAAAACAACTGGCTTACTAGAAAATGATTTAGTTAAATCAGTGAAACTTGATTCTGGGCCTGTTAAAATTTCAATAGGTGCTGGTTCTTATCAGCCATTTACAATTCAGAATAATCCACTAATTATGATTAAAGTAGAAAAAGAAGGGATTGGAGCAATAGAAAAGATAAAAAGTCTTAAAATGAACATACCAAGAGGTTTGGAAATGGAAAACCAGAACTGCGGATGTTTTGAAAACGATGGCACATTAAAGAAAGAGGTTTTGGATGAAATAAACAAAAGGAGTGCACCCCCATTCAATAAAAAATATGATGGAAACACATGCATGGTTCTTGGGGATAATATAAACACATTTGAGATTCCATGTAAATTAAAATTAAGCGAGGAACCCAACTTAAATATAAGACCTTATACTTCAACTAAAATGACTGTAACTGCGGACTACACATTTAATTATCAGAAATCAGTTGGAGTCATGATTAAAAAAATAGAAGAAGATAGAGTATGAAAAAAATAATATTTTTAATGTTTGTACTGGTTTTGTTAGTTGGATGTAAGTCTGGAGAAAAAACTGAGTCCACTCCAAACAGGGGAATTGATATCAGTACAAATCCTTCAGTAATAGATATATACCCTGCTTCAGATAAAAATTATGATGTTGAATTTAAGATAATATTAAAAAACAATATGCCAATAGCGACTCAGGGAATGATTGAACTTTGGGATAATGAAAATGCTGAAAGGTATGAAGGGTTTAGTCTTGAAGGAATAAGTTATGAGAATAATAAATTAATCGAACCAAAGGACATTTCTGTTTTGTTTAATGAAAATTATAAAAATCCAGAAAAATTGCAAGTTACCGCAGATGTTTATTATGGTGTTGAATTTGAACAGGATTATACAGCAAAAATAACCAAGGGTGTTTACAATATCAATCTAGCTCCAAGAAACAATTTTGCAGCAAGATATCCTGTAACTATAATCAGTGTTATTGCAGAATATACTGACGCAGGGATAATAGCCCTTAAAATTGACATCGCCAATAAGGGTGGCGGAAAATTAATTAATTCTTTAGAAGAAAAGAATGAAGTTTATTATGTTTCTGATCTAAATGTAAAAATAGGGAATGAAAATACAATTTGCAAGAGCATGGTAGATCTTGAAGAAAAAGGTTTTACTGGTGCTCCATGCAAGATTCCATATAAATTTGAGGGAGATTATGTAACAGTTCCATTAACCATAACTTTTAATTATTTTTATAAAACTACTTCTAGATTTCCAATAAACTTAAAAACTGAAAATTCTAAGCAATTTAATGTTTAGAAAAGGGGGAGAATTTTAATGTTTGGTACAACCTATGAAGAGATCATAGAAAGAATTATGAGTGAGAAAGGTCTTAGCAAAGAAGACGTCAATTTCAGAGTTAATGATAAGTTAACTAAACTTTCTGGATTAATAAGCAATACTGGTGCTGCACATATTGTTGCAAATGAATTGGGTGTTAAAATATTTGAAAACACCAAGAAGGATTTTAAGATCAAAAATTTATTTTCTGGGGTTAGAGGAGTTACTCTAAATTCCAAAGTCATAGCAAAGTATGATGTCAGGGAGTTTAACAAAAACGGAAGGATTGGCAAGGTACAGAATTTGCTTATTGGAGATGATTCTGGAACCTGCAGGCTGGTTATCTGGGATTCTAACCAAATAAACACTATTGAAACTGTAAATCCTAATGATATACTAAGGGTTGATAATTTTTATATCAAAGAGAATAATTTTGGAAAAGAAATTCACCTTACTAATGATTCAAAGATTGAAATCAATCCTGCCGGTGTTGTAATCGCTGATGTTAACAAAGAAATTGATAGAGGGAGTGTAGTTAAGATTAAAGATTTGGGTGAAAATCAAAACACAACAATACAAGGGACTATTGTTCAGGTTTTTGACTTAAGATTTTATGATTCATGTCCTGAATGCAACAAAAAAGTTATTTTTGAGGATGGAGCATTTAAATGCAATGAGCATGGGATTGTGAAAGAAGTTCCTGTTCCTATCTTAAATTTTTATCTTGATGACGGATCTGAAGCAATAAGAACTGTTCTTTTTAGAGATAATGCAAAGAAAATTTTAAAATTGGATGATGAGACAATCTTAGAGATAAGGAAAAATCCTGATTTGTTTAATTCTGTAAAAGACAATATTTTGGGTGAATTAATTAAAGTTTCTGGAAGAACAAATAAAAACGAAATGTTCCAGAGAGTTGAGTTTACTGGGAATTATGTTGAAAAAGTTGATGTCAAAAAAGTTTTGAGTGAAGTTGTTAATTCTTTATAGGAAGTTTTAAATATTAAACATATTCTGGTTTTCTTTGTTGTTTTAATGAATTTAACGAGGTGATCCCTTAGATTAAACTCTGTCCTGATTTCTGAAATTAAGGGAAAACCTTGGAAGATTAACAATTTAACTGATTGGAGAAGGCGATGAAGAAAACATTAATTACGCTATCGTTGATCTTAACCCTTGTAGTTGTCCTGTTTGGTCAGACACCTGAGGAGGCTATTAAATCAGACATCGAAAAACTTCTTATACAAAAAACCCAACTAGAGAAGGATATCGAAAAACTAATTGCAAAAAAACAAAGTGTACAAGGAGAAATCGGAAAAGAATATCTTCTGAAAATAGAATTAAGACAAATACATTACTCCTTAGACTTGGAAGAACAAATTGCAGATGGATTAAATGAAATTGTTTTTGAACTTCCAGTTAGTAAATCCTTCTATAATCAGACTAAAGTTGGAACAAAACTTCTTGATGATTTTAGAGAAGGTTCACTTCTTCTCAAGGGTTCGTTGGGGAGTTGGCATTTAAAAGTAGTTGGCAAGAGGGTTAAGTGATAATCTTAGAATCATTTTTTACCAGCTAGCGTTTTTTAGCTGGTTTTTTTATTCTAATTATATATACATATATATTGACAAGTTTTATTAAATTAGTTTATTGATTTATTTTATGGTAGAAGTAAATTACTGGAAAAAAATCAAAGAAAAAGATCTAAAAATAAAACCTGAAATAAAAGATTCCCTAAAAATAATCAAAACAAATGTCAAAGAACTATTTATCAAAGCTTTAGAGAAAAGATGGCCAAGAGAAAGATTTGTGATATTATTTTCAGGCGGAATTGATTCTGGATTTATTGCGTATCTGTCTAAGAAACATAAGAAAAACTTTATCTGCTATACTGCGGTCTTAGATGAAAAAAGTATGGATACAGCAAAGGACTTGATATATGCAAAAAAAGCTGCAAAGAAATATAATTTAAAATTAAAAATTATTAAAATTAAATTAAATAAAGCTGAAAAAATAATTCCAAAAATAATCAAAATAACCGGGAAAAATGATGTTGTTACAGTTGGGGTTGGGCTTCCAGTCTATTTTTGTTTAGAACAAGCTAAAAAAGACAAAATAAAAACTGTTTTTACCGGCCTGGGAAGCGAGGAAATATTTGCTGGTTATGAAAGACATAGACTATCTTCAAACATAAACAAAGAATGTCAAAGAGGTTTATTGAAAATTTATAATAGAGATTTAATAAGGGATTCTAAATTAGCAGAATATTTCAAGGTAAATCTTAGATGTCCTTTTCTAGATAAAGATTTGGTTAATTATTCATTAAGAATTCCTGAAAAATACAAGATTGTTAAAAATCAGAGCAAAGTTGTGTTAAGAGAGGTAGCTAAAGACTTAAAATATGATAAAGAATTAAGTGAGAGAAAGAAACTTGCTGCACAGTATGGAAGCAAATTTGACAAAGCTATTAAAAAATTAGCAAACAAACACGGATTTAAAAGTAAGGATGAGTATTTGAAAAGTATATGCTAAAGTAGATAGATTCACGACAACCTCAAATAAGATTTATAAACAAAGGTCTGTTTTCTAATTCTATTGGTGGAAAACCTCCACTGAAATAAAACGCGAAAGCAATCGGAGGTAAAATGGCAAATAAACCTATAAAAAAATGGAGTTCTGGCAACTTTGATGTTGCGGTTTGGTTAAATGAAAAAGAAAGTAATGGAACCAAAGTAGAATTCAAGACAATAAGTCTTTCAAGAAAGTGGAAGAAAAGAGATACAGATGTATGGAGATCTGATGTTGTTAACTTGAGGAGAGCAGATATTCCAAAAGCTATTTTGCTTTTACAAAAAGCTCAAGAAGAACTTTATCTTAATAGTGATGAGGAGGAATAAAAATGGCAGAAAAAAAAGAGATCACAATTAAAGACTTGCCAGGAGTTGGTGCTGCAACAGCAGAAAAACTATCTGAAGCAGGTTTTGATAATCTAATGAGTTTAGCAGTTTCAAGTCCTGGAGAATTGGTTAATGTTGCTGGGGTGACTGAAGCTACAGCAAGAAAAATAATCAAGGCTGCAAGAGAAGGACTTAGCATGGGTTTTGAGTCTGGAGAGGATTTACTGAGAAAAAGAGAAGCTGTTATCAAGATCAGTACTGGTAGCAAAGAGTTTGACAAAATTTTGGGTGGAGGAGTAGAAACTGGAGCAATAACTGAAGTTTATGGTGCTTATGGTTCTGGAAAAACTTCTTTGGCACATCAGTTATCTGTCAATGTTCAGTTACCAAAAGACAAAGGCGGAGCAGAGGGAATGGCTGTCTGGATTGATACAGAAGGAACTATAAGACCTGAGTATCTTGCAAAACTTGCAAAGGTAAAAGGATTAGAGCCAAATGAAGCATTAAAAAACTTCAGAGGTGTAAGGGCATTTAATTCAGACCATCAGATGTTACTGGCTGAAAACGTTGAAGACTTGATTAAAGAAGGCTTACCTGTCAAACTCGTTGTTGTCGATTCTTTGATGGGTCATTTTAGAAGTGATTTTTCAGGAAGAGGGCAGCTTGCAGACAGACAGCAGAAATTAAACAAACATTTACATGCTCTGCTTAAACTGGCACATACCTATAACATTGCTGTTTATATCACAAACCAGGTTATGTCTAAACCAGATGTTTTCTTTGGAGATCCAACAGAAGCTATTGGTGGACATGTCTTAGCTCACGCAAGTACTTACAGGGTTTATGTGAGAAGAGGCAAGAAAGGAACAAGAGTTGCCAAGCTGGTTGATGCTCCTGCTATGCCCGACGCAGAATGTATATTTAGCGTTACTGATGATGGAATTCAGGACGTCTAAATCTTTTTCTTTTTTTTAAATTAGAAAAATTTATAAACATTAAAATAAGTCAGTTAAACTCAGTGTTAACATTGATAAAAAATATTGTCGTGATACTCGGAGACCCAAGAAAATCTGATCCAGTAAAACCTGGCGGAATTTTTGATGAGGATGATTTTGAGACCATCCGTAAATTAAAAGAAGCTCTAAATAAAATTGAAAACATTAATTTTACTTTTCTAGACAATCATGATACTCTTGAAGAAGATTTGATTAAACTCAAAGACAATACTGATTTTGTTTTTAATTTATGCGATGAAGGATTTAACAATGACCCAAAACATGAAGCAGACATTCCTGATTTATTAACCAGATTAGAAATTCCTTACACTGGTGCAAGCAGAGAGGGATTGGTTACCTGTTATGACAAACATCTAGTCAAAGTTTATGCAGAAAAACTTGGAGTTCCAACTGCTAAATTTTATTTACTTAAAGAAAATGAGAATGAAATCGATGAAGAAATTAGTTTTCCTGTAATTGTAAAACCTGCACAGGGTGATGGAAGTTTTGGAATAAATAAAGACAGTGTTGTAAAAAATAATAAAGAATTAAATAAAGCAATTTTAACATTAAGAACCAAATTCAAATACAATGGAAAAATCTTGATTGAGGAATTCTTAAGCGGTGATGATGTTATGGTTGGAATATTAGGAAATCCACCTTATTCTTACAAGGTTTTGCCAATGATTAAGGAAGATTACGGCACGCTGCCAGAAGATTTACCAAAAATATGCGGAAGTGAAGCAAAGTGGGAACCAGAATCTGCTTACTGGAAATGTATCAAATCTGTTCCTGTAATCTTGGATAAATCCACTAAAAAACTAGTTGAAGATGGTTCATTAAAAATGTTCCAATACATGAAGTGCAAAGACTATGCAAGATTTGACTGGAGATTAAATGAAAACGGAGAACCAAAATTACTTGAAGTAAACCCAAATCCTGGATGGTGCTGGGACAGTCATCTGTCAACGATGTTTTCACTTGAAAATTTTTCCTATCCTGAAATGCTAAAGTTGATATTAAGTGAAGCGGAAAAAAGAATCAAATTAAGCAAAACAAAAATAACAATAAAAAACAGAATTATTTCTTCCTGAATTTTAATCTTAACAGGATTAATCCAGCAACAATCAAACTGACTAGGTTTAGGATTGCTAATTCTTTTAAATTATTTTGGAAGCCATCTATAACTAATAATCCAACACCAACCATGTAAAAGATTAAAAACCATTGTCTTATTTCGTGGTTGTTTTTCCAGGAATGAATTAACTGGATTATCCAACCTAATACAAGAACAATCAGACCAATTAAGCTTAGTTCCATTTAAACACCTCCAATATTTAAGGTTTAAATTATTTAATAAAGATTACGCCTCTACGATCTTGCTAATAAAATTAGTTTTATAGGGATTCAAGATCAAATCTTTGTTTAGGCATAACAAATCCTGCAAAACCATCTGCCTTTGGATTTTTTTGTTCCCAACCACCACCAAGATGAACAAGATATGTTTTGGCTTTAACGTCTGGAGACAATTCTTGTTTTAATCTGTTATAAGATACATGAACATCGGCTATAGTTTCGTAGAATTGGCAATCTTGAAAAATTAGTTTTGAATTGTTTTTGGGTAAGTCTAAAGAATCCCCAGAATACCAAACTCCGTTGTCAAAACTTACTCCATAATTCTCCATTCCCTGGACATGGGATGCTGGAAATAATGTTGCAGTTGGTAATCCTAAAATATCTATCTGTTTCCCAATATGGATCTTGAAGTAAGTATCAAGAGTTACATTTTGAGGGATATTCTCCTCATCTTGTATCTTTTCTAATCCTCCCTTAAGAGAATTATTCCATAATCTCTGTGCAAATTTTTCTGTCGCAATGTAAAGATTTGGCCTTTGGTCTTCTCTTTTTTTAAAAGCAAAGTAATTCATATAAGCAAACCCTTCAATCCCTCCAATATGGTCAGCATGGGTATGAGTCAGAATAACATCTGTTATATCTTTTAATTGTCCAGATTTCATTAATTCTAATGGAACTGTATATCCACAATCAACTAAAAGGATTCTCTCTCCTCCTTTGATTAAAAAAGAAGTGTTTCCTAATGTAAAATTTAATCCTGAACCAGTTCCAATCCATTCTAAATATTTATTTCCCATTTTATAATTATCTATGTCTCTAATTTTTTCACATTTTCTTTTAATTCTCTAAACCATTTTCTTTTTTGACATTTTTGTTTTTTCATTTTATTGATTCTTAAAAAATTTAAAGAATGAGGGTTATAATTTATTTATAAATTGTTGTAATTCTTTCTTTACTAATTTACGGGCGAACGAGGAATTGAACCCCGATTCCAGCTTCCGCAAAGCCGTGTACTATCCTTTATACTATTCGCCCCTTTATTTTAAAGTATCAAAAACTTTATAAATGCTATATCTACAAAAACAACCATGAAACATATAAAAACATGCATTTCATGCAAAAGGGAAATAACCAATGATGTTGGATCAACAAGTTTTATGTGTCCTAATTGTGGTGAAGTTGAAATAGTTAGATGCTTAAACTGTAGAAAAATTGCAGCAAAATATAAATGCAAAAGCTGTGGTTTTGAAGGTCCTAATTAAGATGGCAGATGTGATTGTAACCTTAAAATGTGTTCTAGCTTCTCCAGATATAAATGTTAAAGAATCTACTGAAAAAATAAGGAAAGAAGTGGAGAATTTTGGAGCAAGAATTTTAGGGATAACAACTGAAGAAGTTGCATTTGGAATAAAAGCAATACTTCCAAGATTTGCCATGGATGAAAATTTAGGAAATTATGATGCTTTAGAAGATGCTATCAGAGACCTGGATGAAGTAAGCAGCATTGAAACTATCCAAGTCTCCAGAGCAATGGGTTAAAGATGGTTTTAAGCGAAGATAAGATAAGGAAAATTCAATCTCAACTCGCTGGATTAAGCGATGAAGAAAAAGAGAAGAAGCTACAAGAAATTATTTCTACGATGGATGATGATGAGGTAAATCAGATTAACGAAGGAAGATGTCCTTTCTGCATGATTGCCCATGGAAAAATTGAATCTATAAAAGTTTTTGAAAATTCTGATTTTATGGGAGTTTTAGACATTAATCCTGCTAATCCTGGGCATGTTATCTTATTTCCAAAAAGACATTATATGGTTTTAAGCCAGATGGATGATCATTCTGTAAGGGAAATGTTCAGCATTGCAAACAGGATTGCAAAAGGGGTGTTTGAAGGATTAAATGCTGAAGGTACAAACATATTTGTTGCAAATGGAAAAGCTGCTGGACAAAATGCTCCCCATTTACTTGTTCACATAATCCCAAGATATGAAAACGATGGCATTGTGTTCAGCTGGGATCCAAAAGAACTCCACAAAGGAGAAGAATTGGCAAAAATGATAATCTCAAAATTACCAAAAGAAGAAAAGAAAGAAAAAATAATCAATAAAGAAGAAGAGATTATTGATTTTGATTTCGATGATGATTTTCCAGGATAAAATTACATAAAACTAAGCAAAAATCTAACCAAAATTTTACTTATTAAAAAATTAATTATTAAAGCCAGAAGAAAAGCTGGAACAAAAGGAAATCCTTCTTTGATTGTAACTTCTTTGATTTTATATTTATTTAAAATTTCAATATGTTTTTTTGTTATATTATATTTTTTAGAATAAATCAGTTTATTTCCTTTTTTAACATCATGGATTACCCAATCGCCTTCTGTCAGTTTTGATACCGGGATTGTTTTTTCCATGCATGCTTTTTCAACAACCTTGAGATAAATCAGAAGATAATAATAAATCAAAACCAAAAAGGCCATGATTGTAAGCACAAATCCGAGAGTTTTGTCTTCGATAATCAAAGAAACCAATATCAATAAAACTGCGAAGACAGAAATAATAATTGTTTGGATTTTTTTATTATAATATATTTGCTTGAAAATCTTGCTAAACTTCCTGTAATTCTTGATTGTAAGATAAACTGCCCAGACTAATCCATAAACAGCGGCTACGAAAATTAAGGTTATTATCAGAGATAATAAAAAATAATCTGTTGACCAAGTTCCAAATAGTGCTCCAAGAGCCATTAATAATTTTGTGTCTCCTCCCCCCCATTGTTTTGTGTAATACATCAAAACTCCAAACAGGAAAAATATACCGAATGCCAACAATCCGTAAACAAAAAACATAATCTCTTTGTTTATGACTGAATAGATTAATCTCAATCCTAATCCCAAAGCAATCATAGTAAAACTGATTATGTTTGGTATTTCCCTAGTTTTAATATCAAAATAAGAAGCTAAAATTAGACCGACTACTCCAATCAAAGCTAAAATTATAAAAATCATTTCTTTTTCTTCTTTTTTGGAGATCTCTTAATCTCTATTATTATCTTTTTTGCTTCACTCTTGCCAAAGTGATATATTTTTTCAACTTCTCTTCTTGCTTTTGGTGCAACTCTTCTAACTTCCCTTACAGTTATTTTTGCAGCTCTTTTTGCTAATTCTCTGTTTCTTTTGCTTAAAACTTTTTTTGCTACTTTTCTAATCTTCTTCATTTTTCCTCCCTCTTATTTTTTCTATAATTATAGATATGACAAATATGAATATGAACACAACTGCCAATAAAAAGAAAACAATTCCGAGCATTGGGATATCTTCATAGAATGGTGGAAGGTCTGCCATTATAACCAAGGCGCCTGAAACCAGCAATGCTGCAATAATCAAACCATAGGTAATCCTGTTGCTTGAACGATCTATTTCAAGGGTAAACCTTCTTATGTCTTTGTTATCAATATTTAATTTTAAATTTCCTTGTTTTATATTTTTCAATGCATCCCTCATATCTTTTGGAAGTTCTTTTATTGTATATGTGAAATCCTCTGCTGTACTTTTTAATTTTTTCAAACCATATTTTGCTGACTTTCTTTTTTTTGCTAACTTCTGCACATAGGGCTTAAAGGATTCAACAAGATTGTATTCTGGATCAAGTTCCCTGACCAGTCCCTCCAAAGTTGCCAAAGACTTAACCAGCAAAACAAAGTTGGTTGGAAGTTTCATCTTATACTTTCTGGACAATGAAATCAAATCATACATTGCTGAAGTCAAATCAATCTTAGTTTCATTTACACCATAGTACTGACCAAGATAATGGGAAAGATCTTCCTTAAATTCATCAATATAAATCTCTTCTTTAACAAATCCCAATTCAATCAAAGATCTTGATAATAATTCCTTATCTGGAAGAATTAATCCAATCATGACTCCTTCTATTTTTTCTATCAAGTCGTCACTTAATCTTCCTACGATTCCAAAATCAAGGAAAGCAATCTTATCATCTTTCAACATCAATAGATTTCCTGGGTGTGGATCTGCATGGAATAAATGATACTCCAGAATTTGTTTGATAACTGATTTTGTTATCAAATCCACTATTTTTTTCTTTTTTGTAGGAGTTAGTTTTTTAATTTCCTTTATTTTTTCTCCTTCAATAAATTCCATTACCAAAACCTTCTTGGTTGTAAAATTCCAGAATATTTTTGGGATCTTTACATTATTATCTTTCTTGAAATTATTATAAAATTCCTCTATGTTTTTTGCTTCAACAATATAATTCAGTTCTTTTTTTGTATAATCCTCAAATTCTTTTACAATTGCATTCAGGTCATACTGTCTTAATTCAGGCATATTCTTTTCAGCAAGATGTGCAATGTGGAAAAGCAGATCCATGTCTGTCTCGAAAATCTCATCGATGAATGGTCTCTGAACCTTGACAGCAACTGTTTCCCCTGAAATTAATTTTGCTTTGTGAACTTGACCTATTGAAGCAGATGCAATTGGGTCTTTATCAAATGAAGAAAATGCCATCTCCAAGGGTTTTTTTAATTCTTCTTCAACTATTTTTTTAACAGATACAAAACTAAATGGAGCAACATGATCCTGTAGTTTTGAAAATTCCTCGCAGTATTCTTTTGGAATCAGATCTGGACGCAAACTCAATAACTGTCCAAGCTTAACAAAAGCTCCAGAAAGTTCTTCCATAGACTGCCTTAATCTGTAGGCAACAAAATCAGATTTATCGATAAATTGTTCTTTACTGAGCCTTTTTGTGAATGGGATATGAGAACTTAGTCCCAGATTATGCACTAAATTACCTAATTCATATGAGAATAATACATTCGCAATATTTTTAAGTCTTTTAACATCTCTAATTGTCTTAATTAAACCCATAGGATTTAAGAACTTTAAAGAGTTTAAATAATTTACTAAGATGGTATCAATTATTGGAGCAGGACCTGCAGGAACATATTCTGGTTATAATCTGGCCAAGCAGTATGATGTCAAGATATATGAAGAGGATAAAAAGATTGGAGAACCTGTTCAATGCACTGGAATTATCACAAATAATTTACCTAAGGACATTTACTGTGAGGATTATGTGCTTAATAAAATTCCTGAAGCAGAAATAATCGCTCCCAACGGAAAAAGCATTTTTATTAAATTAAGAAATAAGAATCTTGTTTTAGATCGGGTAAGGTTTGATAATTTTTTTGCTGACAAAGCAAGAGAAAGAGGAGCTAAGATTATCTTAAATAAAAAATTATTGAGATTAAGAGGCAATGAATTAATCTTTAAAGATTTAAGGATAAAAGATGATTTTATTATTGGCGCTGATGGACCTTATTCAAGAGTTGCAAGAGATTCCGGATTATTTAACAAAAGAAAATTTATTGCTGCAAAACAGGCAAGACTTAAAGGTAATTTTAATGAAGATTTGGTTAAGTTTTATCTTGGTATTGGAAGTTTTTCATGGGTTGTTCCTGAAAACAAAAAAATTGCCAGGATTGGTGTCGCTTCAAATAAAGATCTAAATATTGAGTTCAAGAAACTTTTGATATTGGAGAACGGAAAAGTTCTTGACAATCAGGGGGGGATTATCCCCTTTTATGATCCTTTAATAAAAATATCCAAAAACAATATTTTTTTGGTTGGGGATGCAGCAACCCAGGTTAAAGCAACAACTTTCGGGGGGATTATCCCTGGACTGATTGCTGCAAAAGAATTTTCCAAGGGTTTTAAAAATTATGAGTTTAGAGTTAATCAAAAACTTAAGAAAGAATTAATGTTAAATCTTGTAATGAGAAAAAAACTGGACAGATTCAATGATAAAAAATACAACGAACTTGTTGAATTATTTAGTCAGGAAAAATTAAGAACTATAATAGGAGACTATGACAGGGATTTCCCTTCTAAGTTTGTTTTAAAATTGTTGGTAAGAGAACCAAGATTATTTAAATTCGTACCTTAAAATTGCTGCAATCCCACTTAAGCCCTGGAGTTTTTTTCCACCATCGTGCTCTGTTGATATTATTGTTATTTCTCCTCCTGCAGACTCCACAGTTTTCATTACTGACTCTATTCTTTCAAAATTAGATTTTTCTTTAGCTTCCAAGAGAAATTTATCTGTTAAAAGTAATTTAGAGACTGCTCCTGCATTTGCAGCCCTTTCAACATGAGTAAAGCCATAAGCAGATAGGGTTTCTTTTGCAACATTTCTTAAAAATTCATCAATTATATCCATCTCTAAAATAATCCTGTCCTGCTTTAGGATTTGTTTTACTTCGGTCCTGTTCAATACCTCTTCAACACCGGCTTTTCCAGTAGTATTACATGAAGCAAGTTTTATTTTATTTGCCAGTTCAATGTTTTTAATTTCCACTTCTTTAAGGAAATCCTCTTTCCAAAAAGAAGGTGATGCTAAAATAACAGTTTTGATATTAAATCTTTTAACATATTCTTCAAGTTTGGTTATTATTTCCAGATAAAAATTCTTGTCAAGTTTTTGTTTTACTCTTTTGTTTTCAACTTCGCCTTCAATTTCTGTAAGATAATCGTAGCCATGAGATGTCAACAAAGCAAAGGATGCATCACTTCTGTCTAATACTAAAATCAATACTTCAGCTTTTTTTGTTTCTGAAGCCTCTTTTAATCTCTGAATCTGATACTTTAGCCATTGTTTCTCTATTGTAATTATAGAATCTGGTTCAACAACGATTGAATGGTGAGAATCTTTTGGTATATCCTCAATTTCACTCTTAACCAACCCCAATAACCTTAAGGAGTTTGTAGATGGGTCATATTCTGGCTTTTCAAGTTCTATTTTTAAAGTAAAAGTCTTTTTTACAGAAGAAGACTTGGAATCTGAGCTTCCCAATTTTATTTTTCTTGTTGCTTTTCCTGTAATAAGGTCTGATTTATCAAGTATTTGGGACAGGTACCATAAGTCTTCAGAACTTTCTACTTTTAATTTTACATTTCCTTTTTTAAAATCAGAACTAATAATCTTCATTTTTTTAATAATAAACTTTATATATTAATAAACTTATTCATTTGAATATGAAATCTAAGAGAGGGGAACTTGAGGGTGGTGTAGCAATAGCTACTTTTGTACTTCTTTTGGCTTTATTCATTATTGTTTATGTTATTTTATTACCTGCTGATGAAAGAGAGGAATTATTAAAATATGATACTGGAGTGATTCCAGGTTCTAATGTAAGTCAGAGCGAATTGGATAAAATCAGTTTGCTGGCAGTTTCTCCAGGAAGAGTTTACAAGTTAGATGAAGATACAGTGGAGAAAGAATTTGGAGACATTGCATTATATTCAAAAAACAGTGAGGAAATAATCAAACTTGCTGACAGACTTTATGTAAGCGATAGTTTGTTTAAGGATGGTTCTCAGACAATGTATTTCAGACTTGATGATGTAGACATGGCCCAAAGTCTTGATTTATATTTCTTCATAAACGATGGATCAGGAAATCTTAAAGTAGAATTAAACGGAGTTAAGATATTTGATGATGAAATCAACAGCCAGGACATACCGATTAATCTTCCAACAAGTTATTTGCAAAAAGATAATACATTAAAGATTAGCACTAACTCATTTATTTTCAAGAACGAATTTGAATTAAAAACAATTCAGTTAAAATATGTAAGTAAATTAGAAAACAAAAACGTAAGAAGAAACTTTGTATTGACTGCTTCTGAGAAAAAAGGAATTAAAACCGCAGAATTAACTTATTACTTGAACTGCATTAATATTGAAGAGGGATTATTGGAAATTAAGATGAACGGCAGATCAATCAATAAAGAAAGGGTGCTTTGTGATGCTAAAGAAACAAAAATAGACATATCTGAAGAGGATCTTGAAGAAGGAAGCAACTCAATAGAATTCAGTATTGATAAGGGAAATTATAAGTTGGAGGATGTTCAGATTAATCTTGATGTTTCTGAAAAATTAGAAGCAGAATATACATTCTTCATTGAAGACGATGATTATGACTATGTTGACAATATTGATTACACTACCTGTGAAGATGAATGTAAGGATGATTATACAAAAGGAACAACGGACTACAATGAGTGTATAGATGACTGTAAATCAGATTATACAAAATATGATGTTATCTTAAGATTTAAATTCAAGAACGCTGTTGACAGAAAACAGTCACAGATTGCAGTAAATGATATTAAATTCAACATGGATGTTACCAAGGAAACATTTGTAAAAGACATCTCTGAGTATATCCAAAGAGGTGCAAACTACATCAAAATAATACCTAAGAATGATTTTGATATTGAAAGTTTGAATATTTATCTGGAGGAAAACTAAAATGAAAAAATATTTAATGGCTCTATTTGTTGTTTTATTTTTGTTTGGGTGCACAAGTACTGAAGACAGTAGTACATCTAACCGATTTATTGGTGGGACTACAGGACTAACTTTAAGTTTTGTTGATGGAGAACCTCCATCTGTAGTTGGAGACAATGCAGAAGATGAATTTGATGTAAGCATATTAGCTATAAACGATGGTGAGGCTGATATTGATTCTGGAAGGTTAATTGTTACATTACAGGGAGTTGAAAGAGATGCATTTTCAATGAGTTCTTTATCACAATCATCTCCTACCAAACTGGAAAAGAAAACCAAGATAAGAGACACAGTTACTGAGTCAGACCAACTAGAAATAAGATTTAAGAGAATGAATTATAAGTACAATCTAGATTCTGATTTCCCAGTTGATTTAAGAGCAGATGTCTGTTATGAGTATAATACAAAAGCTGTTGCAGATATATGTTTAAAGAAAAAACCAAATGACGACACTACTGAGGATTTATGCACTGTAAACAATGAAAATATGGGACTAGAAAACTCTGGAGCTCCAGTTCATGTAGTAAGCATGAGTCAGATTCCAAGAAGTTCATCAATCAAATTAACTTTCGATATAATGACTCAGGGAACAGGGATGGTTTATGCTCCTGGTGTATTTGGATCTGAATGTGTTGAAACTCCTGATATGGATGAACAAGTAAGAGTTAAAGTGAGCACTACTGGAAATATTCCAATTAAATGTTCAAGATTAAATGATGGGAGTGAAGGCATTGTGGATTTGATATCTGGAGGAAGAACAGTCAGTTGTGATATTGAAACATCTGGATTACAGGAAACTGCATTTAGCAAACCAATCAACATTGAATTAAGTTACATGTACAAAGATTCAATTGCTACTTCCTTTACAGTAGAAAATACTGACTTTAATTAACCTTAAATACTTCTTTCTTTTTTTATTTTTATGATTGCTGATTTACATATACATAGCAGATATTCTGCTGCCTGCAGTAAAAATATCACAATTGAAAATCTTGAAAACGGTGCAAGAACAAAAGGGATCAATATATTGGGAGTCGGAGATTTTACACATCCTTTATGGATAAAAGAAATCAAAGAAAAACTAACTGAGGACGAAAATGGGATATTATGGACTAAAAATAAATTTCCTTTTTTATGGCAGACTGAGATTTCTTTAGCATATACCCAAGATGGAAAAGGAAGAAGGGTCCATCATCTTGTTTTGGCTCCAAATGGTGAAGTTGTAAAACAGATTACTGATGAATTATTGAAAAAAGGAAGAGTTGATTATGATGGAAGGCCAATTTTTGGAATGTCAAGCATTGAGTTTGTTGAAAAATTAAATAACATAAGTGATAAGATTGAAGTAATTCCCGCACATATTTGGACTTCTTGGTTTGGTGCTTTAGGGAGTAAGTCTGGATTTGATTCCTTACAAGCTTGTTTTGGAGACAAAGTAAATAAAATTCATGCTTTTGAAACTGGTATGAGTTCTGATGTTGAAATGAATATGAGAGTTGAAAGTTTAGACAATTTTAATATTGTTAGTTTTTCTGACATGCACAGCCATCATCCATGGAGGATTGGAAGAGAGGCAACAATGTTCGATGGAGAGATGAGTTATAAAAATATATTAAATGCTATAAGAACCGGAAAAAATTTAGCAGGAACAATTGAGGTTTATCCTGAATACGGAAAATATCATTGGGATGGTCACAGAGCCTGTAATGTTCAGCTAACTCCTACTGAAAGCAAAAAACTTAATGGTATATGTCCTGTTTGTAAAAAACCTTTAACTATCGGAGTTGATTACAGAGTTGAGGAATTGGCAACTAGAAAATTTGGGTATAAATCAAAAAATTATAAACCATTTTACAAACTAATTCCTCTTGCAGAATTGATTGCTGCTTCTGTAGGCAGTAAAAATGTTGAATCTAAGAAAGTTCTAGAAGTTTATGAAAGAATGACAAAACATCTTGGAAATGAGTATGATATCTTAATTCATAAAAAACATGAAGATATTTTAAAAATAAGCGATAGGAAACTTGCTGATTTGATTTTAATGAGCAGAGAAGGAAAATTAAAAATAAATCCTGGGTATGACGGAGTTTATGGTGAGATTAAAGCAAGCAAAGAAGAACAAAAAAAATTGTTTTAACCAATATAATCTATACTCGACTGTTTTTTTAATATTAAACTTAAATCTTTGGCTTTTAATTCGGTTTCAAGTTCATTTATTTCAGCATCCAATGATTTCAGATCCATCTTAAAACTAAACTTAGATTCTAAAACCTGCAGTACTGCCCTTGATCCTTTTATGCCAAGATAACCTGGATGACCCAAGGTTTCTGCCAATAAAATTATTGAAGGAATATCATATCTTGAAGACAAGGCTGGAAGAATTCCAGTCACTCCTACAATTGGACCAACAATCCCATATAAACTGCTTGATACTTTATTGTGCTTGTATTTTGCAAGCATTTTTTTATTATTTGCAGTTGCAAACACTTTTGGATCCATAGGGGCTGTGCCAAGGCCAATACCTCCAATGGTAATAATTTCCTGAGTATTATAGGATTTTAGTAATTGTAATAATAAATCACAAAATTCATAACAGGATTTTTCATCCAGAGGTTGAACATCTCCTCCAAGGATCAGGATATCATTATTTTTCCATCTTTTATAATATATTGCCAATGAAGGTAATTCGATCAGATTATCTTCTCCAACAAAAACTGCATTTGGCAGATTGTAGGTCCTGATATCAATTATTTTTTCTGCCTTAAGAGATTCTATAATAAAATCAGCAGTAATCTTTCCTACATTTCCTATTCCAGGAAGACCTTCTATCAATATTGGTTTGTTTAATTTTACTTTTTTCAAAACCTTAAATTCAAATGACATTTTATATTGACAAAATTTACTCTTTATATACTTTTTTAGCTATTCTTCTATATTTTCCATACTTATCTTCGATAGAAAACTTAGCTGGTTTGTTGGACATTGTTTTTTGTTTACATTTAGGGCAATTTTCTTTCAGAGTGTAGATATCACACTTTTTACAATACAAAATTTCTACTTTTGGAATTCTCCAACACCCCCTTTAGAAATTAGATCTTTGATAATAAATTCTGAAACTTCCTTTAGTGCTTTTTCAGCAGTTTTGTAATCATTTGAAATAACCTCCACTGCATATTTTGGTGCACTTATGTATGCAAAACTTACTTTGTATTTATTCCTGCTTGCAAATTCAATTCCCTTGTTTATTACTTCTTTGATGTCCCTTAATCCGGTTGGGGCTGAAGAAGATAACTTCAAGAAACCTTTTACCTTAAATTCTGGTAAGCTTATTTTCTCCCTTACTATTTCAACAAGTTCTTTTCTTAATCTTTCATCAACTTTTAACCTTACAAGACTATTATTATTTCTTACAATATCCTCAAAAGCATAATACAAACTTCCAAATTCCTCAACCAATGCATTTCCAATCTTGAAATAAATTTCCTTAATCTCAACTTTATTTTTCTTTGCCAAAAATTCCAAAAGTTTTTCTGCCTTTTGTTCCTGTTTAAATTCTTCGTTCTTTTTTCTCATCAAAGCAATTGAAACTCTTCTCAATGAAACATCAATATGTCTCTGGCTTGAATCTACTTTTAATACCTTGCAGACTAATTTTTTTCCTTCAACAACATATTCCCTTAAATTTCTTATTCTTCCAGGAGCAACTTCTGAAATGTGAAGCATTCCTTCTAAATTTTCATATTCATCAAGGTCAACAAAAACAGAATGAGGCAATATTTTTTTAACAGTACACAATATTAAGTCAGATTCTTCTGGCCATCCTTTTTTCTTATAAAACATTACTCCAATACCTCCAAGACTCTGCCCTTAATTTTTCCTTTTCCTCCGCTAGGTTCGACTAGAGAGGTGTTGCAAACTAGACAGTTAACTTGGGAGGCTGGTTTTCCAAATACAAATTGTTCGTTTTTACACTTAGAACATCTTACTTTCAAAAATTTACTATTTGGTTCTTTTGTAGCTGTTCTCATTTAATTATTCAAAAACTAATTTCTTAGTTCTTACTCCTGATCTTTGAATTGAAGTTTTTCCACACTCTTTACATTTATATCTTAAGTCTCTTTTCTTAGAGGTTTTCTTACCTAACATTTTAGGTTTTGTTGGCTTAGATCCCCATCTTCCTTTGTTTCCTAAACCAGTTCCACGTCCTCTTCCTTTACCTCTAGCAATAGAACCTCTCTTTAATGTACCTCTGTCTCTTTTTTTAGCAGCGCTGATAGCCTGCTCTGTAGGTTTATTACAATGCTTACAATATTTTCTTATTGTTTTTGGTGTTTTCATATTGATTCTGCTCTGCTTTTTTGTATTAATAAATTTGCCGTTTTTGCTGGCAAGTTTGCTATGTCTTCTGGTTCAAAAGGACCATAGACATTTAAGTCTTCCCCTAAAAATTTGGGAACTGCCTGTATAAACTTAATCAGTATAGTATCTTTCGGATTTTCGGGGGTTTTTAAATCTTTTGAAACTTCTCTTTTAGAGATTTCAGGCATTTTTTCAGACAAAAGGTTGAATAATATGCCTTGTCTGTATGAATCCAAAGTTGTTTTCAATTCTAAGTATAATTGTTTTTCTTCTGGCAACAAAGAATCAACTTCACTGTTCTCTTCTGATCTTGAGGAGAAAGTAGCCATTCTGATTATTTTTGCCTCTCTTCTTTCATATAATTCTTTCAGAATCTTAAGCGTGTTTTCAATCTGTTTCTTTGTTTTGCTTGATTCAACACTTGTAAAAATGGAAACTTTAGTCTGCTGAGATTCCAAAATTGTTTTCTTATCCTTAAGATAATTTATTATATCCTGGAAAAAGGTTTCATTCAGTTTTTGGAGTTCTTCTCTGAACTTTTCCCTTCTAAGAATTTCATATAAAGTTTCATAGGTAATAATAACTTCGGCCATTTGGATTATGAGTTATTTTTCTTTTAAAAGGATTTATATTTTAAAATAGATAAATTTATAGACTCTTGGTAATATTTATTTTTTATGTACACAATAAAACAGACTCCAGAGGACTTTTTTGTAGAAGAAATTCCTAATTTTAAAATTTTAAAGGATTCTGGTAAATATGCTTATTTTATGATTGAAAAGAAGAATTGGAACACAAATGATTTGATTAAAGAGATTGCCAGAAGACTAAAGCTTAAAGTAACTAATTTCAATGTTGCTGGTTTAAAGGATAAGAATGCTATAACAAAACAGTATTTTTCTGTTTTTGGTGTCAAGAAAGAAAAGTTTGATGATCTAAGAGTTAAAGATGTTCGGTTTAAATTTATAGGTTATGGAGATGAAAGAATAAAATTAGGACAGATGAGAGGAAACCTATTCAAAATTGTTGTAAGAGACCTTGACAGAAAACTTGCCAAAATTCATTTTCTTGAAAATTATTTTGATGATCAGAGGTTTTCAGGAAAAAATCATATAATTGGTGAGTGTTTGATTAAAAAGAATTTTTCTGAAGCGTGTAAACTACTGGATATTAAAGTTGAAGGAAAAGATTATGTCAATGAAATAAGAAGCATTGGAGTCAGGAAATTAAGGTTTTACGTTAATGCTTACCAGAGTTATTTATTCAACAAAGCACTTTATGTTTATTTTGGAAAAAAATATGAAAAATATAAGACTTCAGATACTAATCTGGGAGAGGTTATTTTTTCAGGAGATAAGATTGCCAATGTTAAAGTTCCTATAATCGGATTCTTGACAGAATTAAAAGGAGAGTTTGGAGAAATTTACAAAGGGATCTTATTTGAAGAAAAACTTACTGAAGAAAGTTTCTTAATCAAGGAATTGCCTGAGATAAGTTCTGAAGGTACTGAAAGGGATTTGATTGTAAGAGTAAAGGAACTAAAAATAACTTATCTAGATGAAAACACAGCTGAAGTAAGTTTTGAACTGCCTAAAGGAAGTTATGGCACTTTGGTAATAAGAAAGATGTATGCCTTAGGGTGATTAAATTTATAAATAATCAGTAATAGCTAATTCTATGTTTAAATTTTTAAAAGACAAGATAAAGGGCGTTGTAGAGAAAATCAGCAAAAAAGCTGAGGAAGAAGTGCCTGAAGAGAAAATTGAAGTTAAGATAGAGGAAAAACCCAAAGAAAAAAAGATAGAAATCAAGGAAGAAGTAAAAGAACACAAAAAAACAAAGAGTTTTGAGGAAAAAATAGAAAAAAAAGAGTTCTTTGAAGAAACTGTTATCAAAGAAGAGCCTAAAGAAAAAAAAGGTTTATTCAAAAAATTCCATGAAGTCATAACCACTAAAAAAATTGATGAGGAAAAGTTTGAAGAGTTATTTTATGATTTAGAGATGGTTTTACTCGAAAACAATGTTGCCTTGGAAGTTATAGAAAAAATAAAAGAGGATTTGAAAAAAGATTTGGTTGAAAAACCATTGAAAAAAGGACAGATTGAAGAGATTATCTTAGAAAGTCTTAAAACAAGCATTGAAAGTTTATTCAAAAATGATAAATTTGATTTAATTTCAAAAGTTAAAACAAAAAAACCTTATGTTATTGTTTTTCTTGGAGTTAATGGAAGCGGTAAAACAACTACAATTGCAAAAGTTGCTAAAAAATTACAGGACCACAAATTAAGCTGTGTTTTAGTTGCAGCAGATACATTCAGGGCTGCAGCAATACATCAACTTGAAGAACATGGAGAAAAATTAGGTATTAAAGTTATCAAGCATGATTATGGATCTGATCCTGCTGCTGTCTGTTTTGACGGGATAAAACATGCTGAATCCAAAAATCTTGATGTTGTTTTGATTGATACTGCAGGAAGACTTCACAGCAATACTAACTTAATGGATGAGATGAAAAAAATAATCAAAGTTGCAAAACCTGACATGAAAATATTTATAGGTGAGTCAATAACTGGGAATGACTGCATAGAACAGGTTGTTAAATTCAATGAAGCAGTTGGCATTGACGGTATTATCTTAAGCAAATTAGACGTTGATGAGAAAGGCGGAGCTGCTATTTCTGTTTCATATGTGACCGGAAAACCTATAATTTATTTCGGAAACGGCCAGAATTATAACGATTTAAAAGAGTTTGACAAGGATGAGTTAATGAAGAAAATCGGAATCTAAATACTGCAGTATACTTAAATTTAAATATCGCTAATTTATGTTTTTCTAAATGCCCCGTGAATATCAGTCTGCTTCATCAATAAATACATACAGACAATGTCCCAGAAGATATTATTATCAATATATTAAGAACCTACCTTTAAAAAAATCAATACATTTGGTCAGGGGAAATTTAGTTCACAGCGTTCTTGAAGAATTCTTTAACATAAACATAGATGAGATTTCCAAAGAAAATTTTGATTTTGAATTAAGAATGATTGCTTTAGAATTATTAAAAAAACACTGGTTGTTAAACAAAAGTGATATTTTTGAAACTGTTTCTCCTAAAGAGAAGATTGGATTTTATTTTGAAGAAACTCGTGACATGATTGGATACTGGGTTAATGATTTACTTGACAAGTTAGATCCTGATGATTTGGTTACAAGTTTTAACAAACTAAAGCCAAAGACTGAGGTTGAGTTTATCAGTGATAAGTATAAAGTAAGAGGGTATATTGATGCTCTTTTTGATGATGAGGGAATTATACTGGATTATAAAACTTCCAATAAGGATTACATTACTGAGGAGTATAAGTTACAGCTTGCTATCTATTGTTTGTTGTTTTATGAAAAATATGGACGAATGCCTTCTAAGGCAGGGATTAATTTTTTAAAATTTGGTGAAGAGTATATTACTGTGGATGATGAACTTATTGAATTTGCCAAAAAAGAGGTTAAAAAAATCCATGAAATGACTAAAAGCGATAATGTCAAAGAATATCCTAAATGTGAAGGTCCTTTGTGCAAGTGGGGCACTGGTGAATGTGAGTTTTATCAGATTTGTATGAAAGGGTGAAAAATTGTTACTCATTAATAGGAGTTACAAAAGGAAATCTTTATAAATAATAAATAGGTCTAGAATTTCGTATTTGTAATTGTAAAAAATCAAAGTAGGTCATCTTAGTTGTAACTTTCTTCTTAAAAAAGTTTTAAGTGGAAAGACTTGGAAGGCCTAAAAATTCTAACTTTAGGAGGTGTTTCATGAAACACAAATTGTTTGTTTTGATGGGAGCAATAATTTTATTGTTGTTCCTTTTCTCTGGGTGTAATCGTATAGAAAAATTATTAAAAGGTGAAGATGGAAACGACGATTCTTCAGCTAAGGAGATTCTGACAGGTTCATCGCAGGAAGATAAGATTACAGAAGATATTAAACCATCTATGAAAAAAGTCATTGAAGAACCTATTGCCAAATGTCATCCTCCAAACCCTATCTTGGGTTTAACTCCTGATAGTGGATGCCCTGGAGATAGAGTGGCGGATGCATCTGGGACAACATTCCCAGATGGCATACATCCGACAACTCCCTATCGCTTTGAATGGAGCGATGGTTTTGTGCAATCTGGTACTTCAATCACATGCACCCACTCTGTGCTTGCAGTTGGAACCTTCTGGGTTGAGTTAACAGCCAAAGATAAAACTGAGGCGACAACCAAGATTAAAAAATATGGAAAGGTAGTTACTTGTCCGCCAGAAGCAAAATTAGGTCTCACTCCAGATAAAGGCTGTCTTGGGCAAGAATTCACTGCTGACGCTACTGGAACCAATTTTGCGAGCGGGCCCCATCCTATCACTCCATACACATTTGAATGGAGTGATGGATACAAGGTTGGAAGCAAAAGTATAACCTGCCCACATACTCCAACTTCTGTTGGACCAATATCAGTAACGTTAATTGCGATGGATAAAAATGGAAGTACATCCACCTTAACAAAAACCAGCGTAGTTGAAAATTGTCCGGGTCCTGTGCTAAAAATTATTATTACTCCTGAAAAGAAATGCGTCGGTGAATCAGTTTTATTCAGATTCACAATTGTAAGCGGTGGACCGGTGGTATGGCAGCAATGGAGTGGTGACGATGGCATTCTTTCGAACTCAGACGCGATTACTCACATATATCATGCTGAAGGTGTATATAACATCAAATTGGAAGCAAGAAACGCTACAGGAATTACTGGTACTGCATCTGCCAAAGTAGTTGTTGTAAGATGTGATGATTCTCCGATAGTTGAGGTATCGCTTACTCCTCTGAATGAATGTCTGCCTCATACCTTCAATGGTATAGTGCGGGTAGTCAGCAATCCAAATAATCTTCCAATCTCTGCTGAGTGGATGTGTTCCTGTGGATTTACATCTAAAGATCTTAACATAAGCCACACACACGCTTACCCGACAACTGAAAATATACTTGTAAGGGTAACTTCAAACGGAAATCTGCTTAAGGAAAAAATCTTTACAGTTGTTTCAAGAGACTGCAAGGGTGGATGTCCTTGTAAGGGCGACATATTTAATGACTCGAGATCTTCAAGAGAACCATTCTTTGTAGGAAGGTTATACGTCTGTTATCCGGTCGAACCATGGATTGAATTGATGAAAGTCTACAGGAGAACTAAAGATACATCATTCAGCACAACCCCTATTTTCGAAGTTAATCCGAAGGACCTAAATCTGAGGCTTATTGAGATAACCAATAATCTGACAGGAGAAAGCAAAGTGTATCTTGAAATTGTCAGACGGGATATTGGAGAAGATATCTACGGTCATGGGCTTCCCCCTGGTGTGGAATATATCTACGGAGTTCAAATCATCGCCAGAGGAGGTTCATATATCGGCCCAATTGGGGAAATTAATGCAGAGCCAGGTCCAGGCGATTATACATTTAAAGTCATAAGAGGAGAGGAGGACAAAAAATGATTAAGAAAATATTGATTATGGTTCTGGTGCTTGTTGCACCCTTATCGCTTTTTGCAGCAGAAGACCCGCTTCCAAAATTTACGATTGATGGACATCTTGGATATTACTGGATTGGAGATTCTTTAACAAAAGAACTCTATACAGATAAAACCCAAATATGGGGTGTCGAGGGCGGAAGATTTCTCACTGATCAACTCGAAGCCTTTGTTTCTGTAGATTTCTACAGCGAAAATGGAAAAACTTCTTTCGGAGAAATTCCACTTAAACTTGAGATAATCTACGGAGATGTTGGCATACGTGCCTATCTATCCAGACGGTGGATCCCGGAATTATGGGCATCAGTTGCCCTATCGGTCGTAAATTTTAAAGAATTCTTCCCGGGCGAATTTGAAGACAAAGATGTCTTTGAAAAAACCCAAGTCGGATTCTCAGTTGGTGCAGGAGTTAATATTCCAATTGCTTATTGGTTCATTATCGGAGTCGATGGAACATACAGATTTGTGAAGATTCCATCTGCTATAGATACAGAAAAAATCAATGCAGGGGGGATTGAAACGACAATTTTCATCGAATTCCGCTTCTGAACTTCTTGCATTCACTTTAGCCTCTTCGAAAGAAGGGGCTTTTTTAATTTTTATTTAGTATATATAATAATATACTAACTATTAAATTTATTAAGATATAGGTTTGGTATTATCAAAATTGTCATAATCTAGTAATCACAAAGCTTATAAATAAATCAAATACCTCAAACTCCGAGTAAAACCCAATAGGTAATTTCTAATAATAGTTAGATTTCGGTTTAAAAAATAAAAACCAAAGGAAAAACCGAAAGAACAGAAAATTTTGAAAGGAGGAAATGACTATCCTTAGAAATTTGGGGGTACCTAATTAAATTAAAACAAAAAGGAGATGCCATGAAAAAAAGGCTGATTCTCTCATTGGGAGTATTATCCCTTATGTTTGTGTTTCTTCCGTCGGCTTATTCCTCAGATAAAGATGATCCTGCAGATGTCATCTTTTATTTGGATGGAAGAATGATTGACAAGGATTGGACGGCAAATGGCCAATTCATCTTCGCCGATAACCTTGGGGCATTATTCTTCCAAGGCGGCTTGATGATGAACACCAGCTCTTTTATGAAAGAGTATGGTGCAAGCATCGGCATTGGATTGGACGGAGAGAATCTTGGTGCATATCTCTTTGCGGACTTATTGTACCAAGATGAACGTATGCATAGCCAACTCAGACCAGCCATAAGGCTCCGACTTCCAAAGTTATCTATTACTGGCTACTACGCATTTGTTGTTAGTGATCCCTTTTTGATTTCAGAAAGATCTACAAATCCATTCTTCTATACGAATGAAGAGGGGTATTATTACACACAAACTATTACGCAAACGTGGTCAGAGGCGATGAATTTCTTTGGAGGCGAAATGATTTGGATACCATTTAATAACATCAGGTTAAAAGCAGAAGGAACTTACGCTGAAAAAGAGATATATCGTTTTTCTTTTGGAGCGGAATTGCAGGTTTTTGACTGTCTCTCAATCGGAGCAGATTGGCAGAAAGCCAAAGTTGGCGGTGAGGGTCGTTTCTCCCGTTGGGGTAATTACGAAGCATTGGGCGTTAATGTCAGTGTACTTCTCGGGGCTGAAGCCGGAGATTCATTTAACAACCTTACTCATCGTAAGATTATAAGACCAGCGTATCCTCTGGTGATTGAAAAAGTAAAAATCAAGAAAATAGTTGAGAAGATAGCTGAAGCCTTAACTGCAACTCTTTCAGTCACAAAACACGGCAGTACTGCGGGCTTTGCCGGAGGCACAGAATACATGACACTTTGTCCTGGGGATACTGTAGATGTTACATTACTCGCCGATGGCGGAGTTTTGCCACTTACTTATGTAATTGATTTCGGAGATGGAACTGTTGTCAATTTGGCTTCTGCAAAACACACCTATATGAATATAGGTAAATACTGTATTGTTGGTACAGTTACTGATGCATCAGGGCATACGATACAGCGCTGTTTCTGTCTAGAAGTAGTACCTTGCGAAAAAAGCTTCTGGTTAAAAATAATCTGGTGCGATGGGATCAATGGTAATCCTCGTCCAGGAACTACCTTCTGGAAAGAAGGGGAGGTAGTGGATTATAAATACTTCCTTAAGAATCAAAAAGATTTCGAAGGATTGATCGTCACGCTGGACGGAGTTACTGTCGACCCTAACGGATCAATAGTGATGAATCAGAATCATACTGTAAAAGTGTGTTCAAATCAAATCTGCCATCAAGCGCAGATTTTGTTCTTCGAAGTTTCTCCGAACATCGTAAAGAAAGGAGAAGAAGTAACCATCGCTTGGGCGACTCAAGATGCATCGACTGTGACTCTTAATGGGGAAGTCATTGATGGTTCTGGCTCTAAAAAGATAATCATCAATGAAGCAACTGAATTCACGTTGGTTGCTTCTAATGAATGCCCTTCAGAAGTCAGTAGCACTAAGGGGGTCACTGTTGAAGAAGAATGTAGCAATGTAATGATAGAAAGCTTTGTTTCTTCTGCCGACTATGCAAATCCTGGCGATGTCGTCACATTGAGTTGGTCAGTGAAAAATGCGGATGTAATTCTCCTGAATGGAGAACCAGTATCCGCAACAGGAACAAAAACCGTAACAGTCTTATCAACGACAACATATACTTTGGAGGCTGCAAACAAATGTTCTGCTGCCTATAGCAGTGTAACTGTGAATGTATGCAACAAAGTTATAATGGTACCAGAGAACTTTACAGTCAACCCGCAGATGGTCGAACCAGGGGAAAAAGTAACAGTAATTTGGACAACACCAACAAATGCAGACAAGGTTACTATTTACAAAGATGGAACGATTGTTTCGACTGCGCTCAGTGGAGTTATGGAATTTATAATCGATAATATTGAGGGAGCCACGTTCGATATGATCGCGGAAAATAGCTGTTCCAGCGAACATGTAAGAACAACAGTTAGTACTCAAACCGGGGAAATTTGCAAACTCTGCGAGTCGGTTTTCTTCCATAGCGATGGGAGTAGCGTTCTTGTAAAGAATAACCGTCCAGGACATTGCGATGATTACTTTGACTGGAGTTTATGGAACCTCTCAGACTCTTGTGCTTTTCAGGATATCACTATAAAATGGAAAGTAGAAGGAGAGGGTGGAGGAACCCCATTAATCGCATCGGGACAGTTCAACGCGGGAGATCTTAATCCATCACAGCATAGGGACTATAGGTGGTCTTATGACCATAATCACAACAAAGTGAGAATCTATGCCGGATGGACCATGATAGCTGAATTCTCGTTAACTGTTCCAAGTGGGATCAGCAAGGTGAAAGTAACCTTTGCGGTCGACAGTTGTGGTGGCAGTTTCTAATTTTCATCTTTCGAGAAGTTAATTGAAGGGGAGTTTAAAGGAGCTCCCCTCCTTTTTTTATTTCTTATAAATATATACATATATATAATAACTACACTTATAAATAAACATTAATAACTAAAATTATGGTTTTGGAGAAATTAGGAGAAAGCTTAAAGGAAACTTTAAGGAAGATAGCAAGAAGCTCTTTTGTAGATAAAAGACTAATTGAAGAGTTGGTCAAAGACATTCAGAAGGCATTGTTAAGAGCTGATGTAAATGTCAAACTAGTTCTGGAACTAACAAATAACATTAAGAAAAGAGCAGTAGATGAGATTACAAAACAGATAAATCCAAGAGAATTCCTTATCAAAGTTGTTTACGAAGAACTTGTTAAATTCTTAGGAGAAGAGAAAGAAGAAATTGTTATTGAGAATAAAAAACCATTCAAGATAATGATGGTTGGTTTGTTTGGTTCTGGAAAAACAACCACAATCGGGAAATTAGCAAAATATTATTCTAAGAGAGGAAAGAAAGTTGCTGCTATTGGTTTAGATGTTCACAGACCAGCTGCACCAGAGCAGCTAAAACAAATATGTGATTCAATAAATGTTAAATGTTTTATAGATAAGAAAGAGAAAAATGCTTTAAAAATTTACAAAGAGTTTGAAAAAGAATACAAGGATTATGATTTACTTATTGTTGATACTGCAGGAAGAGATGCTTTAAGCAAAGATTTGATTGAAGAAATAGAAGAATTAAATCATTATATTAAAGCTGATGAAAGACTTTTAGTTCTAAGTGCTGATATTGGTCAGGCTGCTCAGGCACAGGCAGAACAATTCCATAAATCTGTCAATGTTACTGGAGTTATTATAACCAAATTAGATGGTACTGCAAAAGGGGGAGGAGCTTTAGTTGCATGCAGTACTACTGGAGCCAAAATTAAATTCATAGGTGTTGGAGAAAAGGTTGATGCTTTAGAAAGTTTTAATCCAAAAGGTTTTGTTTCAAGATTATTAGGCATGGGAGATTTGGAAGCTTTGTTAGAAAAAGTAAACGTAGAATTAGATGAAGAAAAAACAAAAGATTTGGGTAAGAAATTCTTGAAAGGAGATTTTAATTTCTTGGATTTATATGAACAGTTAGAGAGTATGAAAAAATTAGGTCCATTAAACAAGGTTATGGAAATGATTCCTGGATTCAGCAATGCAAATATCCCTAAAGACATGCTTGAAGTTCAGGAAGAGAAATTAAAAAAATGGAAATTCATAATGCAGTCAATGACAAAAGAAGAGTTGGAAGATCCTGAAACGTTAACTTCTGAGAGAATAGACAGGATTGCAAAAGGTTCTGGATTAAAAGTAAGCGATGTTAGGGAATTGTTAAAACAGTACAGACAGAGCAAAAAAATGGTCAAGATGCTTAAGGGCGGAGATCCAGAAAAATTAATGAAGAAATTTAAAGGCAAAGTTAAATTTTAATGTTAACATGATCTCCTTTTGATTCTATTGTTATTGTTTTCCCGTTTTGAACGCACAATAGATTATCTGATTCATGCTTTAAATAGGGGATAAAAAAAGCTGTTTCTTCAAATGAGCTTAAAGGTATTAAAAACAAATTATTTCCATCTGTTTTTTTGGCTTCTTCTTTTATTAAAAATTCTATTCCCTCTTCTATGTCCTTGTTTTTTGCCAATGCTTTTCCATTTGAGAAACAAATATAAGTTATTTCAGAAGGAAAACCCAAAGTTATTTTTTTAGATGAACCTTTATCTAAGTAATAATATTTTTCCACTTCGTCTTTTAGATTCTGGATTTCTTTTAATAATACTACCTGATTTCCTGAATCTTTTAATTTAAACGCTGTTTTTGCTCCAAAATACAAAACCAAGCCCATTACGATAATTGCTGTAATCCAAATAAATATCTGAGATATCTGACCTCTTTTCATAGAATTAATATTTTTATAAAATATATAAACCTTATGATAAATAGCAAAGTTTTTAAATAAGATATATATGCTAGAGAAGTTGTTTTAAGCTTTTGGTAAAAGAGGATTATAGGGATAATTCTCTTTTAAATT
The DNA here is from genome assembly GCA_028714375.1 of Candidatus Nanoarchaeia archaeon. GTDB lineage: Archaea > Nanobdellota > Nanobdellia > SCGC-AAA011-G17 > JACPNG01 > JAQTMY01. Next base: position 126,598 of record JAQTMK010000001.1, on the reverse strand, counting down.
TTAAATCCTATGGAAAACCTGAGAGGAGGTTGTTTATGAAAGATCCTTTAAATATTTTATGGGTTTATTCTCGTGGCCCAACTAAAAAACAAATATCCAAGTTAAAAACCTTTCTCAAAAAACATCTTATAAACTTTAGGCCAGTCATTATAGAAATGCCTGTAGAGATCAGGGAGTTGTGGAAACCAAATATGGCTGAAGAGGACAGGGCGAAGGTTTTTAAGTGGATATGGTCTCAGACCGAGGTTAGGGGAGTAATAATTGTGAAAGGGAATGATCAAGCTACATATGAGCTTGTGTCTTTTCTTGGATTAAATAAAGATCGGATATTTCTTTATCCAAAAAGAAATAAGAAGGGGGCGCCTGAATTTGGAGATATAAAAAAACCATCAATAGGATTTATTAACCTGCTCCGTAGTTTGAAATAATGATTTGGGGTGTAAGAAAACTTCCCTTGCACCCCTTAACTTTTTTCTTTAGAAAGGAGAAATGTATGTTAAAAATTAAGATTCGAGGATCAAGAAAAATGGCTTCAAAAATTGTCCTTGGTTTGAAAACTTCAAGGAAAGAATTGGAAAAAGAAGCACAGGAATCTATAAGAAGAAAGATTGAGTGGGTAAAGAATAATTCAGTCCTTCTTATAGAGGAACTAGGAGATGAAAATGGGGATATTAAGATCGAGGTCTTTTTGTGGAACGAGAAGGAAAAGAGGATAGTTGGCAACAGAGAAAAGGTTAAAATCCATGGTTCCTTAACTAAGTTCGATGTGAATACTCTAATGAACAAACTCCTCAAGAGTGCTCTTAATGACGTGATTTTCAATGAATTTGGCAATATAAGACTAAAACCGATCGAAAGATAAAAAACCGCTGGGGGGTGGTTTTTTATTACTATTATTGTATATATTTCTATATATTATATATTTGTCTCTTCTGAATAATAACAAAAACATAAAGTTTATAAACTAGTGTTCTATCTAAATTACTTCGTAAAAACCGTTAGAAAGCCCTTGGATGGCTTATTTGAATTTAATTCTTGATAATTAATTGTCTAGAGTTAATTCTAAAAGCTATGGAAGAGCTGGAAGACGGGAAAATTCTGATTTTTGGAGGAAAACATGGGTATTCGTATGAGGTTTGCTAAATTGTATGCTGGAAGTCTTCCAAAGGAAGATGAACCAATCGGATTCAGGGGGAGTTCAACATTGGGTAATGGAGCTTATACAAGAAGAGAATCTAAGTCTATTGTGGCTCTTTCAAAAAATAACACGCAAGAAACTAAGGTTGTCGATATCCCTGTTGGACAAGTCATCGAAAAAAAATTCTCTGAGGAGTAGGGTTTCAGGTGGTGTTTTGGGGATTCTTAACAAAACGGAGGTTAAAATGTTAAAGTTGAGAGTTCAGGAAAACACATATGTCTGGGTAAAAAATATCTGGAAATTGGGAAAAGTTATTTTAGAAGGAACCATCCTATTAATAACTATCACATCAATCTTTATTTGGTTCCTTCTTTAAAGACTGTCTTGTTTACAATCGGGGCCCCGCAAGATGGTCTTTTTCATTTCCTAAAGAGTAGGGGCCTCTTTTATTTTTAGGAGGATTTATGAAAAATTTAACTAATTATTGGAGTTTTATAATGGGTTTGTTTCTCTTCATATTCCACAAAGGGGATTTCTACTACAATAAATTGGAAAAGAAAATGAAAGAGAACAACCGCCCATATACTCCAGAAGAAGATGGAGGAGGAATATGAAGAAAGGTTGGCTTTTTGTTTTAGGCTATATCGTTCTTGCAATTGTAAGCTCATTGATATGGCACTGGCAACTTTTTGTTATTTATATTCCGGGGGGATTCTTGGTAATTCTTGTTATTCTTCAGATACTTGAACCTATAATCCGCCATGTATCCACTATGTCACGATGGAGAAAGAAAGATCTTAATATTTAGTATTTCTCTTGATTTATTTTATGGTAGGGATTTTTAATTCCTACTCTTTTTCTTCCTAGAGTATATATTTGTATAATTAACAAGATTTTTATATTTTAAATAAAAACTAATCTTATGAAAATAATACAACAGGGTGCAGAGGCAATAATCTACAGGGATAATAACAAAATCATCAAAGACAGGATAAAGAAAGATTACAGGATAAAAGAGATAGATGAGAAACTGAGAAAGTTCAGAACAAGAAGAGAGGCAAGAGTTTTGGAAAAGATAAACATAAACAAACCAAAACTAATTTCTGTGGATGACAAAGATATGAAAATAGAAATGGAGTTTATCAAAGGGGATCTGTTAAAAGATGTTTTTGACAAAATAAAAAACAGAAAAGAGATATGCAATCAAATTGGAAAACAAATTAAAAGGATGCACGACTCAAATATAATCCACGGAGATCTGACAACCTCTAACATGATTTTAAAAAACAAAGAAGTTTATTTTGTTGATTTTGGATTAAGCTTTTTTTCTGATAAAATAGAAGACAAAGCTGTAGACTTACATTTATTAAAACAGGCAATAAGAGCAAAACACTATAAAAATTTTTATGAAAGTTTTGAGGAAATTTTTAATGCATATGACCCAAGCAAAGAATTCTTAAGAAGGTTTGAAAAGGTTGAATCAAGAGGAAGATATAAGATTAGAAATTAGACTTAGAAACCTTTATAAAATTACAATTTAGTTTTTCTATTAACATTACAGCCCCATAGTGTAGCGGCCAATCACATCGGATTTTGGATCCGGTAACCCAGGTTCGAATCCTGGTGGGGCTATCCAAAAAGAGAAGTGATAATAATGCAAGCAGAAAGTTTAATTCAGTTAATCATATTATTTGCAGTAATTTTTGATCCTTTAGCAAGTTTTGCAGTTTTTCTTGCTGCATCTTCTAAGATGAAACCAAAAGAGAGACGAAAGACTGCTACATATGCAATCTTAATTGCTTTAGGTTTATCCTTGGCTGTTTTGATATTGGGAGAAACCTTACTTAAAATCTTCAGCACAAACATAGATGAGTTCAGAGTTGCTGGAGGAATTATCCTATTGTTATTAGGTATAAGAATGGCCCTAGGAAAATCCCTAACTAATTTAGAATCTGTTGAAGGAAATTCTTCAAAAGCAGTTGCAGCTTTGATAGGAACTCCCTTACTTACAGGACCTGCTGCAATAACTGCAATTTTAGTTTCAATGAATGATTATGGACGAGTCATGACTGGATTAGCAGTCTTAACTGTTTTGTTTGCAACTGGGATTTTGTTTTATCAGGCAAACAGAATCAACAAATTTGTAGGACATACAACAATACAAACAATGTCAACGATTTTAGGATTGATTACCCTAGCATGGGGTGTTAAATTTATTGCTGTTGGTGTTAAGGCAATACTATTAATTTAATAATATAAAACCATAATGTTTATAAATTAGTTAAATTTCTTTTATGACTTATGGATAAAAGAGGCAAAAACGTTTTAATTTTTTCAATTATATTCTTGTTAACAGTTAGTTTTGTTTCTGCTGGAGTTTTAGATTTTATAAGAGATCTTCCTAATTTAATTACTGGTAGAGCAACGAGTGCAACAACTTCCTTAAATATCACAGTTGGTAACGCTGCTCCTACAGTTGGGTCTGTTGTTACAATTCCATCACAGTCTGTTACTGAATCTGGATTAACTGCAGTTGCATTCACATTTACTGCTTCTGACACAGATGGAGTAGGTAATTTAAATGATGCAAGTGCTGAAGCAAGTTTCTATAACCCTGCGGAAGAATTAAGAACAAATTTAAGCTGCAACTGGCTTTCAGATTTAGATACAACTACTGCAAATTATTCATGTACAGTTGAATTGTGGTATTGGGATGGATCAGGGACTTATACAGTTCATGCAAATATTTCAGATATAAATGGTGCAAAAGGAGCAAATGATACAACTCAATTTTCATTGAGTGAAACTACTGCAATGGTTATGGCACCAAACTCATTGGCATGGACATCATTGTCTCTTACATCTACTGATCAAAAATCAAGTTCAAACCCAATCAAAGTAAACAATACTGCAAACAAAGATATAACTGCTGGTAACGTAAAAGTAACTGCTATTAATTTAGGTGGAGAGACAACTCCTTCAGATTATTTATTGGTTGACACATTTAGTGTTAATACTGCAGATGCATGTGAAGGAACTCCAATGGTTAACGGAACTGCAACAGCAGTGAGTGGATCAACTATCACTGCTGGAAATAATACTGCTGGATCTGGATCTGAAGATTTATATTTCTGTGTAGAATCAGTAACAGGTGGGATTAGTTCACAGGCATATTCCACAACCAATACGGGTGCATGGACTGTTGGGGTAAGTTAAGAGGTGTAAAATGTTAAACAAAAAGAGGTGGGTATTATTATTAAGTTTGTTTTTGGTATTTCCTTTAGTTTATGGTTTTGGCGTTAATTCTCCATATTGGGAAACAAATCCTTTAATTATGTATCCAGGACAGGAAAAAGAAATACAATTAACCTTACAGAATATGGTGGGGGATAAAGATATGACCTTATCTGCAGAAATTACAGAAGGAAAAGAATTTGCATCTATCCTTGATGCTGGAAATAAATACACTATTCCTTTTGGAATAAAAGATTTTCCAGTTAATATTAAAATAAAAATACCTGAGGGAGTTAAAATTGGTGATACTAAAGAATTAGAATTAACATTCACAGAGGTGGTAAGTGATTCTGGACAGATGGTTCAGATGAGCGGTTCTGTAGGGACAAAAATACCAATACTAATAAAATCACCTGAGGAAGTTATTTCAGAAGAGACTCCAGAGATACAAACACCTTCAATCAGTTTGATTCCAATCATAGTAATTGTACTTATTATTTTGGTTATCTTAATAATCTATTTTGGAAAGGTTAAAAAAGGTAAGAATTCTAAAAAATAGATATGAAGATTAAAAAGAGGGAAAGATTTCTATTTGTAATTGTTTTATTCTCTTTATTGGGCATACTTATAATTGGCCCAAAAATAATTAGTTTTATAGGTGAGAGTATTTTTGATGCTCAGGCTACTGCAGATTCCTTAACCATGAAAATAAATATTGATTCAACTCCTCCAAATGTGATAATCCATTATCCCCAGAATACTACATATAATAGATTTGGGGATATTCTTCTTAACATAACTGCTTATGATGAAATGTCTTTTGTTTCAATGAGATGGTATAATCTTGATAATATTACTACAAATTATTCTATTCCCTATTACAATAACATAACTATTTATGTTTCAGGACAAGGAGATCATATAATTAGAGTTTATGTTCAGGATTCTTTAGGGTTTGTAAACGATTCAGAAACAGTTTCTTTTAACGTTAATACTTCTATCGGGTATATTGTTAACACAACAACCTATACTGGAAACACTACAGTTTTTGAGAATCTAACCACTATCGAGCAGGAGAATATAAGTGATTTATGTTTGGAAAAACCGGGATATGGAAAAGTTAAATTCAAAGAAACAATTAATCTTAGTGATGATGGTAAATGGTTTGAAGATCAACCAGTAAGAGTTTTTGATTTTGATTCAAATACCCAAATAACCTATAATAAAATCTTCATAAACACAACTGAGATGCCTCAATTAAATAAGCCTGCTACCTTGCAGTTAGAAGATTTAAATTTCACCAATCCAAGAATTTTAAAAGATGGGGTGGTTTGTTCAGATTGTGTAATTGAAGAATATTCAAATGGAACTTTGGTTTTTAACGTAACTTCCTTTTCAGAGTATACTGTTGAAGAGACTCCGGTTGAAACTCCATCAACTCCTTCGACTGGGAGTCCTGGAGGCGGCGGAGGGGGTGGTTCTAGCAGAGGACTATTTACAAAAGAAATAAATATGTCAGAAGGAACTCTAGAAAAAATTTATGAAGATTTACATAAACCAGGAAATTTATTTGACATCAGAATTTTAATACCTCAAAAATATACTGAGTTATATAAGGGAGACAATTTGGTACTTGAAGTCACAGCCTTAGATCTTGGGGGCAATAACAAAATTGTTGATGTTTTGATTGAATATGAAATAATTGATTATAATGGAACATCCAAATGGAAATTTGTTGAAACAAAAGCTATTGATGAGACACTTACATTCATTAAGACAATCACTTTGCCAGAAAATTTTGGAGAAGGAAACTATGTAGTTTATGTTAAATTAAAATATGGAAAAGATGTTGCTGAGGCAGGATATCCATTTAATTATTATGATCATGAATTGAATGAAAACTTGCAAAATTCTCCTTTGGGATTATTTGGTGAATCGTTGATTTATTTAATTATAATATTGGCAATAATTATATTGTTCATTGTGTTTATATGTTACGAACATAAAAAATTCAAACAGATATCAAAAATGGCTAAAAGAGCTGATATAAGAAGGATGAAAAAATTAAGGAGGTGAAAAAAGATGGAATTATGGGCAGGAATAATACATATTTTTGTTTTGGCGGCTAGTTTAGTATTAATATTTTTTGCTTACAGGGGCATATTACTAACAAAAGGTTTATTACATAAAGGTTCGATATTCTTTTTACTAGGGACATTAATTTTTGCAATATTACAATTTTTAGATATCTTATGGCACTTAGAGATTATAGCTAAAACCCCATTCAGAGATTGGTTTATTCCATCAATGATTTTAGGTACGACCATTTTATGGATTGCTTCAATCTGGATGATTCAGAGTAGCTTAATTAAGACTAAAAAAAATTGAATTTATCTTAATCTATTTGATTAAATTGTACTAGGAATAAGTTCTACTTACAATTAATGTATTAATTCTTATAAAAAACGTAATATTTAAATACTATACTTACAATTAATGTATTAGCAATTGAGAGAATCTAGAAAAAATACAAAAAAAGGTAATTCTATCTATTCTAAACTTTCTGAGAAAGAGAAAGAAATTATCAGGGAATTTTCAAATTTAGTAAATTCAAAGAAAGAAAATTTAACTTTTGAGGATTTAATTTATTTTGAAAAATTAAAAGAGACTATTGCCCCAATAAAAACAAAACATGGTTTAGACATAAATAATCTACTCATCCTGATTAAAGAAGATTTATTCTTGCCTGTTGAAATATTTAATAAAAAACTAACGGTCTTAGAAACTGTTGTAAAATACCTTAAAGAAAATAAGGAATTTAATTTCCATAAGATTTCTGAATTAATTAACAGAGATGAGAGAAATGTATGGCACATCTATAATTCTTCAAAGAAAAAACATTCTTCCTTGTTTATTATAAAAGAATCTAAAATAAATATTCCAATTTCAATATTTACAAATTCAAAATTATCTGCGTTAGAATCTATTGTTGTTTATCTTAAGGAAAAATCTAGGTTTAGTTTCAAAGAGATTGCTGTTTTGCTAAAAAGAGATGATCGTACAATCTGGACTGTATATGATAGAGCTAGAAAGAAAAATGTCAAGTAAGAGTATAAAGAAACTGAGAGAGGAGAGGATTAAGCTAATTAGAGATATACAGAGCTGCAAGAACTACAAAGAAAAAATATTGAAATATGTATATAAAACAAAGAAAGATCATGACAATAACTTAATCAGTCCTTCACAGTATTATAACTTACTAAATAAAAAACTTCAGGGAAAGAGCCCAACAATCTGGATTAATTATTATGATAACTTAATTGAAGATTACAGCAAGAAACTAAAACATTGTGAAGAAAGAATAGGTGCAGAAAAATTATCTACTAAAAATAATGGTTTAATTATTACAATTGCTATGATTGCTATGGTTCTTGGTGCTGGGTTGTTCTTTGAATCAAATATAACTGGGTTCTTTACAGCAGAAGAAACAAACCTCAGTGATATGACTTCTGAGATAGTAAATGAGACTCAGGAGATTATTGAAGAAATTCCTGCTGAAATAATTAATGAAACTGAGACGCTGGTTCAGGAACCAATTGCAGACATTATATCCAGTGAAGAGTTTGTGGATGGAATAGTTGAGATAAACAAACCGGTGAAATGGATTAAAAAGATTACATTAAATGAGTTTACTGAAAACCTAACTGTAGTGCTACCATCTGATGCAGAAAATATTAAAGTAAACAAGATTTTAGAAGAAAACAAAGAATCAGTTAAAGAAGATAAATTAAAAACTGAGGAAGGATTGGTGAATACATTCTCTGGAGAGGTTCAGGAAAAGAACTTAATTATTGAGGACTCTGTAAAAGATTTAGAGATCGAGTATTATGTATCTGGACCAAGAAGTGTTGAAACAGAAATCAACAAATACAACAAAGAAATCAAAATAGAATCCAAAATACCTTATGACACAATAAAAATGTCTTCGAATGTACCTGGGGTTACTCATGAAGGTAAAAATATATTGGTTCAAACTAAGGATAATATCTTGCTTGATGATACAAATTATATAGATACTGATTCTGATGGATTAATTGACAGGATTGAATGGTTGGCTTCATCCAATGAAACATTTGAAACTGAGATAGTATTCTTGACTGTAAAAGAATCTTATTCGAAAGATAATAGCTGGATAATTAAACTTAAAACAATTGGAACTGCTGACCTAAGAATCAGTCCAGTAAATAATCTTGAGATTAAATGTAGTGGACAAGTAATTAATTATGAAATTATTGAAAACAGTGTAATTGTTAAAGATTATTACTGTGATAGTGAAACTGAAGTGATTGCTCCTATGGACAATAACCTATTATTTGAATTTGGAGATAAATCTGAATTAGCATACAAACCAGTTTTAGGACCAGGAATTATTGGAGGAAGTTCTCCATCAGCTGAGCTAAATATTGAAACAGTGCAGGAAGATGAGTATATCTATACTGATGTTGAGGCAATAAATGAAACTACCTTAAAAATCACAGTATATCCAAAAGTTCTTGACATTCCTGAATCATATAGATGGAGCATTGGAATATGTGGAAATGAAATTGATAGTATAGAATACAAAGAAGCCAAAGAAAAAGATAGAATTAATGCATTTGAAACCAAAGAAGTTAATAAAAATAAAATGAAAGATGATTGGTGCAGTGATTATGATGGTGTTGGTTATCTAATTGAAGAAGACAACACTAAGTATGATTTACCAAAAAAATATAATCTTTATATTGATAATTTAAAGACAAGCAAATTTAATATCTTTGTTGGGGGCGGAACCGATGTAAAGGTTGGAGACTGGAATGTTGCAGCTTCTGGAAGATCTTATAACAAAATGTTGGTCAAAGATTCTCTTGGAACACTACATGGTTTATGGAGGGATTCAGGATCTGACATACAATATACAAACTCAACAGATAATGGGTTAACCTGGACATCTAAAGAAATACTCGCAGGAACTTCAGGTTATTATTCATTATTGATTAATTCAACAGATGGGTTGATTGCAATATGGGATGAGACATCTGCTTATAATATATACTGGAGTGAATCACCTAATTATGGAGTAACATGGAAAACCGCTGCAGTAATTCCGGTCTTAGACTTTAACAGCACTGCTAGACTTAGTGTTGGTCAGGCAGCTGTAATGGATTTAAATGATAATGTCCATATTTGTACCACAACTCAACAATGGAACTCCTCAACTTCAGAAAACTTCTTGTTTTATGCAAATAGAAGTGCTGCTACTGGTGCATGGAGCGTTGTTGATGTAAACCTTGCTACTTCAGATGATACAGATACATGTGATATTGCTGTAGATACTAATGGGGTAGTTTATATCGCTGCATCTGGGAGTACTGGAGCAGATGTAGAAGTATGGACTTCTGCAAATGGATGGGGAGATACCAAAGATATTATGGTACATTCTAGTACAGGTGATACTGTTCCAAGTATAGACATAGATAAGAATAATAATATTGTAATTTCATGGGAAGAATTTAGTAATGATTTAGGATTTGCAAACTCAACTCCTGCCCAAGCCACAACTGCATGGACAAATTATACAGTTGATCTAGGAAATAGTAATCATCCAGATATCAAAATAAGTGATAATGGGGATGTTTATATTTTATATGTTGATTCTACAGCAGGAGACTTTGATATTTTAAGTTCATTCTGGAACATAACAACAGGAACATGGACAGCAAGAACAGTACAGCAGAACAATACATGGGGAACAAATGTATCATATCCATCTATGAGGGGTAGTTTAATTGGAAAAGATATAGTCACAAGTCAGATAGATTATTTATATTGGAATACTTCAGATGCTTGCTACTACTTTAATTGGTTTAATGTAACTCCAAACTTAGCAGTAAGTGTAACACCAAGCTTAGAATTAGAAAGTTCTTCACTAACCCCAGGAGATAGTACATTATTAAATGCAAACTGTACTCCTTCTGGAGGAACTTTGCATGATGTTGCAATTATGTTATATACAAACCAAACTGATATTGATGTAATAATACCTACAACTGAAGGGGCAAATAAAGTCTATGCAAATGAGAGTTGGAAAAATCTAACTGATTTAACTACTGTTGAAACCATGTGGTTTAATGTTACTGGAGTAACTGCGGGAAGTTATAGTCTAACAATTGAATGTAATGGAACTGAAAGCTGGACAAATGCAACAACAATTTTAACTGTAGCAGCTGGAGCGAATACTGCTCCAACATTTGAAGACTTAGCCAATTATTCTAAAAATGAGGATAATGCAGACTGGACAGATACATTTACAGCAAATGTTTCTGATGCAGAAGATCCAGATGCTTCTCTGGTTTATACTGCAGTTGTAAATGATACAGATATCTTAAATATTACATTTGTGAATGCTACTGGAATAGCAACTTATGTAGTTGTAGGAAATATGAGTGGGATTGTAGATATAGACTGGACTGTTTATGATACTGGAGGATTAACAGCAACATCGTCTCAAACAATAACTCTAGATGCGGTTAATGATGCTCCATGGGCAACAAGAGAAATTGGATTAGCAAATATAACTACCAATGAAGATGCTGGAACATTAAATAATGTTATATTAAATTCAGATATTCTTCTGAACTGGACAGATGTAGAAGATGCAAGTCCAACCAGTTATGAAATCATGAAACAAACAAATACATCAACATCATGTTACTTTGATGGAAGCAATAACTTTGACTGTACAACAAATGCAAACCAGTCAGGAATAGACTATTACACTTTATCTATTAATGATTCTGCAGGATTGTCTGTAATATATGACTGGCAGATTGTAGTTAGTGAGGTTAATGATATTCCAACAATAATAGACATATCAAATATCCCAACTCAAAGTATTACTGAAGGTTCTGTAAATGAAGTTGAATTTACATTTACTGCATATGATGCAGATGGAGTTGCACAATTAAATGATAACAGTGTTAATGCAACATTCTTTATGGAGGCGGAAGAATTAAGAACAAATTTAAGCTGTAATCTAGTTTCTGATTTAGATACTATCACTGCAAATTATTCATGTACTATTGGGGTTTGGTATTGGGATAAAGCAGGAGATTGGAGTGTTAACGTAAGTATTATAGACACAAACAATGCTCAATCTGCAGACTACAATGAAACGTTTACATTACAGGAAACTACTGCAATGGTTATGGGTCCAACAATTCTTGGATGGGAAACCTTAAACTTAGGAAATACTAACCAGTTATCTAATGCAGATCCAATCATGATTAACAACACTGGTAACAAGGATATAGCAAGCGGCAATGTAAGAGTGAAAGCATTTGATTTAGTTGGAGAAAACAATGGAGGGTATTATATCCCTGCTGCTAACTTCAGTATAAATGTTGCAGACGCATGTGAGGGAACTTTGATGGTAAACAACACTGCTACTGGAATAACAAGTTCAATAATTACTGCTGGAAACAATACTAATGGAGATGGACAGGAAAATCTATATGCCTGTTTAGAAGATGTACCAGCTAACATTATGCCTCAATCTTACTCTGTTGTAACAGATCAATCTTGGGTAATTGATGTAACTTAGATATTTTTATATAAATCCTAGACTTCTAATAAATGGGGGTATTTTATTAAAAATGAAAGAAATTGGAACAATTGAAACTTATTTTTCAAAAGTTGGTGTTGTTGCAGTTACACTTAGCGGGGATTTAAAAGTTGGAGACAAAATAAAAATAAAGGGCGCAAATACAGACTTTGAACAGGAAGTAATCAGCATGCAGATTGACAGAAAGCCAATAGCACATGCAAAGAAAGGAGACTCTGTAGGTATCAAAGTTTTTGATGTTGTAAGAAAATCTGACAAGATTTACAAAATAGGTTAAATTTATAAATACTGGATTTAGAGAAAATAACAAGGATAGGCCGGTTTAGGCTTGCTTATACCAGGAATAGATAACTATTTCTGAGTTGGAGGAATTTAATATGGCAAGGATGCATTCAAGAGCTAAAGGAAAAAGCTCAAGTAAAAAACCATCAAAGAAAACAAAACCAGTTTGGATGAAGAGAGATACAAAAGAAGTAGAACAACTAGTAGTAAAATTGGCTAATAAAGGTGAAACTTCAAGTAAAATAGGAATTGAATTAAGAGATTCTTACGGGGTTCCTGACGTTGGTCTTATTACAGGTAAAAAAATAACTAAGATACTGGAAGAACATAAATTATTAAAAAAACTTCCAGAAGACATGATTGCTTTAATAAAAAGGGAAATTTTAATAGCAAAGCATCTGGAAAACAATAAACATGATGAAACTGCAAAGAGGGGTTTGCAGCTAACAATAAGTAAGATCAGAAGACTGATGAAATACTACAAAAAAGTTGGCAAAATTCCACAGGATTGGAAGTATGACAGAGAACAGGCCAAATTAATTGTAGGTTAAATATGGATTTGTTTTTTCAAAAAATAAGGGAAGTTGCAGAAAAATTTAAGCAACTTCCCAAAAAACCCATAAGGGTGATAGGTCACCTAGATACGGATGGCTTAAGTTCTGCAGCTATCATGGCCAAAGCTTTTGAAAGAGAAAAATATAATTTCAGCATTTCATTTGTAAGGCAGGTTGATAAAAGATTGTTAGATGAATTAAGCAGAGAAGATTATGAAATTTATTTTTTCATTGATCTTGGTTCTTCTATGATGAAAGATATGGAGAAAAAGCTAAAAGACAAAAAAATATTTATTCTTGACCATCATATTTATGAAGAATATAAATCAGATATGAATAATCTTAATCCAAGTCCTTTTGTAAACTATGAGGAACTTTCTGCAGCAGGAGTATGTTATTTATTTGCAAAAGCATTAAATCCTGAAAACAAAGACCTTGGATTTTTGGCATTAACCGGTGCAATCGGAGACGGACAGGAAAGAAAAGAAGGTTTTGTCGGGATTAATCTGTTAATTCTTAATGAAGCAGTTGATAACGGATATTTGGAATTAAATGAAGAGTTTTATTTATTTGGTTCAAAGAACAGACCAATATACAAATCCTTGGAGTATTGTTTTGATCCATATATACCTGGTGTTACAGGCAATGAGGAGGGAGCAATAAAATTACTGGAAGAAATAGGTATTGAAATAAAAAATGAACAGGGATTCAGGAAAACTTCAGATTTAAATGAAGATGAACTTAAAAAGATTGTAACTTCTATTATACTAAAAAGGATGGGGAGTGAAAAAAATCCAGAAGATGTTTTAAGAAAGGTATACAAACTTAAGGATTCTAAAAGGCAGGTAAACCATCTAAGAGAATTATCAACACTATTGAATGCGTGTGCAAGACTTGGAAAAATTTCTTTGGGGATTTCTGTATGTTTAGATCCTACTAAGGAAGACGAAGCTATTAAATTTTTGGAAGAATACAGAAAAAAGATTGGAATCTCATTGGATTGGTTTTACAGAAACAAAGAAAAATTCATTGAAGGGAAAAATTATGTCATAATCAATGCTGAAAACAATATTGATTTTGATCTGATTAGTGTAATTGCCTCAATAATTGCCTACTCAAACATTTATGACAATGGAAAAATGATATTTACACTTGCAAACAATCTTGCCGGAGATACAAAAATATCTGCGAGAGTTGCAGGAACAAAAAAAGTAAATCTAAGAGACAAATTAATTAAAATAACCAAAAAAATTGGAGATTATGAATCAGGAGGACATAATGTTGCATGCGGTGCAATCATACCTCAGGAAAAAGAACTTGAATTCATAGAAACTGCTACTGCAGTGCTGGATGAAGAGGAATAGAAAGGTTTATTAATAGACAAAATGGGTTGAATTAAAAATGGTTGAAAAAGAAACATCAAAAAAAGGAAGAAAAAAGTGGTTCAATATATATGCGCCACAGGAATTCAGAGAACAAATAGTTGGAGAAACTCCAGCTTTTGATATAAGTGAATTAAAAGGCAGAAATATTGTTGTAGATGCCAGTTCTATTGCTGAAACAAGAAGGCCTGGTGTTAAATTAATCTTCAAAGTAACTGAAATTAAGGATAAGGGTGGATTTAGTGTTTTAGACGGTTATGAAATACCTCAATCCAACATAAGAAGGGCTATAAGGGTCGGTTCTTCTAAGATATCTGATTCATGGAAATTTAAAACAAACGATAATGTTGAGATTATTATCAAACCTGTAATAGTAACAAGAGGGAAGGCTGTACACAGTGTTTTAAGCAACATAAGAAAACAGATGAAATCAGATCTAAAGGAAATGGTAGCTTCAAGAAAATACACTGAATTTATGATGGATATTATAAGGAATAAAATACAGTTAGCTCTTAAAGATAATTTAAAGAAAATACATCCTGTTGCTCTATGCGACTTTTCTAAGATAGAAAGGAGGTAGGTATGCCTAGACCAGTAATAAATTATGAAAAACTTGGTAAGTATGATGAAGTTCTAGAAATTTGTCCAACCCAGGTATTTGAAAAAGTCAATGGGAAAATTGTAGTTAAAAGACCGCAGGACTGCATTGGATGCAGGGCTTGTGAAGCAAATGCACCTGAAGGTGCAATAACAGTAGTTGATAATTAGGCTGGAAGACCCCGGAAGACCCCGTAAAAACCACAAAGTTTATATATTAGTTTCTTTATTCTTAAGTAGTTAAAATGGCAAAAAAAGATATTCTGGAAGGATTTATTTCTGATTTAGATATGGATCAAAAGAAACATGATAGACCAAGTCTAAAAGATTATGTTCCTATCCCCACAAAAAAGAATGAGGATATTTTTGGTGATATACAGCAGGGAAGTATGGCTTCCCTAAAGGAAACCAAAAGAGAAATAGATGAACTTATTGAAGAAAGATTAAGACTAACAAAGGAAATCACCAATGATGTGGACAAAATAATAAGTCAGATAAATACTATGAACCTAAGTGTAAACATCAGTGATCCAACTGCTATGATGGAAAAGCTGAACTTATTGAAGAAAAAGGCAGAACTGGAAGAGATGAAGGTTAATGAAAAATTAAACTGTTGGAGAGACATTGCTGACCTGAAGAAAGAGCTCAGAGAATGGAGCAAAGAGTTAATGGAAAAAGAAAGCGAAAAGAACATGTTGGATAAAATTCTAGAGGAATAAGATGGTTTTTGAGAAAGATTTGACTATTGAAGAAATGTGTAGGAAATTAAGGCCTGTTTTTGGTAAAAAGGTTGATGCTCTTTATTTAAGATACAGATTAGCTGAAAGGGGAGAAGAACAATTTGAGATTGAGCAGGCAATAAACGCATTATACCACAAACATTTAAATGAAAATATGCTTAGTCAAAAGATTCTTTTAGAGCCTCCTGAAAAAGATCTAATAAACGGACCATATGTTTTAGGAATGGTTAGTTATGCGGGCAAAGATTACTATCCTTTTGGATTAAGAGACCGAGACTTTCCAAGACATATTTGTATTAGTGGAATGAGCGGTTCTGGAAAAACAAATTTTGCATATATTATTCTTGGAGGTTTGATAAAAAACAAAAAACCTTTCTGGATATTTGACTGGAAAAAAAGTTTTAGACCTTTGACATTAGTTGATGAAGCAATCAAAGTTTATACAATCGGGAACAGCAATGTAAACAATAATTTTAGAATAAATATTAACAGGCCTCCAGCCGGAGTTCCAGCTAAAGAATGGATTACTGCTTTAGCAGACATGATTACAGAAAGTTTTTTTGCAAGTTTTGGAGTACATAAGATTGTTGTGGAAACTTTAGACGAAGCATTTACTGAATTTGGAGTTTATGAAGGAAGTGAAAATTATCCCACCTGGTATCAGATTAAAGACAGATTAGAAACAAAAGAAGCAGAAATGAGGATAAGAAACAGGGAGAGTGAATGGATAGTTTCTGCATTGAGAATTGCTCATGCTCTTACATTCGGAGATTTTGGGGATGTTATTTGTTATAAAGGAGAAGGCAATGTAAAGATTGAGGATTATTTTGGAGACAAGGTTTTGTTTGAACTACATTCATTAAGCAGCTCACAAAAAAAATTCTTCTGTGAGTTTGTGTTAAATTATTTGTATAAATATAAAAAAACAAATGAAAATCTTGACAGAGGTGGATTTACCCATGCAATAATCGTTGATGAAGCTCATAACATTTTCCTAAAAGAAAAACCAAACTTCATAAAAGAGGGAGCAACAGAGGTTATATATAGGGAAATAAGAGAGTATGGAGTTGGTTTAATTTGTCTAGATCAGCATATTTCTAAATTAAGTGAAGTTGTTGCAGGAAACAGTGCATGTAACATTGCTTTCCAGCAGGTTCTTCCAGATGATGTTGAGGAAATTTCAGGGATAATGCAATTGAAAGAGAAAAAAGAATTTTTTTCAATGTTGCAGGTTGGAGAAGCTTTAGTAAAATTATCTGAAAGACACACAAGTCCATTTATGATTAAGACTCCTTTTGTTCATCTGAAAGATGAAGTTGTAAGAGATGAGGATTTAAGAATTTCCATGGAATCCAGAGTTATCAAGGATAATGTTGATAAAGGATATACTGAAAGAAAAGTCCAGAAAGAAGTTGAAAAAGAGGTTGAAAAAATAGACAGAGCATTCAAAGAATCTGGTGTTGTTGCTCCAAAAGAATTTTTAGAAGAACAAGTCAAGGTCAAAACTCCTGAATTTAAGTTAGACCATGAAGAAAAGAAGTTTTTGGATTTTGTGTATAAGAATGAGGGTTTTGGGATTACAGAACTTTATGAATTATATGGGATAAGTGTGAGAAAAGGGAATGAAATCAAGAAAAAACTAGAAGAACTTGGTTTGATAAAAACAGAAGTAATAAAGCACGACAAAGGGTGGAAGAAAGAATTAAGGATAACCCAGAGGGGTTCTGAAGTGCTTAATTTGGGAATTTAATAAAGGAAATCTTTTTAAAAACGTTATTTCTCCTAAGACTATGCCTCAGTAGCTCAGCCTGGTAGAGCACTTGACTTGTAATCAAGGGGTCGGGGGTTCGAATCCCTCCTGAGGCTTAAAATTTTTGGGCCCGTGGTCTAGTGGCTATGACGTTTCCTTGACGTGGAAGAGATCGCCGGTTCGATTCCGGCCGGGCCCATATTTTCAAAATCTTTATATATTAGTTTTACATTATAAAATTATTAAAAATCAAAGGTTTTAAAATGCTTTTAAAGTTAAATAAAGCTTTTTTAGCCTTTTTTAACTAAAATAAAGGTTTAAAATACTTTAAATGATACCAACAGAACAAGAAGTATTAGAGTTTGTAAAAAAGAGGGATAACTTAGTTAATTTCAGTATGATTGCTAAATTTTTTGGTATTAAAAATACTACAGTTGCAGATATAATTGACAGTATGGAAAAGAAAAAATTAGTCAAAATAAAAAAATTAGGGGGATCAAAGTTAGTCTTGATTTTAAAATGAGTAAAAGGGGACAGGTAACATTGTTAATTATTATCGGAATTTTAATAGTTGCTACAATTTCAATCTTTATAGCATTTAGAGAATCTATATTTGATAAGAGCAAAGAAGTTCTTGGTGGAGAAAAAACAGAGGAAGAAGTCCAAGAAATACAAGATTATGTGGATGATTGTTTAAGTGGTTTGGGTTATGAATCAAGTTATTTAATCGGGCTGCAGGGAGGATATATTAATGTTCCGAGAGACAGAATTCCTGAGTCTGATGCAAATAAATTTTCAAATAGAATTCTAATAGGAGATTTAGAAATTCCTTACTGGTATTATCAGCAGGCAAACAATGTAGATAAAGTTCAATACCCAACATTAGAATATATGAATCAGGAACTTGAAAAATATATTGAAGACAATCTAGATTCCTGTTTGGATAATTTCAAACAATTTAGCGAGTATAAAATAACTGAAGGTAAAAAAGAAATTAAAGTTGATATTGGAGATGAAACTACAGGGGTATTATTAAGCATGCCCTTGACGATTGTGAAAGATGATAAACAATTTAATTTAGATACATTTGGTGCAGAGATAAACTCAAAGTTAGGAAAATTATACAAAATTGCAAGACAAGTTGTTGATGCAGAAGACAAAGATTATTATTTAGAAGAAAAAACTATTGATATGTTAGTTTCTTATAAGGAGCTTCCTTTCTCAGACAAAGACATTAACTGTCAGAGAAGAGTATGGTTAAAACAGGATATAGAGTCTTCCTTGAAAAAAATAATTTCAACTAATATTGAGAGAGTAAAGATTAGCGGAACATCTTATAATGAAGAAAACGACTACTATGTTTGGGATTTGTTAAGAAATAATTATCCTGAAGTCTCAATAAATCTCAGATTCAGCGATAATTTCCCATTTGAAATGGATGTAAACCCAAATGAAAATGGATTATTAATTAGCAAAGGGGTTTATGATAGTGGAATATTCAATGGGTTATTGGGCCAGATATTTTGTTTAAATGATGATAATTTTGTATATGACATAAAATATCCTGTTTTGTTCATGCTTGAAGAAGACGGGCAGATGTTTAACTTTGGATATATGGTAGTAATAGCCAAAAATCAGGCAAGGAAAAATGAAATCGATGTTGATCCGGTTGTTATTGACAATCCTATCTGCGAAAATCTAAACAAATTAGTTGATGTAAGAGTTTATGATTCTGGAGACTTTACAAAAGCACAGATTACTTACAAATGCGGAACAAGTTCATGTTATCTTGGAGAAGTTGATGGTGAGAGAGAGTTATATTTCCCAACCTGTTATAATGGACAATTAGTTGCTGAAAACGAAGATGGAAAGGCATTAGTAGATCTTTCAACTAACATTCAGAGTACTGTTATTGCAAATATTGAAAATTATTATGATGTTCCTTATGAAATTAAATTAATTAACAGAAATACCGGTGCAACAAGAGAGGTTGATGGTGAGCAGGTAATATTTGAAATAAACTCTGATAAGTATTCTACTTTAATTTCAGAAAAAAGCGGAAGAATAAAATTAATGCCTGGAACTTATGATATTTCATCTTATGTTATGAGCAAAGAAGGGAGAGGAATAACTGTTAAATCTCAGAAAATTGAAAACTGCGCAGAAGTTCCAAAAGGAATACTAGGATTTATTGGAGTTACAGATGAAGAATGCACTACTGTTGAAATACCTGAAATGAAGTTTGACCAAAATCTGATTGGCGGAAGCAATTTCAAGTTTAAATTCAGTGAAGATAAGCTAAAGTATGGGACTAAGATTATTTTCTATACTATGTATGATAATTCAAATTTGGTATTTGAGGATCCAAGTTTATTGACTGCTCAAATGGAAGAGGAGGAAACAAGCATATTCTTTGAATATCCTGAAATAATATGAAAAAAATAATTGCATTAATGCTGATTGTAATTTTCCTATCTAGCAATATTGCTATTGGTGCTGAGAGAACAAAAACAAGTGTTTCCAGAACTGTTACGAGCAGAACATCCACATCAGGTACTGTGTTTAATAATTTAAATTTCTATGAGAATGTTGGTGAAGCAATAAGCGTTTATGCTGATTCATATTCTCCTACAGTTTTAACAAGTAATTTATTGGAACAGGGAGATGTTCCTGTATTTGTTACACTTAAGGCAAATACATTAGGAAGTTTCTTGGGACAGACTTATAGTGCCGGAGAACCAACAATTGGAATTCCATCTGTAAATAATATTGAGATTTCAACAAAAGACAGCAATGAATATATTCAATCTATGACGTGGATACCTCCAAAAAGTCTTACATCTGGAGTTACTCCAATAACAACCTTGGTTGGTGCAACTGAATATTCTGATCTTGATAATTTTGGTACTTTGGTTATCACAATTGCCCAGATTGGCGGTGAGACAGAAATGCCTGATGAGATTGAAATGAATCTGACTGCTAAAACTTATTTTGGTACAAACAGAACTTTAACTTATGGTTCACAGCAATTATTATTACAGGAAGAATCTAATGATGATATCTGGACATCAAGTTCAAAGACTGAATCTGGAACTTTGGGAAATACCCTTACCAAAGGCTGGAGCAAATTTAAAAGTTGGTTTGGCGGAAGTAATGCAGGAGTTACCAGTTTTGCTGAAGGTTATGATACTAAAGCACAAAACTCTTATCTTTATGGAAAAGCTTATTTCAGAGCCAAGAAAATAGAAAAAGATAGGGCTACAATTTGTGTTTATGATTCTTTATTAAGACAGATTGGTTCTTGTACAACTTTAAAAGTTGGTGAAACTTCGAGTCAAAGATATAAAATCGATGATTATACTTCAACAAGTAATTTTGTTGTTAAACTGGATAATATTTATAACGGTGGTCAGGAAAAAGCAAGACTTAGAGTTTTAACTGACAGCCAATCTTATGATGGTTATTTTGGGGTTAATGAACAGGTATTTGAGACTGGATTAAAAGTCAAAGAAATTAGTGTTGGTGATACGACTGAAATTGGTCCTTTCAGTTTTGGAAAAGATTATAAGGTTGTTTTAGAAAATCCTGGCAACGATGATATCACAATTAAGGCTGACAAGGAAAGTACTTTTGATTATGTAACTGGAGATCCATGTGAAGGTGTTAATATTAAAGATCTTGGAGAAAACAGCGACTCTTTAAATTATTATTGTGCTGCTATTGATGAATTTAAATCTGCAATAAACTATGAATCTGAAAGTGAAAATAGGGATAAATATTATACTAAAATTATTGATGCTTATCTTGGAATCTTTGGTGGTTCTACAGATACAGATGTTCAAAACCAAGCATTAAGCAGAGCTATTGATCAGACTGAAAATATTGTTAATGAGAATACACTTCAGAATTTACAAAACAAAATAATTGAATATGGATCGTCTTCTGCTCCATTTGAAATTGTTAATATTGAAGGTGAATTAATTTCTGTGAGATTACTTGGAGGATACAGTCCTAAGAGTCAGGGGATAACGATTAGTTTAAACGGAGCTTATCAAAAAAATCTTAATCTGGGCAGTAAAATTGAAGGTACACCTTATTACATAACTGATGTTGATGAAGAAGAAATTATTATTTCTACAAACAAGCTTGCTGCTGAAGAAACCCAAGAACTTCCAATCGTAAATGAAAAAATCAGAAGTTTTGATTCTATTACAAATGAAAACCAAAAAGTTTTGAATAACCCCTCATTTAAAATTACTGAATCTATTGATGAAACTTCATTAAGCACAATCATCCAGAATAAAAAGAAATATCAGGAAGTTGCAGAAAAGACAAATGTTCCATGGGAATTAATTGCTGCGATTCATTATAGGGAATCTAGTCTTAATTTTAACACATACTTGCATAATGGAGAAAAACTAGGAACAGTAACTACAAAGGTTCCAAAAGGGATTTTATTTAATGATTGGGTTGAGGCTGCAACTGATGCAATTGAACTTGGAAAAGAAAAAGCATCAACTATTACAACTGATGCAGATGTTGCACAGATGGCTGCTTTTGCAGAACTTTACAATGGACCTGGATATAGATCCAAGGGAGTTCCAAGTGCTTACACATGGTCTGGAACTTCAAATTACGAATCTGGATTTTATATTAAAGATGGAGAGTTTAGTGCAACTGCAAAAGATTCTAGACCCGGGGTAGTTGCAATAATATTAGCAATTAAAAATAGAGAGACAGGCTATGTACTTCCAGAATATACAAAAGTTGATCAGGAGACAATCAAACTTGGGAAGACATTTATTTACTCTCAAGGTGAGGGAAATAATAAAAAAGAAAATAAATTAACCCTTGAAAAAATTGATGTTGATAAACTAATCAGAGTCTCAGTAATTCCTGGAAGAGAAAATGTTTTCAGTGTCAGCGATTTCTCTGTTGTAATTCCAATTGAAAAAAGATCTGATCTTCTAACAAACTATACAACTGAAGAATTAGATGAAAAAATAAAAAGTTTAAACAAAACAATAGAATCATTAAATGGTATTGTTAATTTCTTTGATACTACAACTGAAAAATGGAAGGATATGTGCGGGTATACATTTGCATTCATCACTGCCAAGAATTTCTTATTTGGAAGTCAGGCTGGAGCAAGACAGGCCATTATGAATGGTTTAGGTGAAGTCAAAGGTATCAAGAATTATTGTTTGGGTGCAAGCAGCCAGGCTGGAACACAAAGCAAAGTTAAACTTACCTACGATAGTTATGATGATTGCATTATGGAAAACGCTGATTTAATTGATAAAGCAGTAGATGAGTATGACAAATTAACCACACAATGGAATGAGGAAATTAAAGACTTTAAAGGAGATATAACTAAAACAAGTTATTATACAGACATTGTTAAAAGTCTTAACATTGATAATGCTAATTTGGTTGTTGACTCAGAAACACTGAAAGAATATATGTATTTAGACGCTATGTCTGGGGGAAATACAAAACTTACAGAGAATATTAATTCAAGAAAAGAAGAAATAGAAAAAGCATGGACAGAAAAAAATGTCTTAGTTTCAGAACTAAAAGAAACCTTGAATGGACAGGACATAAAAGATGATCAGATTAGTTCTTTAGCCCAGAATATCTTAAGTTCCAAACAGGAGACTGTTTACAGCGATGTTATAACCAAACTTAAAACTCTTGATGAGTTTAAAGATAAAAAAATTATTAAAGTATCTTCAGTAGCTGGGACTACGGTTTTCTTGGGATATGATGAAAATAGTCTGAAAAGTGAAACTACTACCCAAATTAATGTTGATAAAACATACAAAGATTACTCTACATTACAAGGACTTGGTGCAACAACATTATATGTTACTTGTAATGGAGCCTGTGAATTCTCAAACAACAAACAAGAAAAGTCTCTTCCAACCAATGTAGAAAAAATTTATTATTCAACAGAATCTGCAAACAAAGAATTAAATAAAGATTATGCAGCTAGCGCATTGGCTTATTACTATCCTGATGGAAAACCTTATTGTTTGCCTTACAAAGACGGAAACTACTTTAAGATTTTAGAGTATTATTCCACAGGTGAAGTTAAAGAATTTAATTTAATGAATGTTGGTAAAAATGGATTATTATGTGATTCAGATGATACGTATGTAACACAATACAGTGAGTTAAAACTTCCACAAAATTCTGCAGATTTAAAAAAATATATGACTTCAATAAATAAAGCATTAGCATCAAAATGTACCTCAGAAGGAGCTCAGGTAACTGCAGAAGGTAAAAAATATACATGCAGTTATTCAAAAGCAAATCAGGATATTAACAGTGCAAAAGGAAGCTGTACAGACGTGATGAGTCCAAGTGACTGTAAATTATTATTCAATGTCTGTGACCCTGTAATGTGCCCAAGTTCAAGATTTAATCTTGGTGGAAGATGGTATGTTGAAAACGTAATCGGATCTGGATTAACAGGCTCTATTTTCTTGCCGCAGGGTTCTGGAGATGTAATTCCATTATGTATATCTGGGGTATCTGCAAGTATGACCTATTATCAAAAAATACTTGAAGGATATAAATCCTGTTTGATTGCTAACAGAGATCAGGGAAAAAGCATCGGTATTTGTGATAAAACAAAATCTGTTTACTTCTGTAAAATGGCATGGGGTGAATTAAAAGGTATTGTTAGTGTACTAAAAGAATTTATATTTGGTGGCGGAAGTTTAAGTTTAGCAGAAGGAGGAGCAGAATACTTTAACTTTAAAGACAATCTAGATAATGTTGGAGATTCGATCAACGCATTTGTAAGTGAGTATGGCCAGGTTACTGATAAAAATTATCAGGCAAGTGTTCTAACCAAGATAGATGAGGAAGTCTGTAATGGGGTTGTATCAGGAAGTATACCAAGCATAGGAGACTTTATGGATAGATTTACACAGACCAGCAAACCTGCACAATTCATGGGATATATTTCTGTTGAACCTTATGCAGCGCAATATGGTGCTTCTTTGTATAATGTTTACTTTAACATTTATGCAGGAGCAAACCAAACAACAATAAGCGGACAGAAAGGAACTTACAGAGTTTATATGGTTAATGATTACAATGAAGCATATTATGTTACTTTTGGAAATCAGAATAAATGCGGAGATGCTTCAAAAGCAAGCATTTCAGACAACCAGTACATTGACGCAAACATTAATTGTATTGCCAAAGACGGATTCAACGAATTATGTATTGAAGTTAATGACAATGTTCAGTGTGGATTTGGACAGGTTTCAAGTGAATATTTAATTAATAAAATCAAAGATGATTCTACTGCTTCAGATGCTTTGAAAGAAATTGATAGTGCAGAAGAATGCGTTCCTGAAACCACTGTAGGGACGACTACCCTCAATAGTTTAAATTCATTAAGTCCTGTTTCAATAAGTGCAACCAACAGCATTAAAAGAATTTGCAGCACTTCAGATCCTAATACTGGTTTGAAAGATGTTTATTGGACTGTTGTTGGTACTTGCGGAAAAGACAGCGATGGAATAAGTTTGGGTTCATGCTGGTTAGATACAAGAACATTTGAAATTAAAGATTATGAAAATTACCAAAATGTTTCAGCTGAACTGAGTGCTAAACAAAAAGCTTACTATACTGCTCTAAATTCCAATGCTGGCTTATCAACAACACTTAGTGAAGAAGAGAAAAAATTAGTCAGCGAAGGATTAGGCACTATCACTAAAGAGATGGGTTATGATGAGAAAGTTAAAGCTTATAATGAACTCACTACAAATTACTATTCTGCAGAGGCTCATTATCAGTTTGGATTATTTTATTTAGAGATGGCAAAGAAAACTAAAACTGAAACAACAGTAACTTCAACTGAGACTGCTGAAGAAAAGTCTTCTACTGAAAAGCCCAATTCATGTGTTGTTAAAGAAGAAGTATGCGATAAGATTGATAATGATTGTGATAATCAAATAGATGAAGAAAATGTTTGTGTTAGTAGTGATGCATCTAAGATTTTATTAATTTCAAATAATGATGATTTGGATTTGAGTACTTTCGCAACTGTTGATCCCGGAATTGGATTACAGCTTAAGATAGTCAATCCTGGGGAGTTCATAAATAATAATTATAAGAAAATATTATTTATTATTGATGCTAATGGAATTACTGGAGATAGATTTGATGTTAAAGAAGTTGATATTAGTGCAGCAAGGGAAAGTTACTCAATAAGTCTGAATTACAATGAACTATCTGCGTTTGCATTTACTCGTCCTTCAGAAGATTTAACTAAAAATGTGATTGTTGTAAGAGTTTACCATGGAAATTATTTGTTAGGTAATGAAGATGCTTGTTATTATGAAACTGATCATGAAGAAGAAAGATGTGTTTCAAAAAATGGTGAAATCTATAAGGAAACTTGTTTATGGATTGATAGTCTAGTAAGTGCAAACAAAAAATTAAGTTGGTATGGATGGGTTAATTATGGTTCTTGTGATACATGTTCGTGTTCTATAATAAATGGAAAGAATAAGTGTGATTGTGAATAATTTCTGCGGACGACAGGGTTCGAACCTGCGCAGGCACTAAGCCAATGGGGCCTAAACCCATTCCGTTTGACCACTCCGGCACGTCCGCGTATAAGAAAAATTTAATAGAAATACCTTATAAAACTATCTTTTATTTTTGCTGTGCAAAAATATTGCTGTTCCTACAATCAAACATAAACATCCTGCAACAAACAATAATCTGTTTGGACTGAATGAGTATGAGCTTAAAATAACTGCTCCTGTTATGGTTGTATTTGTTGAATATGTTACAGATATTGCTCCTGCAATCCAGAAAAGAATTGCTGATGCCATACCACTGTTAATAATTTCAACAAGACTTTTAGTTCTTTGTTTTGTTTCCTTTCCTAATTTTGTGATTCCTCTCTTTGCTTTATGAGCAGTTCCCATTCTTCCATAAGTAGCAATATTTTCTAAAATCTCATGATCTTCAATCTTGTAGATGACTTTAGTGATATTATCTATATTTTTTTCAATTTTATCTAAATCTTTTTCAATTCTTGAAAGATATGGGTTTTCTGGATCCTTAGCTTCAATTTTTTCTTTTTTGGAAATTAAATCTTCTTCTCTTTTTTCTAATGTACCTTTATATTTTTGATATACTTTTAATGAATTTTTTTCTATATTTTTAAGCTGGTCTGAATATTTTGCTGCAGGAAGGTGTCCTTTTACAAAATGATATCCTTTTACAGCCAGTTGGCCTCTTTCTCCTTTTAGAGCTTTACCTCCAATCCAATATGCTAATTTTCCAAACATCCCTCTTGGTGGTTTTGGAGTTGCATAAAATGGAGTCTCTCCATGGGTTGGAAGATTCATATATCTTGTTGGATGTTTTTCAAACTCTCTAATTACATAATCTGAAATCTCATTAGTGTCGGGGATATCCCCTTTTAGAAGTCTGTCATTAATGTATTTATTAACCAACCCGCCTATTTCGCGGTTTGAATAATCAGCATTAGTTGCATAATCTATTTGAGATTTAATATTCTTTTTTATTTTGGCTTTTGCAGACCTGGATAATGTTGTACTCATTAAGATTTAAAAACTAAATTTAATATATAAATCTTTTTATCTCTTACTTGCTCTTTTCCACTTGTAAGTTCTTAATTTAGAAGTCTTTCCAAAACCACAACTTGCACATTTTTTATCTTTAATATGATAGGTCTTTTTACCACATCTTCTGCATCTGATAAAGTTTTTTTTACCAGACTTTAAACCCATAGAGTGAGTTCCCTTTACCATTTTAGTGTGCTGGAGAAATTAAGATGATTGTATCGCCTCTTAAGAAAACAGTTCCTAATCTTCTTTTTACTTCTCCGTTTTCAAGTTCCTCTGTATCATCCAAAACAACATTAATGTGAATGTCAAATGCTTTAAGTTTACCAATAAATTGTTTCTGGTTCTTTAACTCAACCATTATTCTTTTTCCACGAGATTGATTCAATGCATCCAAAGGTCTGTTTTCTGATTCCATTTTATTTTTTAGTTAAGTGGATAGTATTTAAAGGTTTCTAATCAATATCAATAGGAAAGTTTATAAATGGATTATTTTTAAAAAGTTTCTATGGCAATTTCACAAAGAAAATCAAAAAGAAAGGCAACAGGTGGAAAATACAGAACCTGGAGAAAGAAGAAGTTAGGAGAATTAGGAAGATTACCCACTCTTACAAGAATTGCTAAAAGAAAAATCACTAAGATAAGAGTTATTGGAGCAAATTCCAAGATTAAAACATTCTTTGAAGAAACTGCAAACATTTATGATCCTAAAACAAAAAAACATATCAAGGCAAAAATAATTGCTGTTGTTGAAAACCCTGCAAACAGGAACTATGCAAGAAGAAACATTATAACAAAAGGGACTATAATTGAAACTGATAAAGGTAAAGCAAAGGTAACTAACAGACCTGGTCAGGATGCGGGTATACAGGCTATACTGCAATAATTCTTAGGATTTAGTACTTTTAGAGTAATGATTTTCAACCGAAAGCTTTATAAACAAAATGGAGGTTGTATATTTATAAACTTTACGATGGTATTATTCGTAAGTGGTTATTAGGAGCTTTAAAAATGCCTCAGTATATCAAAAAATGCCCCGAATGTGGTGGAATAAATCTTCTTTTAAATTCTGAGAAAGGGGAAGTAATCTGTAAAGACTGTGGATTAGTCATAGAAGAGAAAATGATTGATTTCAGCCAGGAATGGAGAGAATTTGACCAAGATCAGGCTGATAAGATGAGAAGAACAGGTGCTCCAATGACTTATACCAAGTTTGACAAAGGTTTAGGAACCGATGTTGGACAAAAGGGAGATATCTATAAACTAGATGGTAAAGATAAGTCAAAATATTTCAGATTAAGAAAATGGCAGTACAGGGTTTCAACTGCAATTGAAAGAAACTTAAAATTAGCTTTAGCTGAATTAAGAAGAGTTGCTTCATACTTAAAATTACCTAAATCTGTTGAAGAGGAAGCTTCAAGAGTTTACACAATGGCTGTACAGAGAGGACTTGTAAGAGGAAGATCAATGGAAAGCGTTGTTGCTGGAGCATTATATGCTGCATGCAGAAGACATGAAGTTCCAAGAACATTGGATGAAATCTCTGAAGCATCTGGTATTGACAAGAAAGAAGTTGGAAGAACTTACAGATTTGTAACAAGGGAATTAGGAATCAGAATTTTACCAAGTAATCCTGTTGATTATATTCCAAGATTTGCTTCAGCTTTGAAATTAACTGCAGATACGCAGAGTAAAGCAGTTGAAATTTTAGAAAAAGCACAGGAATCTGAATTAACTTCTGGTAGAGGTCCTACTGGGATTGCAGCTGCTTCATTATATGTTGCTGCTTTGATTAACAACGAGAAAAAAACTCAGAGAGAAGTTGCTGACGTTGCTGGCGTTACAGAAGTTACAATAAGAAATAGATATAAAGAATTATTGAGTAAGCTAAATTTAAAAGATCAGATAAAGAAAAAAGACTTAGAGTAAAACTTCCATTAAATCTTTGCTTATGATTATATTTTTAAAAACTGCCTTAGCTTCTTTTTCAATTACGTTTGTATCTTTGTATCTCTGGCTAAAATGGGTTAAGATTAATTTTTTTACATTTGCTCTTTTTGCAACTTCTGAAGTTTGTTTTACAGTCAAATGTTTATATTTTTCTGATTTTTCTTTTAGTTCGTTTAGGTGAGTTGATTCTCCAATTAAAATATCTGCATTTTTTGCAATCTTAATTAAGTTTGAATTATATCTTGTATCTAAAATTACTGAAACTTTTTTTCCTTTGGTTAAAACTGTTGCATTCTTGGCCAATATTTTTTTACCTTTGTAAGTTATGTTTTTTCCTTCTGAAAGTTTTCTTAGGATAGGATTATTTTTCAAACCAAATTTCTTGATATAATTAACTTTAATATTTCTTCTGTCTTTTTCAATAAAATTATATGCTAAACATGGAGCAGAATGGTCTACTCTGTGAGCTTCGATGTAAAAATCCTTTGTTTCTATAAATTTTCCAGATGATATTTCAGTGATATTTACAGGAAGGGTAAGATTATTATCAAAACCCTGGAACATCTTGTGGAAATAATTTTTTGTTCCTTTTGGCCCATATATTTCTAAGGTTCCCTGATACTCACTCCACTGCAATGTGCTCAATAATCCTGGCAATCCCAATACATGGTCTCCATGCCAGTGAGTTAAAAGTATTCTTGTGATTTTTGCTGGAGAAATTTTTGCTTTTCTGAACTGTCTCTGAGTTCCTTCACCGCAATCAATTAGAATGTTTTCATTCTTGTAACTAAGCAAGATTGAGATGTGATTTCTTTCTGCTGTTGGAACCATTGAACCCGTTCCTAAAAAGGTTATTTTCATAAATATACTCTACAGGAAAGGTTTTTAAATAGTTTTGCTTTTAGAGCGAGTATGATTGAGGCCATTTTTTCCAGAGAAAGAATAATTGCAGATAACAGTGATTTAGCTAATCAGTTATATGAAAAATCAAGGTTAGGGGAATTAAAAGACAAGAAAGTCCATTACAGTTTATCTGAAGCTTTATTTTTAATCCAGCAACAAAAAATGAAAGTTCTTGACAGCAAAGACAAAGAAATTAAGGAAAATGAGTTTATCAAAAAAGCACAAAAAATAGAACCTAACTTCTGGATTAGATATTGTGTTTTCAAAGATTTAAGAGAGAGAGGATATATTGTAAAAACTGCTTTGAAGTTTGGAGCTGATTTCAGAGTTTATGATAAAGGAATAAGACCGGGAGATGATCATGCCAAGTGGATTGTATATCCTATTGCAGAAGCAGATACTTTAACATGGTATGAATTTTCTGCTAAAACCAGGGTTGCACATTCAACTAAAAAATTACTTTTGTTAGGCATTGTTGACGAGGAAGATTCTGTTACTTATTATGAAGTTAATTGGGTAAGACCATAATCTGATAATCATTCTAAACTCTCATAATTTATTTAAACTAGAAAGTGCTTAGCGATTTATGGTTTATAAAAGTCCTGTAAAGAGCTTTGATTTTGGAGAAATTCTCCTGCCCTCTCTTGCTACCTATGCTGCATGGGAGATTGATATGTTTCACAATGGAGTAGATGTAAAGGATAATCCAACAAAGAACCTATCGGAGATATTAGAAAAGATGGTAGAGGTAGAGAATCCCCGTAATCTGTCTCCAGATGAAGCTACTTTTATGATAAAAGTAATTTCTGGTAAAGGAGACTTTGAGAAATATTTTGAAGAAAAAGATTATGGAAATGTTGCTTTACAAATATATTTGGCATCAAAAGACTTGAGAGATTTTAAGACTATAAAAGAGTCACAACAAATGACTGTAAGGAAGTTTTGCCTTGATCTTTCCAGAGAATTCGTAGCTCACTATTACAAATATCCAAGACCAAGAAGATACTTAATTCAGACCATCTAAAAAGGAGAAAAATAATAATCTAATTTATACAAATATTTTTAAAGATTAAACCAATTTTAGTTATATGGTTGAATTAAGAGATAAAGCTTTAGCATTTGTTAGAGCTAACGGACCAGTTTTGCCTTCTGAAATTAACAAGCATTTAAATGTAAACATATTGTTTTCTGGTGCGGTTTTGTCTGAATTGGTTGACAACAAAGATATTCTTATAACTAAAGCAAAGATTGGCGGAAGTCCTTTGTATTATGCTAAAGGCCAGGAACACAAATTAGAACGATTAAGGGGTTATCTTGGAGAAAAACCTGCTGAAATTTATGATATCCTAAAAGAAAAAAAGATGCTGAGAGACAAGGAATGTAATCCATGGCAGAGAGTTGCTTTAAGAGAAATTAAGGATTTTGCCATGCCTTTGAAAGTTACTGCAAACAATGAAACAGAAATTTTCTGGAAATGGCATCTGACAAGAGAGGAAGAAATCAAACCCCTGATTGAAAACATCTTAAGAGCTGATGAAGAATTAATGGAAAAAATAAGGAAAGAAAAAGAAAGTGAAAAACCCAAGGAAGAAATTATCAAAGAGCCTGTGGCTGAGGAAATTATTGAAGAAACAGTGCCTGAAGAAGTTGTTGAAGAACCAAAAATCAAAAAAATTAGAAAACCAAGAGAAAAAACTTTAAAGAAAAAAGATGATAGTGTTACATTCAAAGAACTGTTATTGGGATATTTCCAGGAAAATAATATTGGAGTCCTAAAAGAAGAAGTCATAAAGAAAAATTCTGAATATGGATTTATTGTTAATCTTAAATCTGAAGTCGGTTCTCTTAAATACTATGTCAAAGCAAGGAAAAAAACCACAATCAATGAAGGGGATCTGACCTTGGCGCATCACGAAGCTACACAGAAACAATTGCCTGTCTTGTTTTTAAGTTCTGGGAAACTAAGTAAAAAAGCAGATAAGTTTTTGGAAACTAATTTACCTGGATTGATATTTAGACAGATTTAAATAATTCTTTCTCAGATTAATCTTATGAAAAAACCTGAACTGATGAGTCCTGTTGGGGATTTTTCTATGTTAAATGCTGCCAAACAAGCAGGAGCAGATGCGATTTATTTTGGAATCAAAGGACTTAACATGCGTAATTTGGGTGCCAAGAATTTTAGTTTAAGTGATTTAAAAAAGATTGGAAAAGAAGATCTTAAAAAATATCTGACTGTAAATACTTTAATCTATGACAATGAACTTAAGAAAACTAAGAAAATAATTCAGGAAGCTTATTCCAAAAACATAGATGCTGTTATTGTTTGGGATATGGCTGCATTAAAATTAGCAAAGGAGATTGGTATTGATGCTCATATAAGCACTCAGGCAAGCGTTTCAAATTCTGAAGCGATAAAACAATATCAAAAACTGGGAGCCAAACGATTCATTTTAGCAAGGGAATTAAACTTAAAGCAAATCAAAGAACTCAAGGAAAAAACAAATGCAGACTTAGAAGTTTTTATCCATGGGGCAATGTGTGTTGCCATTTCTGGAAGATGTTTCATGAGTCAGGAGATTTTTAGAAAGAGTGCAAACAGGGGAGAGTGTTTACAGCCATGCAGAAGAGAATACATTATTAAAGACATTGACAAAGAGTATGAATTAAAACTAGGAAACAATTATGTTTTAAGTCCAAAAGATTTATGTTCAATCCCTTTTATTGAAAAGTTAATGTTTCTTGATGCGTTCAAGATAGAAGGAAGAGGAAGAAGCCCTGAATATGTAAAAGCTGTGACTTCAGCTTACAGAAAATTAATGGATGCTTATTACAAAAATGAATTAACTGAAAAACTAAAAAAAGAAATGATGAATGAAGTTTCAAAGGTTTACAATCGTGGTTTCAGTTCTGGATTTTATTTCAAGCTTCCTGGCGGAGAAAGTTTTGCAGACAGTTATGGAAGCCAGGCAACAAAGAAAAAAATTTATTTGGGAAAAATAATCAATTATTACAAAAAGAATAGAGTTCTTGTTTTAAAAATTGAAGCTGAAAAACTTAAACTTGGAGATGAGATTTTAATTATTGGAAACAAAACAGGTGTTAAAGAAATAAAAGTTAATGAAATTGTCAAAGATAATAAGTTAGTTACAGAAGCGAGAAAAGGAGATGTGATTAGTTTTGTTTCTGGGCTTGTAAGAGAGAATGACCAGGTTTATCTATGGAAATAGAAACATTTATATAAGGATTTTAATATATTTTAGTTATGACTTGGAAAGATGCACTAAAACCAAATAGTCAAAAAATATCACTATTTTTAATATTTGTAATATTCAGTTTTATTGCTGTATTCTTTGGTTCATGGACCCTTATCATGAATTTGCCTGCCTGTAAGTTTTTTGGGATGTGTGCCCCTCCAGGATTCATGAGTGTTTTAGGCGATGCGCTTGGAGCTGCTCCAGCAATATTTATTGTTTCATATTTACTTGCTGCATTAATTGTTCATGAAGAACATGCAAGAAAACCAACTAAAAAAAGAATAGTTAAGAAAGCCAAGACCAGAGGAAAGAAGAAAAAGAGATAAGATGGTTTTCGAACGGCTTTTTGCTGGGGAAATAAAAAAGAGGTGGTTATTCTTAATCTCTGTTGCTTATTCCTCTATTGGTTTGGCAATTTCTAGATTATTATTCGGGGCAAATTCTGGCATTGTTGCAATTGTGTTTACTTCTTTATTGTTTTTGCCTATAATGAAAAAAATATTTGAAAAAAAGGAAAAAATCAAAAAAGGGTGGTTTAGTTTTTATTCTTTGAACAAAAACGTTATTTGGAGTTATTTTGTTATTTTTCTTGGAGTGTTTTTGGTTTTTACGATTTATTCATTTCTTTTACCCCAATTAGGATTTGATACACTAAGCATCTTGAAAGAACAATTGTTTATTGATCCTGCATTAAGAGGGAGTGCATTTGATATTGGAATTATGGGAAGCATTTTCATGAATAATTTCTGGGTTTTACTGGTTTGTTTTGTTTTAAGTTTGTTCTTTGTTGAGGGGGGAGTATTTTTTATAATCTGGAATGCTTCTGCATGGGGTTCTATTGTTGGGTACAGGGCATTAACTGCAGCTACTGCATCTGGAGAAAGTGCAGTAATTTATTTACTTTTAATATTATTAATTACATTTCCTCATTTTTTCCTAGAAAGCATGGCATATATTTTAGCAGCAACCTCGGGAGCAAAGATATCATTATTAATTTCAAACCTAAGGCTTGTTAAAAAATTCTTTTTGGTTCTTGGAGGATCAATATTATTATTTGCCGTAGTTTACATGTTCTTTTATTACTTTAATCAATTTTTATTATTAAAACTATTTTCAGTAGTTTTGGGGATTGGATTAGTTTATCTTTTGAAAAATTTATTTTATCAGGATAGGGTTGGTTTAATTAAATACAATTATTATTATTTTCTTTTTATCTCTGCCTTTTTCCTATTCCTTTTAGGAGCCATTGTTGAAACATTTGTCCTAATGAATTGTAATACTTTGATTGAAATTTATAATTATAGTTACTTATTTATTGGTGGTTAATCGATTTTATAAGTAAGTTTTATTTATTTGGTTGTGGAGGTGAATCTATGAAGATTAAACATATAATTCTCGGCGGAACTCTGGTGATGCTTGCTTTGGCAGTATTTTTTGTTGAAATTTCCAACTCTAAGAACTTAGAAAAAAGCGATTCCTTGATTGGAAATTCCTTTGTTGACACCTATGCTTTGAAAAGACCTTGTTTGCAAACTGGTAGTGCATGTATAGCTCAGAGTGCATGTTGTGGAGGCAAATGTTATGTCACCGCAGATGACGGAAAAGGAGATACTGTTCCACAAGGAACCTGTCCATAGGGTTCTTTTCTTTTTATTTTTTATTCCATAAACTTTAAATATTATCATTGTCTTAGTTTTGTAGGAGGCGATTAAGTTGAAAAAAACAAAAAAGAGGGAGAGCAAGGGATATTTGCCTTACATTCTTGTTGTTAGTTTAGTTGCATTAGTTGCTGTATTCACAATTGGTATTCATGAAGCTCAAACAAATTATGAGTTTGTTTATGACGAAGAGGGGAATGTTGTTGGACAAGCTTATAGTAGAGGTTGGTGGGATGCTTTTTGGAGTTTTGCTTCTGAAAGTGGCTCAGTTCGTGGAGGTCCCGGAGGAGGAGCTGGAGGAAGCAAATGTAGTAATGCGAAGTCTAGTCCAGCTTGTGCTAAAATTAAATGTTGTATTTGGACCAATGGAAAGTGTATGGATGATCCAGATTGTCTTTAATTTTTTATTTTTTCTTATATATAAAAATCAAAAATAATCCATACCCTAAAATAAAAGAACCAGTGGAAAATATCAAGGTTTTACTTATTGGTGCTGGCTGAATTCCTTCTGGTATTGGTTTTGGAACTAAAAGATAAACGAGATAAACAACAGCTATGATTAATGGTACTAACATTATTGCAAACTTTAAAATCTTTTTTGATTCCATTGTTGTAATTGTTGATGTTTATTCAATATAAATTTATCTCTTTTTCTTAAAGAAAACATAACAAACAGGAAAATTAAGATAATCGCGATAAGAACCAATATCCAAACCAAAAGACCGGATTTTTTTGATGTGGTTGGAACTTTAATGTCTATCAATTCTTCTGAACCTTTATTTATCTTCAATTCTTTTATTTCTTCTGGACAGGGGATTATCAATGAAAATTTAACCTGATTTAATTTTTCTACAGATCCGGTTATAATATCTTCATTTGAAACATCTGAAAAGATTGTTAAAGGAATGTCAAAGTTAATTCTTCTTATTCTTTGATTTTCAAAATTATATGAGTCAACAGAGTAATCTCCTTCAGATAACTTATAATCTGGAGAGAATCCATTTGAAATCTGGTGATTTAGTAAATTTAAGTCTCCATTATTGTAATCAAAATCCAAGACACAAACCTGAGAAGCAGAAACAAATCCAGATACCAAGATTAAACACAAAATTAAAATTAGTTTTTTCATTTGTAAGCCTCCAGATTTTTAAGTATTGCTTTCTTGGATGGATCATTAAACTCATTCTTGCTTAAAAATCCATATTTTTCCATAATAGAGCCTTCACTTGGTTTATAATAAGAATTACTTGAGCAGGTTTCATAGCAACCATTTTTGTTCCATTTATCACATGGAGATATATCACAATTTGGAGAATTATCTAAAGATTTTAAATCATCAAAGTCAGGAATATAATATTCATCTGCAAGTTTTGCCAATGCGTGTCCAAATTCATGAACCATAACTAATTTATTATC
Organism: Candidatus Nanoarchaeia archaeon; assembly: GCA_028714375.1. Taxonomy (GTDB): domain Archaea; phylum Nanobdellota; class Nanobdellia; order SCGC-AAA011-G17; family JACPNG01; genus JAQTMY01. Next base: position 90,454 of record JAQTMK010000001.1, on the reverse strand, counting down.
TCCTGTGCTTATTGACATAAATTTAAGTTCTGGTCTTGCAGTGGATCTTAATCCAGACAATTTGCTGGACTTAGATAAAACAACAATAAAATCATGAGGGCAATCTAAAGCAATTTTTTGGGTTGAAGTCAAATCACACATCAAAACATAATCTTTTGTGCAATCAATTTCAGGCAAATCATTCAATGAATAAACATTAAATAAATTCTTGTTGCTGCTTATAGGTTCCTTGGATAATAGAACATTGGTATATTCTTTTGCATCTTCTGTGAATTCGTCAATTGAATTATAGTTTTCAGGGATAAACAAAATGTCTATGTTATCTTCCTTATTAAACAAAATATTATTACATTCCTGGATAGTTTCTTCTGAAACAATATTTACCCCTAACTTGGTCTTTACAAGTTTAATATTAAGATTTTCTGAAATACAGACGGGGTTTTTTTCAAGATACAGCTTTCCAATATTATATGAATTTCCAGGGAATATATAGAGATTTTTTTCTGAAGAATATATTGACGCAAGTTCTGGATCTTTTGTTTTATCGAAATTATCCTGACTGGCAAAACAAATCTTATCTATTTTAGAAGGAATAGCATAGGAAAATACTTCCTCTGAACCCTCTTCAAGATTATTTAATTTATTTACCTTGGAAGATATTGTCTGGACAAAATTCTGAATATCCACTTCTTCCCCATAATCCTTAGATTTTGCAAAAAGAGATATTCCAAAGATTAAAACCAACGCAATCATTATTGCAGCGAAGATATAAATAAATACCTGGGATATTTGACCTCTTTTCATCAATATTAATACTAAGGCGTCTTATTTAAAATTTTTGATAGGAACTTATTTAAACTAAATTAATGGCTTAATTTTATGAAAGACTATATTTTTGTCCTTGGGAGAGACCCTGAAATAAGCCTCGAAGAAATCAAGAGATATTTAGAATCGAGAAGGTATGATTTTAAGATAAAAGAATATAATAAAAAGATTGCTCTTGTTTCTGTTGACCATCTTAAGAATAAAATAATCGGAGATTTGGGTGGAACCTTAAAGATTGCTGAAGTATTTAACATAAAAGATCTTGATATTAATCAGGATGAGATTAAGTATGGATTTAGTGTTTACGGAAGCAAGGGGATAACTAAAATAAAAAATGAGCTTAAGAATTATTTTAAGAAACAAAAAACAAAAGTTATAATCAAAAACCCAAAGATGGGTGAAACATTTAGCCCAAGTGAGTTCAAGGGAAACTTTATTGAGTTTGTAGTTTATAACAATTACTTGGCTAAGACCATCTTAGTTTCAAATCCAAAAGATTATGGTAACAGAGATGATAAAAAGCCTTACTTTGACAGATTAAAGGTTACCTCAATAAGACTTACAAAGATTTTAATTAATTTATCAGGTGTCAAAGAAAATGAAACATTATTAGATCCTTTCTGCGGAACTGGGACAATTTTACAGGAAGCTCTTCTTATGGGAATAAACGGCTATGGTATTGAAAAAGATCATAGGACTTTTGAAGGATGTAAAACAAACCTCAACTGGTTTAAAAAAGCTTTCAATGTTAAAAATAATTTTGAAGTTTTTCACGGTGATGCAAGAGAAGCCACTAAATTTATTGATAAAGTGGATGTTGTTGTTACAGAACCATTTTTGGGTCCTTTCTTCAAACAGTATCCTTCTGAAACGCAGGCAATGAAAATAAAAAATGAATTAACAAGACTTTATTTTGATACGCTAAGAGAATTAAAAGGTATGACCAAAAAGAGAATTATTTTCATATCTCCTATAATCCCATTCAAAAAAGGACATGCTAAACCAGATATGGAATCAATACTGTCAAAACTAAGAATAAAAGTGGAAAAGAAGTTTTTATATCAGGTCCAGGGCAATATAATCGATAGGGAAATATATGTTTTAACTCCATAATGTTTTTTAAGTTTATAATCAGGTTATTCTTATATGAGACCATGGTATAAGAGATATGGATTCAGAGACAATCCTTTTGACATTAAATTCAATCCAAATCTTATTGGTGTGGAAGATCAGCAGAAAAAACTGATGGATTATGTTATTGGGGGAAATATCTGTTTTGTTACAGGAGAGAGCGGGACAGGTAAAACTTCTTTGTTAAAATGGCTTGAACTAAAAATAAAAAGCCATACCCCCGTTTACATAGACTGTGAGGGTTTGGATGAAAACTTTAATTTTGAAGAATACCTAAAGCAACATAATACTTTATTCAGAAGTTTTTTCAAAGAATATCCAAAAAATATTGTCTTGCTTTTGGATGAGGCGCAGGCATCTAAAGAGACTCTAAAAGGGTTACTAAAACTACATTGGGAGAACAGATATATCAAGTCGATTGTTATTTCCCAAATCCCTAAATTAGATAACTTCTCAAAGGCATTCAGGTCTAGAATTGGAGAAAGGGTTGTTGAGATGAAACCTTTAACCAGAAGAGATGCAAAGGATCTGTTAAACTCAAGGATAAAAGGCAAGAATCTGTTTACAGAAGATGGAATTAATTACATATTTAAGAGGTCTGGCGGGGTTCCAAGAAAGTTCTTAGAGACATGTGAAAGAGTATGTATAGAACTTGACAGGAGGGGCTTAAGGAAGGAATTTATTGATGAGGCAGAGGTTTATGCTGCACTTGAAGAAAAGCCATTAAAAATGCCTAAAAAGCCAAAAGAAACCAAAAAGACTGGATTTTTGTTCTTTAAAAAGAAATCATAAGATTTATATATGGATTGCTGTCAGATTTAGGTTATGGGAAGAATAAAAAGTAACCTAGTTAAGAAGACAGGACAGCAGGTCATTAAAACACATAAAAATGTGTTTAGCAATGATTTTGATAATAATAAAAAGGTTTTGGATAAAGTATCTGATATTCCTTCAAAAAAGCTAAGAAACGTTTTAGCTGGATATGTAGTTAAACTCATGAAAAAGAGAGAGAAGGACGTTGTGTTGGATTAGGTAGGGGGTCAAAATGACAGATAATGTAAAGAAACAAGACAACAATCACACAGTATTTATCGGGCCAAAACCATTTATGAACTATGTGACAGGAGTTGTAATGCAGTTTACAACACAGAGTGCAAACGAAGTTGTCATAAAAGCGAGAGGCAAATTTATTTCTAGAGCTGTAGACATTGCAGAAGTTGCTTCAAAAAGATTCTTGGAAAACAGTGTAGCAGTAAAAGATATCAAGATAGATTCTGAAGAATTTGAAAACAAAGAAGGAAAACAGGTCAGAGTCTCAACCATTGAAGTAACATTGGGAAAAAAGTAATTTTCTTATTTTTTGGATTTTCAAAAAGTTTATAATCAAAAAACTATTTAATATTCCTAAAAAGAGGGAAAATAATGGTTTTAGTTTCAAATGTCTTGGTTGATTTAGGTTTAATTATAATTCTTGCAACTGCTTTAGCCTATCTTGCTAAACTAATAAAACAACCCCTTATACCTGCGTATATTTTGGCAGGAGTAATTCTTGGGCCTATCGGACTTGGTTTTGTAAAAGATTTAGATTTAATCAGATCATTATCTGAGATTGGGATTGCCTTTTTGTTGTTTTTAGTCGGACTTGAAATTGATGTTAAAAAAATAAAAAAAGTTTTAGGTATTAGTTTAGTCGGCGGTATACTTCAGGTTGTTCTGATGTTTTTTGCAGGATTTTTTATTGGAGATTTATTTGGACTTGAAACTATTGTCTGTGTTTATATCGGATTAATAATCTCTTTCAGCAGCACAATGATTGTAGTCAAGCTATTATCTGACAAAGGACAGATAAATACTCTTCACGGAAGAATAATTCTAGGAATTCTATTGTTACAGGATATTTTGGTTGTTTTTGCACTTTCATTTTTAACACAGGGAGAATTAAGTTTTAAGGTTGTTGGACTTGCCTTGTTCAATGGTTTAATCTTGATTTTAGCTGTAGTTATATTCAGCAGATTTTTGCTTAAAAGAGTATTTGATTTTGCAGCAAGGTCTAGAGAATTAATCTTTCTTATTGCAATAAGCATGTGTTTCCTGTTTGCAATCCTCGCTAATTTACTTCATTTTTCAATTGCAATTGGTGCATTCTTAATAGGAGTTGGATTGGCAAATCTTCCATACAATCATGAAATCATGGGAAGAGTTGTTTCTCTGAAAGACTTTTTCTCAACAATCTTTTTTGTCTCTCTTGGAATGCAGCTGGTTTTGATTGGAAATAACTTAGTTTGGTTATTAGTCATACTTACTTTGATGGTAATTTTACTAAAGCCACTTATAATAATGATTATATCGGGTCTGTTTGGATATGAATCAAGAACCAGTTTCTTGACTGCAATATCTCTTGGACAGGTTTCTGAATTTTCCTTATTGCTTGGAACATTAGGATTTTATATGCTTGGCCATATCAGTCAGGAATTTTTCTCTTTGATAATTTTCTTAACTGTTTTGACAATGATACTGACTTCATACTTAATCAAAAATTCGTCTTCAATCTATAATTATCTTGCAGAACCATTAAAGATATTCAATAGGCTTTCTTCAAAGAAAAAAAGACTTGAATATGGTACAAAGGAAGGAAATTATAAAACAGTTTTATTTGGATGCAACAGAATGGGAAAAATAATGCTTAGATTCTTGAATAAGGAGTCTTTGATTGTGATAGATCATGACCCTTCAATTATTGAAGGTTTGATTAAAAACAGAATAAACTGCTATTATGGTGAGATAAACAATCATGAAATCTTAAAAAAAATTAATTTTTCCAAGGTTAATTTAATTATTTCTACTATTGAAACCTTAGAAGACAATCTTTTAATGTTAAGATTAATTAAAAGGATAAATTCCAAGATTAAGGTTATTGTTTCTGCTGACAGAATTCCTGATGCACTTGACCTTTATGAAAGAGGTGCAGATTATGTTATCTTACCGCATATTTCTTCTGCTGAATCCATGAAAGGTATTTTAGGAAAGGCAAATCTGGAAGGATTTAACAGATTAAGATCAGACCATATCAAACATTTACTGGATTTAGGCATTGAAAAATAAGTGCCGCTGGCTGGGCTCGAACCTGCGACCCCCGCCTCATGAGAGCGGTGCTCTAACCAACTGAGCTACAGCGGCATATAAAAAAATGAGATTTTAGTGTTTATAAAAAGGTTTTGATTTTATCTGCAACTTGTTTTAGTTGTTCTGGCTGAGTTTTTTTGCCTTCAAGCAGTTTATGCTTGTCTCCCTCAAATCTTGGCATAATATGCAAATGTATGTGAGGTACCAATTGCCCTGCTCCTTTTTTATTATTCAACCCCAAGTTAATCCCTATGGGATTTACAGATTGGTTTATTGCTGGAACTAATTTTTTCGTAGTTTTAATTACTTCAATTAAAGTTTCTTGAGGAGTTTCCTCTAAAGTAGAAAAATGTTTTTTAGGTATCACCAAAACGTGTCCAGGGTTTACAGGATTTATGTCAAGAAAGGCTAGAGTAGTTTTATTTTCATATATTATTTCTGCTGGAATTTCTTTTTTGATTATTTTACAAAATATGCAGTCTTTCATTTTTATTAAATGGACCAGCTGGGACTCGAACCCAGATCCCCGCCATGCCATGGCGAAATTCTAACCATTATACTACTGGCCCCTGATTTAAATTGTCATCTCTTTGTTTAAAAGTTTTCTTATAACTAAAGATAAATCTTCTATCTTAACCCTTATCTGTCTTTCTGTATCCCTGTCCCTTATGGTTACATCATTTTTATCTAAAGAGTCATAGTCAATGGTTATGGCAAATGGAGTTCCTGATTCTGCACTTCTTAAATATCTTTTTCCAATTGAACCAGAAACATCAAAGTCAATAATAAATTCTTTTTCCAAATCATCTTTGATTTTATTGGCTGTTTTAACTAATTCTGGTTTTTTCATCAGTGGGAAAATTGAAACATCAACCGGTGAAATATTATAGGGCAGTTTGAATAATGTTTTTCCTTCTTCTTTTGATTTTTTGGTGTAGAAAATATCCAATAATGCAAAGACTGGTCTGTCTGTACCGAATGCAATCTCCAAAACATGGGGAACAAAGGTTGAGTTATCTTCCCTTCTTGCAGTTAATTCATTTTTTGAAAATTTGGAATGCTGTTTTAAATCGTAATCTGTCCTGTCATGAACACCACAAACTTCGGTCCAGCCAAATGCATTCAGGTTTATTTCAACATCCCAGGCATCGTCAGCATAAAATGCTTTTTCTTCTGGATGATGCTGTCTTAATCTTATTTTTTCTTGAGGAATTCCCAAAGAAATAAACTGTTCATAGGCCAGCCAAATGCACCATGCGTATACTTTTGTTTTAATGTCTTTGTTTTTTATTGCTTCGTCTAGAGAAATTAATTTGTAAGTTTTTTCTGATTTCTGCAGTTTGCTTGTCCATAATGGAAGCTTTGTGTTTTTTATTACATCATATTTTTCCCAGTTATTTTTTTCTTTTGGATCAACAAACAACTGACCTTCTGCCTGTGTAAATTCTCTTGACCTTATTACATGCTGTCTTGGAGAAATTTCATTTCTGTAAGCTTTTCCTATCTGGAAAACTCCAAAAGGAATCTTTCCCCTGAAAAATTCATTAAATCTTCTGTAGGGTAAGTATGTTGATGTTGCAGTTTCTGGTCTTAATGAAGCTTCTTTACCTGCAACAATGGTTTTCATCATCAAACTCTGTGTTCTTATTTCTGGTTTAAAAGAACCTTTACATGAAGGACACTTAATTTTGTTTTTTTCAATAAATTCCAATAATTCTTTTTCTGAAAAAGAGTCAGCATTGACATCATGGGTTTCTTCTATGAATTTATCAGCCCTAAAGATTGCCCTGCATTTTTCACATTCAATTATCCTGTCTTTGAAAGTGTTCAGGTGGCCTGAAGCTTCCCAGACAATGTCTGGGAGAATGGTTGGAGCTTCTAATTCCCACAATCCATTGCTTTGGAATACTCTTCTAACTGAGTTTTCCACTTTGTTTTTTAATAATTTACCCAAAGGACCATAGGTATAGAATCCTGACATTCCTTCATATAGCTCTGGTTCTGGACCCCATATAAATCCCTTGTTTTGAATAAAAGAAGTTAATTCCTTCAAAAATTCCTGTTTCATTTTATTAGAAAATATTTTCAAGGTTTATAATCTTTTTGTCTTCTATCCTTGGACAGGCTGTATTAACCCAAATATCAATATCCGGGAAGTTTTCAAACTCTGCAGCATTAATATTATCTGCAACAAAGAAATATAATTCTTTATTTATTTTTTTTATCTTTTCCAGATCTTTTAATTTGTTCTGTCCTGGTTTTGAAGAAAATATAATTCCTACTTTTTCTGCATTATAGTATTTGATTAATTTTCCCTGAAGTTGTTTTTTATAATTTTTCACAATGTTTTCATTAAGAAGAGAAATTTCATTTGTTAAAGGATTTAAAATATAAACTGGTTTTTCTGTTTCAACTGCAATCCTTATTGGATGAAACTCTCCTGAACCAATGTAAAGAAAACAGTCTATTTTGTTTTTTATTCTTTTACAAGCTGAAGCATTACAACCTAAGACCTGCCCTGCAATAACTGAATTCTTTAATATTTTATTTGCTTCTGGAAGTTTATGCAGGAACTGTATTGATGAGGCTAATCCAATTTTACCTTTAATTTTTACTTTACTCAGTGCCTTAGAAATATCTTCATTTGACCTTGCTTCAATAAATAGGGTTTTCATTTAGCTTTAATTTTTTCAACTTTTGTTTTTTCAGATATAATTGCTGAGTTTCCAGCTGGATCCTCAATAACAATTTTTATTTTCTGTTCACCAAGTTCAGCTTTCCATAATTTTTTAAGTAAATTCTTTGCTGCTTTTCTTACATCATCTTCATCAGTATTGTCTCTTTCATCCTCAATTATTCTTTTGAATCTTTGCAGCAAACCTTCAATGTTTGTGACAAATCCTTCTGAAGCTGGACCCGGTTCCATAGACATTTTCAGGGTTGGAACCTTAACTGTAGCTGTTGAGGACTTTACAACTCTTACATTAAGATCTTTTTTAGTTTCCATCTCAAAAGTATGTCTTGATGGGTCTTTCATTTCTGCAGATTCTATGTCAGATTTCTGATAATGACAATTAGAACAATTCATACTGAAAATAAAGATTTTTCCAAAGTAGGGAATATCCTGCTCATCTTCAGTCAAAGTCAAGGTATCTTTAAGACAAAATGGACATTTTTGTTTTTCTATTTTTTCCATTTTTAAAGTTCTTTTATTCCGTCTTTAGTCAAAGCAACTAATCTTATACCCACACCAAGTTTAAGCAATGCAGCTAACAAAGCCATATGCTCTTTTCCTGTACCTGAAACAAGGTTTAGGGCTACGTCACCTTCAACTTTTCCTTTCAGTTCTTTAATAAGGTCATCTATAATCTCTAAAACAGATTTGTTTGGATCTATCACCAAAAACTCGGTATTCTTTTCTTTTGTAAAATTTTCTTTTCCAAAATCATTTGTGATAAGGATTATATTTTCCCATTCCTGATCCTGTATTAATCTGGATACATGACCCCATGTTCCTTTCCCTGTTGATAAACACGCTATTAATGTTGTCATGGGCTGAGAAAAAAGGAAAATATTTATAAAGCTTTTCAATTTCAAAAATGCTATGAAAATGCATACAAAGATGAAAAGAAAGCTAAGGATAGCAGGAACTCATAAAAAAGGAAGAAAAACTGCGCCTGAAAAACTAAAGAATTTTAAGAAATTTAAAACAGAAACAACTGCTAAAGCATGGGCTGAGAAAAAAGGAAAAGAATATACTATAAGTCCAACAAAGAGCGGTTTTAGAGTTATACTTAAATAAGTTTATAAAGTTCTTATTTTTTATTTATTTCATGAAGATTAGTAAAGATATGCCTCTATCAGAAATAACATTGAGACGATACGAGAAACCTTCTGAATTACAGGGAAGAGAATTGGTAAGAAAATTCTGTTTAAGTTTGGGATTATTGCAGCCAGGAGATTCAAGAGACATTGTTGTTGATATTTTATCGGTTTTGCTTATTGCCAAAAAAGAGCAGCAATTTATAAGTTCTGCTGAGATACAGGAAAAAGCAATGGAGTATAGGAAAAATCACAATCTTGAGATGAAGGGAATTGCTCCATCCAATATCAGAAGACAGCTAAAAAAATTAAAAGATATGTTTTTGATTGAAAGCGTGAACAATATGTACAGAGTTCCTGAATTTGAAGATTTAGAAGTTATTTACAATAAAAAAATAGAAAAATTTTATCTTGAGAACATCCAGGAAAGAGTCAGAGAGTATTTTAAGGCTATGAAGGAATTTTAGTTTATTTATGCCTATACTCTTTTGGGATTGTTATTGCGGGGAGATTATTTTCAATTCTTTCAAAATGTTTTTTCATTCCGGCATTTACCATTGCCCTATACCCTTCTTCCAAGACTGGTTGTTGTTCCTTGGTCCATAATCCATTTGTTTCAGAAACTAATGAAATAGCTTCCACGATATTCCTTAAATTAGTATGAAGCGGGGTATTTTCTGCTCCTTCAGATATCTTAGATCTAATGTTCTGAGCATTTTCTAATAATAAACTAAATTTTAGATCATTCTTATCAGTTAATATAACATCAAAGTATCTTTGGAGAGATTCTTCAATAGTTTTTTTTGCAATTTCATGGTTGACTACCCCTCCAGATGGATGGATTGTAAAAGATATTTTAGCATTATACGCAATTTCTTTTCCCGGAACTGGAATAATTTCTATAGGAACTCCATTAATGTGATAGATAGGGGTTTTGCATTTTCCGTACCTCTGTTCATCGGTCCCTTTTTCTAATTCTAAAGCAGTGATAGTTTCTAGTATCCCTGGTTGATAAATCTCTGGAAGAGTAATAATCCCTTTTTGAATTCGAGTATCGGGTAATAAATCGAGCATCAATCCAGTTACAAATCCTTTCTTTTTTCTCAGAGAGTCATTTTTTCGGAATCTAATACTGTGATCTTCAATCCTTTGTATTTCTTTTTCTTCTTCTTCAAGAATATCTATGAGGTACTTGCTACTTGCAATAGCCATGGTTCTAAATTTCGACCATTCTTTTGCTGCATAAAATCCTGCTTGAGCATCTCTTTTAATATCTGTGAATACTGCAAAGGGTATTTCTTTAATTTTTGGATTCCACATTGAATCACTAAACTCAGTTTCTGTATCAATATGAGTATTTTTTGGGAATAGACCTTTCTTGACCCATCCCCTCTCGGTATTAGATACACTTATTTTAATATAATCCTCTGTATTTAATAAATCTGGTTCACTATTATAAGCTCTAATCTCTGGCCATCTTTTAATATGGAGTAATTTATCCCCAAGAGTAGACTTTAATCTTTTTATCAGGGGTTCTTTGAAATAGAGTTCCCAGCAAACTGTATCTGGTTCATCCTTCCCTCTGTGATCCTTAGCATCAGAATCTCCACTAATCTCCAGCTGATTAAATCGTGGGTCTGGTGCTTCACTTGCAAAGGCTTGTTGATTTAACCATTCAAATACTTCCTCATTTATCTTATGTACTTGTTCTGCTCCAAATAATCCATAATTTTTTGCATCACAATCCTTTTTTTTATCAGAAAGATTATCTATGATTTTAACAATAAATGGGTTAAATGGAGGGATTGACATATTTTTTTTAAATAAAATTGTTTTATAAGGATTGTTGTCTTTTGATAATCCCTAAATAACATATTAATCAAACTAATATAATTACGTTTGTTCTTCCTTTCTTGATTCTTTTTACTTTGTTTAAAGATTCTAATTCTGTTACCATCAAACTTATTTTTGCTTCTGATAAGAACAGTTCTTTTCTTATTTCTTTCTGAGTCATTCTTCCATTGTGTTTTTTAAGAAGTTCAATAAGATTTTCCAGATCTTCTTTTATTGGTTTTTCTTCATGTTTTGGTTTTTTTCTAAGAAAATAAAAAAGAGCTATACCAATTATTACAAAAATCAAAATGATCCATATCCACGAAAAAGATTTTTCTTCCAGGTCTGGAACCCCTTCTTCATCATTTAATAACTGGTTCTCATCTTCAAAAGAAGGGAATAAAAACAAATCTATGACATAATTTCCCTCTGAAACAACCTCGATATTCTCTTCTGCTAAAAGATCTTCCTGTTTTGCAGTTATTGTATATTTTCCTGGTGGAAGTTCAAATTTATATGATCCATCATTGGAAAGATATTTTTGTTCTGGAACTGAATTCACAGTTATTAATATTTCTTCAACCTTTGAAAATTCCAAATCATAAACTGTTCCTGTTATTGTTGCTGCCTGGGCTATTGAAGATACAATAATTAACGCCAACATAATTTGTTTGAGCATTTATTATTATTTTAATCAGATTAATATAAAAATGTTTTCTTTGGAAAAAATAAAGCAATTTCTGCTTTTTTGAAGAATTATAAAGGATTATGAACCTTTAATTTTTTGGTTCTGAAAGTTTGTTTATAAAGTAACTAGTTTTTTATTTTTTCAATAATAATTTTGGAGGCTAATATGAAGAAGATAATTGGGATAACAATTTTGATGGTTTTCCTTTTAGGAATAATCCCTTCAGGGATTTTAGCAAAGGAAAATGGTCAAGGCAATGGAAACGGAGATGATGATTCCCAGGAGATGGAACAGAATGAAATCCAAAACCAGGGAGAAGACATGCAAATCAAGACCATGGAAGAAGGTGCTGATGATGAAGATGAAACTGATAATTCAGACAAAAAAACATGGCAAGATATTTTTAAAAAAGTTGTAGCAAACAAAGAGAGGGCTCTGGATAAAATAAAAATTGGTAAAGCTAAAGAAAATTTCTTAAGAGCTAAAGAAAAATTCGAGAAATCAAAGTTGGATTTTGAAGAAAAGAAATTAGGATGGGAAGAAGCTAAAAAAGAAAGAAAGGAATGTACTGAAAACTGCACTGAAAAAGAAGAAAGATTAATTGAACATGTGAAAGAAGTTGTAATAAAGTCTGCAGACAAAATGATATCTCATCTTGAAAAAGTCAAGAGCAAAACAGAAAGTAATGAAGAAATAACTGAAGAAGAAGCAACTGAATTGATTGCTGCTATTGATGCTGAAATCAAGATTATAGAAGATCTTAAGATTAAGGTAGAAGCTGCAACAACAAGAGAAGAGCTAAAAGAGATTGCTAAAGAAATAAACCAAGCATGGAACAGAGTAAGGGAAAGAGAAAGAACTGCGGTTACATTGAATGCTAAAAACTCTTTGGCAAATTTGATGGAAAGATTAGTATCTCTTGGAGAAGATTTGGAAACCACAATCGCTGATGCAAAGACCGCTGGAAGTGAGATTGGTGAAGCAGAAACTTATATGACTGAATTCAATGCTAAAATAACTTTAGCTGAAGAAGCATATACAAAGTTCACAGCAAAAACAGAAGAAGCTAAAACCAAAACCGGAGATGAAAAGTTAGCTGTACTTAAAGAAGCCAAAACTTACTTTGAAGACATGAGAAATAATCTTAAAGCTGCGCATACTGCATTGAAAAAAGCTTATAAGGAACTAAAAGCTAATGGAATTAATCCAAAAATAGAAAAAGGGGTGGATTAAGGTGATTAGGAAAATAATCTCAGTTTTATTGGTGTTTTCATTAGTTTTTTTAGTTGGATGCCAAAGTTCCTCAGAAGGGTCAAACGATGAATTTGATAAAGAAAGCGGGATAAGTGAAGAGACTCTTGATGAAGAAAACTTGGACGAAGTGGATGAAGATCTTCAGATTGATGAGGAAACACTTTTTGAATAAATTTATTAATCTTTTTCTTTTCTTTTTTTTATGATTTACGAACCCAGAGAAGACAGTTTTTTACTTGGAAAATTTATCAAAGATTATGCTAAAGGGAAAGTTCTTGATATGGGATGCGGAAGCGGATATTTAGCTCTTATTGCCTTGGAGAAAACAAAAGATGTTCTTGCTGCAGACATCAATCCTGAAGCTGTAAATCTTTGCAAGAAAAAAGGAATTACTGCTATTGTTTCTGACTTGTTTTCAAATATTAAAGGAAAGTTTGATTTGATTATTTTTAATCCTCCTTATTTGCCTGAAGATCCTGATGAAGATTCTGAAAGTAAATTAGTTACAACTGATAACGGCGTTATTGAAAGGTTCTTAAAAGAGGTTAAGAAATATCTTAGTGTTAATGGGAAGTGTTTGATGGTTTACAGCTCTTTGTCTGTTAATGTTCCTGGATTGGCTAAGAAAAATGGGTTAAAGTTCAAAATTTTAAAGGAAGAGCCATTATTCTTTGAGAATTTATATGTTATTTTGATAGAGTAAAGCTTATAAATAGGTATTTTTCATTAAAACCTTACTCGTTAAGACTACTTTTAGTAGGAGAGCAAATATGGAAAAAAAACAGATTTTAGAAGCATTGAAGAAGGTTAAAGAACAACCTAAGAAGAAATTTAATCAAACTTTTGATCTTATTATAAATCTTAAAGGTATTAATCTAAAAGATCCAAACCAAAAAATAGAATATTACTTAGTTCTTCCTAAAGCTACTGGTGTTAAAAAAACAATTTATGGATTGGTAGACAAGGAATTAATGAATCCTGCAAGAGACACATTGGATGGTTTTAGTGTTAAGGATGATTTCAAAAACCTAGATGACAAACAGGTTAAGAAAATAGCTGGAAAATATGATATTTTTATTGCTCAGGCAAACATAATGGTTGACATTGCTAAAAGATTTGGTAAGTTATTGGGTATGAAAGGAAAAATGCCTAGCCCTAAAGCAGGACAGGTAATTCCCCCTGATGCAAACCTAAAAGACGTCTGTCATAAATTGCAAAACATGGCAAGAATCATAACTAAAAAAGATTTATCCATCAAAGTTCCAGTTGGAAAAGAAGACATGAAAGAAGAAGACGTTGCTGAAAACATTTTATTTATTTATACTTATTTGGTACAGCATTTACCTCAAGAAAAACACAGTATCAAAAACTTTATGATTAAAACAACAATGGGAAAACCAGTTGTAATCGGAAAAAATGACTAAAAAAATACAACCTAAAAAGAAACAGGAAGTTGAGAATATCAAGAAACTGATAGCTGGAGCAAAAGTATTTGGTATTGCAGATATGACAAATTTACCAGCACTACAGCTTCAGAGAATGAAAGAAAAACTTAGAGGCAAGGTTGTTGTTAGAATGAGCAAGAAAAGATTAATTAAAATTGCTCTTGATGGTTTAAAAGATAAGGTAAATGATGTTGATTCATTAAAAGAAAAAATAAGGGGGATGCCTGCATTGGTTTTATGCGAAGAGAATCCATTCAAGTTATATAAAGAACTGAAAAGAGAAAAATCTTCAGCACCAGCAAAAGCAGGACAGATTGCACCTAATGATATTTACATTAAAAAAGGAAAAACTTCATTTGCTCCTGGTCCAATTATTGGAGAGTTAGGACAGATTGGGATAAGAACCGGAGTTGAAGAAGGTAAAGTTGCTGTTCAGGAAGATAAATTAGTTGTTAAAGCAGGAGAGGTTATCAAACAAAATGTTGCTGATGTTTTAACCAAATTAAAAATAGAACCTATGGAAGTAGGAATCAATTTATTGTTTGCTTATGATAATGGAACAGTATATGAAAGAGCTGTTTTAGATGTTGATGAAGAACAGATTATCAAAGACATACAGAACATACACAGATGGAGTCTTAACCTTGCTGTTTATGCAGGAATATACAGTAAAGAAACTGTTGAAGTTATGATTAGAAAAGCTGAACTTGAAGTGAAAGCTTTAGGTTCAAAAGTTAATATTCAAACTCCAGACAAAACAGAAGAGGCTATTAAAACAGAGGAAGAAAAAGTAAAAGAAGTAGAAGACATGGCAAAAAAAGTCATGTGGGGTGAAGCTGGAGGAGAAATCCAGAGATAATAATTATGGAGGTCAAAGATGGAACTGATATACATTGCAATGCTGTTGCATAAGGCTAAGAAAGAAATAACTGAAGCACACATCCAGAAAGTAGTTGATGCTATTGGACTTAAAGTAGAGAATAGTCAGATTAAAGCATTAGTTGCTGCATTAGATGGTGTTGATATTGATAAAGCAATTCTTGAAGCTGCTATTCCTGTAGCAAGTGCTGCACCAGTTGAAGCTGGACACCATGCTGCTAAGAAAGAAGAGCATAAAGAAGAAGATCAAGCTAAAAAAGCCGAAGAAGCTGCAGCAGGACTTGGAGCATTATTCGGATAAATTTTTTTATTTTTTATCCTTTAGTATTTTTTATAATTTTAAGAAGATTGGATACAGGAATTTCCACTAGTCTCACATCCATTTTTGCTAAACCCACATGGATCAAGATTACATGCAACTTCCCAGGCATCATTGACAAGATTATCTTTTGAAGAATCAATGGAGTTCCATCCGCCTAACCAGGCTTTCTCATCTAGAGAATAAGCATTACAATTTCTTGAACTTGAATCTTTTATGGAATAACAGGACATACAGGTTCCTTCATCAATTCCACTATCATCTTCCATGCCCATGTCTATAAATACACAATTATAATAATTTCCGCTGTATCCTGCTCCAATTTCATCTAATTTTTTGTTTGCACCTGTAAATCCAAACTGAGAATCTCCTCCCACTTCTGCAACAAATAAACTTGAACGATCACCCATGCACTGATAATAACCAATTTCACCAACTTCTTGATTATCTGAAAGCTGCAAGC
This sequence comes from Candidatus Nanoarchaeia archaeon, assembly GCA_028714375.1. Classification (GTDB taxonomy): domain Archaea; phylum Nanobdellota; class Nanobdellia; order SCGC-AAA011-G17; family JACPNG01; genus JAQTMY01. Next base: position 74,672 of record JAQTMK010000001.1, on the reverse strand, counting down.
AATTACTATTAAATAATACTTCTATTTCTGAACGATAAACATTATCAAATCCTGCCCTTCCAATAAATTCATTTAATTTTTTAAATCCTTCATACTTATTTTTATTTAGATAACATGTTGCCCAATCATATAATGCTTTTTCCTTATAAGTTGGATTTCTTGATAAATCTGGGACTTTAGATTTCATGTCATTCAATTTACTTCCAAGAAGAGTCAATGGACACTGATTAATTATATCCCCTAATTTTAATTCTAATTCTTTTTTAAGGGTTCCAGTCCCTGCTCTAGTTGAATCATAAACATAATCATATTTTTCTAAAATTTTCTCACAATCACCTGAAGCCAAAGAGTAAGCCATCCCTGAAAACAAATAGAACTGGGTCTTCATTGTTATAATCTCCTGAGAAGTTCCTTTTGCTTCCATAGTTTTTGCCAAACTATAGAATGTGTTTGAGGATTCCATATATTTTCCAGATAAGAATGCGTCTGCTGCTTTGAGTAAGTTATCCTTATCTTTTGCTTCTAAAACGCTTGCTGAGTTACAATCTAATTCTTTAGAGACTGTTTCAATCTCACTCTTTACATTTTCATGCTGAGTTTTTTGTTCTTCAGTACAATAATTAGTTAGTTTCTTTTTAATTTCTTCGCATTCTGAGACTCCACATTTAGATTTTGCTTCATTACTGATAATCTTTAACTGATTCCTTAATTCATAAATTTCTGAACCATCACACAATCCAGCCTGATTAAATCCGTATTTTGCTGCTTCATCTGGATTACCCAAAACTAAATAACATCCCTTAAATCTATTTTTTACTTCAAGCTTCTGATCTAAAGTATACTCTGATGATCTTTCTTTTTGTAGTTGTTTTAACAGTTCCAAAGTTTTTTCGTTTGCTTCCTTTGTCTCAGTTGATAAACAACTTGGGAGATTTGATAATACTACGGCAGTGTCCTCTTTTCCAGTAATAGAATCAGATAGGTCACTAAATGCATCACCTAAATTAATATCAACTCCGCTAATCTGTTCTTCTATTGAACCAGTTTTCTTTTTAGCACTTGAATAAATAAATAAAAATCCCAAGATAACTACAATCAGGACTGTTAAAGCTATAATCCACTTTACAATCGTTGCTTGTTCTAGACCTCTTTTATTCATCTTAACCAAATATTTTCAGGACTATATCCTTTAAATGTATTATGTTTTTTGCAAATACTATTAATAAAATAATTACTGCTAAGACAATTATTGCAGTTACAATTTCACTTGTTTCTAAACCTTTTTTATTTAAAGCAAGTCTTTGAATTTTTCAATCACCTCAACCATTTTGTCTTTAAATATTATTGAAATTAATATTAAGATTAACAAAATAACCAGTATGACTATCATTGTTCCTGCTGTATCCCAATGGATTGATCCTTTTTTATGCTGCAAGTTCATCACAGGTAGATGCCACCTCCGCTGAATTCATATATAATATTGATGGGTTAAAATCTGAAGATGTGAACAAAGATCCTCCAAGGCCTCCAAGGAACCCTCCAACCAATACTCCCCATCCCCCTCCAACTTTTCCACCAACAATTGCAAAACTAATTGCTCCTTCTCCGATATTATTTAGGCTAGTGTCAATCCAACCACCTTCACTTTTAGTGACTCTAAATAAAATATATAGTGGTTTCTCTTCGGTTATCTGGATATAAGCGCTTGATTGTTGTTTGGGAAGATTTATTTTAATATCTTCACTGGTTTGTTCTCCCCCATATAAATATTGAAGATAAGTCATTTTTTCCTTACTATACTCTTTTTCTCCTAAATATTTAACAAACTCGCTTGCTTCAAGAGTTGTTTCATATTCAGAATTTTTTGGTTCAATCTTTGTACAGATTATACAAAAAGCAGTATCCTGTTTCCAAGGCCAATTCACATCAGAATAAAAATCAACATTGCCTTCTCCAAACTTACCCCAACACTTTACAGATTCATCAGCGATTAATTTCATTACATTTTCAGGATCTTTGTATTTCAATGTTTTTTCGTGCATTGGACAGTTTAGATTGAATGCAGAACCAATTTTTATTGGAGATATACCAGTTCCTGCCCTTGTGCTGGAAGTTAAATACATACTAAACTTACAAACTGCGTCCTTATAAGAATCATTCATTGTTGGAATCAATATAACCCCTAAAACAACAAATATAATCAAGAATGATAAGATTGCCAAGATTAATTTAGCTACAGTCTCCATTGCCATTGCTTTTTTATTCATTTTAATATTCCTGAGAGCATTCCTTTTAATGCCAGGGCAACAATAATAACAAAAATAATAAATAATAACAATCCAACTATTTTTTCAATAGGTGAAAACCCTTTTTTAGTCATTTTCTGTCCTTAAAGTATTTGAAAATTGCAAATATCAAAAAGATGGTTACAATCCAATGTCCGAAATATAAAATATTATAGACTCCCTGTGAATAAACAATTGTGTTCAAAGGATAATAATTTGCAAAACCATCAAAAATATAATCCCAAAACAAGAATCTTCCATATATTGCAATATAAGCGAGTAAAAATATTGAGGAGATTGCAATTCCCAATCCTTTTCCTTCTGGAGATATTTTCTTTGCAACAGCTTTTATGAATAAAACCCCTCCGATTATTAATGCACCCCAAAATACAAATGGTCCAAATTCCTCTAACAAATAAAATCCTGTTTTGTTTTCCCAGATTAATAATGCAAAGGATAAAACCAATCCTAAAGCTATTACAACAATCTTTCCCCTTCCTTCAAACAAAGGAGTTTTTCCAAGAGTTATGTATCCTAATCCAACAAATAACATCAAAAATATCAAAAAGTCAATCCAGTTTGCATTGCTGTAATAAATATCCAAGATGTCTGAGCTTCCTGCAATTGAAGGACTTGTGTTTGGATAAATAACATATCCCAGGATAGTTTCACTTAAAAAATAAAGCAAAACCATAGCTATTAGCCCTATAAAAATAATTAACCTCTTTTTACTCATGCTATTATGAATTTTGATTTTTATTTAAAGTTTTTGGAATTACCTTTTCTTAAAAACATAGAAGATTGTTAACAACAAAATAACTGAAACAATATTTATCCATGAAAATACTGGGAAAGGAGTTTCTTCAATGCATCTTTTGCTTGACAATAGTTTTTCCTTAACTTCCTGTGAATTGCAATAGGCATCTGTTATTGGATCTCCTGATTCTGTGTAGGTACATAATTCAATATCCCTGTAAAGATATCCATCTTCCTTACATTCTGACCAAGGGGCATTCTCACAGTTCCAATAGACTAAACATGAAGAATCTGACTTTGTACATCCATCTCCTGAAGTATCTGAGCAGTAATCTGATTCTGGACATTCATCTTCATTATCATTAATCCCATCGCAGTCTGAATCTATTGCCAAATTACAGGGCATTATTATAAGATCATCTGAAGTCTCTGAAACTGAGCCTACGGTTGCATTCAATAAATATTTATTATATTCTTCTGAAGAGAATAGACCTTCTGAGAAAACATAATTTTCATCCTGATTGTATTCAAATGTGGTTGAAACTAAAACTACTGCTTCTTCATCAAATTCTGCCTCTGAAGTTTCCAGATTTACTGGCTCTAAGGAATCATCGGTTTTGTATGCAAAGACTTCTAAATTTGCTGTTTGTCCTATACAAGAATCACTTCCTTCTACAACCATATCTACACCATTACCTAAAGCTCCAACACCTGCTGAACATAAGGGATTAAAGTAGACATCAAGGATTTCACAGCAGTCTGGATCTGTATCTTCACAGCCAGAACCCAAATAACATTCTGAATCTGTTTCTTCATTACAGGCACAATATTTGCTATTGTAACAAATCAATCCTGGATAACATCCATCAATACAGTCTTCTGCAGCAACACATTCGTCTGGATTATCAATGCAGTTAACACATCCTTTTTCATCTGCATAGGTATTATCAATCAAACATCTTTCATCTGCCAAACAACCTGCATCTGCTGGGCAGGATTCACAGGTTTCATCCAAATCAATATTTCCATCATCACACTCGTCTGTTGATTCTATTCTTGATACAATTAAATCAGTTGAAATAAAAACCGGATTTATTGAAACAATAAAATAATATTCTGAGTCTCCAATCAAATCATTTTTCTTTGTAACCCAAGCTATACTTTTTGTTTTTGAATCTAGGGAAGTTAGATTAATCTCATCTAAGAAATCATCTGAATTTGGTGGAGTATCTTTTTCATAAATTTTAATATTTACAGGTTTTCCCAGACATCCATCATTTGTTGTAAAAGTTAGATAAACATTTTCATTTGATTCTGCATTTGTTATTTCTTCATTTCCGTTATTTTTCCATGTTGCTGATAAAATTTCACATTCTATTGCTGCTGCACAGGATGCATCTGCAATACATCTTGAAGTTGATGCACAGGTTTTTGGCGTTGAGGTTCTGGTCTGGTACATTTCTGTCAATGCACAGGTTCCTCCACCGCAGGTTTGGCTTTTCCATGAAGTACATGAACATCCAATACATGCTGCAACATTTAATTTACATTGGGTTTCTAATGCACATCCTGCTGGTGTACAGGTTCTTGACTGAGCCATTCTGTTACAATCACTGCAACTTAATCCCCCACAACCCTTGTTTACCCATGAAGTACATGAACATGTTGTTGCTACACAATTTCCTGCTTTACAGGTATAACCTGCTGAACATGCTGGAACACATTCAATTACTTCACTACAAGAACTGTCTGTACAATCTGGATCACAACCTAAAGTTGTTGAACCTGAAGTTGGACATGAAGCTCCATAGGTTCTTGGACATACTCCATCTGAGGTTCCACAGGCATAATCAGTTCCACAAATTTTTACTCCTGGAGCTGAAACTAATTCTGGGATAAAAATTATAATTGCCAAAGTTAACAGAACTATCAATACCTCTCTTTTCATACAGATTGATTATTAAAGTTAATATATAAAAGTTTTTGTTTTTAATTAAAACTAATCAGGATTTCATCTATCCTTCTTTTTGGCATTTCATCTTTTGTGATTAAATCTTTAGCTCTTAATCTTGACAAATAACTTCTTGTTGAACTTTCTTTTAACGGACTTAATTTTACTATTTCAGATATTGTTTTTGTTCCGTCACATAATTTTATTATTTCAAGTTTTTTAGGATTCAAATTAACAAATATTTTCCTGAAATCATCCTGGTTCTTTACATAGTTAACTTTCTTTATACTGGTTTCTTTTGCATCAAGTATTTGGCCTTTGATTGTTTCAAGGAAATTAAATAAGTTTTCAGTCAGAGTTATTATTTTGTCTTTTTTATCCAGTTCTGAGAATATTTCCAAAACATAAGGTAAATTTGTTTTTTCCAGTTTATGATCTTTTGAAAGAACAAATTGGTTTTTATTTATCAATAAAGACAAAGCTGAGAGAATATCTTTTCCTTCAGCAGAATCTACTTTGTCTGAATAGGCAATTTCCCTCTCAATTTCATTTTTTGACATTCCAACAGAAATCCATTTTCCTGAAATATAATTCAGAACAGGGATATTATTTACATAAAGCATTTCAGGGTAATTAACCAAGAGATGTTTTTCTGAAATTGTTTCTTCTATTTTGTTAAACAATGATTTGAATTTTTTACCGGAATAGTAGTTTGTTATTTTTTCTATTCTTAATTCTGGGAATAATTTGTTTATGTAAAGAGCTATTAAATAATCTGCAATCACAAAGGTTATCTTGTTTATAGTTATGTTATTGTAAGGAATTTCATTTTTTTCATGATGTTCTTTTATGTAACCCAAGGAGATTCTCCCCAAAGTTGAATACAAAAGTTCAGAGGTCTGCTCATTGTTCAATAATCTTGAGAAAGCATCTGAAAGATAGATTATGTGGTAATCAACTTTATAATAATCCAACAATGATTTTATTTTTTCCACAAGTTCTTTATAGCTCTCTTTTGAAAGATCAAAACCATAGGACTGGAACGGATAAATTTTCTGGTCCCAGAAACATAAAATAAACTTATCTCCTTCTTTTAATTTTGTAATTACATTCATTAAATGATATAATCCTGGATAATGTAAACTGTTACAGAACAGGTTTGAATAAAATATTTTCGGCATATTTTACTAAGTATACAAAAAATATTTAAATTTATGTTTTTGTCAAATTTCACTTGTTAAAAAGATAAAAACTTATATAGTTTAAAGACTTTATAGACGTTAGTTAGTTAAAAAAGAGGTCTAGGTTTGTAAAAAAGAGAGTGATTTGATAAATTTATCAAAAATACGGAGGAACTTCGAAAATGGCAAACAGAAAGGAAATGTTGATTTTGTCTAGGCTAAGACAAGACGCAAGAGAAAGCTTAACCAAGATGTCTAAGATCACCAGAATCCCGGTTTCTACGATTTATGATAGATTACAATCATGTCAAAAAGACCTGATAACTAAACACACCTCTCTTTTGAATTTTGGTAAGTTGGGTTTTAATGCCAGGGTTAATATTATGCTGAAAGTCCAAAGAGAGAAAAGGGATGAGATTAAGGATTATTTGGAAAAACACAGAAATGTTAATTCAATCTACAAGATTAATAATGGATACGATTACTTAATTGAAGGGATTTTCAAGAACATAAAACAGGTAGATGAATTTATGGATATTTTGGAGAGCAGGTTTGTTTTGGAAAATACCCAGATTTACTACATAGTTGAAGACATCAAAAGAGAGGCTTTTTTGGCTAATGAGAACAACCTGGATTTGGTAATGTGAGTTGAAACTATGAGTTAGTAGTTACTATTAGAAAAGTTTAAATATTTATTATAATGTCTTTGAACAATGGAAAATCCCTACGAAGAAACTTCAAAAAGATTAAAAATTGCGGAAGAACAAGTTCAAAGATTTAAAGATATTTCAAAAGGAATTATATTAGTTGGATCTGTTGCATATTCTCCAAATTTTAATGTAACTAAAAATTCAGATTTAGACATGTTAATAATTGTAGATGATTTAAAGAAAACTTTGCCATTAATTATTTCAGAGGCATCAGAGAGAAAGGCACTTCAGAATCGTGTATTCGAAGGTTATTGTATTAAAGAAGAATCAAACAATGTCCCGGTTAGCCTTCATATTCTGAGCGAGGATTCATTTGATATCATCAGTAAATGTTTTGTAGCAGATATTAGAGTTTATAGGCCTGAAGGAAAAGATGGAATCTATAATCTGAAAGGATTTGAGGGCAATATTTATCCATATAAAATTAAGAATATTAAACTAAACGATCTTGAAGGATTTAGGACAATTGTTCCAATTTCTTTTATCTCCCAAGACAGATTTTATATTGGAGTCCATAGGGATAAGTTACTTAGCCATCCAAAAATTCTTTATGATAATGGGACTATTTCTGGCAAGGTTGATAAATTATGGAAAACCGTTTCGGAAAATCTTTATGATGAGTCAGTAAGATTATATGGAAAACTAGATTTAGAAAAAATGAATGTTGTGAACGCATTAAATAAGAAGGAAAGAATGAGTTCAGAGGTGATCCAAGATATTAAAGAGAAAACCAAATTTTATATTTCTAAATTCAAATAAGTTCTCTTTTTATAGAATTTAAATCATACAAATTAAGATTAATTATGGCTAAGCTATTGGTTAGGTTATCATTTCCCGAAGAAACACATAAAGTTTTATTTATTTTTTCTATAAAAGTTCCTGACATTTTTACAGTTTCATGGATATGGCCATGTAAAGTTAGAATTGGTTGCTTTTCTTCGATAAATTTCCTGACTGCTAAGCTCCCCACATGTTCTCCAGAGTTAGTAATATCCAGTTTAGTATTGTATGGCGGGGAATGAATTACCAAAATTGTTTCTTTTGGACTCTTAATGAGTTTATTTAAGTCTTCTTCAATTGTTTTTTTCCTATCGTTTAAATCAAATTTAACATTTATAAATTTATTATTTTTTGAAATAGTGCCCTCGGTTAAAAATCCTTTTCTGTATTCTTTTTCAGATTTGTTTGTTAGATCTAATCTTTCCCAGTCTTTGTATTTGAATGGTGTTAATGGTACATATGAATAACCTGCAATTTTTAGGTTTTCATGGAGAGATATAACCTTATTGTGGATATTTTTTAAGAGATTAGTTTTTTCATATTTTTTAAAAAGAGAGTTGTTTGATCTAAAATCATCATTCCCCATCATTATAAATACCTTACATAAATGGTTGTTTTGTTGGTTTTTTTCATGAAAATCCTTGATTATAGGAATTAGTTTGTTTTCTATAAACTCTTTTTGACCTTTTATTGTCCTGTTTTTTTCGTCCTTTGGAGCAATGTCCCCCCCAATTATAATTGCCTCTGTTCTTTCATTATAGGCCTTTTCAAATAGTTTTTTGTATTGAGTTAGATTTCCATGAATATCGGAGGTGAAGATAATTTTGAAAGTTTTATCCTTGGTCATGAGTTCTTCTTTAAAGGCTAAACGTCTTAATGAATCCCTTATTACTTCTGATTTGTTTGAGTAAATTCCTTTATCTACTAAATCTTGAGCTTTTTTTACTAGTTCCTTAGTTAGTCTTATCTGTAAAGTTTGCATTACTATAGTAATGTGTTTTCATATTTAAAGGTTGGTAATGTAATTTATCACCCCTTGCGAGTAATTACAAAAACGAAAGGTTTATAAACCTAAAATACACTAGAAAATAAGACAAAATTACAAGTTATTTCAGTAAAAACAAAGAAAGAGGGTGTAAAACCTCATTCTAAAGTTTTATTCTTTTAGTATTTAATTTCTACCTAAAATTAAAACTAATGGAAGAACTGGAATAACTTAGAATTCTTAACAAGGAGTATAGAAATGAGTAGTGATCTATCCACTCAGGTCCAAGTGATTAATAAACCTAAACTTAAGACAGAAGGTCATCCTCACATTTATGAACTCAAAGCAAAGTATCCAGAGTTATATAAATTTCTAAGGGGGATGATTGGACGGTGTAACCCAACTTCGGAGGTATTTCCAAAGCTTGAATTTTACCCATTCGACGGAGGGAGTTGCCCGAATTGTGATCCTAATCATGGATATCATAGTACCTCGGTTTCCTATGGCAAGGGTGGGGAAATAATCATTAGAGCTCCCCATAATATTGCTTATTTGGAGGCGGGTGGTCAGGTAATGATGTGGATTCACTGCGGTGATAAAACATATTGTTGCTGGGCAAATCTTCGCAGACATTAATTCTTTTACCCCTTATTCTTCCTTGAATGAGGGGCCGTCGCGAGAGTTACAGCTCGCCTGATGAACTGGTTTAACCAGTCTGAGTTTTTCTTAAAAAGAAACTCCAGGGTTCTTAGGGAACCGAAACGGAAATCGAAAATAAAATTCTAACAATATAAAATTAAGAGAAAGGAGACATTATGTCTAAAAACTTGTTTCTTATGATGATTGTGGCAATTTCAATATTGCCGCTTGTTGCTTGCAACGGGGAGGACCCAATTGACCAAACAGTTACTATCAGAGGAACTTATTCGGGGCTTTTATCCGGAACTGCTCTGAATAACATAACTGTCACAGCCGGGGGTTTTTCTACAACTACTAATAGCGTTGGCACTTGGGAACTCACAATGACTCCCCCAGTAGACCAATTCTATACTGTCACATTTACTGATGCTCAGGGAAATACTTATGTCAGGGAAGTAAGGACAGTTCCCCTCGATACTTTGAGGTCTGGATATAATGAAACGGGGATTGAATCTGAGAAGGCTGGTTATCTACCTCTTGGAATGATTGATGCGGTGATGAGACAAAACAGTCACACCCAAAAATATGTAATTGAAAAAATCCAGCTTTATTGGAGCGAGGTAGCTGTTCAGGATACTGGGATGAAAAAAGAAGATGTTGCTTATTATTTACAATATGGGTTTAACAGATGGACAAACGGCAGACTTGGGGGTCTTCCTGTTGAATACCTTGCTGCTCCTATTGAAGAAAATTTGGCAAGCATTTCTTCTGGCGTTTCTTACTTCCAGTATGGAATGAACAATAAAACCGTACAAGGGGATGAGGACAGTAATGGTATTGTGAGAAAGACTTGGACAGAGCTTGCATTTAATCCAGGGCATGAGTTCCCTCAGTTTATAATTCATGAGACTGGAAAATGTGTTGGCTTCTCTATACCAGGCAGTGCTTATGCAAACATCCCGAGTATGCTTCATACTATGGATATAAGAAAGGATCAGTATATGGATTTAACAGAAGCTGATATTTGGCTTGTGAAAATCCACGAAACAAGAGGTGCCTTAAACACTTCCCCGGATTCAAATTCTTATAGGTAAAAAACAAGCAACAATAACTAATACAGGGTGAGCCTAATAAACTCACCTTGTTTTTTAAAGGTTTAGTATATACATCTATTAGTATATTATTATCGATTCTCTTGCTCCAGCAATCTCTCCGACTGAATTAATTGTTATTCCACAACAGGCCTGATAACCTCCTGAGAGTGAGATTACGCAGAGTGTATTTGGATAATAATAACTTCCATAACAATATGGGCTACAATAATCTGGAGTTGTACAATATTTCCCATCCCAATAATAGTTTGTTTTACAACAATGTTTGTCTGCTGAATCCTGAGGATTAATACTACAAAATCCTACACAACAATCTGAATTTAAATTACAGGTTTGTGTTTCTGTTTTACATGTGGCTGGAGGGGGAATACATTTTTTTGTTGTTGAATCACATCTACCTTCACAGCAGGTTAAAGTCTTAGTTCCAATCTTACAATAACTATCGGTCTCTACACAATAACTTCCTTCTGTATTACATCCTTCAGGATCACACCAAGCATCAGAACCATCTGGATTAATATAACAAACACAGGCCAAAGAAACCCCTGCAAAAACAGCACCAAATAAAATTAAAGCTAAAAATATTTTTTTCATTTTACACCTCACAATCTATATCATTACCATTACAGTCAGCACCATAACTGGCTGGGCAAACACCATCAGGCATTCCGCATGGATAATCCATTCCGCAGATAATTACTCCGCCTGTAGAATTTTCAGTTGTTATTGTCTCTCCCTTATTCAAAACAAAAAAAGTTATGGCAACAATAATAACAATAGCTATGATTGAAATTATTGCAATTAGATTAGAATTTGAATTCCTCTTTTTCATAATAAAATATACATTCAAAGAGATATTTAAATGTTGTGGAAAAAACCGGGCCTTGAGGGATTTGAACCCCCGACCTTCACATTAAGAGTGTGCTGCGCTACCCAGGCTGCGCTAAAGGCCCATAAAGAAAAAATTCAATTTTAAGAGTTTATATGTGTTTTCATTTAAAAAAACTTCTAAGATCTTTCTCTTTTTTGAGATTTGTTTTTATTTTTCTCCAACCAAGAGTTTCAAGATTTTCAGAACGGCAGTTAGGACATCTGTTTGGTTTTAATGAAGTAGTGTTGGACATCCATTCCCATCCGCAGTCCTTGCATAACATTGTGTATCTTATCACTGTCTTAAGTTCTTTTGAAAGTTCGTTCTGGAATGGGGATTTGAATATTGTTATAACCAATGCTAAAACAAATGCTAAAATCAAAGAAACTAAAATTCTATTTTTTATTTGCTCTACAACCAAAAAAATTAAGAAAATTGCAACAATCAATATAACAAAAACAATACCAAAAAAACCTAGCCTTTTTAGGCCTGAGTTCATGATTATCTTAATATCTCTGTTTATTTAAGGATTATTATAAAAAAGAAGTTATTAGATACTAGAAAGGTTTATAAGTATTTATTTCGCTAGTTTTTATTGTAAATTTGAAATTTTTTGGTAAAAGAGGTTGTAGTTAGAGCTATGTTCTAAACTTTAAAATCCACGGAAAACGTGGAAGAAAGGAGTTTTGAGATGTACGATTACATTCTTAAATTGATTGTAGAGGTTCCTTGTGCTGAAGGGGAGAAACAATTTACAAGAATCAATTACCAGGGAAAACTGAGGATCGGTTATTCAGTTCAACCCTCAGAAGGAGAGACTGTTCGTATCACCAATTTAGAAACTAGGAAAGATATTATCTGTACGGTTCAGAAAATCACTCATAGTTTTGTCCGCGACCATCTAAACGAGGATCGCTGGTTTTTTGTCTCCCCAGAAATAACCTTACATGTAACCATACAAAAAGTGGACTTCGAAAGACTTGAAAGGGAGGTAATTCTCCCGTCATTTGACCGCATTAGCAACAAATCATAACCAAACTAAATGAAAGGAGGTTGTGAAATGCGTAAGGAAGAAGTAAAAACTTTTAAAGTCTATATGGTTCCTCATGGATTTGTCCCAGATCCCAAAGATCCGAGTAAGAAAGGCCATTTTTGTTATATGGGTTTTTCATTTAACATTGAGACTGAAGAATTTCATTTTGATATAAGCAGCGGGTTTATATCGGAAGAGAAATTTCAGAAGATTATTCGGCCAATCGTGTGGAGAATTATCCTTATGACAATCAAAGAAAAGGATAGCAAAGAACATTTTGAAAAATTTACGAAGTGTTTGGTTCCTGAAATCGTTGCTGAGATTGACGCTGATCCTGAAGCGAGATTATTATTCATCGAACTCAGAAAAAAATTCGGTGAAGATTATGATAGTATTCTCTCGAGAGATCTGGGCCCGGGAATTTTTGTAGAAAATAAAATGCCTATCCGGGTGTCCGAAGACAAAAAAAATAAACTATAGAAAGGAGGTTTAGCTAAATGAAATTTTTCAGATTATCAAAAAGAACTGTGCAAGGATGGATCCTTTTTTTCCTCGGTTCAATAATCCTTGCGCTTGGATTAAGTCCATTGGTTTTGTATTCCCAAAGAAAGATTGATGCGATGGGTCCGGAAATTGTCATAGGAGTCGTAATCGGTTTGGTTTTGATTGTCTGCTCAGAAGTAAAAAAAGGACCTACCAAGAAAGCATTGATTGAACAAGAGAATCAGGAGATTTATCCTCAGCCAGAACAATCATCAGCAGGGACTGGAACCGGTCAAGGAAATATCTAAATCAATCGACGATAGTAATAGGTTATATGCCATAAAAGCATTTCTTTCCAAAGGAAGGATTTGCTTTTTTTAGGTTATTAGTATATATATGTAACTAAAACTATCCGCCTAAAAGTTTTAAGCTTTGATTGAAATTTCTATTTTAACTTTTTTATATCTATTGTTTGTCCAATATATTGGTAAACCAATCTATTGTTTAACCAATAATCTTATATCCAATATATAGTATAACCGATAGATTTATATATTTTAAGTATTTTATAACAGCATGAAAAACCAGAAAATAATTGATATGAACGGTCTTTTGAGTTTCCTTATTCTCCACGAAATCAGCCAAAACAAGCTCTGCGGAGACGAACTGGCAGATCTGATAGGGAAGAGGAAAGGGAATAAACTAACGCCAGGAACAATATACCCCGCACTTAAGGTTCTGAGGGAAAACAAGCTGATAATCCTCAAACAAAAGGGAAGAAAAAAGATATACTCACTAACAAAAAAAGGAAAAAATGAGCTGAATTTATGCTATAAAACCTTTGGAAACTTATTTAAAGGATTAAAATCAAAGATAAAATAATTAGGCTTTGCTTAAAAGTTTTAAACTTAGAAAGATAAATAAAGGAGTAAATATTTTTTATCCAGGAGGCTTAAAATGGCTGCAAAAAAGAAAACAACAAAAAGAAAAACAACAAGGAAAGTTGTTAAAAAACCTGTTAGACATGTAGTAAAACACAGGCCTAAAACCGAGCCTGTTAAGATGCCTGAGTATGTTCCTATTGCCAAAAAAGAGAATATTTTGCTTGTTACAATCGGTAGAATCTTGCAGATCTTAAGCTTTGTAGCCCTGGTATTAACATTCCTTAGTATCTGGGGATGGTGGGCTGGATTGATTATTTTTATACTTCTGATGGTAGTTGGAAGTTTGATTAAAAGAGCTGGAAGACGGTAATTAGTTATAGATCTTATCGTGATGATCAAAATCCTCAAAATAAACAAAATCTTTAGATGGGTCATAACTAAATACTAAAACAAAATGTCCGATATGGACTCTTTTTGAGTCTTTCATATCATACCTGAGATTTTTATAATGTTCAATATCAGAACTTTCTAAAATCTCCGTAATCTTTTTCATGATAGCTTCATACAGAGGTTTATTCTTCTTTCTTAATTTCTTTAATCTATCATCAAGCTCTGGCTTAATTTCAAATTCACGCATTTTCAAGGTGTTTTCTTAATTCTGCAACACTTTTGAATTTGATTCCTTTTTGTTTTTTTATCTGAATAAGTTTTTCAACATATTCAGGCCTTAATTCGGGTTCCAGAATTAATTCTTGGTATTCTTTAGCCATCATATTTATTGCCTCAGATTTGTCTTTTAGTGCGTGTTTGGCTTTTAGAATATTTAAGACTTTGTTTGCATTTTCCGAAAGATTTACGAATGCTTGTACCATATTAAGATGGTATTAATACGGCATTAATATATAAAGGTTTCTATTCGGAGAAAAGGTTCAGATAAGAGGGATTATGCGAAAGATATTTAAAATTATAAAACTGTAGACTCTTATGTTTAAAGGAGAAAAATTTTGGAGCTTTTCCATTTTCATAATATTTATATTTGCAGGGATATCCCAAGCTTCTACTAATTATAATATTCTTATAATCGCTGAAGATAGTAACATAGATCCTGGGCAAGAAACTAGACTTTTTGTTTATCTTCCAGGGGGCGGAGAGTTTGAAAAAGCAAAAATATCAATAATTATAGAGGGACCATTACTCATTAAAAAATCTACTTTCTTAGGAAGAGAGGTATATAATCTATCTGGAACTAAATCTCTTTATCATAAATTTACAGATGACGAAATAAAGATTTTATTGTCTCCGTCCAATATAAACCCAGATTGCAATGAATGCTCGATCGCAAATTGGGGGTTAGAAGTAGAAGAGCATGAAAGCGATTCTCCATTAAGATATCTCATTTATGCCCCTCCCGATGCAGAGGAAGGGGATTATCAATTAAGTATTGATTTTACTTACTCTTTTAATGAAAGTTGGGGTACAACCCAACAATCTCAAACAATCCACATTAATGGTCCAAGTTCTATCAAAGATAGGGAAGTTAATCAAATATTATTAATATTTCTTCCCTTTTTAGTCTTTTTTGCTATAATTGGGATTCCGATTGGGATCTATGAGATATTCCAAAGGTTGAGGGGGATTAAATCAAAAAAACACAAATTATTTTTAATAATCTTATTCGCTTTAATAACTTTAATATGTCTTATTTTAAGTGTATCTCGGTTCTTGACCTATTATATTTAAACTAACCCAAAAAACCATCAAAAATCCAGCCTTTTTAGCTAAAAATTACCCAATTCTAACCAAAACGTTCGTGTAATGCTTATTATCTGAACCTTTATTTCTTTAGGTTTAGGTAAGGTTTTGGAGGGTATTTATTTGGTGACGGGAAATTTACTCTAGATACTAAATCCTTTTGGGGATTATCATAAAAAAAGATATTTTCTACATCCAGGAATCCCCTATAATAATTTCCTTCGATGTATGCTCCAAGATTGTTGGACAT
Organism: Candidatus Nanoarchaeia archaeon; assembly: GCA_028714375.1. Lineage (GTDB taxonomy): Archaea > Nanobdellota > Nanobdellia > SCGC-AAA011-G17 > JACPNG01 > JAQTMY01. The sequence continues at coordinate 59,000 of JAQTMK010000001.1, read as the reverse complement.
TAATTTAGATCCTTGAAATTGTTTTATAAAAGCATCATAATCATAACTATCATCAAATAGGATCTTAAATAAAATCTTTCCTCGCCCTTGTGGAAAATCCTTGAAAGGGGGAGTAGAAAGGATTACATTGGTTAGGTTTCCCCAAATCTCCTCCTCTGGGGAATGTTTGTAAATCTCCAAATAAACATCTCCCCTTGCAACAACTTTTGTCATAATTTCTAAAGTATAAGGGTTTTTAAAAAATGTTTGTTAAAAAAAGTAAAAAGATTACGGGATAATGGAGAGATTACACATTAAGGGAATCTTTCATTAAAAATGCTTTATTTTAGGCAAAAAGGGGCTCTTGGCCACCCAAAACCTATATAAATGTCCTGGTTGTAAAATCTTTATCCAATTTAAACAAAAATAACGGTTTTCTAAGTCTTAGATAAAACTCTCTTCTTATTTCTGGAAGACTTGGAAAAACCGTAGAAAAGGAGATTGAAATGTTTAAAAAAATATTTAGGGTTTGGTTGTTTTTAATTCCCATTGGAAAAAGCAAGATCCAAGAGTCAGATCTTTCTTCTTTATGTAATATTGTAATGCGGATAAGAAGAGATGTGGGGTTAAAGAATCTGTTAATCTCTAGCGGTCTTAGATTCCCAGATGCCTCTCCGGGTATTCTTTATTTAGATACAGAAACTCTTATCTACTGTACAGAAAAAAGGCTTTTGAAGGTGCTTGACTACTTTTCAAACAAGGGTGGCAGAGGAAGTTCTTGCAATGTAGGTGTAGAGTTATTTGTTAGATTTGAGAGGGTGATGCCAGAGTGGTCGGTCTTGAGACGTAGGAATGAATTTAGAGGACGACTATCTAGACAGGAGGAGCACCTTATGGATGCATGGGTGGAACATTATAAAAAAGAACATCCTCACGAATCAGACCTTTACTAGGGAGTTTTTAATTAAACCCTTCTTCGGAAGGGTTCTTTTTTATATTAATAGTATATATATGTAAACTAATTAAAAATTACGGGATAACCTCAAATTTAAATAATTAAGCGAAAGTTTAAATATTAGAAATTTTAAATATAGTTATGGTTGGTTTGCCTAATACAACAATTAGTATAGATGATTACGAGGGAAGATTAGGGGATTCTTCAGAACCTAAAACATTTAGTCAAAGCTTAGAATTTATTCCTAATCCAATCTTAGAATATAGGGATAAAAGGTGGTTTAATATTGTGGACCCTGATGAAGCAATTAATTATGATGATATTGGAATTAGGATGCCTTCCATAAGGGAACAGGCTAGACTCAATTTTAAATATGCCCGGGAAAACTTTTTATTTCTTTTGCAGAATAAACATATCTACCCTAACTTTTATGATTCATTTACTAAATTAGATAATAGGGATAAGAGAAATATGTTAAAACTTCTTGGGGTGAAAAAAGATTCTTCATTTAATATGGATAGAGATTTTCAAAAATACTTTGGAAAGGAAAATTTGGAAAAAATGATTAATATATTGGGTGGGGAGAATGCCGGAGAGGGATTTAGTTTGGCTTATTTGGCTGGAAAAGCTGGACTAATAAATGAATATAAATATCTTAAAAAGGAATAGGTGATAATTTGTTAAAAAAGCTGGAAACTGAATTAAAACTAAGAGGATTTTCTAAGGAAACTGTCAGTTCATACATGCGTCACAACCGTTTGTTCTTAGATTATACAAAAAAAGAGCCTGAAAATATCAATGAAGACGACATCAGAAACTATATGAGCTATTTGATTTCTGATTTAAACTTAAAATCCAGGAGTGTTTCTTTGAAGAAGAGTGCTTTAAAATTTTTTTATGATGAAATTCTAAAGAAAAATATTGTAAATCTGAAGACTCCTAAGATACCTAAATCAAACCCGGAAGTTTTAAGCAAAGATGAAATCCTTTTATTGATTGAAAATGCTGGATCTTCTAAAACTAAATTAATCATGGAATTACTTTACAGCACGGGTTTAAGAGTTTCTGAGTTAGTAAGATTAAAGATAAGTGATATTAATTTTGGTGATAAAACTTTGAGAGTTAAATCTGGAAAAGGAAATAAAGATAGGATTACAATTATATCTCAAAAAGTTTTGGGTAGCCTTGAAGGGCATATAAAAGGGTTGGGGGACAGTGCAGAATATCTTTTCCCAGGCCATGAAAACAACAATTTAACGACGAGAAATGTTCAGAAAATAATTCAGAGTGCTGCTAGCAGGGCAGGGATAAAAAAGAAGGTTACCCCGCATGTTTTAAGACATAGTTTTGCAACTCATTTATTGGAGAATGGAACTGATATTAGACTTATCCAGGAATTATTGGGGCATTCTCAGCTAAGTACTACTCAAATTTATACTCATGTTTCAAGAGAACAGATCAAAAAGATCAAAAGTCCGCTTGATTAAATAGAAAAATTATTTAAATAAGGAGTTTTTTATAATTAAAGATGGTGTTTGGTTTTTTGAGTAGAAAAAGAGAGGAAAAGATTCACGAGAGAATCGATGATGTTCATTCTAATGTTAAAGAATCATTTTCTAAAGTAAAAACTGATATGGATAAAATATCAACTTGGATAAATCACTTCCATCAGAAGCATGGAAAACACGAAAAAGAATTTTTGGAGATCTATTCTAGGCTTGATAATATAGATGAGAAGCTAGCTTCGCTGTTTGAAAAACAAACACGTGTCCAAACAGCTGTCCAAACAGGGGGGGTTGTCCAAACAAACACAAACAAACACGTGTCCAAACAGCCGTTTGAGGGTGTCCAAACAGCTGTCCAAACAGCTGATTTCTTGAAACACCTTACCATGATGGAGAGATTGGTGCTTTGGACCCTGTTAAATACAGAAATGAGACTTAGTTATGATGATCTAGAAAGCTTGCTTGGTAAGGATAAATCAACGATTAGGGGTCAGATTAATAACATAAAACAGAAAACTGAGGGTTTAATAGAGGAAATAGTACAATCTGATGGTAAAAAACAGTTCTATATACCTGAAAAGAAGAAAAATGAGGTTTTAAAGGGCGTAAATCTTCAAAAAAAGACTATAAAAATCAGAAAGTGAGAGTTCATAGGTGATCTGATAGCCTTTTCTGGAGTGGGTCTCTGTGATAATAAAGGTCTAAAAGTTTGTTTTTGAGGTTTAACTGCCTAAATTCTGGCAAAATATGCAAAAGTGAGAGTTTAGTGTTGATTTTGGTCTTTATTATTGGGGCCCCTTTAGATATCAGCCTCGAGATATAAGATCTTACACCTGAATCTGACATTCCCAGGTGGTTGGCAACGTCGAGATAAGATACCTGCTTCTTCTCTTCTTCAATTTGGTAGATGGTTAGGAATACTTTGAACTCCTGTTGGGTAAAATTTGTGAAAATTTTATTTACCTCGCTGTTGAAGGCTAAGAAGCTCGTTTTTGGAATATTTTCCGAGTGAGTGAGTGAGTGAGTGAGTGATTCAACCCCTTTATTTCCGATGGAACCACTTTTGGAAGACCCTGAAAAACCCTCTAAATCTGCTCTAATGCGCGATTCTTCTATCTTTTTCATTAATTCAATTATTTTGTTATTTTGTTCAGAAATTATTTGTTTTAGCTTATTTATTTCTATTTCTAAAGCAGAAATGTCTTCTTTAGCCATTTTAAAGGACATTTTAACATTTTCCACAAAATCGGAGTTATTTTCAGCCATTTTAACCTACCCAATTAGGTAAGGTTTAGAAATTTATATAGATTTATGTGCTTCATTTGTGATTCATTTTAGTTTGAGTGAGTGATTCATCAAAAAAATAAGAAAATCAGCCAATATAATTCTTTGCATTGACTTTTGGAGTTACCGTCGGTAATCTTATGTGTGGTGGCAGATTTGCATCCTGGGATAGCTGTAAAGCTTTAATATTTCCCTTAACCAATACTGCATTGATAAGGTAAGCCATCAAAACTTTATCCATATCCTTCTTTTTCTTCCAAGTGTCCAGTATCTGTTTTAACTTTTCTGGAGACTCTGTGTAAAGAAGGTGTCCCAACAACTCTATCTTCCCGACGTTGGTATATTCAGTAATAAACTCAAAATTAAATTTAATTATCCCCTGTTTAATGTCTGATCCGGGAAGCTTATGTTCTTTTACGTCGGTGATCTGCACGTTGTTGGTTACTTTAACTGATCCCTCAATCTGGTTTGTTTTTTCCACCAACATCTTGTCAAAATTAAATCCTACGATTGCCATGGTGTTATTAAAAATAGAACTTATTTAAAGATTTTGGTGATAATTTACATTACTTCCAAACTCTCAATTCCCAGAAGATTAAGGCCTGATTTAAGCACATAGGATGAAGCCAGGATTAAGTTCATCCTCGCTGTTTTAACATCCTGATTCTCTTTAAGTACTGGATATTTTACATAATAAGAATTAAGTTTTTGGCTAAGATCTGTCAAATAGGATGTTATCAGAGAGGGTTTATATTCCTTTGCTGCCTTTTCAATTAAATCTGGGTAACTGGCAAGATCCTTAACAATCTCCTTCTCCAGCTCTTCATTAAGAAGTTCATAGTCTATTTTTCCTTTTGGTTTCTCCTTTCTTAGTATACTCTTAAGCCTTGCATAGGTATACTGAATATAAGGTCCGGTTTCACCTTCAAATGAAATTGACTTGTTTGGATCATAAACAAAGTCCTTCAAGGGATCATATTTAAGAATAAAAAACTTAACTGAACCCAGTCCAATTGCTTCTGCTTTTGTTTCAAGCTCTTTCTTATCCATTTTTGAGTTTCTTTTCAGAAGTTCTTTCTTGGCAAGTTCGTGGATCTCGTCCAGGATATTATCAGCGTCGACGATTTTCCCCTCTCTTGACTTCATTTTTCCTTCTGGAAGATGGACCATTCCATAGGCAAGATGGTAAAGATTATCTGCAAACTTAAATCCTAAGAGTTTTATTAACTTAAACAAGACCTTGAAATGGTATTCTTGCTCTGAAGCAACGACATAAATCATCTTATCCATCTTAAAATCATTATAACGTTTTTTTGCAAGATACAAATCCTGGGTTATGTAGATGGAAGTTCCATCGCTTCTAAGAAGAACTTTTTCCCCAAGGTTATCATCAGAAAGATCTATTATGACAGACCCCTCTTTGTTTTTCTTGAATATACCTTTGCTTAAACCTTCTAGGACCAAGGATTTTCCCTCCTGGTAATGTTCTGATTCTTTGTAGGCTTTGTCAATCTTCATTCCAAATCTTAAGTAGGTTTGTTTCATACCTTCCAGGGCCCACTTGTTCATCCTGTTCCATAGTTTGATTGTTTCTGGATCTTTCTGCTCCCACTTCAGTAAAAGGTCCTGGGCTTCAGTTTCAAGAGAAGAATCCTGCTTTAATTTTTGATTATATAAAACATAAAAATCACCCACAAAATGGTCTGACTTACCTTTTGGTTCTTTATTCTTACCATATTTTTTATAAGCTAACATTGACTGGCAGATATGTATTCCCCTATCATTTATTATATCTACATTGATTACTTTATTTCCTGCTTTCCTCAATATATTTGCCAGGGAGAGGCCAAGAGCCATATTTCTTAGATGACCCAGGTGCAATGGTTTGTTTGTATTTGGACCTGGAGATTCAATAACGATGGTCTGTTTTTGGTTTAGGTTTCCATAATTTTCTTTTTCTTTCAGAACTTTTGTCAATGTATTTTCCATTATCTTTTCTTTTTTTATGAAGAAATTTATGTAAGGTCCAACCGGAGTTATCTTCTCTATTAGGTCTGATTTTTCCAATTTGTTTGCTATTTGTTTTGCTGCCTCTGCAGGATTTTTCTTAAGTGTTTTAGCGACGGTGAAACATGGAAAAGAATAGTCTCCAAATTCTGGATTTTTAGGGGTTTCCAGCTCTATTGGAAGATTTTTAATTTGTTTTTTTAGAATTTTTATAATTTCTTGTTCAAACATTTTTTAAAGGAAATTATGGTTATTTAAGTATTTTTTGTATTAAATTTTTTATATCCTTGTAGCCGAATAAGAGCTAAAATTTAAATATTTAAAGATTTTAGAAGAAACTATGTCTCAAATATCCAAAGACAAAATTGAGAGGATTAAGCAAGATATACTCTATTTACTTTATGACTTAAACTTAAAACCAATCTACACTAAAGATTTGGCTAATGAGGTTATAAGAGATGATGAGTTTATTCTCAGACTTTTACTTGATATGGAGAAAGAAGGATTGGTTAAACAGGTTGACAAAAATAATATAAGAAGAAAACAATGGATAATGACTAATGAGGCCTATGATCAGTTTAGGAAGATGATTTAAGTTTTTTTAAAACAGATTCTTTTCCTTTCCAGTCAATTGCATATTCCAAAACTTCCTGTATTGTTTCAACTGGAATAATCTCGATGTCTTTTAGTTTTTCTTTTGATAGAATAACATCTCTTTCATTTGATTTTGGAATTATAACTCTTTTAATTCCTGTTCCAATTGCTGCTTCAATCTTGGAGGTTACTCCACCAATTGCCAAAACCTTCCCCCTTACAGATAAAGATCCTGTCATTGCAGTATCCTGTCTTACTGGAACATCTTTCAATGCAGATATGATTGCTGTTGCAACTGCGATTGATGCTGAATCTCCTTCAACGCCTTCATAAGTCTGAAGGAACTGAATATAAATATCATATTTTTCCCTTATATCTTCTCCAAAGTGTTTTAATATTATTGCTGAGACATTCTTTACTGCCTCTTTTGCAATCTCTCCAAGTTTACCAGTTGCAATAAACTCAGATTTTCTGCTTCCTGGAGTTACTTCAGATTCTATTGGCAATACAATTCCTGAAGAAGCTTCATGAGATCCGATGACAGCCAGACCATTTACTCTCCCAACCTTTTTGCCAGTAGTTAGTATAACTTCATATTTTTTCTTATTTTCAATATATTTGTCAGCCATCTGCTGCTCCAAGGTTCTTGCCAATATTTTTGCTTCAGTAACATGTTTTTTTGTTACGACTTTTGCTTTCTGTTCTAGTGCAAGATCTCCTGCTGCCCTAACTAATCCACCAAGTTCTCTTAATCTTAAGGTAAGCTTATCTGCCATACCTGCTTTTTTTCTTGCTTCCTGAATAATCTCTTCAACTGCTTCTTTGTCAAAGTGAGGGATTTTATTATCTTTTGTAACTTCCTGTGCTACAAACATTGCTATCTTATCTCTGTTTTCTTTTGTATCAGGCATTGTAGTATTCATATAAACTTCATAACCATAACCCCTTATCCTTGATCTTAAAGCCGGGTGCATGTGCTGTATTGTTTCAACATTACCTGCAGCAATCAAAATAAAATCACATGGAACTGGCTCTGACCTTGTCTGGGCTCCAGACGATCTCTCAGATTGTCCGGTAATCGGATATTTTTTCTCCTGCAATGCTGTAAGTAATTCCTGCTGCGATCTTGGGGACAATGTAGCAATTTCATCAAGGAATAAAACTCCACCATTAGCCCTATGAACCATACCTGAAAGCAGTCTCTGATAACTTGGAGTACCTAATCCTCCAGACTGAAGTGGATCATGCAATACATCCCCCAATAGGGCTCCTGCCTGGGCTCCTGTTGCATCTATGAATGGTGCTTTTTTCTGATTTGAATTATCTACCAATAATTTTGGTATTTCTATTTTTTCCTTGCCTAAGGCCATCCTTTTTCCAACATTCAAAAATAAGACCAAACCCATTATCAAAAATATGCTTGATATCATTGAGGCAGCATATATCACATCTGATATTTTTCCTGATCTCCAAAAATAATAAGGTATTAAAGAAATTATAATTACCAAGGCAAACATAATCCAACTCTGACTTTTGAAAGAGGACATTGCCTGGAGTTTTGTTTTTGTGATAAGCATTTTTCCCTGTCCTTTTGGGAGTGTTCTTATTAAAGGTAAATTATCATCTGAAGGATTTGGAAGAGAAATTATATCCACTAATTTTTCTTTTGGTAAAAGTTCGGCTAATCCCTGACCCAACATAGACTTACCAGTTCCTGGATCACCAATTAATAAAACATTTCTTCTCCTAATTGCTGCTTTCTTAATTATATCAACAGCGTGGTCCTGACCAACAATCTGCTCTACAAGATTTGATGGTACTTTCAGGTCTTTGGTGGTTTTGTATTCCATGGGATTTATGATAAGGTAAAATTTAAAAATCTATTTATTTAAAAATTGAAAGAAAATCAATAAGGATTTTAAATTATATCTTCTTCTGAAACAACAATAAAATCACCAATAGCTATTACTGAGGAATATGGAATTAATAAGTTTCCTTTTTCATCTTCTTCTAATTCAAGACCATCAGCAAAACTTGTTGGGTTTTTAATTACAAGCTGCATCAATTCTCCGGTTCTTGTTTCAAAAGAGATTGCTCCAACTTCCCCAAATCTTTTTCCTGATTTTGTGACTATAGTTTTACCTAAAAGTTGTTTAGAATATCTTTTGTCTTCATCTGCCATGTGAGCACCTTTCTATTTTTTTAGTTTTGTTGTTTATAAATTTTTCTAGTTTTTTAAAGTTATATTTTTATGTAATGTTAATCATTTATCACTTTTGTTATATTTATTGGTTTTGTTTTATCTTCGGTTTTTTCCTTTGAAAATGTTTGAATAATTTTATCTGCTATTGTTGCTCCGGTGGTGATTACCCCATTTTCTTTAGGTAATATCGAAGAGTCAACCATAACTTTACTTATTCCAAGGAATAAAATCACAAAGATTAAGATTGTTATAAACACTTTTGCGGTTTTTCTTAAAAATAGATGTTTTAAAATTTCTATCAGGATCCATACCACCAATAACCCAATTACTATTACTAACCAGTTCATTAGAATATGTTAGATGATTTGGTATTTAAATTTTTAGGATTTCTAGATTGAGTCCTTTTGGCCTGCTGGGTTATTTTAACTAAGCCCCCCACCTTGATTTCGTATGGAGTTGGGTTTGTTTTTGGTTTTGGGTAATTATTTCGTTTGGAAGTCTTTAATACCTTAATTTCGCTTGGAATCATTAAATTATATATATTTAATAATCTTTATGGATTATATTAAGATGGTTATTTTGCCACTACAGCGCTTGTAGTGTTAATATATTAAAGAATTTATATTTTTTATATTTATATTTTATTTATATGTTTTTCTATATTATATTATATATATTAGATTAATTATTTAATTAATTATAATTCCATTAGAAGGTGTGGTGTCCAAATCAAGTGGTAATGAACTTTTTTATACTAAACCCATCCTCAATAATCTCTATACGAAATGATGGTGTGGGTTTAGATATTAAACAAAATATATCATAACCTAATAATGTTTAAATAAGCGAAAGGAGAAAAAAAGAAGATGGTGGAAAAAGAGTTAACAAATTATTTTGAGAGTTTTCTAAAAAAAGAACCATTATTTACAAACAAGAAAGCACTACAAATTAATTATACTCCTGAGAATATTCCTCACAGAGACGAGCAAATAAAATTAATTGCGGGGGTATTAGCACCAGCATTAAGGATGGAAAAACCAAGTAATTTGTTTATTTATGGAAAAACAGGAACTGGAAAAACAGTATGTATAACAAAAGTCAGCAATGATTTAATCAAAATTGCTGAAAAAAATGATTTGCCTCTCAAAATTCTTTATTTAAACTGTAAATTAAAGAGGGTGGCGGATACAGAATACCGACTGATAGCTCAACTAACAAGGGAGTTTGGAGTAGAGGTTCCTGCAACAGGCCTACCGACAGATGAAATTTATAAAATTTTTATAAAGAATATTGATCAACAAAAAATGTTATTAATAATTGTTTTAGATGAAATAGACCAATTGGTAAAAAAGATTGATGATGGAATTTTATATAACTTAACAAGACTTAATTATGAATTAAAAAACACAGAAATTTCCATAATAGGGATTTCAAACGACTTAACTTTTACAAATGATTTAGATCCAAGAGTAAAAAGCAGTTTAAGTGAGGAAGAATTGGTTTTTCCTCCATATAATGCGATGCAGCTTCAAAGCATCTTGAAAGAAAGGTCTAAGATATGTTTCCATGAGGGAGCAATTGAGCAGGGTGTTATTGAGAAATGTGCAGCTTATGCTGCAAGAGATCATGGAGATGCAAGAAGAGCTTTGGAATTATTAAGAGTTGCAGGCGAGATTGCTGAAAGGACAAATGAGGGAAAAATATTAATGAAAAACATCGACGAAGCACAGGATAAAATTGAAAAAGACAGAGTTTTGGATAATATAAGCACCCAGCCAAAACAATTCAAATTAACTCTTTATTCTATTTTTTATAAATCACTCAATGAAAACACACCAATCTTTACAGGAGATATTTATGATATTTACAAAGATGCATGTACAAAAGTTGGATTAAAACCACTAACTCAGAGAAGAGTCTCTGATATAATTGCTGAACTTGATATGCTTGGAATAATTAATGCAAATGTGATAAGCAAGGGAAGATATGGAAGGACAAGAGAGATTAGACTGGCAATCCCCTCATCTACAGTTCCAAAGGTGAAAGATCTTTTAAAAGACAGTTTAGGACTATAAAATGAATATAATTCAAGATTCCCTAGATAGAGGAGTTTTGATTAGTCCGGAATTAAAAGAAAAAGCAGAAAAGATTGGTAAGGATATTTTTTACAAAAATCTTTTGAATTATTCTGAAAAAGGAGCACTTGTTTTGACAAAAGAATCTTTTTCTTTATTTGAAACAGGAGAATTTCCAGATATTAATTGGAAAGAGTTTGAAAGTTCGATTAGTCTTTTTGAAAAAGGAAGAGAAAATGAAAATTATAAAGTTTTTTTAGATATTATTAATTACAATCTTTCTGAAAAAACAAAAAAACAGGTTGATAAGGTTTTAGAGGAAATTAAAGAACCACAAAATGGAGAAATTGAAAAAGAGGATATAGAAAGCAGTGTTGTTGTTTTAAAATCTTATGTGGATGAATCCAAGAAAAGAGAGGTTCAGGATTTTGTTATGCATTTTAGGGTAAGATATAATAAAATTAAAGAAATATTACAAACCAGGCAGGATTTACAGAATGTAATCTCAATAAGCAGGGCAAAAAACAAAGGAATAAACGAACCTGTTGCTCTGATAGGTTTGGTTAGTGAGATCCAAACAACAAAGTCAGGGCATCTTAAAATTAAAATAGAGGATCCTACTGACACAATATTTGTTTTAATTTCAAAAACCAATGATAGTTTTGTCAAGGCCCAGGACATTGTTCTTGATGAAGTAATTGGAATCAGCGGGGCTATAGGAGATAAGATTGTTTTTGGGAAAGAATTATTTTTTCCTGAAGTTCCTTTTACTAAAGAACTAAAAAAAGCTGAAGAGGAAGTTTATGCAATAATCGCAGGGGATATGCATGTTGGGAGTATCTTATTCTTAGAAAAACAATTTATGAATTTTGTAAACTGGATTAATGGAGAGTATGGAAATGCAAAACAAAGAAAAATTGCAAGCAAAGTAAAATATTTATTTTTAGTTGGAGATATTGTTGATGGAGTTGGAATTTATCCAGGACAGGAGAATGAATTAAATATTAGGGATATAAGGGGGCAGTACAGTAAGGTTGCAGAATTGTTATCAAAAATAAGAAAAGATATAAAGATTATTATAAGCTCTGGAAACCACGACGCACTTAGGATTGCTGAACCGCAACCACCACAACCAAAAGAATATGCACAACCACTTTATGAAATGGAAAATGTTTTTATTGTAAGCAACCCTGCAGTTGTCAATATCCACGCATCAAAAGACTTTCCAGGTTTTGATTTTTTGATATATCATGGATATAGCTATGATTTTTATGCTGATTCTGTTGAAAGAATAAGGCTGATGAAACCAAATATTTCAGAGAGAATAGATTTGGTCATGAAATTATTATTGCAGAAAAGACACTTAGCTCCAACACACGCATCAACGTTATATATTCCAAATGCAGAAGATGATCCATTAGTTATTGAAAAGGTGCCTGATTTTTTTATTTCAGGGCATATCCACAGAAGTGCAGTAATAAGCCACAATAATGTAGCGATGATTGCAGCATCATCGTGGCAAAACCAAACTCCATTCCAGGACAAGGTAGGACATGTTGCTGAACCTGGAAGAGTACCAATTGTAAATCTTAAAACAAGGGAGGTTAGTGTATTAAATTTCTACGAAGATGAGCCAAGCAAGTGAACCAATGGAGAAATATTTTGATGGATTAAAGAAAGAATTAGATATTGCTTATGATCTTGCAGTCAGAGCCAGAAGAAGGGGATATGATCCGAGCGAAGAAGTTGAGATTGGCCTTGCAAGAAATATGGCTGAGAGAGTAGAAGGATTAATTGGAACTGTGGCTTCCCAAGTAAAAGGTTCTGGAATTATTAATAGGATAGAAGAATTAGAAAAACAATATGGAAGTCAGGATTGGAGAGTTGCTTATATAGTTTCATTGGAAGTTGCACAACAAAAATTCTGTATGTTTAAAGATGAAAGAGAAGCAATGGAAGTTGGATTGAGGATAGGGCTTGCTTATATCACAAACGGAGTTGTTGCAAGTCCTCTGGAGGGATTTACAAAATTAGCTTTGAAGAAAAGAAAAGATGGAAAACCATACTTTTCATTATATTTTTCCGGACCAATAAGAAGTGCTGGAACAACAGCAACCTGTGTATTTATCGGTTTGGCTGATTATATAAGACAAAAAATGGGTTATGATGTTTATGATCCAACTGAAGAAGAAATTAAGAGAATGATTACAGAGCTTGCGGATTTTCATGAGAGAATTGCTAATTTACAGTACTTTCCATCTGAAGAAGAAACAGATTTTATGGTAAGACATTTGCCTGTGCAGATAGACGGAGATCCATCTGAAAAGATTGATGTTTCAAATTATAAAAACTTGGATAGAATTGAAACAAATAAGGTAAGGAATGGGATTGCTTTAGTAATTGGGGAGGGGCTGACACAGAAAGCTGCAAAGTTTTATAATAAATTCTCGAGATGGAAAGCAGATTTTGGAATTACAAGCATGGATTTTTTGGCAGAGTTTGTGGATCTGCAGAAAAAAATTAAGGCAAAAAGCAAAGGAACTGATAAGACTGAAGTTTTGGTAAAACCAGATTATACTTTTATAAAAGATTTAGTTGCCGGAAGACCTATCTTAACTTATCCATTAAGGACAGGAGGATTTAGATTAAGATATGGAAGAGCAAGAAGTTCTGGATTCAGCTCTGATGCAATACATCCTGCAACCATGAGAATATTAAATGATTATCTTGCTGTTGGAACTCAATTAAGAACTGAGAGACCAGGAAAATCCACAGTGTTGGCTGTATGCGACAAGATGGAAGGACCAATTGTTAAGTTAAAAGATGGAGAGGTTTTATTTGTTGATACTGAAGAACAAGCACTTAAAGTAAGAAACCAGATTGAAGAAATTTTATTTTTGGGGGATATTTTAATTAATTATGGAGATTTTTTAGACAGAGGACACAAATTAATTCCCTGCGGGTATAATGAAGAATGGCATAGGGCAATTTTAGAGAAAATAGACATAAGAGATTTTGGTGCTGAAGAATTAATAAATAATCCTTACAAGAAAACAAGTGCAAATGAAGCATTAAGAATTTCCAACAAATATAAAGTCCCATTACATCCAAGATACACATACCATTGGAAAGATATTTCCAAAAAACAACTGAAAAGTTTGGTTGAATGGTATAAACAGGCTGCGAAAAGAGGAGACAAGGTTATATTCCCATTAGAATATGATGTTGAAAAAGTAATTGAGGAAACAGAACCAAAAAGAATATTGGAATTATTAGGAATACCTCACAAGATTATTGAAAAAGAAATTTATGTTGTTGAGGATGATGGGGTTATTTTACAAGAAATATTTAGGGATTTAAGCAGATTAGATTTTGAGAAAGAAGATTCTTTGAAAGTAATAAATGGGCTAGTTGATTTTGAGATTAAAGATAAGTCAGGACACTTTATTGGAGCAAGAATGGGAAGACCTGAAAAAGCAAAAATAAGAAAATTAACAGGAAATCCTCATGCGCTTTTCCCTGTTGGAGACGAAGGCGGTAAGATGAGAAATATCCAGAGTGCTTTGGAAAAAGGAAAAATTTCTGCTGAATGGCCAATATTTTACTGTGAGAAATGTAATCAGGAAACAATATATCCAATTTGTGAGAGATGTAACAGCAAAACCAAAAAGAAATTTTACTGTTATGATTGCGGAAAAGTTGTTGACAAGAAATGTGAGAACCACAGAGTCGCCAATTTTAGATCAAAAGAAGTAGATATAATTCATTATTTTAATGAAGCGTTAAAGAAATTAAATTTTGGAGAATACAAAGATTTGATTAAAGGAGTAAAGGGAGTTTGGAGCGATGAGAAAGTTCCTGAAAATTTAGTTAAGGGAATTTTAAGAAGTTTATATAATATCCATGTAAACAAAGACGGAACAATAAGATATGATATGACTGAAACTGCCTTAACCCACTTTAAACCAAAAGAGGTTGGAACCAGTATAGAAAAACTAAAAGAACTTGGATATGATATAGACATTTATGGGAGAGAATTAACAAATGAAGAACAGATACTTGAATTAAAATGTCAGGATATTGTTTTACCTTCGTGTGATGGTTCTCTTGAAGAAGGAGCAGATCAAATTTTATTTAGGATTTCTAGATTTATTGATGATTTACTTGAAAATCTGTATGGACTGCCAAGATATTATAATTTTAAAAACGAAGCAGATACAGTTGGAAGTTTGCTGATTGCTATGAGTCCACACACTTCTGCAGGGAATTTATGCAGAGTAATAGGCTATTCAAAGACTCAGGGATTTTATGCGCATCCTTTACTACATTGTATGATGAGGAGAGATGCAGATGGAGATGAGGCAGGGGTCATGTTGTTATTGGATGGATTAATTAATTTCTCAAGGGGATATTTACCGGGACACAGGGGAGCGAGACAGGATGCTCCATTAGTTTTGAACTTTAAGCTTATTCCAAGAGAAGTAGACGATATGGTATTTAATATGGACATTGCATGGAAATATCCTTTGGAATTGTATGAAGCTGCTGAGCAATATAAACCCGCATGGGAAGTTCCAATTTTAACATATGGTAAAACATTAAATACAGAAAAACAGTATGAAGGAATGGGATTTACCCACGATCCCACCAACATAAATTCTGGAACATTATGTAGTGCATACAAAACAATCCCCTCAATGCAGGATAAGGTTTTTGGACAGATGGAAATTGCTGAAAAAATAAGAGCTGTTGATGAGGGGGATGTAGCTAAATTAGTAATCGAAAGACATTTTTTAAGAGACATCAAAGGTAATTTAAGAAAGTTTTCAATGCAACAATTCAGATGCGTTGATTGTAATGATAAATACAGGAGACCTCCACTAGTTGGAAAATGCACAAAATGCGGAGGAAGAATAATTTTTACAATTGCTGAAGGTTCAATTATTAAATATTTAGCACCAAGTTTGGAGTTAGCAAAGAAATATGAATTACCCGCTTATTTGCAGCAGTCCTTGGAATTATTGCAGAGAAGAATTGAAAGTGTGTTTGGAAAAGAACCTGAAAAACAGGAAGGATTAAAGAAGTGGTTTAGTTAATTTTATATATCTCAAGATTGTTTTAATTTTTATGAATAAAAGAGGGCAAGTTACTTTATATATTATTGTTGGATTGATTGTTGTTGTTATAATCAGTCTGGTAATTATTCTGACAAGAAGTGTTACCAAAGATATTGCTGGAGAAAAAGCTGTAATTTCTAGCGGAGAAGAGATATATGACTTCACACAGCAATGTATTGAGGAGGTTGGAGAGGATGCTCTGGTTTTGATTGCAGGACAAGGGGGAAACTATAAGGAATATCCTGAAGTAATAAACTTTAATGGACATAATATTGCAAGGTACTGTGGTGCTGATAAATTAACCGGAATCCCTGATGAGAGTAGTATTGAAGATGAATTAAATTTCTATTTCCAAGACAATCTTCTTAGTTGTTTGGGATATTATTCTGGATTTGAAGAACAGGGATATAAGATTGAATATGGAACTCCTGAAGTTGAATTAACCCTGCTGGAAGATATCACAGGATTTGATGTTAAGTTTAATATTAAAGCTTCAAAAGGCGGGAAAGAAATAAGTTATAGTGAATTTGTATATGAATCTGACTTTCCATTTTTAAGATTATATTCTGAAGCAAATAAACAATATCTTTCTGAATTGCAGTGTGGATGTGGAATTAATTCTGGATGTATGACTGAAAATGGTCCTACCAATGTATTAATGGATGAGACCTCTGGGTCTAAGATTATAGTTATTAATTATGGAGGAAGTTTGTTCAAGTTTGCAATGTAAAATGAAAAAAATTAATTTTATTTTCATTGGAGTTTTGATTGGTTTAATGTTAGTTACATTTATTTATGGGGTTCCCACTTATCAGGATGATGATTCCTCAGATGGGATACCTGATACTGTTCCAACGTACCCTGCTGCTGAGAGTTGTACTGATGATATTGATTGTTTTAGAAGCAAGACTTGCTGCAGCGGTGTTTGTTGCGGTGTTGGAAAGATCTGCAGCGGTGGAGAATGTGTAAATCCAAGCATTGGAGGAGTTGATATATGGGAAGGTTCAGGGGTTCCTGAAGCATCCACTAAATTTTATATTTTGGGGGAGAATGAGTGTGCATTTACTTACACCCATAAATATGAGGATAGAAGTTTGTCTAGAGGGGTAACTGTTACAATTGACAGATGGGGGATTAAAGTAGGTTCTTTACAGTTTGATAATTTTGGGCAGGATAGCCCACTTTTAGTTTGTAATAAAGTTTCTGGAACTACAATCGATGAGATATGTAAAATAAATAAAGATAATTTTGATATTTGTTTTAAGGAAGAAATTACAAAAGGAAAAAAAGAGTGTGAAAACCTCAATGAAAGTTGTCTTGATGCATTTAAAACCAAGTTTAAGGAAAAATTTAATTCTTTGAAATCTGAGGTAAAATTAATTAATTTAAAATCTGAAGATATTTACTCAGCAGACATCAGACTTAACCCAAATCCATTTAATTATTTTTATGGAAATATTTTTAATTCAAGAATTACTATGGATGCAGGGGTCTATAATAATGTTGAAGTAATCCCTCAATTTAATTTTAAAGATTTAAGCGATGCTGGATATTTATTTGATTTGGAAATCATTAATTCTGATTATGACCGATCTTCTTTTAGATATGGCTGTTATGATTTATTACTAAATCTTTCTAATGGATATTGGAGTTATAATTTTGCAAATTGTAATTCTGCATTGAAACCATTAAATTTCAAACTTCAAAACTCTGATCAGTTTATTGCAGGAGTAATTGATGGAAGCTGTATATATTTAGTTTCTTCAGCTGGGAAAGAATACTGCGGACAGTCCAGCAGCGGAAAGAGCGGAATATCAAGTGAAGCAACAACCTGCGAATGTAAATCAAAATACAACGGAGACAATATTATAACTGGTACTGGAAGTTGTTTTGATAGTTTAGATAATGATGCAGATGGTAAAACTGATTTAATTGATGGGAAAGAAGATTTATCATGTAAATGTGCTTTGGCAAGTTTTAATGGTGATAAAACAATCAAGGATAAAAGCAATGAAAATTTGATTAGCTGGTTTGGTAAGAAAAATATTTCTGAATTTAACAAGCCTGCATGTTCAGATGGAAAAGATAATGACGAGGATGGACTAGTTGATAAAAATGATCCAGGATGTTTAGGAATTAAAGAGGGGGTAACCTTAGGCTGTGCAGGTAAAACTATTGGACAAAAATACAGCATTAGCGACATTATCGATACAAATAATTACTTTTCATGTGATACTGATGAATCTGATCCTGTCTTATGGTATTTATTGCCAGGAAGATGTGCACTTAGCGGATATAAAGATGAAGACAGAGATGGAGAATGTTCCAATATAGACTGCGATGACAGTAACGCCTTAGTTAAAAAAGGTTCAAGAGATGTTTGTGGAAATGGAATAGATGAAGACTGCAGCGGAAGTGACTGCACTGCTGAATGTAAATATAATGATATTAAAAAATGTGAAACTGCCTGTACTAATTGTCAAGGAGTCTGGACAAGATTACCTGACTCAATGTATCCTCATATTGAAGGGGGGGTAACAGGTTATGATAATTCAATTTATGCTATTGCTGGAAGGACCAATTTAGGAAATAGATTATGGGGGGCAGGAGGATACTGCTGGAATGCTGCTTGGGGGACTGGTCCAAAAGATGTAACTCAATTATTTAATTTAGTTGTAAATCTTGAAGGACTTAATCTTAACACTTCAGTTTGGGAAACTTATAATGAACCAGAAAAAAGATGGCTTGCCCCAAACCCAGACTATACAAACTGGTTATATCTTCAATATGATCCTTCCAATGTGGGAGGAGGCGCAAATGCAGAGGAGACTAAAGCTTTAGTAGGAAATACCTTTGAGACTGTTAATGACTGGACTTATTTAATCGGAGGTTATGGATTGCCTGCTGTGAATGCGCATACCTTATCTGTGATTTATTCATTTAATCCTATTAGCTCATGGTGGGCAAGAGTTGCACAGATTGGTGTTGATTGTTCTAAATCAAACTGCGGAAAAGCTTACAATTATGGTCAATCTAACAGAATGTATCATTCAAGTGTTGTTGTTGGAGATAAAATCTATATTTTTGGAGGGGTGCCAAATGCAATGGTTGGAAGCGAAACTGATTTTAGTTATTATGATGAATTAAAAGCTGCAGGAGCTATGAGTGATATTGTTTCCTGGAAATCAGATTTATTTGTGGTTGATACTTTAAAAATAACTTATTATCCTGAAAAACCTTACTCAATGAAACTCCAAACTTTATCTAGTAATGGGGGGAGATATCAATTAAAGTCAGCTTCTAATCCAAGAAAAAGTGCTGGAATGTTTAGTTATAATAATAAAATTTATTTGATTGGGGGGAGAGTGTTTAATGCAGACGGGAGAACTTATTCCAAGGATCAAAAATTATTCCAAGTTTATGATATTGTTTCAAACAGCTGGAGTAATTTACCTGACAGCATTTATGAGCATGGATTAAATCCAGGAGTTATTGTTAAAGATAATTTAGCTTATGTTGTTGGAGGATCTACAGTATCAAGTCCAAGAGGAACTACAAATGTGGAGTATTATAATTTAACAGAAGGAAAATGGTATAGTGTTAAGACAATAAACCAACCAGAATTTTTGATTGGGGGGGGTACGAGTACAGTAGTTAACGGAAAATTATATTATCTGAGCACGATCGGAGGAGGTTCAACAATTTATTCCAACGACGGAAAATCAAGCGTGTTAGTATTTGATCCTAGTGCTAAGGCAGAAAATATTACAAACCTATATCAAAGATGTTCTGCGTTTAATACTTATGAAAACAGCCCATGTTATGAGACTACTCTAACAACTGCAAGCACCTGTGTTAGCGGAAACACAAAGGTTTGTGGGGTTGGTGTTTGTTCTAATTTAAGTCAAACCTGTGTTAATGGAGCATGGGGCGGCTGCGTTTATAATAGTTCAATAAGTTATGAGTCCAATGAAACTTCATGTGACAATTTAGACAATGATTGTGATAGTTCAGTTGATGAGAATTGTGATTGTGATGAAGAAGGAGATGAGAGGGATTGTGATTTGCAGGATGGAGTTTGTGAAGATTCAACTCAAGAATGCAATGAAGATTTGGAGTGGGAAGAATGTGATTACGGAGATGATTACGAAGACGAGGAAGAAAGTTGCTCAGATGAGTTAGATAATGATTGCGATGGAGACACTGATTCTGAAGATGATGATTGTGACGAAGATTCTAGTGCAGATGATGATGAGTGTAGTGATGGAACCAGCCTTGGCGAATGTTCTGGAAGCAAACCATTAAAATGTATAAGCGGGATTTTGACTTACAAATGTTCAGATTGTGGATGTCCTTCTGGAAAAACCTGTAAAAGTGATAATACCTGTGGCACCAAAACAACAACATCTGAAGATTGGTCTACTGAAGACGAAGAAGTTGTTGAAGAAGAAACTACTGAGAGGGTTGTTTCACAAAAAGAAACTTCTGGATTCCCATGGATAATATTAGTTTTGTTCTTGTTAATCTTAATTGGAATTTTTGTATATTTTTTCTATATAAAGAAAAAACTTAAAACAACCAAGAAAACAGCCATGGACCCAAAAATAGCAAAGTTGGTAAATTATATTAAAGCTGCAAGAGCTAAAAAAACCAATGACAAAAAAATAAGAGAAAATCTTCTTAAAGTTGGATGGATTCAGAGAGACATTGATGAGGCATTCAGAAAGTCCAAGAAAAATATTTTTGATTTCTTTAAGATCAGGCTTAAAAAGTAAGCATAAAAAAGTATTTAAACAGTTTTCAATTAAAACAGGCTATGCGAAGGAAACCGAGAATTGCATTAGCTCAGATAAAATACTTTGATCTTCATCCTAGCAATAATTTAGCGAAGATAAAAGAGTATATTACAAAAGCTAAAAAAAGAAATGCAGATATTGTTTGTTTTCCTGAAACATGCGTCATCTATGAAAAATATTTGCATTTTGATCATAAATATCTGAATGAAATAAGAGCAGAATGTAAGAAACATAAGATTTGGGCAATTATCACCGAAGATTTTAAGGTTAAATCCAAATTATATAATACTTCGGTTCTAATTGACAGAGACGGAAAAGTCAAAGGAACATATTACAAAATAAATATTTATGCTGAAAGAGGTACTTCTCCTGGAAAGGATATACGAGTTTTTAATACTGATTTTGGGAAAGTTGGTTTATCTATATGCTGGGATTTAGCATTCCCTGAACTGTTCCATGCAATGAAGAAGAAAGGAGCTGAGATTGTTTTTTGTCCTTCCCAGTGGGCTTATGAAAAGAAAGCTTACTATAAAGGGCACAAGAAAAAAGAATTAAAATTGCTTAAAGCACTTATAAGAGCAAGATCTTTTGAAAATTTAAATTTTGTAGCATTCTGCAGCCCCTACTTAAGTGAAAAGGATATGGTATGTTATTCTGCAGTTGCCTGTCCACATAAGATAATTAAGGAAATTTATAACAAAGAAGGATTAATTGTTGCTGAATTAGATATGAAAGAAGTTAAGAAACTAAAAAAGATTTATCCAGGAAAATAATTATTTATGTTTTTTAAGTGCTTCAATTCTTAGATAATCCAAGACTTCTGAGACCATTCTTTCCATATCATTCCTGAAAAACTCCAAAGAAGGTTCGGCATTTACTTCCCCTACCAACCATCTATCATCTTTTCTCAAGAAATCAATACCACATATTTTTATGTCACAAACTTTTGTTAGTTTTTTTATTATATCTTTCATCTCTTTATCCATCTTGAATTTTCCACAACGATAAGCATAAGCGCCTGTTAACTTCCATCCTTTTCCTTTTTTCAGAGCAGACTGCACAATTTTCCCATTTATTAGTGTGACCCTATATGAAAGAGATTTTACATATTCCTGGGCAATTACTGGATATCTTTCAACTCTGTTGTCCCAGAGTTTCTTCATTATGTCCACAACTTCATCTGGTTTGGTTGCCCTTTCAACAAATTCTCCCATTTCACCATAAACTCTTTTTAAAACTACAGGCCAATAATTAAATTCTCTTAATTCTTTTTTTGCAGTCTTTAGATTATTTGAAAGAAGGATTGTTTGTGGGACAGGTATTTTATGTTTTCTACAATTTAAATAGAACATCCATTTGTCTTCTAGATAATAATAAACATCTGAGGAGTCTATGACTTTCTTTCCCATGTCTTCTAATGTCTTTGATAATTCTATGGCCATTGTTCCCGCATTGTTATTAAGAACAACATCGCACTGTTTTGCTAATTTTTTAAGTTCATCCTCGGGCAATTCTTTTTCATAGTTAAAAAAAATAAGATTTATATTTTTTCTTTTAGCAACTTTCTTAAACATATCTTCTTCATGAGTAAAGTATGGACTGCCAAAAATATAACCTACGGAGACTTGCTTCATACATTTATTCTTTATCTTTTGATTTTATAAACCTTTTTATAAAAAATAAAACAAAACCGGAAGAATTAAACATCCCATCAAATGACTTTTTGGAGTATCAAGGTACTGCGGGATAATCCCAATAAATGTTGAAAGTATTAAAATATATAATCCCGGAATACCAGAGAGGAGAATTGTTAAGAGAATAATAAAAATTATTATTGAGATACATAAAGTCTGATAATTTATTTTTGTGATTAGGTTTGAAAATATTTTTGAGAACTTGATGCATAAAAATACTGCAACTGAGGCTGAAATTAAAGTCACGGCTGTTAAGATTATAAATTCACTTTGAGTTATTGTTTCTACTAATTTTAAGATTACAACCACTGCACCGTTTCTTGCTTTTTCAAGTTTGTATAAGGTTATTATACTCAGTGCCATGTTTACAGTGCTTAGACCTCCGACTAAGATTAAAAATCCTTTTTGGGAAATTTTCTTAAAAAACTGTGAGCCTAATGTTGCTCCCTGAGCAGGACCTATTCCTGGCATGAACGAGCATATTGCTCCGATTATGAAAGATATTACTGAAGTTTTTATGCTTTCCTTTTTGTCTAATTCTGGATAGGAGATAATTTGTTTTGGTATGTTTACTTTGTCTTTGATGCTCACCACCAAGGTTGAAACTCCAAACAGTCCTGATAACAAGGGAAACAACGGATTGGATATCCCAATGTTTAAAGTTAAGATACCTAAAATGCCCGAAAGAAAAAACAAAATTATTGCGTTTGTTTTTGATTTTTCCCTTAGAATTAAAAAACCCATCGCAACTAGGAGAATGTATCCAGTGTAATCCTTAATTAGCTCATAGGTTGCCGGGAAAATAATCAATAGTAGCGGTATTGCTGCTACTGAAAGTATTAATCCTGAAAAAGAACCAAGAACCATTAACATTACTGCTTCATAACCTCTTCCATTCAATAAAAACCGGTGACCTGGAAGAATGGACAATGCTGTGTCTTCGGTGGGTGCACCCAAAAATATTGATGGGATATTGTCCAGGAATGTGTGAGTTATTGCCATTGAAAGAATAAGTACTGCTAAGATTATTGGTGAGAGAAATGTTAAAAGCAAAGGAGAGACACTTAAGATTAAGACTGAAACCAAATTAATATGTATTCCTGGAGTTATGCCTGTTATTATACCAAACATACATCCAACTATTGTTGCTAAGATAATTTCTAGAAGCATTTTATCTTTAGTGCGTCTACCTGGACCTGATCCTGGAAATCTTTTACAATCCCCTCAACTTCTATAACTTCATTTTTTGTGAAATTATAATTTGGGGTGAAAGCAGTTACTGTGATATTTCCAGTATAATCTTCTACATTTAAAACAGAAATTGTGTCTTTGTTTGTTGCTCTTTTTATTACTCCTTTTATTTTTACTTTGTTTTCTAACTTTGAAGAATCTATTGAGGATATATCTGAATCTTTTAGACTGATTGTTTCTGAGATTATTAACAGCATCAACAATCCGATTACTGAACAAAGTATTGAAATCTTGATTAGTTTTGACTCTCCCATAACTTTAATATCTTTAGAATTTTTATATAAACGACTGGAAAGTTTACGGAAATTTTTCGATATATTTATATTTTTATTGTTTTAGATTATAGTATGGATAATGACAAGAAACTGGAATTAATAAAAAGAAACACAGAAGAAATTGTAACAGAGCAGGAACTTAAGGAATTATTAAAAAAGAAAAAAAATCCTGTTGTTTACTGTGGGTATGAACCAAGCGGACCAATGCATCTTGGACATTTTGTTACAATTACAAAATTAATTGACCTACAAAAAGCTGGTTTTAAAGTTAAGATTTTACTTGCAGATATTCATGCATTCTTAAACAGGAAAGGAGACGAGGATCTAATTAAAAAAGAAGTTGAAAACTGGAAAAAAACAATAAAAGCAATCGGATTAGATGCAGAAGTTGTTCTAGGAAGCAGTTACCAGTTTAATTCTGATTATCAGAGAGATGTCATGAAACTTGCACAGGCATCTACAATTAACAGAGGGCTTAGAAGTATGCAGGAAATTGCAAGAGATGTTGAAAATGCAACAATCTCCCAGTTATTGTATCCTTTAATGCAGGTTGCAGATATTAAGCATCTTAAAGTTGATGTTGCTGAAGGTGGAATGGAACAGAGAAAAGTTCATATGATCGGGAAAGATATGGCAAAAATAATTGACTATAATTTTATCGCAATTCATACTCCGTTAATTACTTCATTTAAAGGACCTGGAGAGAAAATGTCCAAGTCTATCCAAGGATCTGGAATTTCTGTAACAGACTCTTATAATGAAATTAAAAACACTATAAAAGGGGCTTACTGTCCTGAAAAAATTGTTAAGGATAATCCGTTATTACAAATCTCAAGATTAATTATTTTCCCAAGAATTGATAGTATTATTATAAAAAGATCTGAGAAATTTGGTGGTGATTTAGAAATTAGCAATTATCCTGAGCTTGAAAAATTATATTCTGCAGGAAAAATACATCCCTTAGATTTGAAATCTGCGGTAACAGAATATCTGGAAGAAATTATCAGTCCTATCAGGAAGAACTGGAAGTAAATTACTGAACGGAAAACCTTTTAAACTGGTTAAATACGCTTTAGAACTATGAAAACAGGCTCTAAACCAAACCTTGGAGAACTTAATTTTGGAGAAAGTATAGATGCAGAAAGTGAGAATAAAGTACTCAGAGCTACTGTAAGTTATCTTAGGGAAGAAATTAATAAGTTCAAGTCAAGGCCATTGGTTGTTTGTGATCTTAAGAAGATGATAAATGAGAGGGCAATGATAAGACTGCCAAACGGAAATTATTTTTTGGTTGAGGTTGCAAACCATCTTAAAAAAGATTTATTGCCTGGAGATATGGTTTTGGTTGAGCAAAGAAGTTTTACTGTGATAGATAAACTGAATGAGAAGGGTAAGAGTTTTAATGTTGAGGATTTTGTTATAATTGAAAAACCTAATAATTCCTGGGAACAGATTGGTGGATTAAAAGATCAGATAAGAGAACTAAGAGAAGTTGTTGAATTACCTTTGAAAGATCCTGGTCTGTTTAAGGAAATTGGAATTAAACCACCAAAAGGAATTTTATTGTATGGACCTTCTGGCACTGGAAAAACATTATTAGCTAAAGCGGTTGCTGCTTCAACAAATGCTACCTTTATAGAGTTTGTTGCTTCTGAATTAAACCAGAAATTTATCGGTGATGGTGCAAAATTAGTTGGTGAAATATTCCAATTAGCTAAAGAAAAAGCACCTTCAATTGTTTTCATTGATGAATTGGATGCTATTGCTTCTCAGAGAATTGATATTGGAACTTCTGGGGAGAGAGAAGTTCAGAGAACATTTATGCAATTGCTCGCTGAGATTGATGGATTTAATAATTTAGAGAATGTAAAAATAATTGCTGCTACAAACAGAGCAGATATTTTAGACGAAGCAGTTCTAAGACCTGGAAGATTTGACAGATTAATTGAAGTTGGTCTGCCTAACCAGGACGAAAGAAAAGAAATTTTTAAGATTCATAGTCTTGAAATGAACAAGGATAAAATTGATTTAAATTTACTTGCTGAAAAGACAGATGGTTTAAGCGGAGCAGAAATTTATGCGATCTGCACTGAGGCAGGATACTTTGCAATAAGAGACAAAAGAAGAAAAGTAAATCAGGGAGATTTTATTTTAGCTCTTGACAAAATAAAAGGCGTTGAAGAAGAAGATTCAGGTATGTTTGGATGAAATTTTATAAAATAAATTCTAGTCAGGGAAGTTTGGGAAAAAATCTGGGATGTGAAAAGGCTCCGGATATGATACTTGAAGGTATTGACAGCATTACTGCTAAAGTTGTTAGCAATAATATTGAAGAGACTAATAAAAATATTTTTAATTCTGTTGACGAAGGTTTTATTGTTGGTGGCGACCATTCAATAACCTATTCCTGCGTCCGAAAATTAGCTACAAAATATAAAAACGTTGGTTTGGTTATTTTTGATGCGCATCCTGACTGCGAGAATGACTTCAGACCGCCCTCACATGAAGATTTTGTTAAAGTTTTGGTTAAAGACGGGATTGTTAAAAAAGAAAATGTAATTTTGGTTGGTATAAGAAAAATTGATGTTAAAGAAAGGAAGTTTTTGAATGAAGAAAGAATTCTTTGTTTTGATGACAAGAAATTATTTAATAATACTGAAGAAGTTTGCGATGTTCTCATGGAAAACTGCAGGAAATTTGATGCACTTTACCTAAGCATAGATATTGATGTCTTAGATCCTGCTTTTGCTCCTGGAACCGGATATTTAGAACCGGGAGGAATGAGCTCTGCTGAATTATTTTATTTTTTGAGAAGATTAAAATTACTTACTAACCTTAAAATGATTGATTTGGTTGAAGTTAATCCTGATAAAGATATAAATGGAATCACAGTCAATACTGCACGTAAGATTGTTGATGAGTTAACTTTAAAAGGTTAAGGTTATTTTATTTTTATATGAGAGTTTTTGTTGCTGTGGAAGTTCCTGAAGAAATCAGAAGACAGATATTTGACTTACAAAGGAGTATAAGTTCTAAAGAAGCAAGGGTGAGATGGGTTGCTAAGAAAAACATTCATTTAACTTTGGTATTTTTAGGAGAGTTGTCTGAGAAAAAAGTTGAAGAAGTCAAAGAGGTTTTGAAAAATATTAAACATAAAAAATTTAAGATTTATGTTGATGAGATTGGTTTTTTCCCCAATAAATCAAACCCAAATGTTGTTTGGGTGGGACTTGAGCCAGAAAAAGAAATATTAGAACTGCAGAATAAGGTTGATGGTGAATTATTGAGCTACTCTATGGGCAAAGACCAAAAATTTAAAGCACATGTTACCATCGGAAGAATAAATGAAATTAAAGATAAGACTAAATTCTTTGAAAAATTAAATGTTAAGATTAAGGGAGAATTTGTTGTTGAGGAGTTTATTTTATTTTCCAGTACTTTGACTAAAGACGGACCCAAGTATAGGATTTTGGAGAAATATTCACTTTAGTTTTTTCTGCATTTCAGTTTGTTTTTTAGTTTCCCTTAAAGAAATATTTTTTAATAAAGAAGCAGTTTCTTTTGGATCTTTGGTATACAAGATTGGGATATTAAAATCAACTGCAATGGAAGACAAGGCTCCCTGAATCGCATTTTTATGAACATTTCTTATCTCATAAATATTTTCTGTTCCTTCAATAATCAAAATTGGTTTTTCAAAGTTTTCCCTTAGTTTTATCATCTGTTCCATTAACCTCTGATCTACCAAGGAATCAACAAAGTCCTTTACTGTTTTTCTTTCAATGCCTATTTTTTCAGAAATAATATAATCTGCTGCTTTTAGTTGTTTTAGCTGAACTTCTGCGTTTTCATCGATAAGGTTTTTTAGTATTGGGGAATTTTTTTCCCTATAATCTGCAACAATCACAAATTCTTTTTTTGGATAATCTGAAAGTGTTTTCTGGAATTTTAATTTTATTTTTTGTTTTAGGTCTGTAAGTGTTTTATACATTCTTTTTTCTTTATTAAATGAAGACCAGTGATAAGCTTCATCCCTTGTCCCTTTTGTAATCAAAATCATAACTTTTCCTTCTTTAAGACGTGCGGTTCTTCCACGTCTTTGGATAGAACGTATCGCAGATGCTACAGGTTCATAAAAAATAACCAAATCTACCTGGGGAATATCCAATCCTTCTTCTCCGATAGAAGTGGAAATCAAGACATTGTAAACTGAATTTGAAAAATCCTCAATTATCTGGACCTGTTCTTTCTGGCTTAATCCAGTTCCTGATTTTTTTGTCTGTCCAACAAATAATTTTGCATTAACATCTTTTATTTTGTTTAGTTCTTTTTCCAAGAGGTTTGCTGAATTTCTGTAATGATTAAAAATTATAATCTTTGATTTTTTGTTTTCTTCAATCTGAGTCTGAATTATTTCCTTTATTTTTTTTATTTTTGGATGATCAAATTCCTGGTCTATCAAAGAATTTACTTTGATGAAAGCTGATTTGAAATTTACATCTTTTGCCAGAGATTTGTTTGCTTTTGACGGGCCTTCCAAAACTTCCTTAAGATAGGTATTAAGAGTTTCCAAATTTTGGGTTTCTAAAAGTTCCTGAGCATGCTGCAGTTTTAATAACTGGGCTGCCAAAGAAATTCCCTGCCATAACCTAAGTTCTTTATCTCCCCTTGCAAGTTTTCCCTGAATTCTTCTCTGAAGTTCTATAAGCTGAACCTTTGAGATATATTCCTGAGATGAACCAACAAGTCCTAAATTTTTAATCTTAAAGATTACTTCATTTGAAACATTATCAAGATATTCCTTTACTTTTTTCAGTTCTTCTGGGAATTCTACAGATATCCAATCTACATTCATATCCTGGACATATTCTTTTACATCTTCATCTTCTCTGTTTTTAACTTCAATTTCATCAATAAACAGATTACTACATATTTCTTTTATTTTTTTATTGTCTGAACCAGGAGAGGCAGTAAGCGCAAGTATTCTGGGGTATTTTGCTTTTTTCTGATACTCAGAAGCAATCCAAACATAATCATAATCCCCTATTGCTCTGTGTGCTTCATCAAAAACTATCAATGAAATATCTTCCAAAGAAATTAAACCATTCATAATATCATTTGTAAGTCCCTGTGGTGTTGAGACTATTGCAGTTGAATCTTTGAATATCTTTTTTCTTTTTTCAGGAGGAATTAATCCGGTCAAAACTTCAATATCAGATATATTTGTTGATTCTTTCATCTCTTTTGTTATCTGTTCTGCCAAAGGTTTTGTTGGAGTTAGAATTAATATCTTGGAATTCTTAACTAAATTTAATCTTTCCACTGCTAACATTATTGCTATCTTTGTTTTTCCAAGTCCTGTTGGCAAGATTACCAAAGTGTTTTCTTTTTTACAAGATTCCAAAATATGCAACTGATAAGCTCTTGGTTCAAAATTAGAAATTGAATACATGGGATTATTAATTCCAAAAGCTTTATATAAATTTTTATTAACTCAAAACTATGATTCAACTATTGGGTGTACTGGATATGATTGCAGCTTTAGCCTTATTTTTGACTAAATTTGACAAGTTAGAGATAATGGCATGGATTGCTGCAGGTTATCTAATAATCAAAGCACTGCTGTTTTTTGGAGACTTTGGAAGCATTGTGGATGGGATATGCGGAATTATTGTTATTTTTGGAATATTTGGAGTGTTTGGAATTGTTTCCTATCTGGCTATTGCATGGTTAGTTACTAAAGGATTAATTAGTCTTGTTTCTTAACCCATTACCTTATGCAAGAAAATTAATAGAAGCATTATCGCAAAGATTAGTGCTATGAAGACTGCCTGTACTGTTGGGATCAGACTTGCAAGAACAACACAAAATACTGTTAATGCTAAAGTAAACAGGTATAATAATCTTGATCCCATAAATATTTTTAATCCATCAAGACTTGAGAATGGGATTAGATGATAGATTGCGAGGTAATAGTTCATCTGGATTATATTTGCAAATGAAGCGGGATTTATTACATTCAGGAATAATCCCAAAATCAAATGTGCTAATGGACCCATGATTGCTATTTTTGCAATTTCAAATTCTGTAATGTGCTTGAATCTTGGATGAACATGTCTGTATTTTGAAGTTTCAATCTCAGGAGAATGGATTGCAAGGAAAAATACTCTTCCATTTGAAAACAAAGTTGTGAAAAAACCTAAAATGATTCCGATTGGTATTGGCCTGAACTCCCTCATCTGTGCTGGCCAAATTTTTCTTATTGTCCAAAGTTTGTAGGTTGTTGAGCCTCCATATCTTTCTGCTGCGAATTTTTGCAGTAAATTGTAGAATAGAACACTTATCAAAGCTGCAAACAAAGTTAAAACAAAATTTAATAACCAAGCAGAAATCTCAAATGTTTCTTTTTTATCATTAAAAGCAAAGACTATTGCAATTACAAATGAAGCAATAAGAATTGCCTTAACCTCTTTTTTTGTTAGATTCATTCTTAATCAGTTCGATTATTTCTTTTTCGTGACCTGCACCAATTATTGCAACTATTTTATTATGATTAAACATTAGTTTATATAAACTTTTTGCCATATACTCATTTCTTTCAGTTATCAAAGTTCGGTAGATTGAAGGATATTTTTTCTTTGTTTCACCTAAAAGTTCAGTTATTATTTTTTCATTAGGGACTTTTGTCAGATCAAACTTAAGTTTTTGTTTTTTGAATGGGCTTGTTATTAATTCTTTTATAAAAGTCATTTTTTCCTTGAAAGTTATAGATTTTGAAAGTCTTTTTAATGTAATGTTTATTGGCTGATCTATCAATGCTAATTTTATTTTGTATTTTCTTGCTAACTGATAGGCTTTTTTCATTTCAGAGCCTGGCTTTACATTTACAACTTCTCCTAATTTTTTTTCTGCATAGGCTCCTATCAGATTAAACAAAAATCCCTTAAAACCAATCCTAAAAACATCTGAAGCTCTCAGTTTTCTTTTTTGATTTGAAATCAATCCCGGAAGTCTTTGAGAGTCTAATTCCAAACAAATCAAGTCAGGGAATTCTGCAGTGATTGTGGATTCCACTTCCTTGATTGACTCTTTAGATATGTGTGATGTTCCAATTAATATTATATTTTTATATATTCTCATTCAGCACAGAAATCTTTAAATACTTAAAAAGGTTTTCCAACGAAATAAAAGGAGGTTAATCCTATGTTAAAGCTCAAACACGTTGGTGAATTATACAATATGCAGGTTTACACCGATACTGGAGAATACTTTGGGGATATTGAAGAAGCAATATTATCAATGACTAAAGTATTTGGTTGGAGAATAAAAGCAACTAAAGATTCATTCTTAACAAAGGTATTAGGAGGAGCTAAAGGTGTTATTGTTCCACATCAGTTAGTGAAGGCAATTGGTGATGTAATGATAATCTCAAAAGCAGCAATACCTTCTTATGAGGAAAAAGAAGAAGTAGTAGAGGAATAAAAACCTTTTTAAATCAGTTTGTTTTTTTATTTTTAATATGGTATCTCCATTAGCAAAGTCATTATACTTCTTAGAAGATTTAGGATTCTTTGATGTTGTACTACCTTTTCTTCTAACATTTACAATCGTATATGCAATTTTGGAGAAAACTAAGATACTTGGAAAGACTTCTGAAGGTAAATCAAAAACAAATGTCAATGCTATGCTGGCATTTGTGATGGGTTTGTTTGTTGTTGCAACACAACAGATTACTGATGCATTCAAAATTTCTTTGCCATGGGTTGTTTTGTATTTAGTTGCAATAACTATGTTTATCTTATTGGCCGGAAGCTTTATGGCTGATGGGGAGTTTAGTTTTGAAAAAAGAAAAGGATGGAAAATATTTTTGACAGTTATGTCTTTCCTTGCAATTGTAGTAATATTCTTACATGGATTTGGAGTTTTGACTACTGTTATTGGGTTTATAATTTACAAGTGGTCAGATACACTTATAATGGGATTAGCTTTAGTATTAGTTATTGTAGGAACAATATTTTACGTTGTAGGAAAAAAGGAGGATAAGGCAACTTAGGCTGAGGTGAAAAGAGGTGGCAACAACAAGTATTAATTTTGCAGAGTGGCTAACAAATGCTGAGAAGATAGGAATCTTTGAAGTTGTATTGCCTTTTTTATTAATATTTACTCTGGTGTTTGCAGTATTACAAAGGATTAAACTTTTTGGTACTGGAAAACAAACCAGGTCTATAAATGTTATAATTTCATTGGTTCTGGCTTTGTTATTTGTGAGAAATCAATATTTGGTTGGAATAGTGAATAGATTCTTGCCAAACATTTCGATGTTTTTGGTTGTTATCTTAGCATTTTTGTTATTCTTGGGAGTTTTGGGATATGGATCTCCATTTAAGAAAAGCTTACTAGCAATCGGAACAATATTATCTTTAATTTTTGTGGTATGGTCTTTATTTGCAGATAAATTATTTGGAGGGAGTGATTTACCTTCTTGGTTAACAAATATAGATCCACAAACTAAGTCTACAGTTTTGTTTGTTGCAGTATTTGTAATTGTAATCTGGTTTATTACAAGAGAAGATAAGGGGGAAGGAAAAAAGAAGGTGATACAAAGATTGGAGGGGCTTGGAGATCGTATAGAACATGAGTCTGAGAATTTGACGGAAAAATAAATATGGCAAGCTTAATTGATTTTGGATTTTTCAGTTTCCTGAAACCAGTGTTTACCTGGATTTTAGTATTTGTAATACTTTATGCTATCATAGCTAAAACAAAAATATTTGGAAGTGCGGCAATGGGTTTCTTTGCTGCATTTGCTATCTCATTTTTATTTATGGTTACTCCAGGAGTAAGTGATTTAATAACTGTGGCAGCTCCATGGTATGCAATCTTAATGATTTTGATTGTTTTAATTTTATTGGTATTTATGTTTGTAGGCATTGGTGAAGATAAAATATCTGTTGCGTTTGAGCAACCATGGTTGATTTGGTTGATTGTTATTATTGTCATTGTCGGAATATTTGGATATGCAGCAACAAAAACCTTTGGTGGTGATGTTCAGGGCCTTACCTCAGATGAAGAAGGAAGTGATGTAACTACAGACATCGCTAAAATATTATTCCATCCAAGATTGTTAGGAGCATTATTTATTCTAGTAGTTGCAGCTCAAGCTATAAGATTAATTGGTGGAAAAAAATAAATCTATTTTTTATATCCGTGTTTTAGATCTTCTGTTATCCTGTTAAGTTCTTTTATGTTTGATGTCAAAGGTTCCATTACTTTTTCAAGAACTTTTTCCAGGGCTTTGATATCTGTACCAACCTCGGTTAAGGTTTCAGAATAATTATTTACTCTTGTGAGAACTGCACTCTGCAATGAATCAAATCTACTGCTAACCCTAACAATTTCTTGTTTTACAGAAATCAAATCATCTTTTACTCTTGCTTTCCATACTTCAATATCCCCGATGCTCTGGATTACCTGCTGCCATTTTTCCTCTATTAAAGATTCTATTAATTCTTCATTTGAGGTGTTTAGTGAAGGCATCTGCTGCTGAGGCATACTGAAATCCATCTGTGGTTGTATCTGAGAATATGATTGTTCTTCCTGATATGGCGGAGTTGGAACCGGAATATCCTGATCCAATAAAGAGGACTGCATACCAGGCTGAGATCTTCTTAATCCGTAAGCCTGAGGAGCTGGAGCATCTGAATAACTCTGGTCTTCAACCCCTGCTTTAATATTTGTCTGATTAATAGATTCATATATCTGAGTAGCATTAAAACCTTCTTCCTGAAGTTTTTTAGATATTTGGGAATCATCCATTCCCTGTTTTTTTAATTCTAAGGCTCGTCTGATTGGTGGCTCGTTATTGATTTTAATTCACCTCTTAACACTTTTTTAACGTCATCCTCTGTGACAAATTTCATAGGGTTCCAGAGGTTAATATACTTTTCTAAAATCTTTACTGAGTCTTTTTTAGCAAAAACTCCCATTTCTTTTATTATTTTTTCCATTAATTCCCTTGTTTCTGTAAGATTTTGTTTTAATTCAACAATCTCTTCGTTCATATTCTTTATTTCTTTTGAAATCTTTCTGTATTCTTCTATCATATTTTTATTTGTGATAAGAAGTTTTTCCCCATAGGTACTGTGTTTTGATTCCAGAACTCTTACTCTTGAAGTTAATTCACTAAGGATATAAGAAGGATCTTGTTGGGACATTGTTTCTTGAGTTGGCATTTTAATCGAAAACTATTTAATATTCGTATCATTAATATTTTTAAAAGTTTATTAAATGTTATGTTGACCTTTAAAAGTGGTGATAATGGTTTCTGAAAAAAAACGAAGTTACGAAGTTGTAAGGGAGGGGCAGGAGCAGATACTTAGAATAGACGCTGAATCATGGCCATTTTCCCCTTCAATCGAAGACAATGGTCTTGCAATGTCCAGAGTTATTGATTATCTTGTTGAGGTGCCAAATGTTTCAAGAATCGTTTTTGTGCAGAGAAAAGTTTACAGCTATGAATTTAACCAAACACAACTTCTTATTGATGTTGCAAACCTTTACAAGACCTGGATTAAGGAAAACAGAATCTTAAGTTTATCTTCATTGTCAAATTATCCTGAACTAACTCCTTTTTTGGATGGATGGAGACAGAGTGTGCAGTACATTGTTCTTAATTTAATGAAGAGTGATCCAATAGGGGCATATATTGAGTTAGGAAGAACAATAAGGGATGAAAAGATAAGAGCTAAACATCTTCCAATAAATGTTCTTCAGGGACATCAACTTTATTTAGAAATCTTAGAAGCAATGCATGACAGATTAGAGAAACTTAAACTTATTGATATTGTTAAAAATAATTTAGCAGGATATCATATAGGAGACAGAAGCATTTATTCTTTAATATTTAGGCCTGCAATTTCTCCAGATTTTATTTTTACCCAATTAATGGCAAGAGTTCCTCTTGATGCAGAGCAATTGGATGTTTACAGTGTTGGAAATAGTGAGGTAAATGTTTACAGAACAAGCAAGGATATCAAATATTTATACCATCTAACTCCTCCTGAATTTAAATTAACTGAAGAAAAATATGAGTTGCTTGATTTAGCAAGAACTGTACTGGCTGAGCATAAACCAAGAGAAGAAGAATTCTTAGATCCTGAAAAAATGAGGACTACTTTTTTTAATATTGGAAGAGATTTAATACAAGAACTGGCCCAGACAAGAGGAGTTCAGTTAAGTTATAATGAATTGGTTGATTTGGCAAATATTTTAGTAAGATATACTGTAGGTTTTGGATTAATTGAGGTCTTACTTGAAGATGAAAAAATCCAGGACATTACAATCAATGGTCCAATGGGTGAGACTCCTATTTTTATTGTGCATCAGGATTTTGATGAATGTGTTACTAACATCATCCCAAGCAGAGAGGACGCTGACAGCTGGGCATCTAAATTCAGAATACTAAGCGGAAGACCATTGGATGAAGCAAATCCAGTTTTAGATACTGAATTGGTCTTGCCAATGGCAAGAGCAAGAGTTGCGATTATACAAAAACCACTAAACCCATTCGGACTTGCTTATGCATTCAGAAGACACAGGGACAAACCATGGACTTTAAATTTATTTGTTGCAAACAGAATGTTAACTCCCTTGGCTGCAGGATTGTTATCATTTTTAATAGATGGTTCAAGAACTTTATTATTTGCTGGAACAAGAAGTTCAGGAAAGACTTCATTGTTGGGAGCTGCATTAGTTGAGATTATGAGAAAATACAGAATAATAACTGTTGAAGATACTTTAGAATTACCAACTGAATCTTTAAGAAAATTAGGATACAATATTCAACCACTTAAAGTCAGAAGTGCTTTGACTAAAACAGGGAGTGAGGTTGCTGCTGATGAAGGAATAAGAACAAGCCTAAGGATGGGAGATTCAAGTTTAATTGTCGGTGAGATAAGATCCAGCGAGGCATTTGCACTTTATGAAGCTATGAGAATCGGAGCCTTAGCAAATGTTGTTGCAGGAACAATACATGGTGACAGTCCATATGGTGTTTTTGACAGAGTTGTAAATGACTTAAAAGTTCCGGCTACAAGTTTTAAGGCTACAGATATAATTATAATTTCAAATCCTGTTAAAAGCCCTGACGGATTACATAAATGGAGAAGGGTTATCAGCATAACTGAGGTAAGAAAACACTGGGATACTGATCCAATAACTGAAAAAGGTTTTGTTGATCTGATGAGATATAATCCTGAGACAGATGCTTTAGAACCAACTCCTGATTTAATCAATGGTGATTCTGAAATTTTAAAAGGAATTGCAGGTAATGTAAGGGAATGGGTTGGAAACTGGGACTTAGTGTGGGATAATATATTATTAAGAGCAAAGATGAAGGAAACTTTAGTTAAATATTCAAAAGATAATAATGATCCAACTTTGCTTGAATCAGATTTTGTTGTTGATTCAAATGATATGTTCCACAGATTGTCTGATAAGATTTTAGACGAAACTGGAAAAATTGACAGCAAGAAAATATTCTTTGAGTGGGAAGATTGGTTGAAGAAAAGAATCAAAGAGAGGAAAGAATAATGATTGACAACGAAGAAATCAGAAAAATTTTAGAAAAATATGACAAACGACTAAAAGGCCAGATTGATTTTGATTTAACTAATTTACCAGATGACCAGGCATTTTCAAAAGAATATGAGATTTTCAAAGAAGAAGCATTAAGCAAAGTAGGAACTTTTTATGAGAAAGCATGCAAGAAAGTGGGAAATGTGCTTAAAGTTTCCCCTAAGAAAGAAGACCGAACAAAATTAGAGGAAAGCATAAGAACTGCACATCTTGAAATTACTGCTGATGAGGCTTACAGTTTTGGAGTCTTGGTCGGATTGTTTGTTATTTTCCTTGCTTTTTTTGTTGCAATATTCCCTGCGATTTTCAGTATGCTTGTTACAGGGGAATTTGGGAAGATAGGAATATTTTTCCCATTAATCTTAATGATACTCGGAGCATTGGTTATAAAACCAGCATCTAATTTCCCAAATTATTTAGCAAACAAATGGAGGATAGAGGCTGGGAACCAGATGGTCTTATGTATTTTGTATATTGTTATGTACATGAGACACACTTCAAACTTAGAGCATGCAATTAAATTTGCAGGGGAGCATGTCGGAAGTCCTTTGGCCCTGGATTTAAGAAAAATATTTTGGGATGTTGAATCTGGAAGATATTCTAATATCAAAGAAAGTCTTGAGGCATATCTTTTACAATGGAAAGATCATAACTTGGAATTTGTCGAGAGTATACATCTAATTGAGTCAAGTTTGTATGAATCAAGCGAGCAGAGAAGATTAGAATTACTTGATAAATCTCTTCAGGTCATGCTTGAAGGAACATATAACAGAATGATGAACTTCGCACATAACTTGAGATCACCAATAACAATGCTGCATATGTTGGGGGTTATATTACCAATTTTAGGATTAGTTATATTTCCATTGATTGCTGCATTTTTGCAGGGAATTGTCAAATGGTATCACTTAATGATATTATATAATATTTTACTTCCAATTATTGTTTTCTTTGCTGGGACAAATTTACTTGCTAAAAGACCGACAGGACAATCCAATACAGACATATTAAAACAGAACCCTGGATTGAGAGAATATCAAAAAATAAATCTTGGAAGCAAGGACAAACCTTTTTATGTTGATCCAAAATACGTTGCAGGAGGAATTATTGCTATATTTTTAATTATCGGATTTTTGCCAATAATATTACATTTTATGGTTCCTACAAGTGACCCACTAAATACATTGGAGTTAGGATCTGGAGCTATGACTTTTAGTGTTTTAGACTATAAGTGTTCTGGAGGAGTATGCAGCGGACCTTATGGTCTTATTGCTTTACTATTAAGTTTGTTTGTTCCTTTAGGAATTGCCTTGGGTTTAGGATTTTATTATAAAACCATAACTAAAAAACTAATGAAAATTAAGAGAGAAACAGAAACTCTTGAAAAAGAATTTTCAGGAAGTTTGTTCCAGTTAGGAAATGCAGTCGATGATGGGATGCCTGTTGAACTTGCATTTGAAAAAGTTGCTGAAAATTTATCTGGAACAAGAACTGGAAGTTTTTTCAGATTAATAAGCTGGAATATAAGAAAATTGGGGATGGGAGTTCAAGATGCTATTTTTGACAAAGGAAGAGGGGCAATCTTAAGCTATCCTTCGAGTTTGATTGACAGCAGCATGAAGGTTTTAATTGAAGGTGCAAGGAAAGGACCTAAAGTTGTTGCTAAGAGTTTAATGGGAATAAGTGATTATGTTGATAGAATAAATAAGGTCAATGAAAGACTTAAAGATTTGTTATCTGAAGTTATCTCAAGCATGAAAAGTCAGATTAGTTTCTTGACCCCGGTAATTGCAGGTATAGTAGTTAGTGTTGGAAGTATGGTCACTGCAATTATAAATAAATTGAGCAGCGCTTTTGTTTCTGGAAGCGCTGAATCTACAGAGGGAATTGGTGGACTTGCCGGAGTTGCAGATATCTTAAAAATTGAAAATGTAATTCCTGGATTTTATTTCCAACTCGTTGTTGGATTATTTGTTGTTGAAATGATTTATATTTTAACTATCTTAAGTAATTCTATTGAGAACGGAGTTGACAAATTAAATGAGCAGCACAGTATGGGAAGAAACATGATTGTAGGGGCTGGATTGTACTTTGTTATTTCCCTTATTGGGATAATTGTGTTTACAATACTTGCTGGCGGAATCAATGTTGTTGCAGGAAGTTAAAAATTTATCCAAAGTAATCTGTATCTTGATCGAATTTAGCTTCTTTATCTGGAGTTTGTAATTTTTGTACTTCTTTGTTTTTTGTCATCATTGTTTTTAACTTATTTTCAAACTCTTCTGCTGCTTTCAATAATGGTTTATAATCTACTTTTAATCCAAGATATCTGTCTAAAACTTCTATAATCTTTGCTGCACCTTTAGAATCTGCTAATCCCATCTGGGATTCTACAAAAATAGATGTTACATCTTTTTCTTTTAATAACAATGCACCGGTTACTCCCATTACTATTCCTTCATTCAATGGTTTTAAACCAATGGATTCGAATTTTGTTTTTCTTTTTTGATCCATGGTGTAATAGTATGTGCTTAGCGTTGGCTGAGCTGCTCCAACTCCTTCTAATGTAATAATTTCTTTTGCATTAAGCATTTTCCCAAGTTCTTTTATTGACTCTGCAATGTCCCATTCCCTGTTTTTAATGTTACTTAGTGCATGGATTAAGATAATGTTAGTTTTTTTATCATAAAAAATTCCGATAGGATCCATTATCTTGAAATCGTGGATTGCTGCTATTGGAAGCATTTCTTCTGACCACATCTTTCCGATGGGTTTGGCGTTAAGATGTTTTACAAGAAATTCTGTTGCAATTGTGCTTACAAGACCAAAACCAGGAAAACCTTCTATGATTGTAGGATTTTTTGGTTTTTCGGTCAGAGAAACTTTCATAACGTTAAGTAAAATTACTCCTTTATATAGTTTACTTTTTAGAAACTCATTTTTTGGTTTTTCATTTCGTGGAATTTATCCAAATAGTTGTCTGCTGATTTATTCCTTTCAAAACCCCTTAATTTTTCCTTGAACTTGTTTAAGAACTGCATGAGCTTTTCCTGAGAACGATCTTCATCCTTAAATGAAACTATTGTAAATCCAGACAAGATATCATCTCCAAATCCAATATCAACTGTTTTTTCCCTTGTTCTTATCGTTTTCATTATCTCTTCTGAGATTTCTTCAACGTCTCCGAATTTTATAGCATAGTTAAGAGTCTTGTATTCGCTATTTGAGAAGTATTTAATTGCCAGATTTACCTGTTTGGTTATCTTATCAACACTCAGAACTTCCACTTCTTTTAATTCAAGCTCCACCTTTTTCATAGGTTTATCTAAAAATTGGGAATTTATAAGATTATTTGTTGTCGAATTTCTCTTTTGCTTTTCCTTCTTTCCAGTAAATCTGATGTGAGGCGGTCTTTTCAAACAAAGAAATTGCTATGTTAATCAAGTCTGTCTGGTAATCTTTCAAGTTTTTATCTTTTAGAATCTGTTTTGCATCATCAATGCATTGTTTCATTAAATTAATATTTTCTTTTCTTGAAAGTTCTTCCTGTTCTCTTTCTTCTTTCTCTGTTAAATACATTTCTTCCCATTCAGGGTATTTTGTTCCTTTTTTTGGAAATGATTTGCTAAATGCCATACTATTTTTAATTGTTAGTTTTTTATAAAGTTATAGGAGAAAAAACCGAAAAAAATTAGAAGGAGAAAAGAGGATTTATAGGAATCCTCTAATCTTTTCAATATGCTCTGCAACCTTTGTTCCGT
The DNA here is from genome assembly GCA_028714375.1 of Candidatus Nanoarchaeia archaeon. Classification (GTDB taxonomy): domain Archaea; phylum Nanobdellota; class Nanobdellia; order SCGC-AAA011-G17; family JACPNG01; genus JAQTMY01. The sequence continues at coordinate 18,868 of JAQTMK010000001.1, read as the reverse complement.
TTTCTGTAAGGTTGATTACTTTTATTCTACCTTTTTTCTCAAAGTTTACAAGATTTGCTCTCTGCATTTCCTGCAAAATCTTAACTGCATGAGAATAAGTACAATCCACTTCTTTTGCTAAAACACTACCGTATCTGTTTTTATTGCTTCTCATTAAAGCAACCAGAATCATAGCTGGTTTTCTTCTGAAGAAAACTTCGAAAATATCTTTTTTTCTTGCCATTATTTCCCCCTACCACCCCTCTTATGCTATTGTTTTGTCTCTTATTTTTAAATATTATCTTTTTGAATTGAATATTGTAACTTAAAGCCCAATATATAAACTTTTTGATGGGGTTTTTATTTTATTGATGAGTGAAAACTATTGTTGTTATGCGAAATGTTATGCGAAATATTTTTAAATTAAACTTAAGTGGTTTTATATATGAATCCAAGTGAAAATCAAGTTCCAAGGCATGTAGGCATTATTTTAGATGGAAATAGAAGATTTGCCAAGAGGTTAATGTTAAAGCCCTGGAAAGGACACGAGTTTGGAGCTGAGAAGGTAGAGAAAGTAATGAACTGGGCAGCGGAGATAGGAATCAAAGAACTGACCCTCTATGCATTTTCTATTGAAAACTTTAACAGACCAAAAGAAGAATTTGACATGCTTATGGATATATTTGAAAAGACTTTCCAAGAAACAATCGACAGAATCTCTGAATTAAATGAGAAAGGATTGAGAGTTAGATTTATCGGAAGGATTGAAATGTTCCCTGAAAAAGTTAAAAGCAAGATGTATAGACTGATGGAACTGACTAAAAATAATAACAAACACTTCCTTAATTTTGCAATGGCTTATGGTGGAAGAGCGGAGATAATTGATGCTACAAAAAAGATTGCTAATCAGGTTAAAGAAGGAAAATTAAAACCAGAAGAGATAACGGAAGATTTGATTGGAAAAAATCTTTATTTAAATTCAGATCCTGATTTGGTTATAAGAACTTCTGGAGAAAAAAGAATATCAGGATTTTTATTATGGCAGGGAAGTTATGCAGAGTTTTATTTTATAGACAAGTTATGGCCTGAATTTGAGAAGGAAGATTTAATAAATGCTGTTAATGATTATTCTCAAAGACAAAGAAGGTTTGGTAAATGAAGATATTAGCTGCAGGAGACATACACGGAGATTCTAAGTTAGCTGAAAAATTAGCCAAAAAAGCTGAGAAAGAAAAAGTTGATCTTGTTGTTTTATGCGGAGACTTAACACAAGCTGAAAATTCCACCTCCGGTATTTTAGGACCTTTTGTAAAGAAAAATAAAAAAGTTTTACTTATACCCGGAAACCATGAAAGCATCGCTACTGCTGATTTTATGGCTGAATTATATGGAGTTAAAAATATTCATGGATACAGTGTCAAATACAAGGATGTTGGTTTTTTTGGTGCAAGTGCCACAAATGTTGGGATACACCAGATTAGTGACGGAGAAACTTTAAGATTATTAAAACAGGGATTTGACCATCTTAAGGATGTCAAGAAAAAAATAATGGTTACACATACTCATCCTTCTGGAAGCAAAATGGAGAAATTTTCCAATTTTGTAAGAGGGAGTGATGCTGTTACAAAAGCAATTAAAAAGTTTAAACCAGAATACTTACTCTGTTCTCATGTTCATGAGGCAGAAGGTCTGGAAGAAAAGATTGGAAATACAAAAGTCATTAATGTTGGAAGAGAAGGGAAGATTATTAATCTGTAAAAAGGTTTAAATAGTTTTCATTCTTTAAAATTTTATTAAAACAGAGGTGGTATGATGAAAATTAGTTCTGAATTACTTATTGTAAGTATAGTGGCAATTATTTCTATTGCCGGATTGCTTGCTTATTTTGGTATGGACACAGACTCTACAACTCCAGAATACACTGATTCTATTGCCGGAGGAGCAACAAAGGCTATTGAAAAAACTTATGATGTAACAATGAACAGAGAACAATCAAGAGTTTATTTTGGAGGTAAGAGAATAGAATTAGAAAGCATTGACAGGGCAGGAAATATCATACTGGATATCGAAGGAGTAAATAAAGAACTTAAATTTAATACAACAACTTCTTTAAGGGGGATGACTATTAAGAATCTGGGTGCTAAAGATGCAGGAATAAATACCTATGCACATCTTAGCGTAAAGACTGCTTTATCTTTAAAATGTGAAAACTTCTGGGATGGAGGGAAGAATTATTTTGTTAACGGATTTAGTTATGGTCCTGATGAGAATGGAAATATAATTTCTTCAACTGAAATCTGTAAAAGTGATAATGAATTGATTGAAGTTTGGTGTGATAGGTCTGGGATACTCAAATCTGAAGTTGCTTCCTGTCAGTATGGATGTGAGAAAGGGGCTTGCTTAAGCAAACCTAAAAAAGATGGGCCAATTCAGGCCTAATTTTTCTTTTTTCTTTTGAAAAACTTTAAATAGGAGCATATATACTTAATTTTATATATTTTGAAGAGGTGAAATTGATGGAGAAAAAATGCAATTCTAATTTTTGGATAGTTGCTGTTGTAGCTATTGTTGCTATTGTGGCAATTATTATCCTGTTTAGAACAAGCAGCGAAAACACAGTTTCTGGACAAGCTTATGCAAGTATGGTTGGGTGCAATGATGCAGATAACGGAAAAGATTATTACTCAAGATCCTGGGTTACCGGAACATGGTCAAGATCTGGGGAATATATGGAAGTTATTGATGTCTGTTTAAAAGACATGGATGCAGGTTACTATGAAGACGATGAATTTACAATTGATAACTTAGTTTATGAATACTTCTGTGATGACGGCCAGTTACAAGTTATAAGTTATGTTTGTCCAAATGGATGTTCAGACGGAGCTTGCTTAAGGTAAGCTTCTTTTTTATTTATTAAAATAGAGGTGAGGGAATGGAAGAGAGACAAACTTTATTAATAGTTGCTGTTGTAGGCATTATTGGAATTATTGGGATGACAATTTTTTCTAATATGATCAATGGCACGATCTCGGATTATAGTGAGAATTTTGCTGGGGAGGCTGTAAGAAAGTTTAGTGGTCCTTCTGGAAGTGGAACAAATTGTACTGATACAGATGGTGGAAAAAATTATTTTGTTTCTGGTAAGGTCTTTGGAGCAAACGAGAATATGACTTATGAATATAGGGATGATTGTAGCAATACTGGAAAAAATGTCAAAGAATACTTTTGCAGAAAAGACGGGACATTTGACATGGTTAACTATAAGTGCTCTAGAGTTTGCGTAAATGGTGCATGCATCAGATCATAAATTCTTATCATTTTTTCTTTTTTATAAAACACAAGGTTTAAAAGATTTTATATTAGTTTAATCTTATGTCAAATCAGGTAATCATAGCTGAAAAGCCAAGTGCTGCATTGAAAATAGCCAGTGCTTTGGCAGAAGGTAAGGTAAAAACCAACAAATCTGGTAAAGTTTCTTATTATGAGATAACCAGAAATAAAAACAAGATCTTAATCGGATCTGCAGTTGGTCATTTGTATGTTATTGGCGAAGAAAAGAAAAACCTGTATAAGTATCCTGTGTTTGATATTGAATGGAAAGCAAGTTTTGAGAATAAAAAAACAAATTTTACTAAGGCTTATGCTGATGTTCTTAAAAAAATATGCAAAGAAGCAGATGAATTTATTATTGCTACAGATTTTGATGTTGAAGGAGAGGTTATTGGTTTAAACATTGTTAGGTTTATTGCCAAGAAGAAAGATGCTGAAAGAATGAAATTCAGCACATTAACAAAAGATGAATTGATTGACAGTTATGAACACAGAATGAAAACTTTATCATGGGGCCAGGCTCATGCTGGTGAAGCAAGGCATATGCTTGACTGGATTTATGGTATGAATTTATCAAGAGCATTAACGAGTTCTATAAAAACAAGTTCTGGTATGTTTAAAATTTTAAGTTCTGGAAGAGTTCAAGGACCTGCTTTAAAGATTTTAGTCGATAGGGAGAGAGAAATTATGAAATTCAAACCAGTTCCTTACTGGGAATTATGGTTGAAAGCAAAAGAGCTAGAAGCAATACATGAGAAAGATAAATTCTGGGATGAAAAAGAAGTCAAAAAAACATTTGAGAAAGTTGACAAGAAAGACGGAAATATAAAAAGCATTGAAGCTAAACAATTTGATCAACTACCCCCAAATCCATTTGATTTAACTTCTTTGCAAATGGAAGCTTACAAAGTTTTTAAGATAAGTCCTAAGGATACATTGGATATTGCACAGGAACTTTATACCAGCTCATATATTTCTTACCCAAGAACTTCAAGCAATCAATTACCTCCTTCAATTGGATACAAAAAAATAATTCAATTACTTGGAAAACAGGGAGAGTATTCTAAGATTTGTGAAGACCTATTAAAGAAAAACAAATTATATCCACATAATGGAAATAAAACAGATCCTGCTCACCCAGCAATCTATCCAACTGGAGAAATTCCTGGAAATCTAAAAGACCGTTCATTTAAAATTTATGATTTAATTGTCAAAAGAACTTTAGCCAGCTTTGGAGAAAAAGCTGTAAGAGAAACAGTTACCTTAAAGATTGATGTCAACAATGAAATCTTTGTTACAAGCGGAACAAGGACAATTGAAAGAGGATGGCATGAAATTTATGGGAAATATACTATGCTCAAAGATGTTGAATTACCTACCTTTAAAAAAGGTGATATAATAAAAGTTAAGAAATTTGAAATCCTAAGCAAAGAAACCCAACCACCAAAGAGATACACTCCTGCTTCTATAATCAAAGAGCTTGAGAAAAAAGGATTAGGAACTAAATCAACAAGAGCAAATATTATAGATAACTTGTATGAAAGAGATTATCTTAAAGAAAAAGCAATACAGGTTACTACTCTTGGTTTGAGAGTTGTTGACGCTCTGGAAAAATATGCACCTTCTATCTTGGATGAGAAATTAACAAGACATTTTGAAGAAGAGATGGAAGATATAAGAAATAACAAGAAAGATGTTGATTCTGTTTTTAATGAAGCTAAAGAAGTTTTGACTGATATACTTGAAGATTTTAAGAAGAAAGAAAAAGAAATTGGGAAAGAATTAAGTGAGGCTCATGTTGAAACAAGGGATGAAAGTTCAATTGTTGGTAAATGCAATCTATGTGATGGGGATTTAAGGATTATGTATTCTAAAAAGAATAAAAGTTATTTCATTGCCTGTTCAAATTATCCCAAATGTACAAACACATTTTCTTTACCAAAATATTGTTTAGTTAAACCTGCTGGCAAAGTTTGTGAGAATTGTAAGTTTCCTGTTGTTAAATTAATCAGAAAGGGTAAAAGACCTTGGGAATTTTGCATTAATCCTAAATGTCCTAAGAAAGATGAGGATAAAGTTACTGGAAGCGGATTTGAAATTTAATTTTCAGTAAACTTTAAATATGTAAAGAAATTTATTTTAGTTTGATGAAGAGGATGAAAAAAATTCAGAGAACAAGACTCTTAATTATTTTAATCTTGATTTTAGTAATAATCCTTTGTTCTATCGGTTTTTTTACAGGAATGGAAGTTTCAAATTTAACAGAAGATACCTCGAATGAAACATCAAATGTAACAATCCCCACAGTTTTAGATCCTGGATGTATAGGTATGAAGAAATGTGCGGCAATTGCAACTCCAAAAGCCTGTAAGGCTACAACCGGATGTCAGGTTAATATGGTCTCCTCATGTTCTGGAGAAGAAGCTGGAGACATTTTTGTTAAAGAAAATATTACAGTTAGAAATAAATTCGGTAATTTTACAGTTACTGATGCATGTTATAATAAAACAATGGCAAAACAGGTTTATTGTAATGAAAACAATTCTATAAGTTATACACTTGAACAATGCCCTGCTAAATGTGGGAGCGGTGCATGTCTTGTGCCCGGAACTTATCCTGAAGATTTATTTTTATTAATGGGACAATCAAATATGGTTGGGATTGGTCCTGGTCCACTTGAAGATATTGATGCACCTGATGAAAAAATCTCTCAATGGGGAAGATTCCAAAATGATAGCAACAAATGGATAATTGCTTCACATCCTCTACAAAACTGGAATCCAAGAGCTTCAGAACCAATTGGGTTGGGATTGAACTTTGCCAAAACCTGGAGAGATTTAAACAATGATGTTTGGGTTGGATTAATTCCATCTGCTAAAGCTTCTACGGCAATAGGTTCGTGGATACCAGGTACTGTGTTATATAAAGATGCAATTGCAAGAGCTAAAGCAGCAGAAGAAACCGGAGGGACTGTGAGGGCAGTATTATGGTTACAGGGTGAATCTAATGTTCTTAACACAAAACCAGCTGCTTATCGTACTAATTTAGATAAAATAATTGCTTCTGTCAGAAAAGATTTAGGGAATCCAAATCTTCCATTTATCGTAGGAGAATTTACACCACAATGGATGAATGGATCTAGCCAAAAAATAGGTATTGAAACTGTATTAAACAATCTTCCAAACAGAACCAATTATACTTTCTGTGTCCAGTCTGATGGTTTGTATGCAAAATCAAATGAAATAATTCATTTTGACAGTCCTTCATTGAGAATACTTGGAGAAAGATATGCATATGCAGTTTATGGAATTTATCATCCAGCAGAAGAACCTATAGATGAGAGTTCTTAGTTTTTAAAAATACCTTCGTTCTCGATTTTCGGATAGTGTTTGTATTATGTTCTCTAATTCGATAATATTTATAAGTTAGTTTTTTATTAATAATTTATGGGTAAACCGAGATTAATGACTGAGTATATTCATCTGGCACATATTTCATTGTGGTCTTTACTAAACTATTTCTCAAAAACGGATTCTTCAATTACTAATTTTGGGTTAATCGAAAAAGCTGAACATTTCAAAACTCAGACCATGTTTAAGGAGCAGATTGTTGAAGAAAAAATTTTAGATTATCTTCAGGGTATAACCGATAAAACGGGTGTTCCAACATACCTTAAGGATTTTACTAATAAACTTGAGTATTTGATTAAGAGCGGATTATTTGATGGAGTGGCAATAGTAACAGACGGACCCCCCAAGTATGGGATTGCAGATCGGGCAATTAGCTTGCATCTGAAAGAGGTTCTTAAAACATTGAGGAAGCGGGATAAAAATTCTCAGCTGTATTTTCGTTGGGGTGGGGAAGAAGGAAGTTTACGCGAGGAAATGGACAGATTGCTCCATCTAAAGTATCTCGAAATAGCTGGTGCTTGCAGCGTATCAAAGGATCAACGAGACAAATTATTTTTTACTCCCTCAGAGGGGGATTTTCAATTTATTTTTAAACTTAAGAAAGGAGATAATATATATAAATTGACTTTGGATTCTTTTATTCAGGAGACAACATTTTCACCCCCAATTAAATCTTTTTTTAGTGATTTTAATGATCAATATTTTTTAAAACAAAACAAGAGATAATTAATCTAAAATAAAGCATGACTGATTTAGTTTTCAAAAATACCTTCGTTTTCAATTCTGAAATAACAATGATCTCTCTCTGGTTTAATTAAAACAGCTTTTCTTGGTTCTTTAATTAATTTAATTAAATTATTTGATTCTTTTGCAATGAACATTCCTCCAACTGGTTTTTGAACCTGATTTTCTATATCCTGATAAACCTGAGAGGTAATCAAGACAGGAATTTTTTCTGAAATTTTTTTAAGCATTCTTAACTGGGATAATAACATTGTTCTTGCTAATTCTGGTTTTTTTCTTAAGACATTTCTATAGTGATAAGAAATCGTATCAACAATAATTAAAGAAATTTTAGAGCCTAAAGAGGGAATCATTCTTATTGAATCCTGCAATTCTCTTATTGTTTTTACATTTACCATCAAAATATTATCCAAGTATTTTTCTCCGCCTAATTGTTTCATCCTTTCAATGGAAAAAGAAGTTTCAGAATCCAAAAATAAGACTTTATTTCCTTTTTTTGCTTCTGAAATTGCAGAAATAAAACAAAAAGTGGATTTACCGGTTCCGGATTGGCCAAATAAACAAGTAATGCCAGAATATTCTTTTATTAACTTATTTAATACTTCAGAGCCTGTATCCATATTTTATCACCATAAGATTTATTAATTGTAAAGCAGGAAGGATTATTATAATTTATGGTAAAAAAATGGCGGTTTCAGAAGTCAAATTAAAGGTTATGGAAGCTCTTCAGGAAGAGGCCTATAAAGGCATTGTCAGGATAGATACTGAGACAATGAAGGACATAGGAATAAGGGCTGGAGACATTGTAGAGGTAGAAGGACAAAGAGTTACTGTTGGAATAGCTGACAGGGCTTATCCTACAGATGTTGGTTTGGCAGTCATAAGAATGGATGGTATTATGAGAAAAAATGCCAAGACAGGTATTGGCGAAGTTGTTAAAGTAAGAAAGGCCAATGTCAAGGAAGCAAAAGAAGTTACAATTGCTCCTGCACAAAAAAATGTTTCTATTCAGGCAGATCCTATAATTTTCAAAAGAGGATTATTGGGAAGAGCCTTGATTAAAGGAGATCTGGTTGTTTTGGGTGGAGCTAAAAGAAGACAAAGAACTTTTTCTGGAAGTCCTTTTGAAGACATATTTGAAGATTTTTTTGAAAAGGGCTTTACTGGATTTACTTTAGCTGATCTTAAATTTGTTGTTGCAGGAACTAATCCAAAAGATGCGGTAATTGTTACTGAAAACACTAATGTTACTTTAAGTTCCAAAGCTATGGAGATAACTGAAGAAAAAATACCTGAAGTAACTTATGAAGACATTGGTGGTCTTGAGGAAGAAATTAAAAAAATAAGAGAGATGGTAGAGATTCCAATTAAACATCCTGAAATATTTGCAAGGCTTGGAATTGATCCACCAAGGGGAGTTTTATTACATGGTCCTCCTGGAACTGGTAAGACTTTGCTTGCTAAAGCTGTTGCAACTGAATCTGATGCTCACTTTATGTTATTGAATGGGCCAGAAATTATGAATAAATATTACGGAGAATCTGAGAAAAAAGTCAGAGAAATATTTGAAGAAGCTGAGAAGAATGCTCCTTCCATTATTTTTATTGATGAAATAGATGCAATTGCCCCTCAGAGAGAGGAAGTTCACGGCGAAGTTGAGAGAAGAGTTGTTTCACAGTTATTGACTATGATGGATGGACTAAAAGGAAGAGGAAAAGTCATTGTTATTGGTGCAACTAACAGACCTAATGCTCTGGATCCTGCATTGAGAAGGCCAGGAAGATTTGACAGAGAATTAATTATTGGTGTTCCTGATAAAAAAGGTAGAGAGCAGGTTTTGAAAATACACACAAGAAATATGCCTTTGGCAAAAGATGTTGATTTAAGTAAAATCGCTGAAGTAACTCATGGATTTGTCGGCGCTGATTTGAATGCTTTAAGCAAAGAAGCTGCTATGAATGTTCTAAGAAGAATACTTCCTGATTTAAGCATGAGAGAGAAAGACAAGAATGGTGAAAAAGAAATTCCTGACGAGATTTTAAAAAAACTTGTTGTTAATGCAGATGATTTCAGAGAAGCGATGAGAGTTGTAAGACCTTCTGGTTTAAGAGAGGTATTTATTGAGAGACCTGATGTTAAATATTCTGACATTGGTGGTCTGGATGAAATCAAACAGGAATTAAGAGAGAGTATTGACTGGCCATTAAAACATCCTAAAGCATTTACAAGATTAGGGATAAGGCCACCTAAAGGAGTTCTGATGTACGGACCACCTGGAACTGGTAAGACTTTGCTTGCCAAAGCAGTTGCTTCTGAATCTGAAGCTAATTTTATTTTAGTAAAAGGTCCTTCACTATTGAATAAATTTGTGGGTGAATCTGAAAAAGGAGTAAGAAAAGTATTTGAAAAAGCAAGACAGGCTGCACCTACTATAATATTTTTTGATGAAATTGATGCTTTAGCACCAAGAAGGGGGCTTGATAATTCTGGATCAAGAGTCAATGAAACCGTTGTAAATACTATTTTAGCTGAGATGGATGGATTGGAAGAATTAACTGACATTGTTGTTATTGCTGCTACAAACAGACCAGACATAATTGATCCGGCTTTGTTAAGGCCTGGAAGATTTGACAGAATTGTTTTTGTAAAACCTCCTGAATTAGAAGGAAGAGAAAAAATATTCAAAGTTCATACACAAAAGATGCCTCTTGGAAAAGATGTAAGTATTAAAAAACTAGCTGAGGAAACTGAAGGTTATACTGGAGCTGACATTGAAGCTGTTTGCCGTGAAGCTGCAATGCTTGCTTTAAGAGAGGATATTGATGTTAAAGAAATCAAAAGAAAACACTTTGATAAGGCTTTGAAAAAGATAACTGGTTCTTTGACTAAAGATACAATTGAAAAATATGAAAGCATCGAACAGGATTATCTAAGAAGCGCTAAGGCTGCTTTGAGAGACAAACCTGAATATATGGGTTAGATATGAGAGTAAATCTGATTAATCCACGGAATCTTGCAGACCAACACTTAGTTGCTGAATATGGTGAAATTCTTATGGCTCTTAATCATATTAAAAAATATCCTTTTCTGAAAAATATTCCTAAAAATTTCTGTTTAGGTACTGGACATATTGTTTTTTTCAAGAATAAAGTTAAGTATTTAGAGAAAAGACATAAATTAATTGTTAAAGAGATGCTTAGAAGAGGGTTTAGAGTTAATCGTAAGTTTAGTTTAACTGGTGTTAATAAAAAATTAGTTCATGACTGGAAGCCAAGTAAAAAAGACAAAGAAATTATTAAAAAAAGATTGATATACAAGATTAATTTAAAACCTGAGTTTTATAGATATAATAAAGAGCATAGAAGTAGAAAGTTTTTTGTGGATATGATTAAGAGAGACTAACCTCGCTCATACATTCTAATAATCAATCTTCTTATTATTTCTTTTTCCATCCAGCATTCATCTTCTGCTGGTTTGAATGGATTTTTTGTTTTTAGGTAATTATGCTGAGGGCAACCAGCTCCACAAATATATTTTATTGGACAAACTCTACATTCTTTTATTTTTTCTACATTATATTTTTTTATTATTTCATCTCTCTTTGTTTTGTTTAATTCTATTTTATTATCTTTTATTCTTCCAAGATAGAATGGACCTCTGTCATCTTCTAGATGTTCGTAGCAGTTTGTTATAATCCCTCTTGGACCTACTATAAGTTTTGCTTCTCCTGCTATATGAGTACAATAAAATGTTGATGGAATGAATAAATTAGAGTAAGCAGAGTTAATTATTGTTGATCCTTCTTTTTCTGCTATATTCATCGCTTTGAATAGGTTATATACATATTCTTTGGGATCTGGCTCTAACATACTCTGGTCTGGAGCTCTTCCACAGTAGCTTACTTTATCTAGATGAATATATTTTACTCCTAGCTTAGAAAGATGCTCAGTTATTCTATCTAATAATTTTACATTATGACTTGTTACAGTTACTCTTACTTTAAATTTTGCATTTTGTTTGATTAATTCCTTAATTGTGTTTTCTACAACCCCAACAGAGGAACCTCCAGTTTTTGTTGGTCTTTGAAAATCCTGGATATCTGGTAAACCATCATGAGACACATTAAAACTAAACTTACTCTGTATTAAGTAGTCTAGGTCTTTTTTTGAGACTAGTCCATTTGTAGAAATATGTAATCTTATCTTTTTTAGATTTAATTTTTTAAGATATTCGGTAGAAGTTTTTATAACATCCATACTTAGTGTTGGTTCTCCACCTATGAAAGTTACCCTTACCTCTCTTGTATAAGATTTTATTGTTTTTTTGAAGATGTTTATTATTGTTTCCTTACTTAAGTAATCTTTCTTGCAAGGCCCCCCATAGAAGCCATAACAATACTTACAGAGTAGGTTACAATCATTAGTTAGACCAAAGCTTAGCTGAGTTATTTTTGGACTGAATTTTGCTGTTCTTGGTTTTCCAAAAAACTTTTGTTTTTCTAGTTCTTTGATTAATTCTTTTGAGTTTAGTTCTTGTTCTGAAACTTCTGCTATTTTTTTATTAAATGGAGAGAAAACTAGGTAGTTATGTTTGTATTTTACCACTGGGAGAGATTTTAATAAAATTAAGTCGGGTGTATTCGTTTGCATTTTAATGTTTCTGAATTGTTATTCCTTGCCCCGTGACTTTTCTAGATACAACATTTAACCAAATTTTCTTCACTATCAAAATATTCCCTCATCTCCTTCTGAGATGCTACTTCCTTGATTTCTATTTCTTTAGTTTTCATTTTACCCTCCTAAAGGCTGCATTTAGCCAAGTTCTCTTCACTATCAAAATATTTTCTCATTTCTTCTTGAGATGCAATTTCTTTAATGAATATTTCTTGAATTTTCATTTTTATTTTCCCGTCTGGTTGAGTACTTAATTAACCTACAAATCTTAGGATTTAAGCTTTAGTTGTACTAAGAAGGTACAAATAGAAAGTTTTTTATATTTGTTTTATTTGACTTTTTTTATGGATATTAAACAACTACTGCAGAAAGCGGGCCTTAGTGAGAATGAGGCTAAAATCTATCTTTTCCTATTAAAAAATAAAGAAAGTGTGGCTTATGATATAGCAAGGAATATGGACATTTCAAGGCCCCATGTCTATGATTCCTTAAATAATTTGGTTACAAAAGGAGTTATAAGTTATGTCATCAAAAAGAATAAAAAACATTTTATTCCAGCAGATCCTACAAAAGTTGTAGAATACTTGGAAGAAAAGGAGAAAACAATTAATGATATTAAAGAAGAATTTAGCAAGAATATCCCAGAACTCAAAAAAGCCTTCTTTATATCTGAAGAAACTCCCTTGGTTGAAGTTTATGAAGGTGTAGAGGCTGTAAAATCTTTTTTTAATGATGTTATAAAGACTGGTAAAGAAGTAATTGCTTTTAACACGCTAGGGGAGGAATTTTACGAATACATTCCAAAAGAAATTGTTAAAAATTATTTTACCCAGAGACGTAAGAAAAAAATCTGGTCAAGACAGTTTTATGCTGAAGAAACCAAGGTAGTAATGCATCCTATGGGAAAATACAAAAAGTTGCCGGGGGGAGTTAATCCTGTCTCTTTATCGGTTTATGGAGATAATTCTATTTTGTTTGTACTCTCAAAAAAACTTTATTTGATTAAAATAAAAAGCAAGATAGTTGCAGACCTTTATAGAACTCAATTTAATGTCATGTGGGGAAAAGGTTAAATAGTTTCTGAAGCCCAATATTCCCTTAAGGACTTTATTTTATCATATTTAATTTCTAATATTGCTATCTCTCTTATGTGTTTGTTTTCTTTCTTTATTTTATCATAGAACCATGCTTCCCATTCTGCAATGATTGTGTTTTTAATGGTGTAGAATTTTAATAATCTGAATCTTATCTTTGATTGTTCTCTTACTACTTTTTTATCCCAATATTTACCTATTCCCTTATGGTTATTTATTGGTTTCTCTAAAACTCTTTCGTGGTAGATTGCGTCTTTTGTGAAAATGCTTAAGATTTTCTTGGTGTCTTGTTTTGTCCAAGCTTCTTCATAAATTTTTAAAATTTGCCTCGCTGTTTTTTGATTTATCATTTTAAACTTTCATTAACTAAAATCTTTTCTCCGACTAAGAAAGTTGTTTCAAACTGTGAAACTAAACCTTTCTGTTTTTCAACTAAATTATGATAATTAACCAAAACTTCCTCTTTTTCAAGAATACTGAAGTAGAAATTTGAATTTGGGAACTTTTCCTGTATCCATCTTTTTGCAAAAGGCAAGGTTTTGTATTCTTCTTTAATAAAATTAAATATCTCTTTGGCTTTTGGGTTCCTGATTGGTTTTACTCTCGCTATCGTATAAACATCTGATTTTTTTCCTTCCTCAATCAGCCCAATTCCGTTTGTTGCAAAGGGTTCTATCGCCACTACCTCCCCTTTTTTTAATTTTGTTTTATCATTATTTGCATAACTAGGAACTTTTAATCCCCCATGAATATTATATTTTTCAATACTGTGACCAAAAAGATTTCTTACTGGCCTTAAATTATAACTTTCAATCACATCCTGAACTGTTTTCCCAATTTTTCCAAGTTCTAAACCTGGCTCTACAATTGGTGCAACTTCTTTTAATGCATTTTTAGATGCTAGTATCAAATCTTTATGATTTCCCAAATCTACAGTTATTGCACAATCAACAATGTTTCCATTGATATGAACTCCTAAATCCAATTTGACTACATCACCTTTTTTGAATATTGTTTTATCTTCAAAACTTAATGCTTCATGTGCTGCAACCTCGTTGATAGAAATATCTGTAGGAAATGCTAACTTAGCATTATTTTTCTGAACAAGCAATTCTATTTTTCTTAGAACCTCCAGAGCTTTTGCATTAATTTTTATCTCTTCTCTTCCAAGTTTTAAACACTTATCCGCTATTTTTCCTGCTTCAATTAAGTCCTGCATTTAAAAGTCACCCAATGTTTTTTGTGATTTTGATTTAATTAGAATGTTTTTATCTTTTTTAAGTGCTTCGAAAATCATTTCCACTGCAGGAACTATCTGATTGTTGATATAGTATTCTGAATCATAGTTTCCTTCATCCACTTCTTCGGGAATTTTTGATTTATTTGAAATTAAACCAGAACCTTCTGATACAATAAATCTTATGGTTGTTCCAACTGAAACTGGCATTCCCAACTGTTTCATTCTCTTTGCAACTACAACATGAGCGTCAACATTTTTATAGGATTCAATTGGTTTTTTCAGCGAGGTTCTTATTACCATCTTTTCGTTCATTATTTGTTTTTTTCTTATCTTTTCAATTATATCCTGAACGTATTTTACTGCCTTATCCGAAGAACCCTCTTTCAATACAATTTCCAATACTTTTCTTTGGATCTCTTTTGCAAGATAACTCCAGTCACGTCTTACGGTTTCAAAGCCCTTGACAGAAATATTTCCTTTTTCATCTATTAATGCGTATTTTTTCTTTGCTCCTGTGTCTTCTGTTTTTTTAGAAACAAAAATACCACGTTTAGAAACGCCTTCTAAATCTAATTCCATCAGTTTTGGAAGTTTTTCGTTTAATTTTTTTATTAAAGCTTCTGCTTCTGATAGTTTTTTATCTCCTAATAACATAAATATTGAATCAGTATCCCCGTATAAAACTTTAAATCCGTGTTTTTCTGCTTCGTTTACAACTTTTTTGATATGTTCTCTTGCAAATGCGGTTATTGATGAAGCACCTTCCCTGCAATACCACCTTGCCCCGAAAAATCCTTCATAACCATAAGTTGAATTTGCTAATGTTTTAAGAGCATAATACTCTCCTCTTAATGCATTATTTGTTTTATCTTTTTTCATAATTTCTTTTGTTTTATTTCTTAGATAAACTATTTCTTCCAAGACCTCTGGGATAAAACCTTTTGGAGATTTCTTGAAATAGTAATGTTTTCCGTTTATTTCTGGAGATTCAAAAGAGTTTGATTTTTCTTTTGTTAATGTAGTTTTATCAATATTGTATGTTACAATTATACTCGGATAAAATCCTTTGAAATCAGCTACGAGAATATTTTCATACAAACCCGGAATAGGTTTGATAACTGTTGCTCCTTCGTATGTTTCCTGAATCCTTGAAGTAACTTCTTCATTTGAAGGCCTGTTTGGGATTATTTCATTAAAATCTCTTGTTTTTTTCATTAAATGATTCTCTACCATCGAGCCATACATCATTCTTATAACATCGTAGGGAGGCTGATTTACTAATTTGGTAAGAGCATTAATGTTCGGAATAATTTTTTCAGCTACTTTGTAAGTAATTTTTGAGTCCTGAAGGTTGTATTCTAGAATTGTATTAATTTCTTTTGAGTTCTTATCCCAAACTAAATGAACCTTGTTGAAATCAATCTCATCTTTTTGCTCCCCTATCAAATTTTTGGAAACTTCGTTTAAAGTGTAAGAATCTAACATCAAGGTAGGGGCCATTAATCTGCTTATGAAAACATAAATATCAATATGCTGAATCCCGGTTAATCTGCATGAACCCCTATTTGTTCTTGTTAGTTTTATTCCAGTGTCTAAAAATTTTAAATCTACTTTTAATTTTTCTGCTCTTTTTTTGATATAAGGCAAATCAAAATTATCTGAGTTGTATCCAATTAGATAATCTGGTTTGTAGTTTAGAATTAATTTTTCTGTTTCTTTTAGAAACTCTTCTTCATTTTTAGCAAAAATTACATCTAGGTCTGTTGGGACTTTTTTCCATGTAATTATCTTTTTGAAATTTTTACCATAGAAAGCAATACTTATTATAGGATCTTTTTCTGGATTTGAGTAAGTATTTCCTTTTGTGTAAGTCTCTATATCAAAAGCAAGTAATTTTGGTTCTGCAAACTCTTTTGTTGGTTTTAATGAATTTAATTTTAGGATTATGTCTGTATGAACTCCTTCATATCTTACTCTTTCTCCTTTTATTTTTAAAATGTTTAGAGGACAGATATTTTTGTCTATAAGGTATTTTTTCTCTACTGGAACATCTTTTTCCTCTATTTTTATTTCCTTGTCAAATGCTCTTAGTTTTTCTTTTATTTCATCCAAGCTTTTTTGAGATATGAAATTTACTTTAATTGCATCTACCTTCTGTCTTAGGAAAAATTTAGATTCTTCTTTGAAATCGGTTATTAGTCTTTCTTTTTTTAGTTTTTCAAGAAGTTTTTTAATATCTTTTTTTGTTATTATATAAACATAGTCTTCAAATGAATCATCAATCAGACACGCATACTTATCATTTATTTTTCCAAATAACAGAATTTCAATATTTTCTTCCTTTGTTTTGTGGTCTATGTCCAGCAGATAAAAATCATATTCTTCCATGGTTAAAAATCAGGGAAGAAGATATATAAAGGTTTTTAGGAAAGTTTTTTATAGGGTGCTATTCTCTTTCTTTTGTGAATATTCTTATGGTTTATCCCAGGTATCCAGACACGTTCTGGAGTTTTAGATATGCATTAAAATTTGTTTCCAAAAAATCTGTTTTTCCACCCCTGGGATTATTAACTGTTGCTTCTTTATTACCTAAGGGATGGAATAAAAAAGTTGTTGATTTGAATGTTAGAAATCTTAAAGATGAAGACATTTTATGGGCAGATTATGTTTTTGTAAGTGCAATGATGGTCCAGGAAAAAAGTGCTAAAGAAATTATTGACAGAGTTAAGATTCTTGGTAAAACGGTAGTTGCCGGAGGGCCTGCATTCACAACCGGATTTGACAGATTTGAGAATGTGGATTATTTTGTCTTAAATGAAGCAGAAATTACCCTGCCTTTATTTTTGAAAGACTTGGAAGAGGGGAATCTGAAAAAGATTTATACTTCAACTGAAAGACCGGATATTACCAAAACACCAATACCTTCATGGAACCTGATTAATTTCAAAGATTATCTTACAATGCCGGTCCAATATTCAAGAGGATGTCCATATAACTGCGAGTTTTGTGATATTATAATCATGAACGGAAGAATTCCAAGAACAAAAACAAAAGAGCAGATGATTAATGAGTTCCAAATCCTTTATGATCTGGGATGGAGAGATTCTGTTTTTGTTGTTGATGATAATTTTATTGGCAATAAAGAAAATGTAAAAAAACTATTACCTTATCTTGTGAGATGGCAGAAAAAACATAAATATCCATTCAAGTTATTTACTGAAGCAAGCGTTAACTTATCTGATGATAAAGAATTAATGAAACTTATGAGTATGGCCAATTTCAACAAAGTTTTTCTTGGGATTGAAACACCCAATCCTGAAAGCTTAAGAGAATGTGACAAAATGTTAAATGTGAACAAAGATTTGGTTGAATCTGTAAAGACAATACAAAGAAATGGGATGCAGGTCATGGGCGGGTTTATTGTTGGTTTTGATAATGATAATGAAACCATATTTGATTCCCAGATTAAGTTTATACAGCAGATTGGAGTTGCTACTGCGATGGTCGGATTGCTGACTGCAATGCCTCAGACAAGATTATGGCACAGATTAAAAAAAGAAGGGAGATTAGTTAAAAGATCTACTGGTGAAAACACTGATGGAAGCTTGAATTTTATTCCTAAGATGGGAAAAGAGAAACTGATTAACGGATATAAACAAATCATCAAAACAATCTATAACAATAAGAATTATTACAAGAGAGTATGGACTTTTATTAAAAATTATAAACCTACAGTTAAAAGCAAGATAAGGATTGCTGATATTGGGTCGTTTTTGAAAAGTATATGGTTCATAGGAATCTTGTCCAAGGCCAGATTTTATTACTGGAAATTATTGATTAAGACTGGAATTATTAAACCTAAAGCTTTTTCTATTGCAGTTGAACTGGCGATTGAAGGTTCTCATTATGAGAAAGTTGCCAGAAGAGTTTTAAGTGTAAATTAGTAAAATATCTTGCGGATAAGTTACAATAAACTATTTAAACAATCTGTCTATCTTTTAATTATGGGTCTTAAGATAACTGACTTGGTTACAAAAAAAGAACTAAAATGGGAAGATTTAAGGAATAAGAAAATCGCTGTAGATTCTTCTCAGATGCTTTACCAGTTTGCAACAACAATAAGACAGTCAGACGGAACTCCTTTGATGGATTCTCATGGAAGAATCACGAGCCATCTTATGGGTTTGATGAACAGAATCCCTAACCTAATGGAGAAACAGATAAAACTTGTTTTTGTTTTTGACGGTAAACCTCCAGTCTTGAAACTAACTGAAACAGAAGTTAGAGAACACAAAAAAAGATTGGCTGAAGAGAAATTAAAACAGGCCAAAGATGAAGAAGACATAGAAGGGATGTATAAATATTCAAGACAGGCTGTACGTAATACAAAAGAAATTA